>CAMVOC010000001.1 GCA_947169045.1 uncultured bacterium
GAGAAAAAAACGGAGCAAAATCATCTGATTATTTCAGCTACTGGAGTAAATGGAAGAGATGATCGTAGACATGCAGCTCGCGTGATGACGACGATCCTTTGAGGAAATATGTCTTCTAGGTTGTTTCAAAATATCAGAGAAAAACAAGGATTATGCTACTATATTAGAGCGCGTCACGAGTCTGCGCCAGAATATGGAGATTTTTATATCCGTGCAGGAATCGATAAGGCACGTTTTGATTTTGGAGTCGAAAAAATTTATGCAGAAATCGCAGATATTGCCAATGGAAATATCACTGAGGAAGAATTTCATAATGCGAAAACATGCATCGCAGGTAATTTACAAATGGGAATTGAAACTTCAGATCAAATGGTAAATTTCCTAGGCTCTCAATACCTCCATTACGGGGAAATTAAGACGCTTGAACAACAATTAGCAGATATTGAAAAAGTAACATTTGATCAGGTTTGTGAAGCAGCAAAAATGCTGAATAAAGAGAATTTGTACTTATATTGGATTCAGTAATTATTCTAATCTCATTTTTTTCAATGCTTTCCTAACAGGGGAATACCCTGGATACAATTGGGCAACAAGATCCCAAAAATCTTTTTGATGATGCTGATGAATCAAATGAGCAACTTCATGAGCAATAACATACTGAATATATTTGGTTGGAAGGTGAACAAGCGCTAAATTAAGCATAATTCTTCCATCGCTTCAGCAAGAACCTCGCCTAGATTTTGCTTTTCTGATCGATAATTTTTCATAAGTAACCCCTAATTGCTGGGTGAATGTCTCAATCCGTATGGTAGCATATTCATATAATTCAGCTTTTAATCTTTTTTCTAGTAACGACCTTCAATTCTCCTGCTGTAAAAGAGCATATTCAAAGGAGAGAGTATCCCATGCCACTTTTTCTCCAAAAAGCAAAACTCACTGTTCATCTCGTTTATCTAGTTTTGGACGCAAACTATGGCGTTGATAAAGTTTTTCACCAATCTCAAAAAGCTGATCAAGAAGGACATTGAGTTCCTTTTGATGATAGCGATACCTTTGAGGGACCGAAAAAAGCAGAGTTCCATCCTCTTGAATCTTCACGTAAGCGTTGCGATTACGAGTGTAAACTACGGTGTAAGGAAAGCTTTTCATAGCAACGATCAATACGGTTTTCTAAAGCTTCAAGTTCTTGTCTTTTTGCTTGAATTCCAGGAGTATCTCCGAGTCATGCATTAATTGCATTGAGGATAACCATTTTCATAACTTCCCTAGATTCTAGGAGTTTTTGATATTCATCCTCTAAATCGGCGAGCAAGGTAGCGGAGGTATCAACTTTAGGTCATTTTGAAGCATCTTTAGGAGGTTTTATCGTCTGAATCCCTAAAGTAATAGTAGAAAATTCAGTGATAAAATAGTCTTCAGGATGATTTTCATGCATTCTTTGCTCCTGAATTTCTTCAATGTGCAAAAGATTTTTAAGGACGTCTTGATATTTTTCTGCAATTTCCAAGGAGTATTTATCGGCCTTGAAGATAAGATTGATAGCCTGATGCTTAGGAATTTCCAAACTATGCTTAAAGGTGGTAAGATGATCAAAAATATCATAAATAAGCACTTCTGGAGCGGATTTTTTAAGAAGTTTTTCTGAAAGCGTACCTGCAGGGGCGTCTATCCTTGAGAGGAAACGTAAGGCCTGAATATACGTAGGAATCAATGGCTCTAAAAGATCAAAAATCAGAGAAAAGACCAAAAATAACGTAGCAGATCACGCTGGATTTTGCTGAATTTTTTGTACTTCTAAATATCGAGAAAGAACCTTTTTCTGAATAGTTAACTGAAGCTCAGGGAAAAAAGCAAGCATAAGTTGTGGATCTTTAATCGCGTGATATCTTTCAAACACCCCAGCCATTTCATAAAGAATCCATTGATCACTTTCTCTACCTTCTTTTTCTACTGTTTTACAGGCAGATGCTCGAGTATATACCTCAGGTTTCTGTTGATAAAAATATCTCACACCATTCCATAACTGATTTAAAAACCTCTTATACATCCACAAGGAAGAGAAATCCTGATTTTTCTGCACGAGTGTAGATAGGATAGTAGCATCCATACCAAATTGATCAATCGCCTCGAAAATATCTGTATTATGCAGAGTTGTATACGAGATTCTCTCTCATTTCTCATTGTAAGCTGTAGGATAACAGAGAAGATGCTGATATACCGGAGTTCCTAACACAAGTTTTTGAATTAAGACATGCTTCAAAAAATCAGCAAATTTCCCTTCTTCGCAAATACAAGTAGAACTAACAGCTATCCCTTGAGAAATCAAAAAAGGAAGATAAAAATCTGAAACTTTTTCATGATAATTCATATCAATATCGTCAAATGCTTTGAGGAGTTCGTCCTTTACTTCATGGAAGAGCTCTCCGTTTTCTATTGCTTCTTGGAGCCATTTTTTTTCTTCTTCCACATCAATAAGAAGATCCTCCTTGAGACAAGGGGTAAGAGGTAATGATCAATAACGGCAGTAAGGAACTTCAACCTCAACTTCAGGAAGCTCTTGAGTAGGGACTCGATTCCTAAAATCTTCTAAGGTCTGAATAATATTCTTAGAAAATTCCTCACGAGATTTTCCTTCAAAAAACTCACCTGCATACGACGTATAATTTCCTTTTTCATCTACAACAAAATGATCTAAAGGAAGATGATATTTCTGAGCCAGCAGAATGCTCTCCTGATCTTCACAGGGGGTAACTCTTTTAATACCATTGTCTTTTGTAGTATTCACGCTTTCATCCCCAATGATAGGAATCTTTCTATTAACAAGAGGAATAAGCACCTTTTTACCAATCAGCTTTTTATATCTTTTATCTTTAGGATGTACTAGTAATGCAACATCTCAAAAAATAAAATCCGGCTCTAAAACAGGGACATGAAGACTATAATTTTTCGTATCTACAAAGTAAGTAAGAGTATAACAAGGCTTTTTTTGCTTCTTCCACAGAACATCTTTACGAGGGACAACCGTTTGAAGATCGACAGAATAATAAGAAATTTGTCGCTGGTTTTTGAGTTTCCCACGTTTCTGAAGATCAGCATACACCTGCTGTAAATAGTTTTGAAAAGGAGTATCGCAAGAAAAGAAACGTGATCCACAGGAATCAGTAGGAGAAATCTGACTTCCTATGTAGGTTTCGATAATTTTTTGATTCGCTTTGGTCCTTTTAAGAGACTTTGATTGAAGATATTTTTGAAGTTTTTCATCCTTGATATCCAAAAACGACTGCTTTCTCTCAAGAAAAAATTCCCATGCTTGATATCTTGCTAAAAGCTCCTTAGTAGACCACAAAAAAGCAATGTCAGCAGGATTCTGAGTATCCCATTTAGACAGGAACTGGTGCCACATCAAGGCATGCATATTCCCAGAATGTAAGGTTTGAGAAGTCGGTAGTGAGAAAAGAGAAACTGGAAGGGGAGAATGAGCGTGTTTCTGCTGATATTGAGCAGAGAATGATGAAAGTTGTTTTTCCTTATATTTTTTTAAAAACTGAGACATTGACGTTTATAGAGAAATTAAAATAATTTTTATTATATAAGGCTGATTACTTGTTCATAGAAATCATTATTCACTGTATCTATACAACTTAATTCCTCCATAAATCAGCAAAGAAACGAACACCAAAAGCAAAACATCTTCTACAGGTCCAACATGTGCTTTCGTAGCTCCGGCAAGATCCAATGTTTGTCCATCATCACAGGTCGCTTCCACTCGAAAATAAGCATAAATATCTTCTTTTGCGTTATAGTCGAAAGGATATTCATATTGAGTTTCAGTCGTATCTAATAATTTTCTCTTCGTCGTTGGGTCATCAGTATCTGAAGTATAAATAGTGTAAAACTTAGCATTTTCTACAGCATCTCGAACAAGATAATGTTTATCTCCTTCTTTCTTAGTAGTCACTCTAATTCATTGAATGACACAAAAGGAAGCTCCACGACTAGAGGAATCAAGGATAATAATATCAGATGGTAATTCTCCACTAAAACTTAGGATATCCCCAGACGAAACACCAGGCTGATACCAAAATAATTGACTAGGCGTTCCATGAGGCTGATCTCACAAAGAAAACGAAACAGTTCCCGTACTTACTCCAAGTATTGGCTCTTGAACACCTGTTAATGGACCATAAATAGGCACAATTTGGAAAAACCAATCTTTCGTAGTATCTAATCCGCTGAAAATAAGTCCAGTTTGAGCGATAGTAACAGATTGAGTTAAATTCATTTTATCCTCCCCATATTTGATTTGAAATCATGAAGTAGGAATACCAGAAACTTCCCATTTCATAGAAAGTTTTTGAAGATCAAGAGCAAGCATTTGTACGTCAGAAATTAAAGTCTCGTCTCCAACAACAAGAGAAGCAACTCCTGTCTGGCTAAAGGTTTGATTACCAATAGAAAGGATGAGATCTACAGTAATAGTCCCCGTAGAAATCATCATAAGCTGCTTGGTAAATTCTCCATCTCTACCAGCCTTTTTAGTCATAGGAACAGCAGGTTGTCCATTACTTAATACAAGAGAGACATCAGTTATAGAATCAGCTGTTTCTACCTCAAAAGTAATCTGATCACCGAGTCTAATATCTTCTTGAGGTGTTATGGTAATAGTTTTAAAAAGTTCGCCTTGCTCTGCATCGTATACAAAAACAACCTCTTCAGATCTTCCCACTTCCTGATCAGTAGCATCCGTAACAACAATAAAAACGGTATTTTCTCAAGATAACAGATTAGAAAGAGTATATTGAATAGTACCATCCTGATCTACAATAGCATTTCCAACAACGCGTCAATTGAGATACACAGAGGCATATCCATTAGGGAGATCAGGTGCAGTAGCGATTAAGGTAACTGTTGATTTTTCTTCTCTTCCATAGGGAGCAGGAGAGAGAATCGTTACAGATTTGCTGGAGGGAAAAGAGGTTTCTCACACCAATGAAATAGGCGCAGATCCAACAATAGTTTGCTCAAAATTAGAAACAAAAAACGTGAAATTTCCAACTTTTTTTACAGTAACTCCCTTTGAAAACGTTTTAGTTCATAAATCACTAGGAAGGAATTGATATCGTCAGTGAGTTGGGAGAACGCGTTCACTAGGAGCTAACTCATTTTCTCAATCCTTGATAGTTAAGTACACCATTCCTGTGTAGGCAGTATTCACTTGCCCATTCTTCTTTGCCGTGATGGTCACGTCGACCGACTCATTGATCTGAAAAGAAGAAGGACTCACAATAACCTCAAAGGTCTCTGTCGGAGTTTGAGCGATGGAGGTTCAACCGATAATCAGTGAAACACATCCAGCAATCATCAATCCAAAGAGGAAAATTAATCAGCTTTTTTTCATTATTTTGAAAGAAATTAAGTAAAATTTGCAGAATATACATAATTAAAGCTTTCCTACCGCTACACCATCACCTCATTGCTCCTTAGGAGAGACAAATTCCAAGGTCAACTCTTCATCATCTCACTGATACGGAACAATCACAATCCCTTCATCAAGATCGCCAACCTGAAATCCGGTAACTTTCAATAAAAGTTGAGTCGGCGTCGTCTTAATAATTTCCCATTGATAAGGAGAAGTAATCGCTCAAGTCTCCAAGATTAACTCAGTAGGATTATGCAAAAGAGAAATAAAAAGCTGATCAGACGACTGTAATGATTCAGAAATAAAGACTTCCAAGGTATGATCGACTTTTTTGTAAGCTGCATCTCGATGTAAATCGCGCATTCTGGCCTTTTCTTGAAGCGAAAGAACACTAGTTTCCATCCGGCTTCCGTCATACACAATCCAAGCGAAAACCGAGGCTAAAGCAACCCCCAAAGCAAGAATAATAAGAGACTTGCTAAGAGAGGGAAGAGACGATGTTGTAGGTTTCATCAGTAAAAATAAAATATTAAATTTCAAGAAGGCACATTGAACGCAGAAGAATTAACAAATCAACACGACTAATACATAAAGATAACGAGATAAAAGTCAATGGAAACTTACCCTCCGAGAAAAGGGAGAGGAAGTTGCCAAAAGACGACTAAATCCTTAACAATGATTACAAGCCCCAAAGCCATCAATAAATAGAAAACGACCGTATTAACAATCGCTTCTCACTTAAAATATTTCTCAGGCTTAATGGAAAAAATTCTCTGAATAATCACTCAAATTCCTCTTCCTCCATCCAACGCGGGAATAGGAAGAAGATTAAAAATAGCCAATGCTAACGAAATAATACCTGCAAACGCAAGATAAGCAATCCATCCTCAAGCCTGATAAAACAATTCTCCCATTTTTACCGCTCCAACAGGTCAAGCAAGCATATTGAAAGCATCTGCCATTTTATCTTTATTAAACGAGAATAATCCACGTCCAAGACTACCAAATGCTTTCAAAGTGAGCGTTCGTTCAGCTCAGATTTCATGCAATCCAGCAAGCATCGCCTTTCAAAGTCAGAATTTTATATCTACGATTTCTACATCAGCATTCGAAGCTATTGCAACTCAAAGTTTACAAGTTTCAGGGCAAGTAATACTTCTTATCTCATCTCAAAGATCCAAATCGAAGGTCTGATTGGACATATCAGAGACTAAAGTAGCAAAATTAGCGATATCTACTTCCTGATCATTGAGACGATAAACTACCATATCTGGCTGAAGGTCATAAGATTCAGCGAGCGAATCTGGGAAAACTTCAGTAATAAGAATTCCAGACGAGAGGCTTCCTGATAAAAATCCTTCTTGCTTCAAAAAAGTTTGAGAAGAAATCAGATAACTTTCAGAGGTCTCATCAGAACTAATTCCTAGCGGTTGAACTCCGTGAACAAATAAAATCGTAAAAAACACCCAAGCCGTAAGAATATTCATACTAACACCTCACAAAACAATGATAATTTTTTTCCAAAGTGAAGCTGAAATAAAGCTATCTTTCGCAGAAAAAGTTTCAGGTTTGGAAGGATCTTCTCCTTCTAAAGCACAGAAACCTCAAAGCGGAATAGCATTAAGGGTATATTTTGTACCAGATTTATCAGTCCATAACGTACAAATTCTCGGAGGAAGACCAATTCAGAACTCATTAACTTTTACACCGGTCTTTTTTGCAGCTCGGAAATGACCAAATTCATGCAGAAGGATAAGAATCATAAACATTACGATTCCAATGACAATAAGAAGGATAGACATAATACAACAGTAATAAAAATCTGAAATAAAATCAACGCATTACTTGGTTACACACTTTTTATCCAAAGTAGCGAGCGCATCTGCCAATTGGGCTCATGTATACACGATCCTAGCAGTCTGTTTAAGAGCTTCAATATCTGCAGGACAAGGAGTTTTTGAGGTAGAAGAAGTCGCTGTCGCATCATATTCTTCTGAAGTCAAAAGAAGAAGAGAAAGCAGATTTCATCTCGTGATTGGAGCAAATTTTCCAAGTAGAACACTATTTTGTAGTAAACCACGTTGTTTTGCAAGTCTGTAATATGGTTCAGACCAATGTACTGCGGTACTCTCCTTCTGGACACCATCTAACACGCGAATCACAGCAGTAATAGCTTCTGAATTGGTAAAATACGCATTAGGATAAAATCTTCCATACGTACCTTTAAAGATTTCCATACGACAAGCCGTTTTAATCTGCTGAGCTACTGCGCTAGAGACCGAACGCGTCCCAATATCCGAAAAGCTACACGCATCATCAGAAGAAGGAAGAGAAATCCCAAGATACGAAGCAAAATTCATTAAAATTTGAGGAGCTTCTCGTCTCGCAACGGTTTCCTTGGTTCGTGTTTGAGAAGCGGTAGAAAACTCGAGTCATTCCGAAAGAATTCCCATATCCTGAGCAAACTGAAATTCTTCTTTCGTGAATAAAGCTCCCGCAACACCTCACAAAAAAATACCACTACAGACCCCGAATAAGAGTAATTTTTTCATTTATTAAGGAGAAAAATAAAACTTTTCAACAAAGAATATAGAAATATGGGGAGAAAAAGCAAGAAATAAGCCAAAATTTTCCTCTTGACTTTTGGAGAAAAATGTTATATAATACAGGGTATAATGTCGTAAAAATACTGTACTTGAAATCTAAAGGCATATCTCTAGATTAACATACAGTTTTTTATTTTCTGTTATGGTTCATGGACAATCAATCAAAAACACAAGGAATAACCGATGAAATCAAAGTGTTGCTTCTCAATGCCCAAAAAGACGAAATCAGCAAAGCGACAGTCTATAAATATTTAGCAAAAAAGACAAAAAAAGCTGAAGACAAAGCTACGTTACTGCAAATAGCAGAGGATGAATTAAAACATGCTCAAATACGAAAAAAATACAGCAAACAGAGTGTACACGTCGATCGTACGTTCGTACGAAGATACACACGAATCGTAAAGATTTTCGGATATACCTTCGGACTTAAGCTGATGGAAACGAGAGAAGCGAGAGTAATCTTACAACATGAAAAGATTAAAGCTGTTATCCCTGAAGCCTGAGAAATCGCAAAAGACGAGAAAATCCACGAAAAAAAGTTGCTAGGAATGCTAGACGAGACCTCGTTACATTATTTGGGATCTATTGTGCTAGGATTGAATGATGCACTCGTAGAACTGACAGGAGCATTAGCAGGATTTACGTTTGGATTCCAAAACGCACAAATGGTGGCATTTAGCGGTCTGATCACAGGAATCGCAGCAGCAATGTCTATGGCAGGAAGCGAATATCTCTCTACATTGACAGAGAAATTACCAAGAGTAAATCCCAAAAAAGCCAGCTGCGTCACAGGAATCGCCTATATTTCGACAGTAATTTTACTATTAGTACCTTATTTCTTGTGTACTAATGTGTACGTAGCTTTGGGAGTCACGCTCGTGATAGCAATCAGCATTATTGCTCTTTTTAACTTTTATAGTTCGGTGACGCAATGACATCCGTTCAAAAAAAGGTTTCTCCAGATGACCTGCATCAGTTTAGGAGTAGCATTCGTAAGTTTTTGTGTTGGCTGGATCGTCAAGCAAGTCTTTTGAATAGAGCTTTGATAAAAGGATACCAAAAGACCCTCTCGCCAGACCAAGGACGATTTAGTCCGCTATTTAAAGGAAAAATCTGTGCTCACGAACCACATTGCTCCGAATACGCTTTACAATGCCTCCAAAGATACGGATTTGTACACAGCGTTCCAAAAATCCTCAAAAGAGTTTTATCCTGTACCCCCAAAAAGATGAAAACCTATGATCCAAGCAAGTATCGCGTAATATTCTTTTCGTCAGCTCCCATTGGAATCCCATTTTTTGAAGAAATAGCTCAAGATAAGAGATTTGAAATCGTAGGCGTAGTAACGCAACCCGATAAACCTGTGGGAAGGGGACTACAAATCCAAGAAAACATCGTTAAAACCACCGCTAAAGCATACTTCCAAACCAACGAATCAGACCTAACACAAGACATTCAAACTCCTACTTCCATCAATCCAGAGAAATCCGAGGAAGGAAAAGCATTTTACGAACGGTTGCAATCCAAGCAGGCAGATATGTTTATAGTGATTGCCTACGGAAAAATTCTTCCTCAAAAGATCCTAGAAATGCCGAAATTCTGAGCAATAAACGTCCATGGTTCTCTGCTGCCTAAATATCGCGGAGCATCGCCTTTGCAAAGCGTCTTTCTCCATAAAGAAACAAAAAGCTGACTCACTATTATGAAAATGGATGCGGGGATGGATACCTGAGAAATTATTGATCAGCTTTCTTTTCCTCTTCAGTTTCATTGGACAGTGAAAGAACTGATAGAAGCGTTCTGCAAAGTGTGACCAAAATTTCTCAATGACACGTTACGAAAATTCGCGAAAGGAGAAATGACTCCAGAAAAGCAGGACGAGAACCAGGTAATCCTAACAAAAAAGATAGAAAAAGCTGACGGAGCTTTCGAGATAGCAATAGATCCCCTAGAGGAAATATACGCTAAATATCGTGCCTTCTTCTTACGACCTAAACTATGGTGCACACAACAAGGGAAAAGAGTAGTGATTGAAAAGCTCATCTTAGACGAAAAACTCTTTGAGACACACAAAAAAGAACCGTTAATAACCGGGAAAACCTTAAATCCTGCAGTCAAAGAAATTGCACTCAAACCCGAAGGGAAAAAAGCAATGGATCGAGCAAGTTTTGCAAACGGATACGTGAAGTAATATTAAAAGGAGTTTGTCAAGTGAAAACGTAGGGAAAAAGACATTTTAGCTTGATTATTTTCTGCAATTAGTTATTCAATGTCGTTGGTTGATAAAGCTTTATTTCTTAATTTTCCTACATTTATGGCTACTAAAAAAAGCACGATTTCTCAGGAAGTGACAGAGGCTTTTGACGAAGTAAAAGAAACTGCTGCAGACGTAGGCGGACGACGAGAATATGCAGAAACAGAAGAAAAAGTCACAACAATCCTAGGTATTGTATTATTTGCACGAGGACTCTGGTTTCTCAGAGGATTGATAGGGGGAATTCTCCTGTTGTTAATTGGTGGATTATTGATAGGAGGATTCTTAAATGAACCAATTGCAAATCTCCTAAAACGCTTCAATAGTCCCAAACAAGCAAAAGCAAAACCAAAAACTACAAAGAAAACCTCCAAAAAATAACGCACAAGAGAGTAGTAAAAAAACGATAAATTCCTACGAATTTATCGTCCTTTTCTGTCGTTTCCAACAGATGTAAGGTTCTATCACACAGACATATTATAAATATATTTTGTAATTTGTCAAATATTTTAAAAGTTTTTATCGAAAGTTTCTTGTATCTGAGGTTTTGTTTGAATAAAATAGTAAAAATACGAATAATAATCAGCTTTTTACCTCTCTTTATCATCACATATGGATAAAGCAAAAAAGAAAATTTGGGAGCAATACAAAGAAGAAATCGGAGAACTCCCCGAAGGACTGCAAAATCTCCTCACGTTAGGAGCTGAAAAAGGGAAGGTGCGTGAAGAAGATATCATCTCAGAAATTGACGACATGGACGGGAATATGAAATTCTTTGAAAAATTCTTCGATTTGTCCGAAAAATTAGGAATCACGATCATTACGATCGAAGAAGTACTAGAAGAGGATGTAAAACAAATGAAAAAGACGTCCAAAATTGGGAAAATCTCGCTCTACAACAGTGATAAAAAGCAGGATGCGGTCTCCGATATCCAATACAAAGACTTTATTAAGCTATATTTCCACGAAATCTCTTCCATTCCTCTACTCACAGCAGACGAAGAAAAGGAAGTTGCTAGAAAAATCAAAAAAGGAGACGAAGAAGCCAAAAGAAAGCTGGTTGAAGCCAACTTGAGACTTGTAATTTCTATTGCAAAGCGTTATTTCGGGGGAAGACTTAGTTTCTCAGATCTTATTCAAGAAGGAAATATTGGACTGATTAAAGCTATCGAAAAATTCGATCCAGACAAGGATTTCAAGTTCTCAACCTATGCTACTCGGCGAATCAAACAATCTATCACAAAAGCTATTGCCGATATGGGAAAACATGTAAGGATTCCAGTACATCTGATCGACGAAATTGCTAATTATCATAAAACGTATCAGCTTCTTTTCCAAAAATTAGGAAGAGAGCCAACGAGTAAAGAAATCTGAGATAAATTAGGATTTCCTCTCAAAAAAATTAAGAAACTTGAAGAGGTGATTTTCGGAACGGTATCTTTGGATCGCGAAATTGGAGACGAAGGAAGAGACACATTGGCAGATATCATCGAGGATTACAATACGATTAGACCAGATCATCTCGCTGAAAGGAATATTCTCAGAGAAAACCTAGACGAAATCCTAGGAATGCTCGAAGAAAGAGAAGCAAAAATCATCAAAATGAGATACGGAATCGATGGACCAAAATACACACTCGAACAAGTAGGAAAAGAATTTAACGTAACGAGAGAAAGAGTAAGACAAATCGAGCAAAAAGTTATTGTGAAGCTCAAAGATCATCCAGGATTGCAACATATGCTAGGTATCAAGGATGAAATCGAAAAGATGGAGCTTCTAGGAAAATCAGCAAAAAAAGAGAAAAAGAAGCCTGAAGTCAAAGAAGTTTGATATGACGACGAAGATGACTTGTTTTTGTGAGAGTTAGATGATGACGATGAATATCCAGAAAAAGACCCGTATTACTCTCTATACGAAGAAGAATAATTAAAATTCCTCACTAATAGTCCCAAAAAGCCACTGAGTATACCTGATTTCTTCAGCTGTCAAACCAGTGGTTTTTTTCGTAGTGTTCTGCTTCGTTGTAGTTTGTTGCTTAGAAGTGTGATTTTCCGCAGAAGTTTGCGTAGTATCTTCCTTTGCTTCACGTTGAGCATCAGTATCTTGCTCTGAAGGAATAGAGGAGTGCGCGATATAGATATCCATCATTTGCATAATAGCAGTAATTTCCGCATCAGAATCTGCAAAGAAAAGAGAAGAAAAACTCTGACCTACATTCTTGCGAGAAATACTATTCTTAGACGTATTGCTAAGAGAGGTCTCCTTAGGAGAAGAAGTAGAAACTGAAGTTTCACTATCGGAGGTAGTGCTAGTTGAAATATGCTTAGTAGTGCGTTCATGATGGGAAGTTCTCTCCTTAGCTGTCTCTTTTTCGATATCATCGTTTCCATGTTGCTCTACGTCAGTATCAACCGTCTCTCCTCTAGAAAATAATGCCAAAAGAGTCTCTTTTCCATTAGGATTAAAGAAACCATAAATACATACTGCCAATACAAGCAATACAAGAATAAAAATCAGCCTTTTAATATAGGCTCTAAAGATGGCAAAAAGCAGGAGAATCCCTACTAAAATGAGAATAATAACTTCTAATGACATAATACTATACTATACATATTTTTGAAGAAAAATCAAGAGGAATTTTACGAGAAATTACCCTTGCAAATATCCTCCAAAACAATAACCTTGCCAGTACAATGACATTGATCTGAAATACTCAAGCTGTCCAAACACTAAAAACATTCCTACAATCGACAATCCAAAAGGGGAGCGGTCCTCAGTTTTTTTTGCTAGTTTGACCAGAAGGAATAGGAAAATCTTCCTATGCTCAGCAGGTAATTCAGGAAATGCTAGGAAATTTTACCTATAGCGACCTCTTATATCTCAGAGATTACTCATCAGAGATAGGGAAACAGCATGCCATCCCCGTAGAAATCACTGCTTCCAATCAAACCATTGATTTGCCAGATGGCACCAAACAGCCAAATTATTGAGTTCGCGAGCTAAATCTTCGATTACAACAGTCGTGATTTTCTCCTCAAAAATTCGTCCTGATTGAAAATATCCATAGAATGTCAATTTCTGCCGTGAACGCCTTCCTAAAAACCGCAGAAGAGCCGCTTCCTGGACGTTTTATCATCGCAACGACGACGCATCCTTCCCAGCTACTCGATACGATTCTTTCGCGTTCGATTCAGATTTCTTTTTCTCCTTTATCCGAGCAAGAAATGCTCCAACTTACCACACAATCAAAGGAGAAGACGAGCAAATTAGACCAGACACTGACGGCGTTTCTTCTCAAAATGGCAATGGGAAAACCAGGAGTTTTTATCAGACTCACTGAAAAGCTCCAAGAAATGCCAGATCTTCAAGAAGAGATAAAAAAGCTGATTCCTTACCCTGCTTCCTTATCAAAAAACGAAAAAAACGCCATCTCCTCCACTCAAGTCCAAAAATCACTCAAGAAAATAGCTGAAATATGATTGTTAGACGATTTTTTGGACGGATGGATTGCTTACGCGACAGAACAATGATACACAGATTTTGCACAGCAGCGACTGGAAGTCAAAAGGCTTTCGCAAGCAAACGTGAATTTGGAGAATCTCCTGCGATACGGGATAACTCACTAACAAAGAGTCAGTCTTTTTTATCTTTTTTATAAAGAAACTTAGTTAAAACGATGCGTACATTGAGAATGTTTCTGTGAGGAATAATCGGCTTTATCATAGGATTTGCAGTGGCATTTCTGATTGCCCGTTGCTCGAGACCCTCTTGAGAAGTACAAGAAGAGCCTTCTTCAGTCTCCACACAAGAGCAAGAGACCTTATCCCTCAGTGAAATCATTTTAAATAAGATGCATTAGAACCATTTTATCATATCGCCATATAACCATGAAAACTTATGAACAATTCCGAGAAGAATTAAAACCTGCGTATCCAATTACCCATTGAGAATTAAAATTGCCAATAGCTGCAGATTTGGAGACGTTTAACATTGATTTCCTCAAAGTATGTAAAAATCTAGACCAGATCATGCAACAGCTGTTTGTTAAGAAAGAGCATGCGAAAGAGATATCAAAAACTGCTTTCGCTCCAGGATTCACAGACCTATTTACAGGAGAATTTACGGGAATTGTCCGCTTTGATACGATGTTTAATCAGAATGGAGACTTAAAACTGGTTGAAGTGAATACAAAGCGACCGGACTGATTGCTGATGCACGATAATACCTATTCTGCACTACTGAATCAATCAAATGAAAGAAATCTAGACGCATTTCTACAACTATTTGATCCGGAAGAGTATATTTTCATTATGTATGAAAACGCAGGATTCATTGATTCCCATTTCCTCGAATATGAAAAAGTAAAAACAAAAGGATATAAAGTCTGAATCTGAACGTTTGATGACATAGTTTTCAAAGAGGGATTTGCATATTACGATGGGAATAAGATTGACGTTCTTCGCTTTTCAGTGAGCCCATGAAGATTAAACGAAAATCAAATTGCACTGTTAAAATCTGCGAAATTAAAATATATCAACACTCCCGATTTAGCTTCCATGTGAGATAAATCACTGCTTCAATGAGTTGAGAATGAAATGATTATGAAGACCTCAATTCTAGATGAAACGATAAAAGAAAAAATAATGCAAAATAAGAATGACTACGTGATTAAGCCAACAAATAAAGATGAATGAAATTGAGTCTATATTTGAGTTGATATCTCCCAAGAAAAGCGAGAAGCTCTGATTAATGAAAATGTGTGAAAACAGTATTTAGCTCAGGAATATATCAATGTTACTCCAAAAAAGACGCAACTCTATTTGGATGGAGATATCGTAGAAAAAGAAGTGTATTATGATTTCTGCCCACATATTTTCTATAAAAATGGGAAAATGATTGGATGCGGACAGGTATTAGTAAGATATTCTGCGAATAGAATTGTAAATGTGTTAAAATGAGGAGGAATTGGATATTGGAAGCAAGATTAAATGTGATAAGAAAACAAATATAGTATTTTCATATTGCATTTTTCCCCATATTCTGTATAGAGTATAGGAAAAACTAGAACTTGAGATTTATTTTTGTTTTTTTATTTTATATGAAGATAAATCAATTCATAATTAAAAATAAAAAATCTCTTATTCAATTCATCATTTTTTGCTCAATTTGACTTTCATGAGCTATTATTCATTTGGGGGTAACCTATGTTCTAACCGAATTCTTGAGTCTGTATTACCTCATATCATATTATATTGGGCAGATAATTTGATCTACAAATAATTTTTTATTGAATAAATATTTGAATTTTAAAGATAAAAGCAAATTAACAGTAAGACAATATGTTATTTCTATGACGCTTTATATAACAACCTGACTTTTGTCTTGATATTGAGTTTATATTTTAACTGATAAATTATGATTACGATATATTGTATCTAGTGCTATAATAATTCCATTTGTGGCACTGATAAATTTTATATCGCATAAATATTTTGTTTTTAAAAATTAAATAAAGTGAGATGTATAATTGACAAAAAGTTTCAGTAGTCTTCCCTGCTTATAATGAATGCGAAAATATTTTTGATGCAATAAAAGATTTTAAAAGCACAGGATATGTTGATGAAATTATAGTAGTAGATAATAATTCAAAAGATAATACAGCTGAATTAGCAAAAAAAGCCTGAGCTACTGTAATTACAGAGAAGAATCAATGATATGGTTGGGCTAACAGAAGATGACTCAAAGAAGCATCATGAGATATAATTGTGACTTGCGAACCCGATTGAACCTTCGTTGCAAAAGATATCTTAAAATTGCTAATATATTCGGAGGATTTTGATGCTGTATTTTGAACTAGAACATCAAAGGAATGTATATGGGATTGAGCAAAAATGAATCGATCATTGAGACTCGGGAATGTAATCGTGGCTAAATGGTTAGAATGGCTATTTAACGGGCCATGTTTAACAGACGTTTGATGCTCTTTTAAATTAATTAAGAAAGACTCTTTAAAGAAAATCGAAAATAAATTTACAGTTTGATGATCTCATTTTTCTCCAGAATTTATGTTACTTATCATAAAAAACGGAATCAAATGTGTTGAAATCCCTGTGAATTATAAAAAAAGGATATGAGAGTCAAAAATAACAAGTGATAATCGAAAAGCCTTCAAACTAGGATGTCGTATGGCATGAATGATTTTTGCTTATAGAATTTGATTAAAAAAATAGTTTTATTTATTGTTTATTTAATAATGACAAAAGTCTTAATTACCTGAGTCGCTGGTTTAGTATGAGCAAATTTCTCAAGGTATCTGTTAAATAGAGGATACGAAGTAATTGGGATTGATGATTTTTCTGGATGATATAGAGATTTTGTGGATGAACGTGTAAAATTATATGATATAAATCTGATTGAATATGAAAAATTAGAAGAAATTTTTAAAAAGGAAAACATAGATTACGTATACCATTTTGCAGCATATGCAGCTGAATGATTATCACCTTTTATGAGAAGATTCAATTATACAAATAATTTGATATGTTCTGTGAACGTTATAAACAACTGTATAAATTATAATGTAAAAAAACTTATATTTACTTCTTCTATGTCTGTTTATTGATTTGGAAATCCTCCTTTTGTTGAATCTCAACAGCAAGCACCAATCGATCCATATTGAATAGCAAAATATTCTGTTGAGCAAGACATAAAACAAGCTCACGATCAATTTTGATTGAGATATACAATTATTAGACCTCACAATATCATATGAATATATCAAAATATTTGGGATAAATACAGAAACGTTGTATGAATTTGGATTAGACAATGCATTAATTGAGAAAAAATATCCATATTTGGAGACGGAGAACAAAAAAGAGCATTTTCTGACATTTATTATTATATGGAGCCATTTGAAAAAGTGATGACAGTATGAGATTCTGAAATATTTAATCTATGAGCCGATCAAGAATATAGAATTATAGACGTGGCAAATATTGTAAAAAACATAGCAAAAAAGAAGTGATTTGATGTAGATATCTTACATTATGAAGCAAGGCACGAGGTCAAAATAGCATATTCAGACCACACAAAGGCAAAAACTATGTTAGATTTCAAAGATGGAACCGATATTAATATTCTTATAGAGAAGATGTTTGATTGGGCTTTAACTCAACCAAAAAGGGAAGTAAAATACAAAGATTATGAAGTTGAAAAGAACATTTATTCTTTTTGGAAGAAATAATTTATACTTAAATGATTATCGTTTATGAAGAGAATAAGCATTATAGTACCATGTTACAATGAGTGAGATTCCGTCCATGAACTCTATAATAAAGTAGTAGATATGTTTTCTACTTCATTAAAAAAATATAATTTTGAAGTGGTGTTTGTTGACGATTTTTCGAAAGATAATACGAGAGATGAAATCAGAAAATTGTGCGAGCAAGACAAAGAACATGTAAAAGCTGTGTTTAATAGTACTAATTTTTGATTTTCAAGAAATATATTTGCCAGTTTCAAATATGGTAATGGTGATGCTATATTTTTAGTTTTTTGAGATTTACAAGATCCTCCAGAACTGTTGCCAAAATTTGTAGAAAAACGGGAAACCTGAAATAATGTTGTTATTTGAGAAAAAATATGAAGTGAAGAAAATAAAATTATATCATTTTATAGAAGATTATATTATAATTTAATTTGAATTTTATCGGAAACGTCGCAAATTAAGAATTTTAATGGATTCTGATTATATGATAAATCATTTGTAGAAGTGATTAATGAGATCAACGATATGTCCCCTTATTTAAAGCAAGTAATCGCAGAATATTCAAACAATTATGGCATTATAAAATATGAGCATAAAAAATCACATAGGTGAAAATCTAATTTTAATTTCTATCGTAATTATGATTTTGCGATGGAATGAATTACATCGTCTACAAAAAAATTAATGAGGTTATCAACATTAATTGGTTCAATACTTATGATATTAAGTATCATCTACGCTTGTTATGTATTTATTAAAAAAATTATGTATCGGGATTCATATCCGATTTGAATAGCCTCACTTACGATTTGAATATTTTTATTGTGATCAATTATCTTATTTTTTATTTGAGTTTTGTGAGAATATGTACTTACCATAAATACAAAAACCTTGAGACGTCCGAGAGTTGTTGTATGAGAAAAAATCAATTTTGATTAAATTTTAACATTTAATAGCTAATTAAAATGGATTCTAATGCTTATTTCCAAACCAGATTAAGTCAGGATAAATCACGCCAAGTGCTATGGCCAATAATATGTAATTATGTACAAAATTTTATTTGAAAAGATAAAAAAATTTTAGAATTGGCCTGTTGATACGGTGATTTTATTAATAACATTTCAGCAAAAGAAAAATACGCTACGGACATATGGGAATGATCAACAAAATTTTTAAATAATGACATTAATTTTAAAGTCTGAGATTTATCAAAAATCGGATGGGAACAGACATATAAGACTGATTATTTTGATTGTATCTTTATGAGTAATTTTTTAGAGCATCTTGATGATGAACAGATTCAAACATTAATGGATGGAATTAAAAAAATTATTAATAAAAATTGAAAAATTGTAATTATACAACCTAATTTTCATTATATGTATAAAGAGTATTTTGATGATTATACTCATAAAAAAATTTTTACACATATTAGCCTATGTGATTACATTGAATCAAATTGATTCCAAATGATACATTGCGAAAAAAAGTTTTTGCCTTGATCATTTAAGAAAAATAGATTACCGTTGCAACTAAGTAAATTATGATTAAAAATGTATTTTAAGCAGAATTTTATAAGATTAGGAGGACAAATGTTTTTAGTTTTTGAAAAGAAAAAATGAGAAAAATAAGTAATTTTATTAGGAATAATTATGCCATTTTAATAATATTTTTATGATTTTTAGCGACTAGAATCTATAATTTTAGTGATATCATTTGGTATGAGACATCCAGTGAAATATTGCAAATTTTTCAATTTATAACAATAAAATGACAGATATTTAACCTTATTCCACATTTCCCATTAGCTACAATATTGTATAAAGTTTGAACGGTAGTAGCATGAAATACCATAATATGAGTAAAAGCGATGCATATATTTTTAAATATTTTAACATTTTTCTTAATTTATAAAACATCCATTCTGTTTTATAACGATAAAAAAGTTGCCAATTGGTCAGTGCTACTCTATACAATTTCATTCTACGCCTATGTATGAAATACAATGTGAATTGATCAGGATTTAGCGACAAATCCATTATTTTTTATTTTGACGTTATATTTATATAAAAAATATTCTGATTTCTCAATAAGGGGTATAGTATTAACAGTGTTAGCGTGCTCTCTACTTACAACTTCTAGACCTATACTGTGAATTATTGTAATGTGAATAATATTCCTTGATTTGATATCAAAATATGTCGTACAAAATAGTAAAAAAGTGAAATTCTCGTGAATAATGTGAGAGGTCATCAGATTTTTAAAACTATTTGTACCATATTTAATCGTTTGATGATTAGTATGTTATGGGATGTTTAAACTATTCCCAAGCTCTGTCGCACAAGATCTGAATATATACAAAAATTTATTTAATTGAGCGGGGTGAGGAGGAAATCTATTGACAAAACTTGCATTTTTAGGGCACGTTTTTATGTACGCATCACCTTTAATACTTTCTTTATTCTTTTTGTTTAAAAACTACGCAAAACATCAAACCATCTTGATAGCGTCAATAGTAATGATTCTTTATATGTGTATGTGATTATCTTGAGGAGACCCTGCAAGATGGATGATGCCAATATTACCAATATTTGTAATTGGACGGTGATACCTGTGTTCTAAATATATAAATAAAAGAGAGATAATTTGAATTATAGTCGTTGCAGCTATAATAATTATATTAAATACAACGCTATTAGATTATCATAATTTACCCGCTAATATAAGTGATTATTTATCAAATATTTTTAATAGGGTTTTCCTTCTAGAATCTACGGTATTTAATCCGATATTCTTAGATACCAAATTAGTATTTTGAATAGCTTGAGCTGCGCTTATATTCTTTTTACTGTTTATATTCTCCACAAATAACAAATTAAAATCATTGTTTTTTGTCTTTTCTCTTTGAATTAATATTTGACTAATATCAATTCATTTATTTCAAATAAAGCAACCTCATATAAGTGATATTTCAAAGAGAATGTATGAGTTTTGCGCTGAAAATTGCGATTGAAATCAAAAAATTTATGCTGATCAAGTATCAAAAGATACTATCATGTTATGAGTACGAGAGAAAAATGTTTGAAGTTATTTTAATTTACACCCAGAGAATGATATTATATGAAAGACACAATCCTTGTGAAATAATTTAATAAAATTAGAAGGAGTAAACCTATTCACACAAAGAATGAAACAGCAAGATTTCACAGATCTTATTAAAGAAAATTGATCAGGGTTCGCATTTCTAACAAACTATTTTAATAATAATGAAGAGATCGAAATTTTAAATAAAAAATGCAAAATCATAGAAAAGTTTGATTGAGGGGTCGAAGAAATCTATTGAATCATATATCTATGTGATTTTTAACTTTTCTATTGATAAGTTTTAATATTTTCGTACATTTGAGCCAACATAATAAGATAACAGAATAATTTTTATAACGTATAAAAAGATAATTATGGAAAACAGTAATGTATCAAAACTAAATTTATGATGTTGATTTGATATTAAACCAGGATATGTTAATGTCGACGGAGTCTCATGAGAATGAATTGATGAAGTTTTTGATTTTGAAAAGACTCCATATCCATTTAAAGATAATACTTTTGATGAAGTGTATTGTTCCATGGTTATGGAGCACATTCATAACTTACCGCAAATGATTGATGAGATTGTTAGGATCTGTAAAAATGGTGCTATCATACAAATCATTGTCCCTTACCAAAGTTCTCCAAATTTACGGTGAGATATTACTCATATTAGAGGATTTAATTTGAACTCATTTAATCACTATCATGAGAATTCAATCATATTAAAAAATGGAAAATTTAATGTCGAAAGGCAAAGGATACATTTTTTATCCAATGAAACCTTTTTAAAATCAGATGCAATAAATTTGATTCCTGATTTTTTTATAAATTTATTCCCTAAAATATATGAAAGATTCTTTTCGTATATTATACCAAGTTCAAACATTCATTACGAATTAAAAGTATACAAATAAAGATTTATTTCCGCGATATGTATAAGACAAACAATCCTTATTTCCAAAATATCATAGATAAATATCAAAAATAATACTTTTCTAGTCAATTTCATATTGCATTTCCCTATATACTCCATATACTAAAAAAGCAAAATCACCATACAGATCGAATTTGAGCATTTATAACTAGTTCGTCTGTCTTTAATTTTTTGTTTTGAGCTCATGAAAAAGGCACTCATAACAGGGAT
Source organism: uncultured bacterium (assembly GCA_947169045.1). Classification (GTDB taxonomy): domain Bacteria; phylum Patescibacteriota; class Gracilibacteria; order Absconditabacterales; family Absconditicoccaceae; genus UBA3291. The sequence continues at coordinate 21,784 of CAMVOC010000001.1, forward strand.
CACATGACAAGATTGATCTTATCTTGCTGAATTGCTTTTAGAAAAGTGATATGAAATACACTGAGTAAAAAGGAGGACTTCACTTATTAATACAGATCGTATAGATCATATATTTCAAGATCCGCATGAAGAGAATAAAAAGTTTTTCCTACATTATTGAGACACTACGGATTCTGGGAATATGATTAAACTCGTTGCAGATGTAAAACCCGATGAAGTTTATAACTTAGCAGCACAATCTCATGTGCATGTCAGTTTTGATATGCCAGAATATACAGCAAATAGCGATGGAATTTGAACTTTAAGAATACTTGAAGCAATCAGAGTCGCTTGACTTGAAAAGAGCTGTAAATTTTATCAGGCATCAACAAGTGAGTTGTTTGGCTGAATGGATTATAACAGACCAGAAGCTTGATACAATGAATCTTCTCCTATGCATCCTAGAAGTCCGTATTGATGTGCAAAATTATATGCTATGTGGATAGCTAGGAATTATAAAGAAAGCTATTGAATGTTTTGTAGTAATTGAATCTTATTTAACCATGAATCACCTCGTAGATGAGAGACGTTTGTAACTAGGAAAATCACAATGGCAGTTGCTAAAATAAAGTTATGATTACAAGAGAAACTATATTTATGAAATCTTGATGCTAAAAGAGATTGGGGACACGCAAAGGATTATGTAGAAGCAATGTGGTTAATGCTACAACAAGATAAACCAGATGATTTCGTTATCGCTACTTGAGTATCTAATACCGTCAGAGATTTCGTTAATTGGAGTTTTGAAGAGGTCTGAATTAAATTAGAATGGAGATACAGTTGAGTAGATGAAAAATGATACGATGTAGAAACTTGAAAATGCCTGGTAGAAGTCGATCCAAAATATTTTAGACCTGCGGAAGTTAATTATTTACTATGAAACGCAAGTAAGGCAAGGACAGTCTTATGATGGGAACCAAAATATACAGTAAGAGAGTTATGTAAAGAAATGGTAAGATCAGATATAGAAAAATTTGAAAGAGATGAACTTTTAAAATCTCATGGATATACCGTTTTAAATCAATGTGAATGATAATGTTTATAGATGAGAAAACTTATAAAATCATAGTTGATAATTGTATTATTCCAACATGTGATATCATTTGCATAACAAAAGACAAGACAATTCTTCTTTGTTTAAGGAATAATGAACCCTTAAAATGAGTATATTATATCCCCTGATGAAGAAGATATAAAAACGAGAAAATGGTTGACTCTGCAAAGAGGAAAACTTATGAAGAGTTGTGAATAAAAGTCGATATCAATAGATTAACGTTCCTATGAGTTTATGATGATATGTACGATAATTCAGCATTTGAATGAATATCAACACATTGCGAGGCTGTAACCTTTGTTTATGAAATAAATGATGAAGAAATCCAAAATATAAAAATAGATAATCAGCATTCTGATTTCAAATTCTTTAGCATATACGATACTTGATTGCATAAACAAATCTATGAAAGAATAAAAGATATTAAAAAACTTTTTAATTTCTAATATGGAGTTATGGGTATAAGACTAATCAAATCTAGTTTCTATCATGAGCAAGAAACCAAAGATAAGCTCTGCGACTTTATTCAAAAATCTACACAATTGAGTATATCAGAATATTGTAAAGAGTTTGAAAAAAAATTCTCACAATGGCAGGGGAGAAAATATACAGTTTTTGTAAATAGTTGAAGCTCAGCGAATCTCATTTTATTACAATCATTATTGAATGTATGAAAAATCAATAAATGAGATAAAATTTGATTTTCCTCATTAACATGGGCAACAAATGTAATGCCGATAATTGAATTATGATTAACCCCCATTCCTGTAGATGTTGATTTAAATACATTAAACACTTCCTCTCAAACCCTCCAAGAATGTTTAAAAGAGAATAACATAAAAGTGCTATTTATAACCAACTTATTATGATTCTGCGATGATATAGATAGTATTAAAGAAATTTGTAATGAAAAATGAATAATTCTTCTTGAGGATAATTGCGAATCTATGTGAACAGTATACAAAGGAAAAAAACTCTGAAACTATTCACTGGCCTCAACCTTTTCTACGTATGTATGACATCATATGTCTACGATCGAATGATGAATGGTTTGCACGGATGATGAAGAATTATATAAAATGCTCTATATGACAAGGGCTCATTGACGAGATAGAAATCTACCAAAAGAAGAACAAGATAATATTAGAAAAGAATACTGAGTTGATGGAACATTCTATGCGAAATACACATTTTATACTATGGGATTTAATGTGAGACCAAATGAAATAGCGTGATTTATAGGATGTGAACAAATTGGTTATTTAGATGAGATAGTGCAAAGAAGAGATCAAAATTTCAAACGTTTCATAGAAAAAATAAATCAGAATGAAGATTTTTATAAAATAAAATATGAACATATAGATTTGTTATCTAATTTTGCAGTGCCAGTTATCTGTAAATCAAAAGATATATTAGAAAAATATATTAAAAAGTTTGGAGAAAAGGATATTGAGATTAGGCCAATTGTTGGTGGAGATATTACTCAACAGATTTTCTGGAAAAAACTCTATTGAGAGAATCAGAAAGATACAAATGCAAAATTAATTCATGAGCAAGGTTTCTATTTCTGAAATAGCCCAGAGTATACGGAAGAAGAAATATCTTTATTATTAAGTTTAATGTAATATGGAGTTAAATTCTAAAATATATGTTGCATGACATGGATGATTAGTATGAAGTGCAATAGTAAGAAAACTTAGGGATAAATGATATAATAACTTGATTTTGAAATCGAAAGATGAATTAAATCTCCTAGATCAAAAAGCAGTTTATGAATTTTACGATAAAGAGAAACCTGAATATGTTATCGATGCTGCAGCTAGAGTATGAGGGATAAAAGCAAATATGACCTATCCAGCAGATTTCCTTTTCGAGAATCTTCAAATTCAAAATAATGTAATATGGTGAGCTCATCTATATTGAATTAAGAAATTACTCTTTTTATGAAGTAGTTGCATATATCCAAGAGAATGTCCACAGCCAATGAAAGAAGAATATTTTATGGATTGAAAAGTAGAACCAACCAACGAATGATATGCTTTGGCAAAAATATCATGAATGAAGTTATGCGAAAAAATATATGAACAATATTGAAAACAATTCATATCGTGTATGCCTACGAATATTTATTGACCATGAGATAATTTTAATCCAGAATCTTCGCATGTTATACCGGCATTAATTAGAAGAATGCATGAAGCAAAAATAAACAATATTTATGAAGTAGTAATTTGGTGAACGTGAGAAAGTAGGAGAGAATTCTTATACGTTGATGATTTATGAGATGCATGTGTTTGGTTGATGAATAATTATTCAGAAAAACAATTCTTAAATATCTGAACTTGAAAAGATATTTCCATAAAGGAGTTGGCATATTTAATAAAAGATGTAGTATGATATCAATGAAATTTAGTATTTGACTCTTCTAAACCGGACGGAATGCCAAAAAAGTTATTGGATGTTTCTAAAATATGAGAACAATGATGGAAATATAGTATTGAGTTGGAAGAATGATTAAAATCAGAATATGATGATTTTTTAAATAATATTTAAATTACAATTTACTTCATTATCTTATTCTACCAATGAAAACTGTAATCCTTGCTTGATGACTGTGAACAAGATTAGCAGAAGAAACAGTCATTAAACCAAAGCCAATGGTTGAAATTTGATGAAAACCAATCATTTGGCATATTATGAAAATATATTCTCATTATGGATTTAATGAATTTATTGTTTGTTTGGGATATAAATGATATTATATCAAAGAACGGTTTGCAAACTATTTTCTCCATAATAGTGATGTGACAATATCTACTAAAGATAATTCAATAGAAGTTCATAATTCTCATACCGAAGATTGGAAAGTAACATTAGTCGATACTTGAGATGCAACTATGACTTGAGGAAGAATTAAAAGAGTCAAAGATTATATAGATGGTGATGAGTTTATGATGACTTATTGAGATTGAGTAAGTGATATAGATATTAAAAAATTAGTTGATTTCCATCATTCTCATTGAAAATTAGCAACATTGACCGCTGTAGTGCCAGAAGGAAAATTTGGGAAATTATGATTAAGCTGAGATCAAATCACAGAATTTGCTGAAAAAAAAGATAATGAAGAAACCTGGATTAATGGATGATTTATGGTATTGAATAAAAAAGTATTAGATTACGTAGAATGAGATTCTATGCCTTTTGAAAAAGCTCCACTAGAAAACATAGCTAAAGATTGAGAATTAATGGCTTATAAGCATTTTTGATTTTGGTCTCCCATGGATACAATCAAGCAAAAGAATGATTTAAATAATTTATGGGATAAATGAGAAGCTAAACGAAAAATTTGGTAGTTTTAATTGTAATCTATTTTTTGCTATGATATGAAAAAATAAGAGAATTCTTATTACTTGATGAAATGGTTTTGTATGAGCAAATCTAGTTAGAAGACTTGTTAATTTATGATATCAAAATATTTCTCTTATATTGAGAGAATGATCTAATTTCTGGAGAATAAATGATATTTTAGATAATGTTAGTGTTAAATATTGATCACTAACTGACAAAGAGTTTTTGGAAAAAATTGTAAAAGAGATAAAGCCAGAAATAATTTATCATTTAGCTGCAGCCTGAGCTTATATATGAAGAGATTGAAAGTGAGTTAGTGACCTATTTACTACAAATGTATTATGAACAATTAATCTTTTAAATGTATGTAAAGATATTTGATTTGAATATTTTGTAAATACATGAAGTAGCTCTGAATATTGAATTAAAAATCATCCAATTAAAGAGGATGATCTATTAGAACCGAACAATGAATACTGAATAAGTAAAGCATCAGCAACTATGTATTGTAGTTTTATTTGAAAAAAATTTAGTTTACCAATATATACATTCAGGATTTTTTCTGCTTTTTGACCATATGAAGATAAATCTAGATTAATTCCATCATTAATGTTAAAATACATAAATAATGAAGCTCCAGAATTATCTACTCCTAATTCTGTCAGAGATTTTATTTTTATAGATGACATTGTGAATTACTATTTAAACATTGATTTGATAGATGGAGAATTTTGATGAATATTTAATTTATGAACATGACATCAGCATTCAATTTGAGAAATAGTTGAAATGGTTAGAAAAATATCTAAATCTGACATTAATCCTAAATATTGAGTGATTTCAATAAAACAAGACGAGCCGAATATACGAGAAGCCGATATAACTAAAACGAGCAATTCATTTAAAATAAAGACTACGGATACGTACGAATGATTAATACTTAGCTATCATTGGTATCTTGAAAACAAAGCTCTTTATCAGCACTAAACGACCGTAATGAAAATTAGTGATTATATTATAAAGTTTTTATGCGATATGTGATCTGATACGATTCTCAGTTTTTCATGATGAATGATTACTCATCTTGAAGATTCAGCATATCTAAATAAAAAAGTAAAACTAATATCTGTAAGGCATGAACAATGATGAGCTTTTGCAGCTGAATGATTTTCTAGATCATCAAATAAAATTTGAATAGCGATGTGAACAAGTTGACCATGAGCAACCAATATGATTACATGAATAGGAAGTGCATATTTTGATTCCGTCCCTGTAATATATATTACATGACAAGTTAATACGTATGAGTTAACTAAAAATCAACAAGTTAGGCAAACATGATTTCAAGAAACTGACATTGTCTCAATGGTATCAAATATAACAAAGTTTTCTTACCAAATAAAAGATATTTCCGAAGTTAAATACGTTCTAGAGAAAGCTTTTTTCATTTGTAATCATGGAAGAAAATGACCGGTATTAATTGATATACCCATGAATATTCAAAGGAGTGAAATTGATGAAAATAGCTTAATCTCATATTATAAGTCTAAGGAATATCAGGAGATAATAAATGAAGATAAAAAAAGAGAACAAATATTAGATAACGATGTAGACATTCTCCTTAAAGAACTTAATAATTCAAAAAAACCAATAATTTTAGTTTGATGATGATGTAGGTTAGGTGGAGGCAAAAAGATTTTATGAAAAATCGTAAAAAAATTAAATATTCCAGTAGTTTCATCATTACAATGATTAGACGTTTTTAATCATAATGAAAGAAATTACATTTGAATGATTTGAGTACATGGAAATAGATATGCAAATATTACTCTAATGAACGCCGATTTAGTACTTGTGCTATGATCTAGACTAGACATTCGTCAAACCTGAGCTTTAAAGGATAAATTCTGTAGTAATGCTAAAATTATACACGTAGATATAGATAGTAATGAGTTGTGATATAATGTTAAACATACTTATAAGAGGATTCATCAAGATTTGCACAAATTCTTGGAGATGCTTGCTACAAAAGAACTAAAAAATAATCAATTACGAAACGAATGGTTAGATGAAATTAATAAAGTAAAATCTTTATTGATTAGTATTGAGACAAAGAAAAAGGATAATTGATATTATAATATGAATTATCTATTTGAAAGATTTTCAGAATATTTACCGAAAGAATCAGTAATTGTTAATGATATTTGAGAAAATCAAATGTGGTCTTCTCAATCTTTAAATTTATGAAAAGATCAACAATTGTTAAATTGCTGATGAATGTGAGCTATGTGATTTTCACTTCCTACAGCCATGGGTGCATATTTCGCCAATCCTAAAAAGAAAATCATATCAGTGAGTTGAGATTGATGATTCCAATTGAACATGCAAGAGCTAGAAACGATCTCTCTCCACAAAATACCACTACTTATGATGGTTCTTAATAACAAATCGTTATGAATGGTTAAAGAATTTCAAAACGCTTATATGTGAGGGAGAAATATATGAACAGTTATTTGATATTCTTGTCCTAATCTAAAAAAAATTGCAACGGCCTTTTGATTGAAGTATTTTAAGATATGAAAAAATAGTAATTTAGAAAAGATTTTTACTAATGTTTTAAGTCAGAAATTACCGACAATCCTTGAAATTGAAGTATCTAAAGCATCAAAAGTTGTACCTAAAATGATGTTTTGAAACTCATTAGATAACCAAGCTCCAGAATTATCAGAAAATATTAAGAATAAAATTTCAGATATTTTACATTCTAATTAGTATATAATGCAAAATTTCTACAAAGGGAAAGTAGTTCTAGTAACTGGTTCTACATGATTTAAATGATCATGGTTAAGCTTTTGGTTATCTAAATTATGAGCTAAAGTTATAGGCTATGCTTTAGAACCCAATACGAATCCCAATTTATTCTCTGTTTTAAACCTAAACAACAAAATTAATCAGATTTTTTGAGATATTTCTGATTATAAGAAATTAGAAGAAATAGTAGAGCAAAATAAACCAGAAATGATATTCCATTTAGCAGCACAACCAATTGTTAGAGAAAGTTATGATAATCCAGTATATACGATGAATACTAATGTAATGTGAACGATAAATATAATGGAACTGATAAGGACGAAAGAATATATAAAATGATGAGTGATAATCACAACAGATAAGGTATACGAAAATAAAGAATGGTTATGGCCATATAGAGAGAATGATAGATTATGATGATTTGATCCATATAGCAGTTCAAAAGCTATGGCAGAATTAGCAGTAGAAAGCTATAGAAAGTCGTTTCTACAAAAAACAGATAAAAAAATCTGTATAGGTAGAGCATGAAACGTTATTTGATGATGAGATTGGGCAAAAGATAGGCTCATTCCTGACATTATTAGATCTTTGCAAAATAATGAAAATGTTGTTTTAAGGAATCCAGATGCTGTTAGACCTTGGCAATATGTGCTAGATGCTCTACATTGATATTTAATTGCATGAATGAAAATGTTTGAAGATGATAAATATCAATGAGCTTATAATTTCTGACCAGATATAACTGATACTTTAAAAGTAATAGACATTGTGAAACAATCGATTGAAATTCTTTGAAGATGATGATATGAAATTAAGCCGGAGATGAATCAGTGAAAGCATGAAGCGTGACTATTATTGCTAGATAACACGAAATCCAAAACATTACTTGGATGGAATCCCAAGTATAACGTTCATGATGTACTAATTAGAACACTAAATTTCTATAAGGAATATTATGATTGAAAAAATATGGAAGAATATGCTAATAAAGAAATTGAGACGTACTTATAGTAAATTTTTATTTCACATTATAAATAATAATGTACACAAAGGAAGAATTAAAAGAATTTATAGATTCTAAAAAGCAGAATTTTATTCCGTGAGAATCAGCAATTCCTGTTTCTGGGAAGGTGTTTGATGAGAATGAATTAAGTAATATGATTGAGGCGGTAATGGATTGTCATTGGACAGAATGAAGATGGAATGAAAAATTTGAAAAATGATTGTCAGAATTCCTTTGAATAAAATATGCTGCTACAACAAACTCTGGAAGCTCAGCTAACCTTTTAGCACTAACTACATTAACATCAAAAGAATTATGAGATAGACAATTATTACCATGAGATGAAGTAATTACAGTTGCAGCATGATTTCCAACAACAATTACACCTATTATTCAAAATAGATTAATTCCAGTTTTTGTAGACGTGGATTTATGAACATATGAAGTAAATATTGAGGCTCTTAAACAAGCTATTTCTCCGAAGACTAAATGTATTATGTTAGCTCATACTTTGTGAAATGCATTTAATCTTTGAGAAATTACAAAGATATGTAAAGAGCATAATTTATGGCTCATTGAAGATACATGTGATGCATTATGAACTACATATAATGGACAATATATTTGAACATTCGGAGACATTTGAACATTGTCATTTTATCCAGCACATCATATTACCACAGGAGAATGATGAGCACTAATTACAAACAATCCTTTACTTTATAAATTAATTAAACAGTTTAGAGATTGGTGAAGAGATTGCCGATGTAAAACTGGACAAGATAATAGTTGTTGAATGAGATTTAAGTGGAAATTATGAAATTTACCAGAAGGTTTTGATCATAAATATATCTATTCAAAAATAGGATATAATTTAAAAATAACCGATATGCAGGCATCTATTTGAGTAGCTCAACTAGATAAGCTTCCGAATTTTATCCAAAAAAGGAAGGATAATTTCAAATATTTGAAAGATAAATTTATTGAAAATTGATTAGACCAATATTTTATTTTACCTGAAGCTACAGAAAATTCAGATCCAAGTTGGTTCGGATTCTGCTTAAGTTTAAAAGAGGATTCATGAATTAATCGTGAAGAATTATTACAATATTTAAATAATAATAAAATTTGAACTAGATTACTATTCGCATGAAACTTTACTAAGCAACCAGCTTTTTTAGACTATGTAAAAGATTATAGGATTGCGTGAGAACTTAAAAATACCGATTATATTGTTAGTAATACATTTTGGTTATAAGTGTTCCCATGATTAACTAATGAAATGTTAGATTTTTCTGTTTTAAAAATTAAGAAATTTATCGATGAAAGAAAATAACATTTTAATTAGCGTTCTTGTCCCGACTTATAATAGAGTAAAATATCTAGGGGAATGTCTCGATAGCATAGTTGAGCAAAAATGATTTAAAAAAGAAGAAATAGAAATATTAATTGGAGATAATTCTGAATGAGATGAAACAAAAGAATTTATGGAGTCTTACCTAAAAGACCATCAGAAATATGAAATTATATACATAAAAAATAAAACAAATTTATGATGAATCACGTTGAGAATATTACATCATCCTATCAGATGATGATAAATTTTATGATAAAAATAGTTTAAAAAATATTTACGATTGATTATTAAAATACAAACTAGATGTATGCTACTGAAAGTATAAAGTTTTTAATAGCGATTGATCCAAAACTCGAGAATACAGACCACACGAAAAAATAAAGAATAAAAAGCTGTATATTGATACTTTTGATGACCAAATTCTATGACACACTATGACTTTTGGTGGAGTTTTATATAGACAGTTAGGATATCGTTATGACAAAGCATCAAAATGGATGTGTGATCGGAATATGAATCTACAATATCTATACCATAAAAAAAGAGTTTGAATGATAAATAACTATACATTCTTATACAGGGTACACGATACAAATGACACATACACAATTCCTAAAGTATTTTTTTGGAAATTCGTTCTGTATTCATATAATTTTTTTAATATTCCTATCTTCAAAAGAGTGTTTTATTTTATTAAAATGATTATAAGGGCCATTTTAAGGAGAATAAGACGGTTTATTGAAGATCATTTTTAGTGCTTGTAAGTCCTTTATAAACATTAATAATTTCTGCTGTTATAGTATTCCATGAATATTTTTCTTTTGCTAATTTTAAAGCATTATCAACTATTATTTGTATATTTTTAGCATTATAGGACAATATTTCTTCAATCTTTTCCGCAAAAGCTTCTGAATCTTCATTTTCAACCAAGAAACCATTTTTTCAATCAATAATTATATCTTCAGGTCATCAACATTTTGTAGATATAACAGGAATTCAACTAGCCATAGCTTCAAGTACCATTATACCGAATCATTCTGTTCTCGAAGACACTAACATTATATCCGACTCTGAATATATTTTAGCTAATTCTGTTCATACAATTTTTCATCTAAAATGTATATAGTTTTCTAATCAAAGGTTTTTAACTTCCTGTTTATATTTTTGTTCATCGTATCAATATCAGATAATATTTAACTCAAAATTTTCTAAATGTTTCTCTTTAACTAAAATATCAATCGCTTTTATCAATATATCAACTCATTTTGTCCGTTCTAATCTTCAGACAAATAAAAGCTTTTTTATTTTATTTTTTAATACATTTTTATTGATAACAAAATCTTCAAGATTTACTCAATTTCATATAACAACTGGTTTGTTAACATTTTTGTATTTTAAGAAACTGCTTCAAACGGTTATTTCACAGTCATATTTTATTTTAGTAAGAATCCAATTTTCAAAGTAATACAGAAGATTTTTTTCTCCTTTATCCAAGATATTAGCTCAATGATTAGTGATGACAATAGGGATTCATTTGAGAGCTGATAACAATTTCCCCATTGGAAATAAAAGTGGAGAATGCACATGGATAATATCATATTTATGTTTTTTACAATTTCTGAAAAACAAGAGTATAATGGCAAATAAAGAATTAAACCTTCAATACAAGTTAAAAAAATCTGTCTTCCTTCAACATCTAAAAATCCTTATTTTATTTCAATAGAGATATTGAATTTTTTCAAAATGTTCATTCTCAATTTTTAAATTTCTCGTATAAATATCAATTTCACATCAATAATCTCTTTGCAAAATTTTACATATATTTTCCACATGGGTTCTTCATCATCACACAATATCCCAAGAATCAAAAAGTATAGCTATTCTCATACAAATGATATAAAAAGCTAAATTAATTACCAAAAAAATCACTGATTATACTTATGAGATTTTCAGCCCATCATTCACCAAATCGTTCTTTAAATTTAGATTCATCATCCATAAATGTATTAATCTCATAGATATATGCGTTATATTCAGATTCTTTCATATTTTCTAAATAACTAGTCAATTTATCAAAATTTTTATCGAATTTTCTGAAATCTATAAAACATGTTTCAGGGATATAATCAGTTATGTCATTTGCACCTCGATAAATTGGAACAGATCTTGCCTGAAGTGATTCCCAAATTTTCTCTGTTACGTATCCATCCACCTTACACATATTTTCAAAACAAATATTGAATTTATACTGAGATAATGTCTCTATTTTGTCATCAACAGGTCATTTATAGGACGGATATGATTGATATCAGAATATTTTCTGTTTAAAATTAGGTTTATCCCATCAAAATCAATATAAATCAAACTCTTTACCATTCTTTTCATAATATCTAATCGCTTTTTCCCTTCGGGAATATAATTCATTTCTTACGAAACTATACTTATTTCAGTTGATTAAAGTCAAAAATTTTTTCTCGTTGAACGATCTTGGCTGAATCTTAGGTCTCTTCATCTCAAAAGGAATGGTTGGTAGCCATTTATAATTATTTTTCTTGAGTAACGATTTATTTCGCGTAAGTATTAAATCAAAATATGTATGTAATTTTTTACTATACATAAAAGGAGCAACAACTGGCGGTTCCAAAATTACCAGTACTTTCCTGTTATTTGGATATTTTGATATTAAATTTTGAAGTTTTTTTTCAAAATAATCTTTCGCGCCTACTTGTAGAAATGAAACTATAATGAATTGATCTTTACCTTCTCTACTATCAAGTTTATCTATAGTTAAAAAGTCAGCGTTTCATATCTTTTCAACAAAATACTTTAAGGGAGGTTGTAAAACGGTACTAGTATCTAAACCATATGGTATAAGTGCAATTTTCATCGTATTTATGTATATAATTTATAAATTATCTAGTAATATCTGTGCTGTATTTTTCCATTGATATTGATTTATCCAATCCATTCACCTAGTTTGTTGATCTTTATAATAATCAATATCATTAAATTTTCTTATTTCATTAATAAATTCTTCAATATCGAAATCTTTTACTTTTATACCTCAACGTCAAACAACTTCATCCATACACGAGTGATCTTTATAAATAACAGGAGTCCCATAAAAAATCGACTCTAATGGCGGAAATCAAAATCAATCGTAATCTGAGATATATATGGATAGCTTCGCATTCTGATATAATTCAATCAATTCTAAACCAGATATTCTATCAGTAATGATTTTAATTTTATTATTTGATAATTCATTCACTTTTCATGTTGGTTTTAATACGATAACGCTATCGGACAATCAGCTTTCAATAATTTTATTTGTTAATTCCAAATAAAATCAAGTGGGATTATTAGGAAATGGGAATAATATATAATTTTTTTTATTTCATGCATATTGAGAAGTCTCTTGTAAATGATCCATTCATCGATGCATTACTATTATGTTATTTTGATGTATTCATAATTTTTCTATTAAATCTTTTTTAGTGTTTTTCGAGGGTGTAAATATCTTATCTGCTAAATGGTAAGAATATTCTTCAAAAGGCATAAAATAATAAATAAAATCCTTAAATTTGAGATTTCATACCAAAAGCTCTTTGAAAAGTTTCCACCTTCAAAGAATTTTAACTAGAATATCATGAGAAACACAATAATATTTGCAAACTTTTCTAAGAGGAAGCTGTTGATCCAAAGAAATATATAGATCTACATCGTGTTCTTTCAGTATCTTTGTAACTCCAAAAAATTTATAACTAATATAATTGGATTCATAAACAATAAGTTTACCATTTGGAAAATTATTAAAGTTTTGTAGGTATTGGTCATTTATTTTAACATTCGTTACAAAATAATACGTATTTTTTGTATCGAGTTCCATTAAAGCATCAACGAGACCTCTAGTAACAACACCAAATCAAGATAATTTATTATAATGTGAAACATCAATGGCAATTTTCATTATAAATAGGACTTTATAAAATAAAAAACAGCCTTACACACATTCCAGCACCTCATCAACCTCAATTTTATTAATCGAATACTCCAAATCTTTCTCTCGTCTCCCTAAATGTACCTTAATATAAGCTTCTCATCTACCTTTATACAATCAAATATTTCTAGTTAAAGGATAAGGCCCAAATTTTCTCGGAATCTCTGGCCCAAACAGCCCAATAGTCCTCGTTCACATCGCTGCAGCTAAATGCATCGGCCCAGTATCATTTGAAATCATCAAATCACACCTCTCGAGCAAATACGCAAATCAAAAAATATTAAACATACCACAGATATTAATGACTTGAGTATGATACGATGCGGGTAGAGCAGTGTAAATCTCTTGCACAGCACCATATTCTCACTGAGATCACGACAAAAGAATGATAGTATCACGATGTTGATCCAATACCTTTTGAATTAAAGCAGTCCATTTAACCTTTGGCCAAGCTCTTTCTTTTACGGTTTCTGCTAATCAGGTATGCATACAAATAAGTCTACCATACTTCAATCTTCCCAAAAATTCATCTACTTTAACTTGATCTTTATCCGTATATTTCAATGGCTCCAAAGCTTCAGGAGCCCTATAATCAATTCCAATTACCCTAATCAAATCCAAACAAGTGACACAAGCATGCTGCTGATCATTATAAACGATTCCTGTATTATAAGCTAATCATCTGACTTTAATATTTGTATATCAGCAATTGATTTTTCATAACCAAAAAGACAAAAAAGCTGACACCATAAAATATTCTTCCGTATCAATAACGATATCATAGGTTTTAAAGCTAAAAAGTAATTTGAGCATATCTTTAGCAGAGAATAAGTTATACCTATGCTTAAAATATCACTGATTCTTAAAAACTCAAATATTCCTGGTACTAGCAAGCAAATCATATTGCACTCATGCTCAGTAGTGATCTTCTAATTGCTTAATCATAGGGAAAGTAAGCAAACTACTTCACAACGCCCACAAACGAATAACGAGAATTTTCTTGGGATGCTGGAGAATCTTACCTCTCTTTCAAACAAAAAAATATTTCATCCAAAAAAGAAGCAAAACAAAGAATCCAACGAAATACTTATCTATCTGCCTTAAAACTTTTACGTTCATAAGAATATCTCACACCATAAAACAAGCATCCGCTACCCACGGCTTTTTACCCTATAATCACTACTATTATGAGTCTTTTGACCGAGACCATCCTTAATCTCTACTCAGAGAGCCTCACACACTGCAACTTCTGGAATATTTCCGCTAAATCTATCTCAACCTTTCCCAAAAATAATTTTTACCTGATCACCATACAGCTTTTGAATCTTTTTTACAATTTCTTCAATCGACCTACACACAGACCCATCTTGATCAACAGAAAGAAAAACCTGATCCACCACCTTTAAAGCACTGACAATCCTCATACGAAAATCCTCATCCTGGAAAATCTCTTGTTTCCCTGTCTTGAGCATCGCCTGATGATCAGAATTAACAATAACCCACAATTCGTCGCCAAGCTCCTTACAAAGTTCCAGACATTCCAAATGCCCAGGATGCAGGGGATTAAAATACCCTGAAGTAATGACAACCGTTTTCATTTCCGCAAAATGAGCCAACTAAAAAGCATTTAGTGAGAGACAATCATAGCAGTTTCTTTAGCAATCATCAATTCTTCATCCGTAGGTACTACGATCACAGTAACCTTTGAATCTGCAGTTGAAATCACTCTTTCCTCACCTCTAAAGTCATTTTTACTTTCATCTAATCTGATTCCCAAATATCACAAGTTCTCCATCAAAAGTTTCCTTTGGAGAGAAGAATTTTCCAAGATTCCAGCAGTGAAAACAATCACGTCAACTCCATTCATATAGGCAACATAAGCACCAAGATATTTCAAAATTCCTTTTGTATACATCTTCATTACAGTAGTTTCAGGCTCCTTACCAGCCAAAAATCACTCTTCAATCTCCCTATGATCACTAGAAACTCCAGAGATTCCGAGTAAACCTGATTTCTTATTCATCATCGTATCGAGATCTTCTAGGCTCATATTAGCATTTTTCGCCAAAAATGGTAAAATAGCACTATCAATATCCCCACAACGAGTACCCATAATCACTCCTTCGAGTGGCGTAAAACCTAAGGAAGTATCGACAACTTCACCATTTTGAATAGCGGTAACAGAGCCACCATTACCAATATGGCAAGTAATCATTCTCGTTTTTGCGTAGTCTAGTCCAAGGATTTCACAAGCCCTATGACTCACATAATTATGAGAAGTCCCATGAAAACCATATCTTCTAATTCCATACTTTTCATACAGTTCACGTGGCAAAGCATACAAATAATGTTCAGGCTTCATCGTCTGATGGAAAGCCGTATCAAAAACTGCAACATTTGGCACTCCAGGCAAGATTTCCTCACACGCCTCAATTCCCATAAGATTTGCAGGTTGATGAAGAGGAGCAAGTGGAATCAGCTTTCTCAACTGTTCTTTTACTTCAGAAGTAATCAAAACAGAAGAAGTAAAAAGCTCACCTCCATGAACGACCCTATGCCCCACAGCATCTATCTTAATTCCAGCAATTAATTCCAAGACTTTTCCTAGAGCTTCATTATGATTAGCGAGGTTTCCTGCAATTTCAGATTTTTTTCGCTCATTTCCTGCACTTTTATCTAAAGTTTTATGCTTAATCATTCAACCTTCTATCCCAATTCTCTCAACCAACCCTTTCGCTAGCACTTCTTGATTATCCCAATTAAGGAGCTGATACTTTAACGAGCTACTCCCTGAATTTAATACTAAAATATTCATGTAAAACAAAAAAAGAAATAAAAAACTGACATCCTCCAAAGCATAACCAGTCGACTAACGTCACAACGACGAAAATCTAGTTCTGCAAAGAAAAAGACTACAACAAATGTAGTAAATTATTCCCAAAAATCAAGGGATAAAATTCATAGCCCATTTTTTGCATAAATCATAAAAAATCACTATAATTACCGTAGAATTTTTATCCTTTCAAAAAACCTATGCCAACAACTGACCCAACTACAAACCCAGCAACACCAGCTATAGACCCAACAACGCAGAATCCAGCGACACAAGAGCCAGCGACTCCACCAGCAGATCCTGCAGATTTTGTTTTAGATTTTGGGGATACAGTAGCAAAAGCTCCTGTACAAACGCAAGAAGAACCACTTGCAACAAGAAGCGAAGAAACAGGACAAACCAACGAAAAAGAAGAAACTCCAGAACCAATAGTCGAAGCTCCTACGCCAGAAGAAACAACACAACAGGAAAACAAGACTGAACCAGCCAATGAAACAGCCTTAGAAGAGCTAGAAATCCCTCAACAAGAAGGGGATACAAGTACTCCAGCAGAGATTCCAACAGAGCCACTTGCAGAACCACAAACAGAAGCACCTGCAGAAACAACAATAGAAACGCCCACAGAAACACAAGCCGAAGCGCCAACAGAAACACCAATAGAGACTCCTACAGAAACTCAAACAGTAGAGCCTAGTATCTCAGAAGAGCCTCAACCAGTAGAAACACAACCAGAGTTTCAGCCAGAAATTCAACCAGAAACTCCAACAGCACCTGTGAATCCATCTGCAGAAGAACAACCTCAAGAAACTCCTCAAGTAGATCTTGCTCCTTCAGGAATATTTAAACCATTGCAGGGAGACGAAGATCCAAATACATCCACTACGACGCCAACCATTGAGCCTACTGCTGAGATTTCCACCCCATTTAATGATACGCCAGCAGAAACTACACAAGCAGCTCCACAAAGCACCTATGAACCAACCGCAGAAGCCTTTAATCAAACCCTAAACGCTCTAAATACAGCAAAGGAAAACGGAGAAAATGTCATAATGTCTGACCAATTAAACGCTTCCGTATTTGCCGAAGAACCTGCAAAACCTGAAGAAACAGGACCAATGCTTTCTCTAGATGAAATGCTAGCAAAAAAGAATGGAGAGCTCCCAACTAACCCAGAAAATACCACTACCACAGAAAATACAGAAATGCCAGCACAAGAGCCTTCCATATGAGAAGCACAACCAGCGCCAGAAGGACAAGCTCCTGCCGTTGCAGATGCTTTTGAGCCAATGAAACAAGCAATTGAAGAATACGAAAAAAAACAGCTAGAAAAAGATAATATTAATCCCGAAGGAATTCCTCTAGTAATCGACGTACCACCAGAAGAAAAGAACATTCCTGAGCCAGCTCAACCAGAAATTCAAATCGAAGAGCCAGCTCCTGCTGAAGTTCCAGCAACCATCTCATTAGATCAGATTCAAACACCAGAAATAGCTCCAACTCCAGCCCCAGATCCTATCCCTGAGCAGACACCAGCACCTGCACCCCAGCCAGCACCAACATCTAGCTCACTAATTGATAAAATTAAACAACCTAAAACACTGATTCTCATCGGAGCATTAGTTGCTGCAGGGATAGCTGCTTATTTTCTGCTAATGCAATGAACTACATCAGCCCCTACAATCAATACCCCTACCATTACAACGCCCACTGACACCATAGAGCCTGATCTTACTATCCCAGAAGAGGAATCTGACCTCACACTTACCGGAGATACAACTACTTCTCCAGAATTTTCAGAGGGAGATATGGAGGAAGGATTTTGAGTAGCAGAAGAAATTGGAGAAGGAACAGATCGAGCGACAGGCCAACCAAGCGAACCGTTTCAACCAGACAGCGAAATAACCGATTCACAAATTTCTTCAGAAGAACTTCCCTCAGCAGAGGAGTTAAGTTTGCTATTTAGTAATTACGCAGAAATGGGTAATTCTTACCTAGACATTGGGGAATCACAAAATGACATTTTCCTAGTAAAATTTGGAGGATATTTAGCATATCATGGAAATCTTCTTGCAAATAATCCTCCTTTAGATATACAGGAATATTCCATACTAAAAACACGTATGAATGACATTTTAACTAAATTAAATCAATATCTTGATGGCTCATATGACCCAACTGCAGCCTCATCCCAGACAGAAACAGCGACCTTCGACCAAGCAGCATACGACGAAGCAGCCTATGAAGAAATCAAAAATTTCGTCGATGCACAAGGAGGATTGATTTAATCAATACGAATTTGATAATACACTATCTACCCACCTCGAAAGATTCATAAATCACCTACAATACGCCAAAAATTCCTCTCCCAAAACCGTAGAAAATTACTCTTTACGAATCAATAGATTCATCACGTATATTGGAGATATCACAGCAGAAAAGGTTAAAAGTCTGCATATTCAGGACTTTAGAATGTATCTCATACAGCAAGGACTCTCACCAAAGACCGTCAATTATCATATTGTGGCTCTTAGGTCTTTTTTTAAATTTCTCATCAGAAACGATATCGAAACCATTTCTCCAGAAAAACTCGATTTAGCAAAGATTCCTCCTCGTCAAGTAAATTATTTAACAGAGGAAGAAGTAACGAAAATACTGGAGGCTCCGAAATCTACACATCCCGACTCCAATGTTCTAAGCCTCCGCGACACAGCAATCCTTCAAACTCTATATGGGACAGGACTTCGTGTCACCGAACTCATATCACTAAAAATCAACGATATCCATATCGATCAAAAACAATTTTCCATCATTGGAAAGGGGAGTAAACTACGTTCTGTCTTTATGACTCAGCAAGCCAAGACAGCCATACGTGAATACCTCTCTGCAAGGACAGACACATCAGATTTTTTATTTATTTCTCTTTCCAAAAACTCTTATGGTAAGCCACTTTCCAGAAATTCAATAGAAGCCATCGTCAAACAATATGCCACACACGCAAGAATCAACAAAAAAGTAACTCCTCACACCCTGAGACACAGCTTTGCAACTTCACTACTTCGCAAAGGTGCAGACATCCGTTCAGTGCAGGCACTTCTTGGACATTCTTCTATTACTACCACGCAAATTTATACACACATCGACGATAAATTCTTACAAGAAGTACACAATTTACTCGATCAAGAATAAGTTACGAAAATTACCTCAAAAAGCTTTCATCGCATCTCTGATATTCAAAAAATTCATTTCCAAACCAAAGTTTCAATTCCAACGCAGCTTCTTCAGTATTCCCACTTGCATGAATCAGATTTGGGATACCTTTTTTGGCCTGATCCCCATAAGCAAAGGTCATATGAGCATAATCACCTCTAATAGTCCCCGGATTCGCACTAGCAGGTTCAGTCGCTCCAACCATCTGACGAACGACTTTTGCAGCATCTATCCCTTCCAGAGCGACAGCAATCACAGGTCATCTTTGCATAGCTTCTAGATTGAGATTAAACACTTCTTCCCCACGACGAGAAATCATCGTACCAATCGTTTCATAATGCTGATAAAAGAAATCTCTATCCGGTTGCATCATCTTCATCCCTACAATTTTCAATCCTCTTTTCTCAAAACGCGAAAGAATCTCCCCACATACTCAGCGTTGTACTGCATCTGGTTTTAAAACAATAAGCGTTTTTTCCATCATGCCACATAAATAAAAAGATAAAAAAAGCTGATATTCATCGAATGGACCATTTATAACCCACAATCTTACTCCTTAAAGTTCGTTAAAATTCCACACAGTTCAGTCTCACCAGGCGTCCTATTATCCCAAAGCACCTTTACACAATAACGTAATTCCAATGCAGGACAAGAATAACTTTGCATAATCATAGGACATTCTTGATTTGTTGAAGCATTTCTTTTATCAAATACTCCAAACACCCTAACAATCCTATAAAACTTCGTACCAGCCAAAGAAATACTAGACCCCGTAATTTCAAAAAAATCCCTATCCTCTTCAGATTGATCACGAAAATGAGTATACATACGCTCCCAATACTCGGGAGTATTAAGAGAAGCCGATGCCCCCGTACGAGATAACAGAAAATAATTTTGGACAACATCCGTCCCAGCATCCTGTTCTAATAACACATATAATCAGGACTGCAAAAGCGCAGAAGAACTATCAAAAGGATTACTTCTCAACCAATTTTCATCTCTAGCACTGGAATATTTTTTCCAATTCGTATCCCTAATATTCATCACTCCTTCCATCCCTGATTTTGCGTAATTAATGGCAATAATCTCCGATCTAGAAAGAATCATCAACTCATAAATCCTAGAAACCGCTACCAAAACCCCAATAATAACAAGAGAAAAAATCGATAAAGTAACTATCAGTTCAATCAAACTAAAGCCAAGCTTGAGAGCCTGCTTTTTTCTTCTCATGGCTATTTTAATGAAAAATAAATTGAAAAGCTGACTAAAGTTTGTATACATAATTGATTTGCCGTTTCAAGTTTTATTTCAGCAATCTCCTCCAATGACGCAACGAATAGGATATATCGTTTTACTCGCCTGTATTGGAATCTTAATCTGGGCCATCACAATGGGGACAGAAAAGATGATAAGGCTGATTTTAACCAATTATCTCATTGGAAGCATTTGTTTCGCCTTAGGACAATGTATCAATCTCCGAGCAAATCAGCTTGCAACCACACCAGATGCGACATTTTTACGATTTAGCTACCAAGGGCTTGCGAATTTTTTACATGCAGGACAATTAACCTTTGAGCTCATAGTATTTGCCCTTTTGGTCATCATCGTATTCACTTCTAGCACCATTTCCATCTCGATGCCCCTAAATCCATCCACAGAAAAACTCTACAACGTTATTTTCATTCCTCTCACGTTAGTAAGCTTTGTTTTCGCTCTCTATTTTGCCTTAATGGCAGACGGCATCCCTACCTTAGAAGTCATAAAAACATCCACAGCAAATACGTTCCCAATAATTCAATCATTCATCGATAATATCTTCTGATGGATGTTCGCCCACGGCTTCCTGGTTATTATGCTTACCAGCACTATCAAACTCAAAGTCTCCTTCGCCAAAAAAACAACAGTGCTCCCCTCAGGCCTAGACGGAGTATAAAAAGCACAATAACGAAGCTTGAAATTCCAATAATAATCAATACGCTCCAATATTTACCCAATAAATCGTGCACACGTGATCAAAAAGTTCCTGCTCACTCTTGTTATCGCTAGTATCATGCTCAGTTCTTGAGCAACTTTTGCCAGTTTCCAATCTCGTCTATACTGCAAAATCCAAGGAGAGCAGATCGTTGTACTAACCAAAAATGAAAAAGGACTTTATAGATGTGGAGCCTATTTAAATCATCTCAATATCCTCCTACAAAAAAAATCAGAAGAACTCTTACTTATCTTACAGTACGAAAAAGAAACTAAAGACGAGGATTATCGAAACGACGTATACGAAATCAAAAAACAAGAGTTTTCACACCTCATGAGATACAAAAATTCCGTAGTACAAGCCCTTCAGGCCTTTGAAGACAGCTTTTTTACTCAATACCAGACACTCATAGTCCAGATATTAACCGGATATCTCGACGAATTACAGCAAAGCATAGCACAATCCGAGCATGCAGCACCACAAACTACCCGCGGAATCACCATATCAAAACGGACAAAACAGCAAATCGAGACCGTACAAAAGATTCTCGACGCTCAAACCCTAGATGAAATCATCATACAAATACCAAAATACATTTACCTTAAAAATCAATTAGAAAAATGAAAATAGGAATCATCAGCTCAGGAAACGAGACGCTCACCCTCCGAAAAGTCCTCACCAAATACAATCACGAATACCTTGTGTATCACGATCAGACGTTTTTTCCTTTTGGAGAAAAAAATCTCGATTTTATTGTTCAAAACCTGCTATCTTATAGCACATTTCTCCAATCCCAAGGAGCAGAAGCTATCATTCTCGACCCAATATACGAACTTGCAATAAGTCAAAGAGCAGAGCAGACTGCAAAAAATCTGATTCTCCCGCTCTTTCAGACCTATCTTCAAGACGAAGTGCTCCCATATTCTCTCGTAGGAAAAATCGGCCTACTGACTGACAAATGAAGCCTCTCTCAAGCACAAAATATCTTTTCTCAAACAGTTTCCGACTATCAGCCCACACCCACACAGCAAGCCACCAAAAAATTTCAATTCCCTTTCAACTACCGAATCAAATCTCCTCAGGCTCGACCAGCAGGAATCATAGATCTCTGAGTTCATAACCCTTATCTCATCAAAACGCTCAAAAACGATCTCAAATACTTTAAAGACGCAAACGTCGACACGGTGATTCCCCTTCATTACCAATATTTCGCAATGCAACGTACCATAAAATCTTGTTTCAATCACCATAAAACTCGCTTTTTTGATCTCTCCTTCATAGAAAAAAGCTTTAAAAAGCTGACTACCGAATCGAAATATTCCGTACAACTCCGAACCAATCAATCCCCAGCCTTCCTCACAGAAAAAAAATCTCTCATGCGACTCCTTGAGAGAGGGAAAACCCAACCAATAACGATCAACACGCTACCTATTACCCATTAATAATTACCAACATGCCGTTACTAAT
Organism: uncultured bacterium; assembly: GCA_947169045.1. Classification (GTDB taxonomy): domain Bacteria; phylum Patescibacteriota; class Gracilibacteria; order Absconditabacterales; family Absconditicoccaceae; genus UBA3291. Next base: position 44,875 of record CAMVOC010000001.1, read on the forward strand.
CAATGGAATTCTCCTCATATTCTTCTGACTTCTTGCCGTATTTAGCGTAAGTATTTACGAATCTTTTACGCTTTCGCTGTGTAGAGTTGCCGCAACAGCAGCCAACTGTTTAGCAAGATTCCCAGAACCAACCAATTATTTTTATTTTTTTCAGCAACTAAAAGCCCTTGCCATAGCAATAGTTGCCGTAATAGTGGTACGAAAATTCCCAGTCCGCGTACTAAAAACCCACAAATTCGCATCAGTCGCAATGATTGCAGCATTTATCCTACAGCTTCTCGTATTTACTCAACTTGGAGAGACCTATGGAGGAGCGAGAGGATGGATCAGCCTGCCAGGACTAGGGAATCTTCAGCCTTCCGAATTTTTTAAACTTGCATATGTTTTCTTCCTTTCTTCCCGATTACTCAGGAGGAAAGAAATCATCAATTCTTCTGAATTCCTCATACAATTCATCGTAACAAGTGCAGCATTATATTGAATTTTTCTTTTCATTCCCGACCTCGGAACAGTACTAATTATCGGAGTTACTGCGCTAGTAATTGCACGATACGCAGGACTAAGACTGAAAAAAATCCTCTTAGTCTTGGGGATTGGAGTGACCTCGTGATTTATCGTAGGAATGTCACTGTATATGATCAATCCAAAATTCGATTACATCCACAATAGATTTTCGTATTTCTTAGGAATCAACCAAAACGATCAAGTCAATCAAGACGAACAAATCGGACGACAAAATGAGCAAGCTCTCAGAGCAATCGGTGGAGGAGGATTCTTAGGAGAAGGATATGGAAAAGGGCTTCAAAAATTCTGATACATCCCCGAGGCTCAATCAGATTTCATTTTTGCTGCTTTTTCAGAAGAAATCGGATTCGCCGGAAATCTCATTTTGCTAGGACTGTACTGTCGAATGTTTCGATACGTCCTTTCTCATCTTCAGAAACTCAGAGACCCTCAGTCAAAAATGATCGGAGTAGGAATCATCTCAATTATCACCATCCAAACTTTCATTCATATCTGCGTAAATATTAAAATCCTTCCAAACACAGGGATTACCTTGCCATTTGTCAGTGCATGAGGGACTTCTCTGATGGTATCTTGTATGGAACTCATGTTGCTATACAAACTCATCAACTCCGAAGCTCCTCAAAAACTCATCACCAACGAACACAGTGAAACTCCAGCGACCAAAAAGCATTCCTACAGAAAAACGCTCCCAATTAGATAGAGAAAACTTGCATTTTTCTCGAATTTTCAGTATACTTATCATAAGATTTTTATTCTCTAAAAGAGAAAAAGCTGATGCAAAAACAAAACGCATTACTTCTCAGCACAGACACCCTCGTAAACTATGGTCTCGACCGTATTTTTGCGCTCACAAAGGAAGCATGATTTGATGGAATCGATTTAGCAATGCGAAAAGGATTTGATGCTCGAGATGAAGAATATGTTCAGGAGCTTTCAGAAACCTACGAACTTCCTATTGGCGTCATCCAGACTTCCAATAAACTCAACCAAAAAGAAATGGATAAAGCTCTTGATCTCTGCGAACTTACAGGAGCCGACACCATTGCAATCAACGCTCCAAAAATTACCGACTTCAAAGTATACGACTTCATAGCAGACAACCTTAAAACCTATCAAGACGCTAATCCTCAACTAAAGTTTACCATCATCAATCCTACAGACTCCAAATTATTTGCCCTACCAATACCCGAATTCAGATTTGCAAATCTCATTGACATCGTCAAAAAACACTCAGCATACCTCGGATTAGACATCACTCATCTGGATATGGATACATTTGAAGAAAATTTTGTCAGAAAACTCGAAGATTATACGCCATATATTTCCGTGCTCTACTTTTCAGACAAAAATAGGAAAGGACGTATGCACTTAGTTCCATGAGATGGAGACCTCAATCTCGCCAATTTTCTCAAAAAGCTCAAAAAAAGCTGATACACCAACCCAATCAGCATCAAAATCGACTTCAAACCACAAGAACTTGCAAATCGTGAAAAGATACTTTCTCAACTCATAAAAATCAGAGAATTTTACGAAAAAAATTTCCAATAAAAGCAGTACTCAACAAAAAAGACTTGACTTTTTGATAAAAATGAATATACTAAAGAATACATTAATGAGAACAAAAACAGAAATAGTAAATAATAGAAACGAGGCAAAATATGCAAATGTTTAAAAATTTAGTAATGACAATCATATGCTTAGCTATGATTGTGCTAATATACTGGCTGATGATAGTTAAATATTCTTTCAGTATCTGTGACCTAGTCGCTATCACATTCGGTATCGTAGCAGTTGAAGCAGCATTTTGTGTAATGGTAGGGTATCTCTTGATTTCCACAGATTCAAAAAATGCGTCTTCAAAGAAAAAATGAGTAATAAAGCTGGCGCATTCGTCCAGCTTTTTGTTTATAAAGTTTTCACCATATACGTTCACTCCAAATGATATCACAGTTTTGCATAGTACTCTCTCACTCCCACACCACTAATAACCGACAATCTCTGAAATCCAGCATCACGAGCCTTTTGCTCTGCAGCTTCCAATAATTTCTTACCAAATCACGTATGTTGCATACTCGTTTCATACATAGTACGAGTCTTTCCAAGGGTTTCTTGCTTCCCATATACATGCAGTTCCCTAATGACCGCTGTATGCTGCCCCAGACCTTCAATATCTGCAATACTTCATTCAGTAGGCAAAAGTAACCTCGTAAATCCATACAAATACCCAAGCCTATCTTCAAAAGAGAGAAAAAACTCAGATCCCACCGACGAAGCATACTGCCTCTCAACGAGAAATGCCTCATCATCAGACAAATGCTCCGATAAAGGAGCTCAGCTTTTTCCTGTTTTATTCCTAATCTCTCTAGAACGCGTATCTAAACTCACAAAATTACGAAAGCTCTTCGTATCAAACCCTTCTCCCAATCTCGCATAAAAACGCTCAATAGCAGTACGAGGGGTATCCATCTCTTGCCCACCGTCATCCTGTACAGAGAGCACCTGCTGCTTTGCATCTTTCAGCATCTCTTCGTGAATCAACTGGGACAAATTCGTAATCGAGCTTCCAGCCTCAATTTCCGGAGCTGGAATATCCCTAATCAACCTTTTAATCCTCGTATACGGTGGAATAATTTCCTGAAAAACCTTTTTCACAAGCTTCTTAATTTCGTCGGTCGTAATAGGGGAGTAACGTCCCTCTTGATACAAACGAAACAGCTCCGTATTCGGAATTACACTAGTCGGATAAATCTTCAATTCATCAGGTTGCAAATACGGATCAGAAAAGAGATCTCTAAACGTCTGCACATCTTTTTCAAAATTCGAACCATACAACCCAGGCATCACATGAAGGGAAATTTTGAATCCAAACATTCTCAAGAGATGCAAAGCTGACCTTACCTCACGCATCAAATGACCTCTATGATTGAGATTCAATACTTCATCATCCGTACTTTGTACCCCCATTTCAATCCTCGTAACTCCAAGTTCTCTCAGCCTCTTACAACGTTCAAAAGTCACCAAATCAGGCCTCGTCTCTATCGTCAAACCAATAATTCTCTGTTTTGCTGTCTCATTCCTCTTGATCGCTTCTTCCAAACTATCAGAAAAAGAAATCTGATCTTCATTCAGGATACTAAAGCCATATTTACGTTGTATTCAGCCATCATGTTGCTGTGCTGAAGAAAGAGTACTCGAAGGTCAGAACGACAAAGAACTAAACGTATTACACGCATCATACAGCCCCTTCATAAAAGCATCTTGATACTCACGATCATAAGCATCCCAGCTTCCACCTAAGACAATCATCTCAATCTTTTCTGGCTTATGACCTGTCAAAGTCAGACTTTGTAATCTATTTCGCACTTGTTTCACAGGATCAAACTGATTTAACCACGCCCTCATCGCCCCAGGTTCAGATTTAATATAGCTTTTAGGCATTTCCGGGTCATTTGGGCAAAAAATACATCTTCCAGGACAAGGCCATGGCTTCGTCAGCACCTGCACAGAGACAATCCCACTCGAAGACCTAATCGCCCTCTTTTTCAAAAAAGTTTCAAAAAGCTGATTTTCTGCAACTTCTTTACGTTTCACCAGTTCAAAATACGTACTAAGAATCTGAGATTTACTAGGTAATGTCTGCATTTTATTTCTTTTTGCAAAATCCCTTTGCAGTTCTTTTAGTCCATCTGCATCCAAAGAGGGGAGTTGCTCCAAAATTTGGAATACTAGGGGTGAAAAATCAGGATTCATACCAATACTTTACGCATTAACCACGTGAATTTCAAGTAAAAATGCTTGAATTTCGAGGAATAATCGCTACACTCGAACCATAAGAAACAAAAATAATCAGTAAAAAAAGAGGTACAAAATGGACATGTTTACCAAAAACATCAGAGATGCGTGGGCTCAAACCTTACACATCAAAAATCAAATAAAAAATGAAGAACAAGAAGCCAAAAAAGCTTCAATAAACAAGGAAGATACTATAAATCAAGAGGAGCACCATCCCACCTTTACGTTCCCAAGCATACACAACATAACGCCAGAAGTACTACAAAAAGAGCAAATTAAGCATTTACTGATAAATGCAAATGATGCAATCAATGACAAAGTTGCAGCTTGGATACAGCAAATACAAACAGCGGGGATAGACTGTATCGTGATATCAATAAAGCTTCAATATGATGTAATCCAATCCACTCATAAACAAGGACTACCTCTATTCATACTCTCCAGTCCTTTCGTTCAAAAGCTCAATACCTTCTTAGGAGAGCAAAAGTGGAAAGAAACCGAAACAGCTCTAATAAACGAAAAACCTTACGAATATACGTTATGCCAATTTGCAAAACTTACCAAGACAAAATCAATCCTCATTGATAAATCTTCCTCTATAAAGCAATGATGCCTCAATCAAGGGCAAAAATACTGATGCGGGAATCCCAAATCAGTTTTTTTTACTACTACGAAAGAAACTAATAGGTAAGACGTACAATATCTCCTCTATGATACATTCAGTCAATTTCAACAGGCAAATAATTTTCAGTTCGTCATTTCCATTTCCCATTTTTTCCACGTTCTTCCAAAAGAACATCATGAACAGTTCCCTGATGAGCACGAATAAACTCCGCTCTCACGCGATCTGCCACTTCAATCAGCCTTTTTTCTCTTTCTTTTTTAATCTCCAGAGGCACTTGATCAAGAAAATAAAAAGCTGGAATCGTTTCTCCTTTTAGATGCGCTGAAAACGGGAAAATATGAGCCTTCGTAATCCCAAATTCCTCGACTCCACGCAAAGTCTCCAAAAAATCCTCCTCCGTCTCTCACGGAAATCACACAATCAAATCAGCTCACAGAGAAACTCAAGGTCATCACTGCACACGTAACGCTGTAAGGAGAGAGTGAAGAGTACGTTTATCATATCTCCTTCTCATCAAACCGAGCACATGATCGCTGAAACTTTGAATTGAAAAATGAAAATGAGGCATAATCCTTGGATTCTGTACCACTTCTAAAAACGCATCATTTGCATATTCCGGTCCAATACTAGAAATTCTAATCCTCGGAATCGTCGTTTGTCTCAAAATCGCCTCTAATAACTGCGGAAATTTCGTCTCTTCAGCCTTTTTAGTATCTGAACATCCCCATGCAGCCAAATTCACTCCTGTCAAAACGATCTCCTTCCCTCCATTTGCCTCCACTTCCTGAATCTCTCTGATAATTTCTTCCAACGGTCTCGACCAGTGTTTTCATCTCTTCATCACCGTCAGACAGAAACTACAATGATTATCGCAGCCATTTTGAATCATTAAAAAATGTTTCGTGTAGACATTAGTCGCAGGAGTAAACATTGTATGTGCAGCCTGCTCTTCCCCCTCTGGGGCTTCTCACAACAGTAAAATCTTATCTTTCCGCTCCAATAATTCAGGATAAAGAGCATAAAAAGCTGATTCTTCAATCAATTTCCCTTGCCTCAAAGTCCCACATCAGGTAATTGCAACCCTCATTCAGCTTTTTATCGCTTGTTTTGTCTCTCTCAACCATTTACTTTTTGCCCTATCCGTCACTTCACACGTAGAAATAAGAAAAAGATCGTCCGTATTCTCCGTACTTTGTTCAAAAAAACCCAATCGTTGATTGAGATAATATTTATTCACTTTACAACCAAAAATCTTGTATTTCATAAAAAAACTCCGAAGTAAACATACACCTCAGAGTTATACGGTTTTACCGTGTAAAAACAATGCTTTTAATGAAAGAATGCTCAAATATCCTAAGCAATACTAGCATTTACCTTTTCAATTCCTGCTTCCAATAGGTGCTTTTGATTCTTATTCAAATCCTTATTTCCGATATTTTTTTCATACATCTCTACAAGCCAAACCTTATCTTCAGCCAAGATTTTCTTATCTTTCTTAAATTTATCCAATGCTCAAAGATCATTTCTTCCAACCTTAATAAGTTCTTTTTCGAGAGTCGTTACCAATTCTCTTGTCTGAGAACTATGCATAAAATCATCAAAAGAAGAGAACTTTCCTTCGATTCAGAATTTAGAAGAAGCTGATTCCATAACATCTGCAATCTGCATTTCAAGTGCTTTTCTTTGCAATTCATCTTCATGCTTCATCAAAGCAATTTCTTTTTCATCTTTTACGTATTTTACGTATTCATTAGAGGCATTTGCAGCTGCAGCAAGTTTTTTCTCAACATCTTTATTCCCTACTTCCTTTGCCTCCACAGCTCTAAAATGTTCAATACCTGCTTTTGCCATACGATAAATCAGTTAAAAAGTAAAAAATGCTGATTACCTAAGTATAATCAGCATCCTTTCATTTGTCAAATTTATACTAAGATTTTAAGCTTGCAGCATATTCCAAAATATCTTTATGCATCCTGGTAATAAAGATTCCTTTCGCAGCATTTTCGCAGTCACTAGCAGAGTACTCTTTATCCAAAGACGTTGCCCCTGCAAAATCAGCTACGTTCTTACAATACTGGAATCCAGCATCTAAACTCGTGATAAAATACGCAGGAGAATAAGATTTCGTACGATACAATTGAGATAAAGCAGCAGAACTTCCATCCGTTAATGAAATTTTAGCACTTCCATCCTGAAGAGTACTATCAGCCACATCAAAAAAGAAATAACGCTGATCCTCAGAATTTTTCAGTACTGCAATACCAGAATCCGACTTTTTATACCTCAAATCTGACAAAAAGTCCTCCCCATCATAAAAATAAATAGGAGAAGAGGTAGTATTTGAACTTTCCAATGTCATCTCTTGTTTTAAAACTCCTGTCTGATTAAATGTAAAATCCAGCTCCAAAAAAGTATCTTTTGCAGGAAAGCGATAATATTCCTCATCACCTCGCATCACATGTAACCACTCAAGAGGTGTCTGATTTTTTAACGTATAGCTATCTCCCGCTTTATTCATAAGCGTGATTCCTTTCCCAGATTTTAACTCATACAAATGCGTTGTCAAAGGATAGAGTTCTGACCACTGTTGTAGAGTTTTTTCCGCTTTTAACTGATTACCCACTGCAAGAGCATTGATAATGCTAGACTTTTGCCCTTCATGAATTGTCTGCATCGTAGACAGAAGCTTATCTACCGTCGTCTTCCCTTGAGAAATAGCCTGATCAGCAGCTTGCACTCGCGGATTTTCGACAGTCAGTTCCGCGGCAGAACCAGTTCCCATCAGCGACATACAGCCAAACAGCATCCCAGCTAGGACGAAACAAGCATGTTTATTCATAAATAAGCCAAAATTTAAGAAATAAAAAGTCAATATCAGCCTAGTAAACCTATTCAGAAAATCAAGAGCAACTTATTCCTCTTCATCCTCATCATCTTCCAAATACGCCGTCGCTTCCTGACATTCTGGGCATTTTAGTACAAAAGGATCTTCCGAAATAGTCACTTGATAAAGTAATTCTTCCACATCTATAGTCTGATTTTTCTCATCGATCAAAAAGAGCACATCTTCCTCGCTTTCCTCAAATTCTTTCTTATCGAGTGTATATTTAGCGACATATTCTGGTACTCTAATTTCCCTCATAAACGTCTTTGCACAGCGATCACAGACACTTTCTAGATTCTTTTCAAAATCTTTCACCTTTACCAAAACGCTTTTCCCATCCAAAGCATACAGTTCCAAAACTCCTTTCATTCCTTGCTCATCAAAAACCACTCTATCACTCCCGATATTTTGAAGCAAGTCCGAAATTTTAAGCGTAAAAGTCCCTTTCATCTCTAGAAAAAAGATTAAAAAACTGATAAATATCCCATTCCCCAATAACGATAGAGCAAAACTACTATTCTCCTTTCGGTTTCATCAATGGAAACATCACTACATCTCTCAAATTATCCTGCTCCGTCAAAATCGCTAAAATCCTCTCAATTCCCATTCCAAATCCAGACTGTGGAGGCATTCCATACTCCATAGCTTCGACAAACGCCTCATCACCTGCAGTAGCTTCTTCATCTCCTGAAGCCGCCTGTTTATCAAAATTTGCTTGTTGCAAAAGAGGATCTACCAATTCAGAATATGCCTTACAGATCTCCCATCCATTCACCAATAGCTGAAATTGCTCCACGATGCAGTTATCACGATCAGAAACCCTCGCCAACGGTTGCATAATCAACGGATAATTATAGATAAACGCAGGTCAAACTACCTTTGGACGCAATACCTTTTTAAATAAATAATCAATAAGAGTCGGAGTTCCCATCTCGTCCATCCTTTCAAATTCTATACCTTTTGCCCTAATATCTGCGCGTAATTGATCAGCGTCTTCTTCTCAATATTTCGTAATATCTAGTCCAGAAGCCTCATTTACTCCTTTAATGTAATCAATCCTTTCTCGTGGAGTCGTAAAATCTACTTCCTTTTCAATTCAATCCTTATCTTTCACTCTGATTTTTTTATCTAATCACAAATGTTCAAACAAAAAATCCATCATTTTTTCAGTAAAACGCATATTATCTTCATAGTTCCAATACGCTGCATAATGTTCCACCTGCGTAAATTCTTGCAAATGTGACGGATCAGAACCTTCATTTCTAAAATCCTGCCCAATTTCAAATACCTTTTCAAATCTTCCCACCGTCGCTTTTTTTAACGAAGTTTCAAACGCAATCCTCAAATAAACATCTAAATCAAAATCATTATGATGCGTAATAAACGGCTTAGCTGCAGCTCATGAAGCGGCATTATCCAAAATCGGAGTCTGAATCTCTACAAATCCTTCCTGCGTATAAAATTCCCTTAATAACTGATAAAACCTCGATTTAAATAAAAATCTCTTGTACGTTTCAGGATTCATCGTCATATCCAAATATCTCTTACGATAGAGCTCATCTTCATCCACCAATCCATGAAATTTCTCAGGTAGTCAGCGGATACTTTTAGATAAGAAAGAAAATTCTGATACAAAAATCGTCAATTCCCCTGTATGAGTACGAAAAACTTCACCCTTCACTCCGATAAAATCTCCAATATCAACGAGCTTCTCCATAAATTTATACGCCGTACAACCCATTTCATCAGCAGGAGCAGAGGAGGTTGGTTGCAATTCTTGCAAAAGCTTTTCTCCAATTCTAATGCTACAATTATCTCTATGAAACATCAATTGAATCTGATCCGTACTATCTAACAATTTAGCAAACGCCAATTTCCCATGACTACGATAGAGCATCAACCTACCAGCAGTGGAAACCTGCACTTTCGGCTCAGCAATAATCGTTTCAATCTCCCTAAGCCTCACCCCATGTTCAGGAGCATGTTCCGGATCTAGAGAGCTTCCTCAATACGCCTTAATAATATCCCCGATCAAATGCGTTTTATCATAACTCTGAGCATAAGGGATAATCCCCAGATTTCTCATCCTCTGAAGTTTTTGAATACGAACATCTCTTTCAGATTGAGGTAACGATACATTCATCAATAGTAAAAAAAAGAAAAATAAATCTGACCATTTTTACCGTTTCTTCCTCAAATTTCAAGCAGAAAAAGGCCTTGACTTTTCAAAGAAAATAACCTATAATACAGAGAAATATGTAAAACAAAAAAGAGAAAAAAAGATGACAAGAGACATAAATGCTTTAAATAAAACCTCAAGAATCATAGATAATGCTCTCGTTCTTATGAGAATAACGACAGAAATGCTAATCTCAGACCTAGAAAGAGGATATCCAAAGAAACTCTTGAATTACATCACTGTCCTCAGCGAATGTGAAAAACTAAAGAGCATCCTAGACCAAGATAGAAGCTCATGGATCGACCCAGATATCCTCATAGGGGGGAAGTACAAAATCAGCGAGATCACCGACGATCTCAATGATCTAGAAATGTATGCGAGCGCACTATACTACCTCGAAAAAGAGACCCTGCTTCTCCATATAAATTTACGTCAATATGTAACGGATCTAGCACCATGGACCATCTCCGACTATACGTTTTATATAGACGTCGAAGATCCAGACATGGATATCACAGTTACATTAAGTCACGATCTCTGCCGAAACTATAACAACGAATCATAAACAGCAATACAAAGAAGGTATTTTACCTTCTTTTTGTAAACCAAACAAAAAAATAAAGCTGACCATATTCTCTTTTATCATTTTTAAACGAAATAACATTGACATTTTAACGGAAAACATTATAATCAAGAAAAACAAATAATAAGTAGTAAAACAAAAAAAGAGGAGATCCTATGTCTTTAGAAAAAAAGAGACCAACAATCGCAATTTTTGCATTTTCAAAGCAACCTGCATTAGCGGGAGGCTCAGTACTAACAAAAAGGGAACTACAAGATCTAGAAAATACCAGATATGAATGGGAAAAAATCTTACGAAAATTTCATGGGAAACTAGAAGCATATTCCAGCACACCAAACGACATCAAAGAGCAAAAAACATTTCAAGAACAGCTCAAAGAATGTGCAGATGACACCATAGCACTCTGTACCGAACTAGAAAATTTAAAGACAGATATGATTCCCATATTCCAAAAAGTCAGTGAATGCGAAGATTCCCCAAGCAATAACGAAAAAGTGTTCCTACAAGAGTTAACAAACATGAGAAAATGCAAAATGCAACTTCGAAAAAGAGTAAAAGAAATCAGAAAAAGCAAAACAAGACTCATTCAAAAATCCAGAGAATTGATCAAAGAAGGACTAAGAATCCTTCCAGATGAATCAATAAATGGCTCACTAATAGCCATCATTGAAACACACAAACAACTAAAAAAAGTCACAAATGAGTGGCCTATGATAAAATAAAGAAGGCGTTTCGTCTTCTTTTTTTACAAAATAAAAAAAGCTCTTGACTTTTACAAAAAAATGAGTATAGTAAAAAATACAAACAATAAACAAAGATAAAACTAAAGCATAAATAAAAGGAGATTAAAAAATGAAAGGTAAAGGATATCTTATCTTTACAGTGATACTAGCTCTTTTCATTATTTCTGGAATGAACTTTGGTATCGTGAATGACACAGAAGCTTTCTCAAGAGCTAATGCCAACGCAGAAAAAGGTTGGTACTGCTCCGGATATCATAATGATAACGCAAACCATACTCGTATCGTAGTATTCAGAGATCGATATGGTAATGAGAAAGATCGCTATGAAGTACAGTGGGAAACTGGTAAAAAAATCTACGACAATTCCTATTAATAATTGATGAAATAAATGTTACTAAGGACATCCCGAGGTTTTCCAGGGATGTTTTTTTAAAAAAGATAAAAAAAATCTGATTTTTCATCTCTTTTTTGTAATTTCAAACCATAAAATCTTGACTTTCAAATAAAAAATACTATATTATGAAAAAAAATTATTAAAAAAAATAGGAATAAAAATATGGCAGAACAAAAGCCACAATCTCTAAAAGAAAAATTAGAGACATTAAACTCTGTCCTATCTTTATGGGACAAAAGATTAGGAGACGCCAATGAGTATCTCAGATTAGTTGCTGTAAATCTGTTCAATGCAGAGAAATTAAGCAAGTTTCTAGATGAGTTAAAAGAACGACTCTCCGACACGAAAACACTTAATGACAAAGTAGCATTGCTACGACAAGGGACCATAGCATCTCTCCTCGAAACCATACAGCAATGTCACGAATCAATGACGAGCAAAGCATTCGAACTAGACGAAGAATTCCCTAAAAAACTAAAGGAACTCCAAAAAGGGAAAGAACAGCTCATCAAAGAAATAAAAAGTTTTCAATGGGATAGAGACATCCTAATCGGAGATACGAAAGAGCTGCAAAAAAAGGTAAAAGAATTCTTACCTGAGAAATACCAAAATGGTATTGACTTCGATAAGGAAATAAAAGACCTTGTCTGGCAATCTTTCGAAATAGAAAACAAATTCACCAATGAAAAGTAAACAACACAAAAGAAGGCGTTTCGTCTTCTTTTTTTTAACAAAAGCAAAAAAATCTGATTTTTATCTCTTTGCCCTCTTAAACTACCAACCAAACTGACATTGACTTTTAATAAAGAATAATTATAATCAAGCATTGATAATAAAAAAACAGGAGAAATTATGTTAACAAAAGGGCGATTATTAACAAAATGGGAGCTGTTTGATCTAAATTTTGCAGGCGTTAAATGGGATGAAGCTTTTGAAAAATTAAGTAGTGACGTATTACAACCATGCATCGTGCAACTACATGCTACGAAAAAATTAGAAGAAGAAACCCAAAAAAAAGTCAAAGAATGCCAAACTGATGCAACAGAAATTCGCAAGAAGCTAAACGAGTTAAGAGAAAACATAATACCGATCTACCAAAAAGTAGATAAATGCGAAAACGATCCCAGCAAAAACGATAAAGAATTCTTAAAAGAGCTAGAAAGAATCGGAAGAGACAAAGTACAGCTCCGAAGAAAAGCAAAAGAAATACACGACAGCAAAATCAAACTCCTCAAAAAAACCAAAGAATTTATGGAAACAACGGGAAAGTTACTACCAGACGAATTCAAAAACACCGCAGTTGAAGTACAAAAAGAAATACGAAAAACAACAAGAACATGGCCATTATTACAATTATAAACCTCCAAAAATTTTTTCAAAGAAGATGTTTCATCTTCTTTTTTTACAAAAGAAAAAAAGCTGACAGCCAATTTACACATTTTCTAGAACTTTCAGCCAAAAAAAGCTATTGACTTTTTATTAAAAATAATTATAATAAAGAATATAAGCAAACCACAAAATCATTATAAACAAAAAAAAGAGGAATGTTATGAGAATAACAGATGAAAGCTCATTTCAGCAAGAAATAGCAGAAGAAAAAACAAAAATTAGAGAGATTCAAGCAAAGTTAGATGATCTCACCACAGAAATAGAAGATCTCAAAGCAGAAATAAGAGATCATATAGCAGATATAGAGGGAGACACCGAGGATTATTCCGAGACACTCCTAGATCTCATGAATATGTTAGAGAAACTAGAAGATGAAGAGAAATCCCTCATCAATACTATCAATCTCCTAAAAGAGATAGAAAAAGAACTCGAAAAAATACTACACAGCTACACCAAAGAAGCACAAGCATCTCTAAAAGAGATAAAAAAAACTATTAAAAACGCAAAAAGTTCAACAAAAAAATTTGAGACACGCCTAACGAAAACTCAAGAGCGTATCGAAACAGTGTAAAGCGCAGAAAATATGATAAAATCCATAAAAAGAAGGTTATTTACCTTCTTTTTTTAATATTTACATTGACTTTAGACAAAAAATTATTATAATAAAAAAATAAACAAAATCATTAATAAACCACTTAAAGGAAAGGTAATTATGACAAAAGAAAAAGCACAAAACGAACAATGGATAGCATCCGACTCCATACAATTAATTGAAACAAAAATCTACAAATTAGCGAGTCTAAGAGAATACGAGACAATGTTATGGAATTTCTTAATGTGCATAAAAAATGCACAAATCATAGAAACAAGACTAAAAAATGAGACAATTCTGTACGACGACACAAAGTTTTGGGAGGTCCTCGACTCTACACTCTGTAAAACCGAGAAAGACATCCTAGAAAAAATCAAAAGGGCTGCAAATAGCCAAAAAGAAGAGAGAAAGACAATACACGAACTATTATGCGAAATTCAAAAACTGTAAATTTCCATATGACAAAGAGGGAGAAACACTCCTTCTTTTTTTTAATAAAAGTAAAAAAATCAGATTTTTATCTCTTTCCCCCTTAAATCAAGAGCAAAAAGGCTTGACTCTACATAAAAAATACATATAAACAATGAATAATAATAAAATGTTAAACTAACAGAAACAAAACATATGAAAAAAATAGCAATACAGCAGATAAAGACCCTGCAACAAGTGTATAATGAGCTAATAGAAAGGTTTGTTCTCATAAAAGATGCAGCAGACCTTATCTTATTAAGATCCAAAGAGGACCTAAAGCTCTGCTGGGCTCTCAGGCAAGAGGGATTAAGACTTCTAAATGAGAATGGATTACTAATGAATGAAGTCATCGACCTTGAAAAGGACTCCAATCAACTTCTCATTGAATCAAAAGAATATGCCGAATACGTAGAAAAAGGAGATTACGCCAAAAAACAGCACGAAGAATTCAAAGAGGAGCTCAATCACTTCTCAATAGAAGTAGAAATCGCTCAAAAAGATACGGAAAAATTCATCAAAAAAGCAGATGATTTCCTAATCAAAATAACGAACGCCATAAAAAACACCGACGAAATCGGAAAGCAAAGATGGGAAGCTTTCCAAGAAAAATGGAATTTCTTAAAAACAAAAATAGAAAAAGAATCATAAAGATAGGAGTATATATGACCAAAAAAGAAACATATTTGTTAGAAATAGGCAATCTCTTAACAGAAGTCGAAGAATTTCGAAAAAACGTACGAAATGTACTCATCGACGTGATAGAATACACCCATACAGGACCAGGAATCGGAGAAAAAGAATGCGCTCTCAGGATGAAATCCATGCTCTTAGGAGACATAGAAATGGAATTACACAACGTGGAGAAACGCTTAATTCAAAAGATAATAGCTCTAATAAATATGTCAGAGCAGGAAGTTCTCTCAATGAGCTACACGACAGAAATAACAATTTTCTTAGAGGGGGTAAAAGAATATAAAAAATTCAGAGAAGCCACTCTCGAAGAAATAAAAGAAACCGTTGAAAAATTCAAAAATACGGAAACAAGTAAAGAATAAAAACGAAAGAAGGTATTTTTACCTTCTTTTTTTGAAATATCTATTGACTTTTGAATAAAAATAAATATAATAAAAAATATTAATAAAAAACAAAGAGGCTAAAGCATATGGAAAAAAAAGAAGAACTACAAGAAAAAATTACAAAATACTTGATGCAGATCAGAGCAACAGAAAACAAATTCTTCGACTGCATAGATCAAATACAAAAATACATGGAAAGACAAGTCGAACCAAATGAAGAAGAGCTTCTACGAGGAATAATAGCACTGCTAAACGACGAAATAGAACATCTACAAGGAAGAGAATCGGAATTGGAAGACAAAGACGATCTCTTATCCCAAAAAGAAGAACCTCCTATCGCGTGGCTAGCAGATGCAAAAGAAACACTAAAACTAGCAGACAAAGACATACAAGAAGCAGAAACATTCCTTAAAAAAATAGAAGAATCTCCCATCAAACACTAAAACATAAGACAAAAATTACTATTACAAATAATAAATTGGAGAAAAAAAATGGAAAAGCAAAACACTCACAAAACAAGAAGACACGAATCCAGAAATCTTGCCCCAAACGGCAAACCTAAAGACAAAGTACTAAAAGACCCAAAAAGTATAAAAAAAGCAACAAACTTTCTAAACAGAACATATGTAAACTTCACAGAGACAAAAGCTCTGCTAAAAGAAAAGAATCAGCTTCTAAAGTGCGAAAACAAACTACCAGAAGAAGCTATAACATTATTAAAGAATCTCAATGAATATATGGTATGTTTAGATTTCTGTTTGCCTGTACTCCAAGAGGATCTCGAAAAGAGAAAAACTTCAGAACAATCATTAAATATCTTAAGAGAAGCGTTGATACATTTACCAACAGCTAAAAAATGCCTTCTGAAGGATCTACCTGAAGTACCAAAGAAATAAAAAAACGCAGCAAAAAGGAGGTATTTTTACCTTCTTTTTTTAATATTGACTTTACGTCAAAAATAGATACAATCAAGCAGTTAAACTACTACTCACCAATAAAAGGAACAAAATTATGATACAAAAATTATCAGAATTAGAAAAACAAAGTGAAGAAAAAAATAGCCTTATCATAGCAAAAGAAACGATTCTCGTAGAGACCTATCATCATCTCAAGCATTTCCACTCTTCACCAGGAGGCACCTCCAAAAGAGAGAAATTATTGCTAGATTTTACAGATAAAGTCATCAATGATACAGAGCGACTCGAAAAAGAGACGAAGGAATTCCTACGCAACATCGAAGAAGATATCAGCAAAATAGAAAATCCTTTAAACGAAGTAAAACACACAAGAGATGAGATCAAAACAGGACTACAAAAATTAAAGAATCTAAAAGAAATCGTAAAAAAAGCCAAAAAAGAAATGACAGAGCAGAGGATAGGCTAAGAAACTAACACACAAAGAAGGTTATCTACCTTCTTTTTTTTCATGTTTTAGTATTGATTTTGAGCAAAAAATACGTATGAAGAAGCTAATAATAAA
Source organism: uncultured bacterium (assembly GCA_947169045.1). Classification (GTDB taxonomy): domain Bacteria; phylum Patescibacteriota; class Gracilibacteria; order Absconditabacterales; family Absconditicoccaceae; genus UBA3291. The sequence continues at coordinate 61,610 of CAMVOC010000001.1, forward strand.
CAAAAGGAATAACAATATGGATGAAACATTAGCCAAAATATCAACAAAAAGTAGAGAAAAACTTGATATCCTAATCAATAGAGAAGTCAATTTAAGAGAATATCAACGTATGCTAAACGATCTCATAGAACGGATCAAAGCTACACAAACGGCGACAGAAAGAGACAAAAGCCTACTAAAGCATATAAAAGAACGCATCAATGAGACCGAAGAAGTCATAGAATATTCAAAAGAATACGTAAATCTCACCAAAAAAGAAATCAATACTATCAAGGCTTCCGCACTAGGATTCATCAGACAAATGGAAATAGAAAAAATCGTCAAAAACATCAAAAAGACGCTAAAAGAAATAAAAGAAGAAATAAAAGAAATCCTACCAATAAAAATGCAGGTAACTAACACGCTAAACCGCGTTTTAGCTCAAATGAATATCTAAAAAAATAAAAGGAGGTCGTTTCGCCTTCTTTTTTATATTGACTTTTAGCTAAAAAATAACTATAGTAATCAAATCACACATATAGGGTAAAACACAAATGAACAAAAGCAGAAAAACAATGAAAATACTGGAGATCCTCACAGAAGCGAGAGAAATCCTAAGAAGTGCCGAAGAACCTCTAAATAAGGTGAAACAACCAAGAGATCTTGCAGAAAAAGCCGTACAACTCCTAAACGACAAAGGAATCCTCGAAAAAAGAGGATTAGACCTCAAAATGAAACACCTTACATATATGGAGGAATTTGTTAAGGCTCTACGCCAACCTCAACCTACAGAGGAGCAAGCAGAGGAGCTACTAAACAAACAAAAGGCACTCGGAAAGGGTACACAGGAACTCTTAACTCAAATCATTATGTTTCTAAACAACACTTGGGACCTTTTAAACAAAACTCGCGAATTAAACAGAGAAAGAAGCATCATAAAACACTCTCTCAATAAAACAGAGCTCCTTCTCTACGAAATCACTATAATACAAGGTGAATAACAACAAATCAGATGCAAAGAAGGCGTTTCGTCTTCTTTTTTAATAAAAAAACAAAAAAAATCTGATTTTTATCTCTTTTTTTTATGAAAGCTACACACAAAAAGCATTGACTTTTGATAAACCAAAACATATAAAGAACACATAAACAAAAAATCTTCAAACAAAAAACAAAGAGAAATATGATAAAATTAGAACAACAAATAAGGCTTCTCCTAGAAACCAACAGATGCCTTATGAAAGCGTGGACGTACCTAAAAGACACAGGGAATCTTCTCTTATTCGCGAAAAAGCTGGATCCAGAACAAAGGAATAAACTCAAAAAAGAAGGATGCGAGCTCAAAGAAGAAGTAACCACCTTCTTAGATAGAGCTGAAGAGTTAATACATCAAGCAAAAAAAATCCAAGAAAAAATAGATGAATTCTCAGCATGGGAACCAACACAGACAGAGAAAAAAGATGAATTCTTAAAGCAAGCAGGAGAATTTTTCAAAGATGCAGGTGTATTCCTGAGAGAAACTGGGGATTTTATCAGAGAAATGGGAGAATTCGTAGAAGAGACCGGAGAATTCATTGAAGAAGCTGAAGAATTCATAGAAAAAGCCGAAGAATTCCTTAAAAAAACAGAGGAAATCCTACACGACGAAGAAGAATTACCAACAGAAGCAGAAAGTACTTCAAAAAAAGAATAAAGAGTAAAAATTTTACTTTAGGAAAGAAGGTTATCTACCTTCTTTTTTTTGAGAAATCTCTTTCATTTCTCAAGGAAATACCTATCATAAACACCGATGAATCACCTCAATACCATGATAAAAGTACAAAAAGCTGATCTTCCTCAACGGAGTATTTCCGAGGTTTTTCCAATTTTTCAAGCACATCTCACCTCAGAGCATCAGCTTTTTATCGCTGTTTCTACAGGAGCAGACAGTATGACACTGGCTTGCCTCACCGCCCGACGACGAAACAATCAAAATTTCCCACTTCAAAACTTGCATTTTCTCCATTGTAACCATAAAATTAGACCAGAAAGCGAAGAGGAATCAGCTTTTTTCGCTTCCTTTTTTCAGTGATTTGATACACAACGTTTTGAAAAACCTGATACAGTAAAAACAGACGAAAACGCTCTCAGAAACCGAAGATACGCTTGTTTTAATGACGCCATAACAAGCAAAACAAAACAACCTACAGACAAAGTATTCCTTCTTACCTGACATAATCTCAACGACCGCATCGAAACAACATTTCTCAACGTACTGCGCGGATGCTCATTGGACGGATTTCTCAATATGCACGTCCTCTCCCAGCAAAAATCCACAACATACCTACGTCCACTCCTGACTACGACAAAATCTCAAATCCTAGAAGCTTGCCAAACGTTACAAATCCCATACTTCACAGATTCCACCAATCTTGACTCCAGAACCTCAAAAAGAAACCGACTCCGCAACGAAGTTTTAAATACATTTCAAGGGACGAATTTTGAACAATCATTTAAACACATCTACAGCACCCTCGAACACTGAGATAACGCACATCAGACCTCTCCTGAAACACGAAAAGAAAGCGCTACACACCCTGCTCGAAAGGCCTCCTTCGCACTAAAAACTCCTATTCCAACGACAGCAACTCAACTTGTACAACTACGAAAAAAAATAAATCTGACTCATAATCTACGCACTACACAAATCAACGAACGAATGCACCGACTACACACCTCCTCAAACGGACGAAAGCAACTACAAAACACCTTCTTTTTCATTGCAAACAACTCCCTAATCATCATCCAAACAGCATCACCCGAAATCTTCCGAAAAAAACGCTTAACATCCTCAAAAAAGATTACGGGTCTCTGACCTCTCGTTCTCGAAGGCGTCACGGTCAACATCACCAAACAAGAACGAATTGGAGCCACTCTCCGCTACCCACAGTCCACTGACACCTTCGCAGGAAAAACCCGAAACCGCCGATGCCTCAACCAAAAAATCCCTATGTTCTGGAGAAATTTCATTCCTCTCGTAGAGAAAGAGGGGAGGATTCTGCATATGTTTAAAGAAGTAATCACGACAAAAAGTTCGTAATGCAGATCAGCACTGCTCATCAGCCTTTTATTTCTTATGTGACAATGACAGCTCAAGACCTTGTTCTCGACTTATATGCTCTACAAAATCCCGCACAAGTAGCAATCCTACAACGCTTTTTCAAAACAGGACCAGGACAATACGGCGAGGGAGACCTCTTTTTAGGAATTAAAGTCCCAGAAACCCGCAAGATTATACGCAAATATCGCAACCTCCCCCTAGAAGAAATAAAAAAATTAATCAGTTCTCCCTATCACGAAGTGAGATTAGCAAGTCTATTATTGTTAGTCGATGCATTCACTCGCGCTTCAAAACAGAAAAAAAGCTGAGATATCCCAAAGGAATGCTCCGAAATCACGAAATTCTATCTTTCAAATACTAAATACATCAATTCACGAGACCTCGTAGACCTTACCGCACCTCAAATTGTAGGCGGATATTATGCCGATAAAGATCGTTCAAAGCTCTACCAACTCGCGACATCAAGCAACCTCCGAGAACGCAGAATAGCAATAGTTTCCACCTATCATTTCATCAAAAAGGGGGAGTACGCTGACACCTTTGCTCTTGCCGAGCTCCTCATGCATGATCCCCACGACCTCATCCATAAAGCCACAGGACGAATGCTCCGCGAAGTACACAAAAGAGTCGCAAAACAACCCGTCTACGAATTTTTAGACCAATACGCAGCTCAGATGCCACGCACGATGCTAAGATATGCAATAGAAAGATTCCCAGAACCAATCAGGAAAAACTACCTATTACTCAAATCTTAATGCTTCAATCGGCTTCAAATTTGCAGCTTTTCTCGCAGGTAAAATTCCAGACAAAATTCCTACCACAAAAGTCAGAGTAAAGGCAATAATTGCGACTTGAGCCGTTACTGCCACCTGAAACGTCATATTATCTCCATAAGAAATCTGTAACGAATTGATTCCCCAAGAGAGCAAAAGGCTGAAAATAATCGCGATCAATCCTCCAAAAAACGTTACCAATACAGATTCAATCAAAAATTGCTGAATAATATCTTTATTCAAAGCTCCTATCGCTTTTTTAATTCAGATTTCTCTTGTCCTTTCTGTGACAGACACAAGCATAATATTCATCACTCAAATTCCCCCTACCAATAAGGAAATTCACCCAATAGCTCCTAATAAAATACTAAAAATCGCCATTGCACTATCAATGACATCTCCAACTGCCGCTGTTGAATTCAAGCTAAACCCCGCTAAATCCAAATGTTTCACATTATATTTCCTGAGGAGGAAATACTGCACTCTTGCAGTCCGCTCCGCATTATTTGCCTCAGCACTCAAACGTACCGTAATCGCAGAAATATCACGATTTCCAGCAACTTTTTGCCAATACGTCGTAATAGGAATATATACCATTCATAAAATACTTGCATCAGAAAGCGTCCCAATAATCGTATAATCCCTATTGTTATAAGTAATCTTCTGACTTAAAGCATTACCAGCAGGGAAAAGACTATCTACGACGTTTTTATTAACAATCGCCACCATCTCCACATTATCAAAATCAGACTGATTAAAGCTGTCTCCCTCCTCCAAAGTAAGCGCCATTTTCTGAAGATAATCCAAAGGGACTCACGCAAAACTCGACATAGAAGAATTATTACCATAACTGACTTGCCCAAGAGTAGTCGCACCATATGTCACCGCCCCACTTAAATCTGGAAATGCCTCTTCAATCTCATCTGCGAGTTCCGGAGTAAGAGTAATCGCTTTCACATATCCATGAGTCTCCTCATCCGTTCGAGTAGTAAATCCTCCTCTAGGTTGAATCGTAATATTATTATTGATCAGACTTGCCATCTGGTCCATAATCCCTTGTTGAGCACCTTCTCCCACTGCCATCAGCAAAATCACGCTAGAAACCCCAATAATAATCCCAAGCATACTCAAAAAACTACGCAACTTATTTGCAATAATACTTTCCCGTGCTTCCTTAAAATAATTCAAAAGCGTCATTCCACGTCTCAACCTAAATAAAGTCCTATAATCATACACAAACTTACCCTTGATTTCAAGCCAACCTTAGCTATACTCCTTAAAGTATCCTTAATTTCACGCATCACCATCATGTACAATCCTTACGATTATTATTTCAAAAAAGCAAAAAAAGACTGATACAAAGCACGTTCAGCTTTTAAACTCGAAGAAATCCAAACCAAGTTCCACTTAATTACAAAAGACACAAAAACCGTCATTGATATTGGATGTGCTCCCGGATCTCGAATACAGTACACCGCCGCTCAACTCCAAAAATTAAAAGTGCGTAATTTTAAAATTGTAGGATTTGATCTTAAACCCGCCGACATCAAAATCCCTGAAGTCCATACGTTTCAGCAAGACGTCACCGATATCACAGCAGTAAACGCCATTTTCACACAGCTCAACATCGGAGAAAAAAGCGTAGATTTTATCCAGTCAGATATGGCACCAAATACCATTGGAGACAAAGATATTGATGCTATGCGTTCCATCGCATTATTGGAAGAAACGCTTCGAATTTACGAAAAATATCTAAAACCCGACGGAAAATTTGCCACAAAAATCTTTATGGGACCAGGATTCGACGAATACCTCGCCAATATGAAAAAGCTCTTTGGAGGGAAAAATATCAAGATTTTCAAGCCACAAAGCTCTAGGAAAGAGAGCAAAGAAACCTACATCATCAAGATATAATGTTATACCCTCGCAATCAAGAAAAAAGAGCCTCCTTCCTGTTGAAATACAGCCATTTTTCCATATAATGAGAACCGCCAAACAAAGTACAACTCTCCGAGACTTCGGAGAGAGGAAAGTCCTGACATCATAACTCGGGAGGTAGCTCACGGCTACTGGACGGCTCACGCCCAAAGGAAAGTGCCACAGAAACGTAAACTAACTTCGTACACCTACGAGGTCAAAGATGCAACGTGAAGATGGAGCGTCATAACTCCTACTTCTCCTCAGCTTAGTTGATAACTATGCGAGTGGTAAACCCCTTCCTGATGCAAGCTTGCCCGCAAGGGAAGTGCAAGAAACTCTCAAGCAGAGTGCTAGATAAATCGTACTTGAAACACAGAATCAGGCTTATTGCTTGGCAAATCTTACTTTTAAACACACGATACAATATTGCGGAATCTTTCACGACAAAGATTTTTTCTTTAAAAAGGCAAAAACATACCCATGCTCATAGACACACACACGCACATCAATTTTCCCCCCTTACTCCAAGACTGGGAAAATCACCTCCAAAGCTTCCAAAATGCAGGTGGAAAAATCTTAATCAACGCCGGGGCACACCAGAGCTACAACGAAAACGGTATCCATATCGCTCAGAAAGCAAAAACACTTTTCCCCGACCTCATTGTCAAAGCTACCATAGGAATCCACCCAGATGATGGAAAAGAGATAAAAAAAGCTGATTTCCCGTCACTTTCCAGTCTCCTCGAAACGCAATACCTGGAAAACCAAGAAGTTGTCTGTGCAATAGGGGAGTGTGGAATCGATCTACACAGCGCAGAAGCTACTCCATTAGAGCATCAATATGCCCTATTACAGCTTCACTGCGAATTAGCTCGCAAACTCAAACTACCAATCGTCATCCATTCCAGAGATGCATTCAACGAAACACTAAAAGTGCTACAAAATTTTCGCGATCTGAACATCTATTTTCACTGCCGAGGATATGGACCATCAGAGATTCAAGAGATAGAGAAGCTCCTTCCAAACCTACGAATCGGCTTCACCAATATCATCACCTACAAAAACGCCCCAGCTACTAGAGACTCTCTCCTAGCCATCAAAAAGGCAAAAATCCTGACAGAAACCGATGCTCCACGACTACCACCTCAACCATTTCGTGGACAAAGTTGTTATCCTCACTACGTTTCTTACGTCACAGAAAAAATAGCAGAACTCCTAGAAAAGCCACAATCAGAAATCGAAAAAATAGTACGGGACAATGCATGCTCACTACTAGGAATAAACGCTTAAAAAGCCTTATTTTTTCCTCCCAATAATCAAATCACCAGTTTGAATCTCTTTATCAAAGAGTTTAACGGTTTCCATCGCAAAACCAGCATATTCTCCTTCTTGCAAAATTTCCTCAGTCGACCTAGGATATTGTTGAATTTTAAAACGTTTTGAATGGGTATTCCGCTCAAACATCCTCCTTTGAAAAAAATGCCCAATAAAAAGCTGACCCTCTGGCCTCAAAATGCGATATACTTCAGAGAAAAGCACTTCTAAACGCTCCAAATGTTCAAGAGTAAAAAAGCTGACTGCGACATCGAACGAATCACTTTCCAAGGGCAACGGTTTTTCAAGATCCGCAACCAGATGTTTAGCACCTCTCGGATGACGAGCAAGCATCTCTTTGGAAATATCGACAGCTAGATACTTTTCATGCGGAATATCTTTAAGTTGATACCACATCCTTCCATCTCCCGCTCCAAGATCAATGATATCAAAACTCTTTTTCCTAGGGAGAAATTGCAAAAAATTGATAGTATAAAAACTATTTAAATGTTTATGATACTGACCATATTGCTGAGCTACAGCATCATATCCCTCTTTAGGACCAATAATTTCGGTATGTTTACTATCATATGTCATAAAAAAATCATACACAAGTCCGAAGAGTTTGCAAGTCAAAACCCAACAGAATAAGGAAAGAGGGGAGGGGAAACCGCAGAAAATCCTAAGAAAGTACCTTCCTAATAGCCATTTTTTGCTCTTCTACACCCATATCCTCACTTAAAACAGGGAAATCCTCCACATTACGCAAATACTCCCTCACAATCAGTACAAGCAAATCGATAAAACGTGGCTGATTCACCGGGATATTATCATGATATTTCGTCGAAAGTTGTCCCAAATAATACATATATTTCCTAATCGTTAAAGGTGTTTCAGGTAAAAACGAAGAAAAATGCTTTGCCACCCCAAAGTGTTCTGCTTCTGCTACATAAAAAGGATAAAAAAGTCAGATAACAACGATGGTATTCATAGTTTTACGCAAGTAAGTAGTGTTTGTTTTCGGATCAATAGTAATGAAAAACGCATCATACAACGCTGAAATAATCTCATCATTTGAGATTTCTCATAACAAAAATGTGAGAAACTCTGCAAATTCAGCATTTTTTGCCTTATCTTGAATCAATTGTTGAGCAACTTGCCTGGCTTGACGAACTTCCTCATTCACTTTGGCTATTGCTTCTTCCGTCAGTTTTTCAGCCCCAGCACCAACCACTTCTCAACTTTCAATAACCTGCAAAGATTCTTCAGACATTCTACAGCAAAACAAAGATAAAACAACTTATCTCATAATTTTAAAACTTTTCTCTTGAAATACAAGACCATTTCCCTATATTGTCTGTTGCAAAGGAAAATATGGCTCCGTAGCTCAGCAGGTTAGAGCGCGCCTCTCATAAGGGCGAGGTCGGTGGTTCGAGTCTACCCGGAGCCAATAAAATCGATTCCCAGCATCATGACCATACAAGGTGGGGTGGATGAGTGGTCGAAGTCAGCTCACTGCTAACGAGTCGTACTGTAATAGGTACCGAGGGTTCGAATCCCTCCCCCACCGAAGTGAATTTCCGCACAAAAGCGGATTTTTTTAGAAATCAAAAACTGCAAGCAGAAACGCTCACAGTCAAAAAGTATATCACTAAACAAAAAGATATGAAAAAACTATCCTTTATCATTAAAAAATGCGTACAGCTTCTTCTCAACTGCCAATTCTCCAGTAGAATTTTCCCAATCCAATTGTAAACCAAGTAATTCAGCGGCCTTATTAAGAATAAAGTATTTCTCGAGACTTTCTTTAGCTGCACTCTGAATATCTTCTACAAACTTTTTTCTCTTATCTTCAGGCATTTGCTGTAAATATTCACTTGTCTTCTCTTGTCCTCCAAATCTTTTCATCAAAGAGTCCATCCTACTCTTAAATTCTTGATCAATCATTGTCATAGGAATAACCACAGAAAAACTTTCCTTTCTAATCGTGCTCACATAATCTTCCACTGCTTTAACAAGTTCTGTTTGTTCCTTTTGCTCTTTTAAGGTCTTCTCAATAAATGATTTCAGTCCAGCTTCATCACTAAAATCTGACTGATTACCAAAGAATTTCTTAATATTTTCAGGAGTAAACTCTGGTAAAATTTGCTTTTTAATGTCACTTATCGTACACTTAATACTAGCGGACCCTAAATCCGTTTTTTCGTGCATGACTGCAGGAAGCTTTTTCGCATCATATTTCAATTCAAAACTATCATTTTTCTTTTTACCAAGGAAAGTCTTCTCCCAAAAATCACTCTCAGAAAATTCTGGTTCTCCCAAGTACGTAGTCCCTTTATCCAAGACTTCACCTTTCTTATCAAGCCATTCTAACGCAATTTTAGACACCGTATCCAACGCGATAGTCTCTGCATCCTGATAATCTGCAAAATTTTTCTTCAAATTGACGAGAGACTGTTCAATTTCAGGAGCTTCCACCTTCACATTCAGCTTTTTTATCTTTTTTTCTTTCCATTTCTCATTCGTAACCTCAACCTCAGGGAAAACGTCCAATTTCAACGTAAGAGTCGTTACACCATCTTTTTCTTGCTGAGAAAATCCATAAGGCTCTCCGATAAATTTGATACTTTCATTTTCCTTGAGAACCTCTTGAATCCCATGATTAGCGATATGTTCAATAATTGCCATTTCTAAGTATCCAGGCTGCAAATTCTTTTCCACGAGATCCATTGGCACATGTCCCTTTCTAAATCCCTGCAAACTCATATCTGCCTGAAAATGTTTTAGCACATGGTCCTTTTCGCGTGCCTTATCTTCAGCGGTAAACGTAATTGCAATATCATAATGAGACTGATCTCCCTTTGTCAATTTGTACGCCATTATTTCTTTTAAAAAAGATAAAAACCTGACATAAATATACCGAATCTCTCTCCATTTTCAAGGGGGAAATTTGCTAAATACGCAAACCTTCAATCATTCCTATTGTTCCACCCACTCCATAAAAACTTGAAAATCATGATGAATATTCTCATCGGTTTTCAGCTTTTTTTCTATATTTTTGATAGCATAAATTGCCGTCGCATGGTTTTTCCCTCCAAAATAATCGCTCGTTTTTTCTAGAGTCCATTTGAAATATTGCTTCGCAATCAGCATCAAAATCTGTCTCGCTGTAGTAATCTCCTTTTTCCTGCTATCAGACTTAAGTTCTGCAACAGAAAGTCCATAATAATTTGCTACCATCTCTACAAGATGATCGAATGAAGAATCAGATTTTTTATTCTGTTGAAAGGCAACTTCTGGAGTAATCTTTTGTGTAACAGTGCTATAACCTAACGTCTGTAGGCAAGCTTCAACGTCTTCTTGAGAGACCTCCTTCCCTGAAAGCTTTTTCCTCGTAAGCAAAATATTTAATGCTCCTTCCAACTCACGCACATTCGTAGTAATTTTTTCAGCAATTAAAGAAAGTAGATCAAAATCAATCATTTCATCTTTCGCATCAAGTTTCGACTGCAGAATCGCAATTCTCGTTTCAAAATCCGGAGCCTGAATATCTGCCACCAAACCTAAAGCAAACCTACTTCTCAATCTACTTTCAATCCCAATCAGCTCCTTCGGAGGGCAGTCAGAGGACATAATAACCTGCTTTTTCTTCATATGAAAATCATTGAAAATATTATGGAACACTTCTTGCGTCTTATCTTTCCCCGCCAAGAACTGAATATCATCAATCAGCAAAACATCTACATCATCAAATTTTCTCATTAAATTCGTCAACTTATTACCTCTAATCGCCTGCACAATTTCATCCACCAATTTTGTAGATGGCAAATACACCGCAACTTTCCTCGGATCGTTCGTTACAATTTCATTCGCAATGGCCTGCATCAAATGGGTCTTCCCCAATCCAACATTTCCATACAGAAAGAGGGGATTGTAAGTAGTTCCAGGATTCTCTGCAACAGCTTTCGCCGCAGAAAAAGCGAATTGATTATTCGCTCCCGCAATAAAATTATCAAATCTAAAATGAGGATCAAACAAAATACCAAAATAAGACGATAATTCTGACTTAATTTCTTGTCCCTTCTTCCCTTGAGCACTCGCATTTGAAGAGGAATCTTTGATATTCAAAAGTTTCTTGAGATCAATAAGCAACGGAGATCCATTAGAAAAAGGCGGATAGACAACATATTCTACCTCAAACTGAGGATGATAAAGCTCATGAACTGCCTCTTTGATAGATTTATGAAAAATTTTCTTTGCCTGCGTAAGAGCAAATTCATTCGCGAAACCAATATACAGCTTTTTTTCTCCTTCTTCGATATTTACCAGTCCAGCTTTAGGCAAAAAGGCTAAAAGTTTTTTAGGATCATGCTGAGAAGTAAGATGAAGAATAATATTTGTTCGAAGTTCCGTAAGATGAGTTCTTTTCTCTTCGGAATACGTTTCAGGAAGATCAAGAAGCATATACAAATAAGAAACACTAAATAAAAAGCTGATTTTTACCAAAGAGAGTAAAAAAGCAAAAATGACGCTCAACCTGGAAGATTTCCATTAAACTTTCTGCAAAACCACATATCACACATACTGTCGTGCATTTTTTTCTCCTGATACAGGATTACGATACTCACCAAAATCTTTAATCATAAAATAACCTCCAAGCTCCTTAAAATCCACTAAATCATACTGATACAATCACGGTTCCTTTTGCATTAAATAGGATTTTGGAGTATGATACGTCAAGAAAATCATTCCTCAACGATTAAGATATTTATACATTTTAGGTAAGAGATTCTCGATAATGTACTCTTTTTTATAGTACATCACAATATGCTTCATAATAATGAAATCATACTTTTTTTTGAATTCAAAGTTTTCAACTGTCGTATCAAAAAAGGTAATATTAGGATGATCTTTGAGATAATCAGGATATTCATTATGTGCAGACACATCATCTACGACATCTACATGAGCTCCATAACTTGCAGCCAACAAACTAAAATATCCCTTTCTCGCTCTGAGATCTAGAATCTCTTTGGGTTGATGGAGTTGAATCAATCCACTCACAAGCTTTGCCCCTTCCATATCCATAAAAATAAAGAATAAAAAGCTGATGTTATCTAAAGAAATCGTCCAATCTCAAAATATCTACTCACGGTCTCGTTTCTCACAAATCATCCAACGTAAAATCATGAATTTTCTCACTATAACAATAACACAGATCTTCAATCAATACAATATTTAATTCACGATCATATGCTTCCTCTACAAGCATTCTCACCGTCAAATTAGTAGGGATTCCAGCTACGACAATGTTCTGAATACCTTTAAGTTCCTGATCCAAATTGGTACGAAAGAACGGAGAAAGCTTCGAAATACGAATTAACGTCTCATTTTCCAGAGGAGCTAGCTCAGAAACCGTCTGAGAGAGAGGATTATCTGGAGCGAAAGGTCCTTCTTCCTCCTGATGATTAATAAAAATCACTTTATATCCCATTTCTCTAGCACTCGTAAGTAAATACGAAGCACCTTCTAAAAGGAGATCCATTCAACGAAGATAAAAATCAGATTTTTTATCTCTTCGAGCTTCCTGATAGCCAACAAAAATCAAAGCGGTATCTGTCATGCTAAGAGAAGTTAATGGATAAAAAGGAAGTCATTCCAACTTCCTTCAGACTATACGATTATGAAAACAAAAAACAACACAAGTTTTTTATCACAAAAACAACAGACAACAACTAGAAATATAAAGATAAGGGAAAATTCCTACACTCTCGTAATTCTAATCAAAGGATCTTTATTTTCTCCTCTCTGTTTATCTCCAACAATAACAATTTTCTCTCACGGAGTAATAAATCTTTTTTTCAAAAGGAGTTTTATGGCTAATTCTTGATTTTCTGAAGTATGCTCAGCCCATTCTTGCAATTTAATCCCTTGCACAGCGTACAAAATACGCATTTGATCAATAACACTTTGAGAAGTCGTGAAAGCAAATATTTGCTGATTAGGATGTAATCCAGAAATAATTTTTGGAAATTTTCCCGTATGAGTAAACACGATCATCGTTTTTATCTTCAATTCGTCGGCCAACAGTAAGGCATGTTTTACAATCAGCCTTTTTTCTTCACTGAGAGCATCATCTCCAATCTGCGTAAAATTACTATGCGAACAAGACAAATACTTTTCGGCTTCTTGAATTGTTCTTTTCATCAGTTGAACAGACTCAACAGGATATTTTCCGACCGCTGTCTCTTCAGAAAGCATCAAACAATCAGCCCCCATTTCTACGGAATGATATACATCAGAGACTTCAGCTCTCGTTGGGAAAGGAGCATGCACCATACTTTTTAAAAGTTCAGTCGCCATAATACAAGTTTTTCCATATCTATCACAAATTTCAAGGAGTTGTCTCTGCACATACGGCAATTCTTGAATAGGAATTTCCAATCAGAGATCTCACCTAGCAATCATAATACCATCGGAAATCTGCACAATTTCTTCAATATTAGCAATTCCTTCCTGATTCTCAATTTTTGCAATCACTTGAGGAACGGTATCTTTTAATCCCTGATGCCTAACCAAAAAATTCTTCATTTCAGCGACATTTTCCTTGGTTCTAACAAAAGATGCTGCAATATAATCAATCCCATGTTCCAAAGCAAATAATAAATCTGACTCATCTTTAGAGGTCATCCCCGGCAATTGTAACGATATTCCAGGAAAGTTCATATGCCTACGACTACCAATTTCACAATCATCTTCTGATGTAACAAGCAAATAATCACTGGTAACCTGTTCTACAGATACATGCATCAATCCACTATCCAACACAATATGGTTTCAAACCTGCAATTCTGCAAGAAGAGGAGGATAGTCACAAAATAAATCGGACTCCTTCGTCATCTTAGCTTCATCTACAAAAATACGAAATTTTTCACCTTTTTTATAAAAATAAGATTCTTTCCTAACTCCAGTCCTAATTTCAGGTCATTTGGTATCCAATAAAAGTCCAAGATTCGTTTTCCCCTCATCATTTAACCTATGAATAAGGTCAATCAAAGGTTGAGTAGTTTCTTGTTGTGCATGAGAAAAATTAAATCTGACAATATTCACGCCCGCATCAGCTAAAGCGATCAATTTAGCTTCATCGTATTGATCAGTAATAGTTGCGATAATTTTTGTTTTAGTCATGAAAGATAAGTAAGAACAAGTAAAATATTTCCCCATATGCACCGTAAAACATCATTATATTATAATCAAAACTGCCTTTTCTTGCAAATTTTTGATGATATCGTATGATCAGACTTATTTCCCCTTGATTTTCGTCAAAAAAAGAGTATACTAATAGCATTCTCACAAAGAAATTGTCTTCGAAGACCGCCCTTTAAGCACATGATGTATGAGGTCGCAATTCAGCTTTTCTTTGCTTTTATTCTTATTATTTGTGTAAATGGCAATCACTGCAAATCAAGTTGTAGAGGCAAAAGCCCACATCGCATCATTAAAAAATGAATCTCATCCAAAAACTGCACCTTATCGAGCAGAAGTTAACAAAGGATTAGTTGTTCTCAACCCAGAAATCGTTGCAGAACAAATCAACAACATCCATGACAGGATCGCAGAAGCAAAAAAACTCTGAAAAGAAATCTTGGTAGTATCAGAAAAGAAAATGTACGCTTCAGACCTAGAAAATCTTGCGAAAAAAGCTTGATTCGCATATCTTGACTACAAAATCCCTGGAGGATTCTTAACAAACTTCAATACATTCAAAAAAAGAATCGATACCATCAATGATATGGAAAGATTTATGTCTTCAGATGAATATAACACACTGACAAAAAAAGAGCAACTTATTTATCAGAGGAAATTCGCAAGAGTAAATAAGATTTACAAAGGAGTGACAAAACTTACCAAAAGACCAGATATCGTCATCATTCTCGATGGAGCAATGCTCGACGTATTACTTGATGAAGCTGTAAAGATTCCAGAACTCGAAACAATCGTAATCGCTTCTTCCAATTTCCCTCGTTATCGAGATGAGAAATCTATCATTATGACAAATGTTAACTCACATAAAGCAATCGATTTTGTAATGAAGAATATTTTCGCATAACATTCAAACTTATTATATTATTATAAACCATTTTTATTATCCTTGAGACTTAAGGTATATTGCCTTGAGTCTTTTTTCTTTGCAAAAAAGAAGAAAAATCATATACTCGCAATTCTTTCCTTTCAGTAATTTTACTCACATACACAAAAATGCCAAAGTATACCACCATTTGAATTGACTGCGATGACGTCCTATCAGATACCATGAATACCTTATTAACGACACCCTTTTTCACAGAGAAAAAAGTAACAAAAGCTGACATCACCAGCTATAATCTACGAGAAATACCAAAATTAAACGTTTCAATAGCACAAGGATATGAGATATTTCGTAATTTTTGCATTTCTGAAGACTTTCGAAGAATGCGCCCTCTACCTGGAGCAAGAGAAAAGTTAGAGACTTGGAAAAAAGAAAACAAAAAGCTGATTATCATCACGTGAAGATCCGCCGACCGAAAACCTCAGACAGTGAAACGATTAAATCAGTATTTCCCTGGTATTTTTCATCCTGAAAATATCATCTTCGCCGAAGAACTAACAAACAAAGAAAAAAGTAAAGTAGAACTCTGCCAAGAAGCAGGAATCGAAATTATGATAGAAGATAGACTTCCCATCACACAAGAACTTGCAAAACACGGAATTCCTAGCATTCTTTTCGACACCCCGCGAAGCAAACTACCAGCAGGAGAAACAGAAAATCCACTCATTACAAGAGTTCGCAACTGGGATGAAATTGAAATATCATAAAAGAATTACTTTTGAGTCCAAACCACTCTCTTTTCCCCATTAATATCCTTAAACTCTTTTGCCTTCACCGTAATCTTATCTCACGGATTATAATACTTTTTCCAGTCCACACCCCCCTCAATCGGAGCAATCCAATTTTTATGAAGTAATCATTCTACACCTTTTACCGTCACAAAAATTCCATAATTATAAATCAGTTTTACATATCCATCATACGTATCTCCCAATACAATATCATTAACCGTAAATCCTGTCTGTCCTCACGCAGAAGGAGTAGAAAGAGCTGTTTTAGACGATGATTTTTCATAACGTTGAGAAGGAGTAACCTCCACAGCAGAAGAAGAGTCTCAAACAGATTTCTTCAGATCCGCATTCACCACCCAAACCATCGGCATTTTCGCATCAGCATCCAGTCACAATAAATCACTCATATTCGCCAATTGTTGCTTTACTGCAGCCTTACTTCCAACCCAAATAACCAAAGGATCTTCTCCTAAGGTTTTCTCGTTGTGTTGATAGCTTGCAACAGCAAATTTCAGCTTTTTACCATCTTCTACCTCAATTTCGTCACCAGCCTTAAATTGTCTCGTCGCCACTTCATCTAAACCTTTTGGCTTCTCAAAAAAGACATATTTAAACGCCTGATGTTCTAAATCCATAACCATTCCATCAGCCTTTTTATCTCCGAACGAAAGCTCATCAAATCTCCACATATTCTGCTGAATTTCAAAGTCTCCAAGAACTTTTGCTTCTTCTGGAGTTAACCCCAAGCCCTCAAGTTTACTTTTCTCTGCGATTTTTTCTTGAAGTGAAAACGTCCTTTTCCCCCATGCATTCAAAAGATTTTCCAGTTGTCAACGCTCCATTGAATATCTTTGACGAGATTGCTTACGAATTTTCTCAATATGTTCTACGTCACCTTCTGCAGGATACGGAGGCAACGTCTTCATACTAAACGGATCTGAACTAATTCCATCAATCATCAGCCTCGTATAAGCAGTGTATTTAGGCAAAGAAATCAGATCATTTGTCCCTACCAGTTCTTTAAACTGAGAAGTCATAACTGCCGCATCATCATACCCAAGGGTAAAACTCACAATAGTACCCACATTTCCAAAAATAGCATTTTTAATCTCTTCGGTGAGCTGAGAAGTATACTGATTTGCGACAATAAGAGATAACTTATACTTTCTCGCTTCTGATAAAATCGTTGCAAACGAATCAGTCGCAAAATTCTGAAACTCATCAATGTACAGATAGAATGGTCTACGTAAATGTGCAGCCATATCAGCCCTTGCCATCGCATCAATCTGAATTTTAGTAACCAAGAGAGAACCAATCATATTTGCATTATCTTCTCCAATTTTTCCTTTTGAAAGATTTACAAGCACAATTTTCCCTTCATCCATTGCTTTTCTCATACTCAAACGAGAACGCGGTTGTCAAAAAACATTTCTAACAAGTCTAGAAGATAGGAACTGTCCTACCTTATTGGTAATTGGACCGACAGCCTCTTCTCTCTGCTTATCTGGCCATTTATTAAATTCTTTATTCCAGAAATTCAAAACTACAGAATCCTGCACATAAGAAATGACTTCTTCACGAAAATCTTTATCCGTCAATACTCTCAAAATATGCATCAAAGTAGCGTTAGGATAATTCACAAGAGACAAAACGACATTTCTTAAAATATATTCTAGCCTTGGACCCCACGAATTACCAAAAAGTTTCTGAAACGTAGACACCACTCCAGAAGCAATTCTATTCCTTTCATCTTCATTATCTGCCTGCAACAGATTAAAACCAATAGGATACTCCGTATCGGACAAATCAAACAAAATCACATCATTAATCCTATGAGACGGAACCGATTCAATGATTTGATCTACAAGTTCTCCATGTGGATCCAGTACACAAACCCCATTCCCAACTTGCATATCAGAGATAATCATATTGGAAATAAAGGTTGACTTTCCCGTACCGGTTTTCCCCACGATATACACATGCCTAAATTTATCTTCTTCTTGGATTCCAAACCTAATTTTATCTCCTCTATAATCAGTATCTCCCAAAATCGTTAATTTTTTCAAATCAGGATGCCTTTCAACATCAGGAAGATTGGTAGGGAAAGGCAATTTACGATAAAGCGTATATTCTAATCCCTTTACAAAGTTTATTTTCGTAGGCAAATGGAAAAAATTCACCACTTCATCAAACATACAGTGATTCCAAACCTGTTTTGGAGAACTTACCACCTTCCCATTAGAAATAAAAGGAGCAAAAACTGAATTCAAAATTTTGGGAAGGCTATCCTTGACGTACACATCTTCACTAACAATCGCATAGGAAAGAGCAAAATAAATCTGCTTTTTCTTCTCTTTTTCTTTTCATTTAGCGTCAGAATCTTTACCTACAGCATCCTTTCCATCTTTCTTCTCAACAACCCATACCCATCTCATAAACTTCTTAAAAAGTTCCCACGCTTGTTGCCAAGCGCTTTCTTCCAACGTAAAAGTATAGTCAAAAAAGAGGTCTAACCTAGAATGTTTATCGATATTTTGAAACACTGCCAAGAGATCATTCATAGGATCTAAATAAGAACCCTCTTTTTGAAATTGATCCCTAGATTTAAATTGCTGGTCTTTCTCAAAACTAATTCGAGTCTTTTCTTTTCAAAATTTCGGTACAGAGACTTCCGAAAGGTCAGAGGTAGGAAAACTAGAATAAAAAGTATTCTCAAAATAATTCTTAAAACTCGTCGGAAGTTTTACAAAAAACTTAATAGACTGACTATTCCCACTTATCACAAAAGAAATCTGCTTTTCCTTGAGAGAAATAAGGTTTTCAACTATTTTTTCTCGATGCTGAATCCCTCTATCATTATCCTTAAAAGGCTTAATCTGAAAATACGTATTTTTACGAGGTTTAGCAGAGTTTTTAGGTTCCAAAGCAGTTTCTGTCATGAAATAAGATACTTTATGTTTTAAAAAGAGAAATATATTTTTATTGTAGAGACGTTCAGCCTCTAAGGTCTATTTTTATTATATACATTTTTTTACAAAAAGCAAGGGGTTTGTAATAAAATCATTTTTTACTCTTGTTTTTTACCCTCAAAAAGATATACAAGAATCATATTTTATTTTACATTTATTTCAATGAAAAAATTTTCGTTATTCGCATTGCTCGGAGCATCTCTAGTACTCGTTGGATGCTGAACACAAACAGAAACACAAGACCAAAATGAAAACTTAGACACAGAAACTACTCAAACAACTAACAACTTCGCTGCTGAAGTTTGTAACAATTATTTCGACATTTTAGATTGTACTCTTAGAACTCAAGTTCCAGAAGATCAACAAGCTGAAATCGCAGCTACAGTTGAACAAACTAAAGAAGCTCGAAAAGCATTAGACCCAGCTACACAAGAAGCTACTTGTCAAGCAGCTTGGGATAACGAAATCCTTCCTCAAGCAGATTTGTACAATTCTTTTGGATGTCCAGTTCCAACTACAGAAGTTGAACTCTCTGACACTACTACAGAAGAAACAACTCCAGCTGAAGAGACTACTGAAGAAGTTACTGAAGAAGTTACTGAAGTATTAGAAGCTACAGCTGAGTAAAAATCATAAAAAAGCAAATGCAAGACTCCGCTTTCGCGGAGTTTTTTTATTCTTGAAAATAAAATCTTTTTCCATATAATGTCAACAACATATACCGCACGCTTTTTAGTCATGTGCAGAAGATGATCAAAAAACGAATAGTAGCGACTTTTTCTTTGGAATCTTTTCTATTTTCCCTAGTGCCATCTACTACGTTAGCACGATTTGAACACCCCGGAAAGTCTTTTTCCACGGTATTTGCTACACAAGTAGAATATCAATACGATGGATACAGCACACCTCCTTCTCCCGTCAAAGTAAAAAAAGGGCTTGTTCCTACAGATGCAGAGACGATGACTATCCAACGATCAGGAGAAACTCAAAAAAAGACGTTTAATAGCCCCGTACATCAGCGAAGAGATTACACATTAACATTTAGTCTCAATTACCATAATATCGAATCCGGACAAAATCACTACCGAATAAGCTTTCGAAAAGAAGACAAACTCTTAGAAATCCAGCAATTCGAAATCAATGCCACATACAAAGAAATCCCTTTACAAGGCAAGAAGGAATCTTCTCTCCTGATCAACGACCTACGAACCGAAAATACAGTCCCTTTACTGATAAAATACGAAGATACCTACAAAATTATTACTCCACCGTATCTCTACGACCCGAAAACTCCTTACATTATCCAAGCGACAAATTTAAAAAAAGATAGAAAAAAAAGCAGATTTACCTACGCAGATATCCGATTAAACGGCGAATTTATCATTTCATCGTTTCCTTACGAATTTCAAGATGCTGGAGGTTGAAATTCTACAACTTTTTCATATGATAACAAGAATCATCAGCTGACCGTCACACGACAATGAGCAGATGAATGCGGATATTCACGAGGGACGAAAAGTATTTCCACGGAGACAAAAAACACCTCTCTCAACTTAACGATTTCCAAAAATCAAGCCAAAAGACAAGATGGAGTAGTCCTAACCTACAAAAATAATAAAAAATTAGAACTATTCCCAGAAATCAAAAAGGGAGAAAAAACTGACATCTACGCATTAAAATATCGTTATTCTATCAAGAAAAACAATCAACGACAAGAAGTCATCGAAGGATATGTCTTCAAAAACCAAAAAATGACGAAAAATAATCACGAAGACAGTACTTGCGGACCAGAAACCTTAGAATATCATTTCGATGCAAAAACGATGCAACTCTTCGTAGAGAGAAGCGAAAATATCTGAGGTAAAGCAGAAACATACACGCGAGAAGTAGAAAAAATCCCAAGTTTTTACCGCATCAGACACTAACCATTATCCACATCAGCTTTTTATTTCTTATTATGTTATTATCATGGGAATGTTCGACAAACTTAATCAAATGTGAGATATGAAAAAAATGTACGACAAGTACAAACAACTCGAAAAAGCACTCAAAAACCTAGTTATTAGAGCCAAAGAGGGGAAATACAATGACAACGGAGAAGAAAAAGACGCAGTCATTATCGATATTTCAGGAGAGATGAAAATCAAAGACCTAAAAATCAATGATATAGCACTTCTCAATCCTGCTAAACCACACGAGCTCGAGGAACTCCTCATAAAAGCTATCCAGAAAGCACAAAACAAAGCCCAAGAAGTCGTTGCAGAAAAGACAAAAGAGATTTTGTGAGTAGATACCAATGATCTCGCAGGAATGTTAGGTGGAGGAGGACTCCCAGGACTCAATTAAAATATCAATCATTCATCAGCCCTCTCTTGATACATAACAAGAGAGGTTTTTCTATCAGAGTAAATGAGAGAATTGACTTGATTTTCCTCTAAAAAAAAGTAAGAAAAAGCTGAATAAAGTGCATATCTGCTTTTTATTTTTTCACCGTTTCATCTGAAAATGAAGAAATTACTCACTTTTTCACTTGTATCTTTCTCTTTTCTCCTCGCTGGTTGCCAAGAACCGGTTTCCACCAGTATTACCCTAGACTCCACACCACAAGCTCGCACAGGAGGGGAATACCAATACACATTCCAAATGCAACAACCCGACCTAGCAGATTCTACCAATCGAGAAGCAATGATTTCAGGAGTTAAGGAAGCACGAACTCTCGATTACAAAATCACCGAAGACGAAGTAAACTCAATCAAAGAATACTGTACCTACGAAGAAGCTACCCCATGAATAGCGACAAACCACGGTTCACGACAAGAAATACCACGTGATAAACTCGTCGCAGGAAATACCTTTACACTCACTGGAGAACGAGACTCTTATGGAGGATTACTCACATGATTGACAGCAGAAGAAAAAAATCAGATTTCCGAAAGAGGATGGACAATTGTTCCACTCGAAAGACTCAATAACTATCGACTACAGGACTACGATCCAGAAGTAGGAGAATACCCAGCATACAACAGTGAAGAACGAGTTAATGTTACAGATTATATTGCAGGATCAGAGCTCCCAAGCGAAAGATACGCTTTCAATAGTCCGCTGATCACAGAAGATCTATTGCTCCATATCTATCACAAACTATTTTCCAATTCACTAAAATATTACGAGGAACAAGTTGCCAGACCAACTCTCGAAAAATTAGCATCAAAACTCTCATCTCAATATGCTAATCTCGCTCAAAAAGAGCAAAACGCTGAACTCAAAGAAATTTACGATTTCCTAGCAGCATATCGAACAGTTCCACAAATTTTCCTCATTCCAGAGGAGACACTCCGCCAAGAAATCAATAAAAATTTCGAATCATACGAAACCGACCTTACCGACGAACAAATCAAAGATCTTATCACAACAAGAGCCAACGAACTCACAAAAAACCTTTTCCCAACATACCAAAATCTCATCCCAAAAGTAGTCGATCAAATCCTCAAAGCAGAGGAGGACAGAGCACTAGATTCTTTTATGATGGCACTTGGAAGAGACTTTTTCAAACAATCCGATATTGAAATCCAGCAAGACTACACTCAATTTCAACCTCGCTCACATTACAATGATTCTTCTCTCCTAAAAACGTACTTCCTCGCAACCAAATGGCTCATGAGGGAGAAATTCTATTTCAATTCTCCAGAACTAACAAAAGCCGCAATGTTGATGGCATCAACCATCTCCGAATCCGATCTCAAAGAATTTAACGAGCTCTCAAACCAGATAAAAAATCTGATCGGTCAAGACGACGACCTTACACTCCAAGAAATGAGAGATTTCTTAAAAACGAAAAAATTGACCACTGCAAAAAGCATTTTAGACCTCCAAAATTTTGATGAAATTCTAACGGAAATCTCAGCGTTACATCCTCAACGTATTGCTTCTACACATTACAAAACTCCAGATTGCTTCGAATGTATCGCAGAAGACGAGGCAAAACAGTTACTCGACGGTTTCGTATTCTTCGGAGAGAAATTCACACTAGATAGCTTCATCTTTGACCAAATGACTGCGGGTTCAGCAGAGGAAGAATTTACAAGTAAACCAAATCTCCAAACCGCATTTATCGTCCCTGACATCCTCGCAAAATCAGACCTTGCTCACCAGTTTGTACAACTCCGGATGGAGCAAAAATCCAAACTCAATCCTCCAAAGATTTTCGAGGGATCAGAATTCAGTCAAATTTCCAGTTACGACAAGCATAAATCAGAGACTCAAGACATCATAGCTAATCTCACAACTTCTACACCAAATATCATCGACAATCTCTATCACAAACGACTCTCACTCATTGAAAAACTCCTAGCATCACCATTAGAGAACGCGCCATATTTCAGACTTGATCCTCTATATCAGATAAAAAGCCTGATTACCTACATGGGATCTTACACTGAGCTCAAACACGATACCTTATTGTACGTAAAACAAGCATATGCAGAAATGGGTGCAGGAGGAGACGATGCATGTACCATTTACGTCGATCCACCAGCATTACCTGTACCAAAAGGATACATCGAAGCCGAACCAGACTTCTTAGATCAATTGATTCTTCTCGTAGATCAGACAATTCCTTATTTTAAAGGAACCTACTCAGAAGCTCAATATCTCGAATTCTCAAAAGCATTAAAAAAGCTGAAAGAAATAGCGATACATCAGATACACAACGAAACAATTTCAGACGAAGACTTTGAATGGATGAGAACCGAATTAATAGATCAGCTCGAACAAATCGTAATACCAATCAAAACCTTCGGATCTGTAAGTCAAAAAGAAACAAGAGGAGCTATCATCGCAGATATCTTCACCAGTGAACAAGATGGACCACTGTACGAAGCAGTTGGTCGTCCAGCTCTGATGATATTGAACGTTTCAGATACCAATGGGACAAGAACCGTTCTCGGTCCTATCTTCACGCACTACGAATTCTACGCATCTGATGAAATCATCCAAGACGCAAAAGGTGGTCGTTACACCGATCAAGACCGACAAACTCAATTATTCAATGAAGAATTCAGAGAATACGCAAATCCAAAACCAATTCCCAACCGCAGTAACAAAGGATTGGATATCGCGAGCCAAGAATTAATGAGGCTTAACTAATTTATCACTTACCAATAATCACGTAGTATGACACGAGCAGAACTTGCAAATCTATTATTTCCACAGATTACAACAACCATACCAGAACTTCTTACAAAATACCCACATCGCCCTCAACCCGTCTGCGATCGTATTGCACCAAGTCCAACTGGATATTTTCACTTTGGAAATCTCTATACCGCAATCCTCAACTGGAAATTCGCCCAACAAAATCACGGAGTCTTTTATCTTCGCGTAGAAGATACTGATCAAGCTAGAAAAATCGACGACGCCGTAGATGTAGTAATCAATGCACTCAAAAAATTCGGGATTTCCATCGACGAAGGTCCCATTGGAGAAAATAACACTGAAATAGGGGAATATGGACCATACTTTCAATCCTCAAGGAAAGAAATTTACCTCACCTTCATCAAACACCTCATCACAGAAGGCCTTGCTTACCCTTGCTGGATGACTCCAGAAGAATTAGACCAAATTAGGACCAATCAAACAGAAAAAAAGCTGATTCCTGGAATCTACGGAGAATTCTCCAAATATCGTGCCTATACTCCCGACCAATTAGCACAGAAATACCACGAAGAAAACGATACCTTTGCCGTAATCAGATTTCGCTCTCCAGGAAATCTTACCAATAAAATCACCTTCTCAGACGCCATCAGAGGTGAAATTTCAATGATTGACAACTACAACGACATCGTAATTCTCAAAGGAGATGGCCTTCCAACCTATCATCTTGCTCACATCGTGGATGATACACTGATGAGAACTTCTCACGTGATGAGGGGAGAGGAGCGACTCACGAGTGTTCCTTTGCATCTTCAGCTTTTTAAAGCTTTTGATCTTACGCCTCCTATTTATGCACATCTTGCTCCCATTTGCAAACTTGATCAAGGAAAGAAAAGAAAGCTGAGCAAACGTCATGATCCAGAGGCAAACGTCGCTTTTTTCTTCGAAAAAGGATATTCAACTCAAGGACTCATCGAATATATTATGACGCTCGCTGATTCAAATTTTGAAGATCGAAGGAAAGACCACTCTGAAGAAGATTTGAATAAATTTCACTTTGACCTCGCAAAGATAAGCACATCTTGACCACTTTTTGACCAGCAAAAACTTAATCGAATTAATAATTCCTATCTTTCCAAAATTCCAACAGAAGAACTTTACCAACAAGTACTGGAACGAGCTACCACTTACCAGCCAGAATACGCAAAATTGCTCATCGAGCAACCAGATTATGCTAAATCTGCTATCAATATCGAGCGTTTCACTGAAAAAGACCCTAAAAGATACACCACCTATGCAGACGTCATGCATCAAACTTTACTGTTTTTTGACGCTCCTTTTGCAGAGGAAAATGCAGAGCACACCCAAAGGGAAAATTTCGCCTCAATCTCACAGATTGAAATCTATCAACAACATACAGAGGCCGTCAACGCCTTTCTCGACGATTATCTCGAACAATTCAACCTCGAAACCGATACGCTCACTCGATTTGAACAGCTCAAAAAAATCTGACAAGCACACGGCTTCGCTCCCAACAACGCAGAATTTAAAACGGGGAATTACAAAGGAAAAGCAGGGGATTTAGCCATGATTTTGAGAATCCTACTCCTCAAAGCCAAACAGACTCCAGACCTGTTCAGCGTCATGAAAGTAATGGGAAAAGAAAGAGTAAAACAAAGGATTCTCGCCTGAAAATAGGGAAAGAATCCCTCGTTATATACCATGCCTCCTCAATAGGAGGCAGTTTTTCTTGTTAAAAAATTGACAAATCAATATTTTTTGTATAAATTATATGTAATTTATTTTTTTATTGAGAAAAAATGGAAATACTAAGAAAAGAATCTCTTACTAAAAAAACAGATCTTGAGAAAAAAAACGCTGAAATATTACAAATCAAAGAACAAACAAAAAAAGAATTAGCGTCTTTACAAAAAGAAATCAAAAAATGAATTGAACCATCTATTATAAAAGGACCAGAAAAAATGGCAAATGGTAAAATTCTATTTGATTACAAAAAAGATAATCAAACACGAGAGATGATAACAGAAAAATCTTGAAATACGTACAAAGTAAGAATTAAAAAAGACATTAATGGGGAATGGTATACACAAAAATTCTGAGAAAAAGAAACTTTTGATTTTTCTGCAACAGATAAAGACGATTTCAACATCAAATTATGAGATGCATTGGATAAAGTCATCTGAAAAAATAGAGATAAATTACCAAAAACTGGAGGTAAGGTATATGAATTACTGAAAAACTGAAGCACTCAAAAAAAAGAACAAAAAAAGACTCTCGAAACCAAAAACACACCAAAAATAGAGAATACTACGAAAGAAAAACAGAGAGAAAAAGCTGAAACTCAAAATATGCCAAAATGATTAGAAAAAGATCATGGGACATATATTTATACCGTACAAAAATGAGATAGCGAATCTAAAATTAAAGCAAAATTAAAGAAATACGCCCCACTCAGCTACTTAAAAGATACATCAAACGGTATTGACTGATATAATTTCAATACCATCCCTGACAAAAAGTTATTACCTTGACTAAAAATAGCTATCCCCAAGAAAAATTCTGAAAGAATAAAAAAAACAGCAGATTTTAAAAAATCTCAAAAAGCAGCATTAGATGAGATGAAACACAACTCCATCTATTGAAATAAGATAAAAAATTTACTCAAAAAATATTCAGAAGACCATATAATAAACGTAATGACAGCATACGCCATAAGCGAAACCAGTCCAAAAGGATCAGACAAAGTCTGAAAATTTGCTCTTTTCCGTTATGAAAAAGCACATCAATGTCCTTCTTATGGATATCACCATATATTATACAAAGACGCAGGTTTAACCGCATTTAAAAAAGCATGAATATCTATCGGACAAAGTTGTAATCCTAAAGAATCATGAAAATTGTTCCTAGCCTTCTGTATTGAAAAAGTAAAAAAAGCTCAAAAAGAAGAAAATAAAGATTTTACAAAGTTTTTTAATATGAAAGACACCAATCGATGTGCAAGACGATATAATTGAGTAGACGTTAAAAATTATTCTACAAAACTAAAAGCTAACTTCAACGAAGCAAAAAACAGCTAATCAAGTAAAATTTATCCACAACCTTCTCAAATAAACAATGGAAATACAAAGAGATCTAGAAATTCTGGAAATTGAAATCCAAGAATTACACAAACTCAAACAAGAAATCAAATCCGCTCACAAACCAGAAAAAGAGAAAAAACAGAAAGAAAAAGCTGATAAGAGCAAAGAAAACCTTCAAAAGCTGATAAAAGAGCAAGAAAAGCCAATCATCAACTGAAATACGAAAAAACCTGAAATCTCAATCACATTCGATGATGGATATGGACAAGAAAACATTACCACCATCCTAGAAAAACTAAAAAAAAACTGAGTAAAAGCGACATTCTTCGTTTTATGAGAGTGTATCCGCAAATCTAAAGAGCTATGGAAACAAGCGATTGAGGATGGACACCAAATCTGTTGCCATACCTACAGTCACGCCTATCTCTACGAAGAAACTGATAAAAAAGAAAATACAAAAAAAACCACTACAGAATTATTTAAAGGACACGGAATAAAGCCTAAAAACCGCAAATGACTAATTGCATCACGAGAAATCAATGTAAAAAGACTCTTAGGACAAGAGTATTACAATACCATTAAAAAGAAGAATCCTAAAGCTCCTGAAATAATAGATTCTGCAACCTTATTAGAGACAGAGATTTTAATGCGAGAAAAAGAAGTAAAACTAGCCCTAGGAGAAAAATATCTTGTAAAAATGAAGCAAAATCACCCATTTTTCCGCTTCCCAGGAGGATGTTGAGCCACAAGAAAGGAAAATATTAAAGTACTAAAAAAATATGGATATCTTTCCATCGGACGAAATGGGGAACCAGTGAAAGATAAAGAGAAAGATAAACAGATTTCCAATTGAGATATCATATTATTCCATTTTAATCAAGAGAACATCAAAATATTAGATTCCTATCTTTCAAAAATCAAAGAATCATGAAAAACATCTAAAGTAATATCTGAAATCATCGCTCCAGAAGCATAATATTTCTTATTTAATAATAACATAGCAAAAAACTTTTCAAAAATTTGACAAATCAAAAAAAAAACGTACAATAAGAATGTTAATTTTTATTCTTTAACCACAAAAAGATGGCAGAAACAGAATTAAATTTCTTTAAAAGCACCAAAACAGAAGCGAAAGAAGCAGAAGAGACAAAAATACCTCAAGAGACTAAAGAGGAGGTAGAAGAACTAACACCGAAAGCAACGTTTGAAAGTTTAGGAAAAGGTCTAAATAAAATGGAAGCCGAGATAGCAAGAATACGTTTGAAGCAGTTAGGAGCAGAAGATCTAGCTAAAAAATATATAAAAGAGAAAAGTGAAAAATTAAAGAATCTACCTGAGGATGAGAGAATAAAAGCTTCATATAAAAATTATGAAATAATACGTAGAGCAGAAGAAGAGACCGGTTATGAGCCATGGTATCATGATATATTTGAGGAAAAAACCAAAGAAATAGAAGGTCCTTTTTTCGAAGATATGGTAACACTCAAAATTAATATCGAAGGAGGAGCTCAGGCTAACGCTCTAGCCAGTGGAGATCCTCGTAACTTCGCCGATGAAATATATAGAAATCTGTATTCAAGAGATACATTTGATGTACAAAAGTGGAGCGATTATGACGCAACCAAAATATTATCAGGCCTATATTGAGAAGGGAAAGCAGCTGCAGAGATTAAACCAAACCGAGCAAAGGATAAAGCAGGGTTTGAAGGATACTTATGGGGTAAATACAATGACGCAGTAACAGGAGGTATGAGATTCGGAGCAGGAGGAAAAATAAATTACATGTTTGGGAAAAGTGGTAAAAACACGTTAAGCGTATGATCAGAATACACAATCTTTGATTTTCATGGAGATAGTGTATTAAAAAGTAAATTCCCAGTATTCTCAGAACTCAAATTTCAATACGACAAAGATAAACAATTGATAACAAATATTACTGCATTTCTAGGTGAGAACCCAGCACTAATGGCGACAGAGCAACGAAAGGGACAACTTAAACGACTACCTGAAGGTGTTTGTCTCAATGTATTAATGGGAGCATTACACGCAAGTCCAGAAGCATTTAATCAAATACTCAATGAAGAGATGAAGATGGATAAAGAAAAGAGTAACTGGTCCATGATATTAAGATGTGGAATCTCTTACGATCGAAATTCTAAACCGGAGAAAAAATAACACTTTCCAAATAACTCAACAAAGAAAAACAACTCTACACCCACGGAGTTGTTTTTTTCCTCTTGAAAACTCTCCTAAAATCTCTATACTTCAGCTTAGTACTCTTTGATACAAAAGGGGAAAATCACTGATCATAAGGACTCTTTCGGGCTGTCAACCGCAAGAGAAGACCTTAACGGTCAATTTTCACCTAGAATCTAACATTTAGAATCTAGTATCTTTAGCCTTTTATTTTTCACCTTACAATGGCACACAAGAAAGCCGCCGGAGCGGCGAAAAACCTCAGAGACTCACAACCAAAATATCGTGGAGTCAAAATTTTCGGAGGACAACCAGCAACCAAAGGAAATATCATTGTTAGACAAAATGGATCTAAATATGAATGCGGACAAAATACGTATCTCGCAGCCGATTTCACTATTCACGCTGCTGCAGATGGAATCGTTCACTTCAAAAAGAAGAACTTCAAAAGATTCGACGGAAGGACATATCTCAAAACCGTAGTTGAAGTGCTAACAGCTACTACAGCTAAAGCAAAAAAGGGAGAAAAAGCTGAATCCGCAAGTAAGACAAAAGCAGCACCAAAAACTACCGAAAAAAAACCAGCTACCAAGAAAGCTCCAGTAAAAAAATCCGAAGAAAGCGCAGAAAAGAAAGCTCCTGCGAAAAAGACTACGAAAAAAGAAGCTACGGAAGCTACAGCAGAATAAGTACCAAGGATTTTCTCTAATATTTTTTATCTTTTATCTCTATCATCATGAATATCAGTCCAAGAAATAAAATCTCCAAGATGAAGACTCACAGGAGACACTCCACTTGGAAAACTATTAACCTCAAGAGACTCACAAACACGTATCAAACCACAAAATGTAAAAATTGTGGAGCAAACAAGCTCACACACAGAGTTTGTCCAGTTTGCGGATACTACAACGGGAAACAAGTAATTACGATCAAATCAAAATCCAAAGAAAATATCGTAGAAGCGTAAAACAATTAGTCATGAATACGATACCGCATCAAATCGTCCAGAATCCCTTGTGACTGTGCTCATCTAATATTTCGTACTAACATACGATCAAGATGTAACTTCTGAGCATAGCACATCAAGAGAAAATTATAGCCTCCAATAATGATTTTGCGAGGCTGTTTTTTTGCTTTAAAAATATTTTTTCCAGCCCCTCAAGTAATATTTTCAACCAAAAGCTCATATTCAGTAGCGAATCTCAATTTTTGCACCAATTCAAACAGCTTTTTACTTTCTTCTTTAATCGTAGAAATCACAAAAATAGACTGTGCACCCTGAGAAATCAATTCTCACAATTTCTCTTCAAAACTACCAAAACTCGTCACATGTTGCAAAAAAGAAGCAGCCATCTCCTTATGCTCAGTTCAAATCTCATGTTCACACAATAACGAATACTTTGCTTCATGATTAGATAAAAATACCACATGATTATGCACAAAAATCTCCTTAAACTCTTCCCAATTCGTAAACTTGGCCTCTTCAGAAAATAAGAAATAAAAATCTGAATTTCCACCTTGTCCATAAACCTTTCTCGTAATCTTTGCTACAGTCTCAGTAATCTCCAAAAAATGTTCCACCTGCTTCCAAATAGTGAGAAAATCCTGCTCAGAAAGCGTCAGTTTCAATCATGCAGCAAATTCCTTAAATTTTGGCAAAAGCTTATTAGTTTGATAAAAATCTAGATTCCCCACGATAGGATTGATAATCAACTCATCTTCCGCCCTTCACAAAAACAGCTTTTTCGTCTCTGTCCATAGTACTCCCAAAAAAACAGAAAAAAATGCATCAAACTCTTTCAAACTAGCATAGGAAGCTTCAAATCCAGCACCCCCATACTTATACAACATCATATCCAAAAAATTTTGCAGATAATACAAATCACATACCCTAGAAAGATACGCATTGTAATTCTTATATCGCCATTCAACATCAAAAAAGACCACATCATAATCCGCATATGCATGAGCCTCTTTTTCTAAAATCGCATATAATCCATGATGAGTCGTTAACACAACCGGATAATTAATAACCTGCCTTTCATCTTTAATCAAATTATACACCAAATAATCTCCCTTACTATTCAAATCAAGTACTCCATATCACCAAAATAAATGCGTCGCATATTTCAGCAAAAAATACAATTCAAACTGATTAAACGTCTCTTTCTGCTGAAACTGTTGAAATTTTTCCCCAGAGATAGTCTGTTCCTCCCTAGCAAATCCAATATTCTTAATCCCCAAATCAAAAAGTACATTTTTTGCAATATCCAACTTCGGCTTATTAGAAAAAACCAATAAAATCTTTTTATTAAAAAGTAAAGAAAGCAGAAGCTTTTTAAAGTCCAGATTTCCGACATAGTACCTATGCAAATGAGCGCATTTCTTCAAATCTATAGCATACGGGAACTCCATCAAAGACGTATTAGTCGGAGCAATCTTTTTCAAAGAAGGTAAAGAATTTCCTGCTTCCAATCTTTCATGAGACGATTTCCTTTCATTTCAAATAGCAAGGAGCTGCGTCAGTACCACTTCTTTGCTCTTTGTAAAAAACACTTCCAATGCGGGATATTTTTCCCTCAATTGCCCAACAAATTCAATCAAATAGCAAAACAAAGCCATCGTACTCTTCGTGTCATACAATGCCTCATGATAACGCTCTACGACTTCCTCATCGGTATCTTCCTTTGATAATCAAAATTTCCCCATCTGCTGAAGAAATAAAGGTTTTTCGCTCAAATGTCCAACCAAAATCTCCAAAGCATAACTCGGAGGATATGGGATCAACGCCTGAGCAAACACAAAAGTATCAAAAATCCCAGCATACTGCACCTCAGGCAACACCATCTTCAGAAAAGCTAAATCAAAATTGACATTATGACCAATAATAATCGTTTCAGGAGTAAAAAAATGCTGAATTTTCTCCGCAATTTCCAAAATCGTTGGTGCAAATACCAATTCAGCAGTCTTAATTTGAGTCAAAAAACTGACAATATTTTTAAGTTCTTTAATATTTTTATCAGGTCTAATCAGACTTTCAAACTGATCAATAATTTCTCCCTGAGCATTAAGCTCCACAATCCCAATTTGAATAGGGGAGTCCTTTTTCATATCAAGACCTGTCGTCTCGAAATCAATACCTACATACCTAAAGTTTGGATTTAAACGCATAACAAATCTCCGTTAAAGGAGTAAAAGAAGAATATTTTAATCATTAAAAAAGTCACAATTGTTGAGGTTTCTCCGCTTCTTTCTTCATCTCAGATAAGGTCTTTTTCAGCGAAGAAAAATGATAACGGTCACCTAATACCTCCATCCATAATGCCAAATCAAGCCCAAATGCAAAATTTTCCAGCTTTTTATCACTCATATCAATCTTTGCCAACTCAATCAAACGCTTAGACTGAAAAGCATCTTCCTTCCCCGCTTCCAAAATATTTCTAACAGAAACAGAAATCTGAGACAACTGTTCATACATATGTTCAATCGAACCATATTCTTGAACCAAAGTTAACGCTTTCTTTTCTCCAATTCCCATAACCCCTTTCACATTATCAGCCGAATCCCCAAGTAAGGCAAGATAATCAACAATCAACGCCGGCTCAAACCCATAATCTCTCAAAAAATCAGCTTTTTTATAAGGAATCTCTTTATCTGGAGAAACAACATACACACGATCATCCAACAACTGCTTTAAATCTTTATCTCCCGTAAACAACTGAAATACCACATCTTCATGCTCCTTAAAACGCCAAATCACATTTGCTAAGACATCATCAGCCTCATATCACGGCATAATCAAAGAGGGGATTCATAGCTCCTGAACAATAGTTTGAATCAAAGGAATTTGATCTTTAAAATCATCTTCCATTTTCTTCCTTGTCGCCTTATATTCTGGAAACATCTCATGACGAAACGTCTTTACCGGTCAATCCCAAGCAATCATAAAAAAATCTGGCTTTTGAACTACACGTTTGAGCATCATACGAAGAAACCCATAGACTGCATTAACATTTTTTCCTGCGTCATTTCTCATTTCGGGAAATGCATAATAAGCCCTGTAAAGAAAGGCAAATCAATCAATCAAGAAAAATTGCTTCATTACATATTCTTGAAATTATAAAGCTCAATTCCATTGATCATATCCTGCATTACCTCACCATCTGATTCATTGGCATGGACAATCAGCACCTTATCGTCCAGGGAAATATTTCCCTTGAATACTATTCTAATCATTTCTTTCCCAATTCTTTTCAAATTTTCATAATTAAATGATTGAGAAATTTTATATCCTCTTACTCACCAAATCAGAGATAAAAATCTGTAAGTATCACTAGATTTAGTAAAAGTAATCACGGGAATCTCCGGATTCAACGTAGCAATTCTCGATGAAGTATATCCATTTTCCGTGAAGCAAACAATCGCTCTTACATCCATTTCTTTCGTAATTCTATAGGCATTGTACAAAATATAATCTCTAATTTCATGTTTTTCTTCATCAAACCTTTTAACTTCCTTTTTTGAAAGCTGTAACTCATACTTATCCATATAATCCAAAACCACATCTATCATTGGATACACCTCTTCCTCAAGGATAAAGGCTTCTAGCATCAATCCATCTATTCCTTGAGCACAAAGATCCTTGACGAGACTCTCCTCACGGAAAGCATAATCCGGACAAGAAGAATGCTTAATATATTTTACAAAACAAGACTTTCCAGCATCCCTCACTTCTCTAACAACCTGAGCAATAGTTTTCTTTCCCAAAAAAGGTTCAATCATATCAGCAATTAAAACAATTCCGTCAGCGACCGCCTGAATGTCTTTCAGATTTTTATATCCTTCTTCTGTTTCAATTTTTGCCAGAACTTTCATATCTCCCATATTTTTTTCTTTGAGGAAAAGCTTGGTATTTTGCACATGACCTGCATTACAGCACGCAGAAAGCGCCAGCACATGAATTCCATATTCCATTCCTCGCAAAATATCTTTTTTATCCCTCTCACTAAGCACGCTTTGAGACTCCTCATTATGAGCCAAAACAACTCTATCATACTGCATAACAGACTTATTCTGCGTCTCCACAACGACACACTCAGCGTAATCCTCAATTTGTTTCTCGACTTTTAAAACTGTCTGAGACGTCTCAAAGGAGATTTCGCTTCCCACGGGCAATTTATCTAAATGAGGATAATCAATATAAATTTTAGAAGTTCCATCTTGAGTATATTCAGAAAAATCTACCGTAATTTTTTGTCCCTTTTTAAGCGGAACATCAACCGTATTTTTCACTCTTACATCATGTCCTTTCGTTTCCAAAATAATCGTTTTAGAATTATCGAGGTTCATTAACGTATTGATATATTTCCTATTCTGATCATCAAAACCTGAAGACAACGTAATAGTAAAAGCATCAACCATATTGATAATCTTACTCAATACTGTCTCTTTTGCTAACAGAGGACTTACCCCAGCAATCATTTTTGTGAAGCGAAAATTATTCATAAACAAAAAAAAAGAAAATAAAACACAAAAAGCTGACTTATCCCGGAGAAAATACACAAATAAAGCCCCATAGGGCAAAGATAACACTATAGTATACTTATTTTTACAAAAAAATCAAGAGAAAAATATCGTCAATGCGCTTTTGACAATCTATATCACGAGATATAAAGCAAAAAAACTATCCATCATCAACAACTACGAAACCTCTTCTTTCTATCATTCTCACTTCATTTTTTTCACTCACAACCACTAATCCGTTCCTATCAGTCGTAAATTTATACACATCATCTCCTATCAACAACGAAATAGTCTTGTTTTCAAAGCCATCCGGGAAAGAGATGAAAAGTCAGCCTTTTTGTCCTCATGAAATCTGCGTTTTAACATCCAGCACCGGCAATTCAGCGAAAGATTTGACCGTAATACCTACGCCAAGTTGTCTTTCTAGTTCCATAATAGTACTTCCTCATTTTCCAATGATTTTTCCTTTTACAAATTCTGGGACATACAATTCAATTCCACTTCCCCTCATTTTTACAACGAATTTACTGGTAAGAATAGATTCCAATTTTTTCTCTATTCCTTCTTTTGCATAGGTACTCATTCAGATTTTTTTTGTTCCTTCTGCCATTCATCACTCAGGAATAGGCATCACTACAACCTGTTCACCAAAAGTATAAATTTCATACAGCTTTTTCTTAGATAAGAAAGAAGAAACAACAATAACCGGCCTAGAAAGCTCTTCACTCTGCATTCCTTCCGGCATTTTCGCAGTCAATTCCAAAGTAAGAATCTCTTCAATTTTCCCTTTATCAATAAAAATAACCGTATCCAGTACCTGAGGAATAATTCCCATCTCAATAGATCCAATAAAACGCTGAATACTATCAATAGGCTTCGTTGCATGAATCACACCCAGCATTCCAATTCCCGTCAACCTTAAATCTTTATAAAGCTCAAAATCAGGCTTATTTCTCACTTCATCATAAATCGTATAATCCGGACGTGACAAGAGCAGGATATCCCTGACCTCATCATGAGTTCCATGAGTAAAGCTGTATTGTACCACATCATCGTCAACCATCAAATCACGAGGACTTTCTATCGTCTTAATAATATGATGATCTGCATGATAGACTTCGACTAAAGCCTGTACAAACGTTGATTTTCCACTACCTGGAGCACCAGAGACCAAAATTCCTTTCGCTTTATTTCTCAATAAATCAAACACCTCATCACTCAACGCATAATCTGCGATGGTCGTCTTTTTCACAGGCCTTACTGCAGTTAATTCCAAACCATCAGAAAGAGGAGGATATACCACTACAATTCTATAAGGTCAAAGCTGAAGCACTTTAGAAAGTTGCCTATCAATTTCGAGAAAGTTTCCATTTTCATTACTTGCTTCAGAGAAAATTTGCTCAATGAGAGCTTTAAGATCCTTCCCTGAAATAATCTTTTCATCTAGCACTGCTTGCCAATTTCCAGGAAATCCTTTTTTTCTAAGAATTGGACGATCTTCTTTGAGGTGCAGAGACATCGTCGTTTCATCGAAATAAGCATCAAGTGCGTAAGTTTGTTGAGTCATACTATACTAAAAAGACAAAAAAGATAAAAAAAACTGATACCTACATAAGAAATTCCTAAGAATTCAAATCAACAGATTCAAGCGTTCCTTCTTCCAAAATCTGATTTTCTCCCGTCAAAGATTCCTCTACAAAAAGAGATTCTTCTCAAAGATGAAGGTTCATTTCTCAAAGATCCATAATTCCTGCAGCAACAGGAGAATCTGGGAAGAATTCTTCAAAATATTCTTCAACATAATCTTTTCCTAAAATACCACTTCCAACAATCACAAGAAAAACGAGCAATACTGCCAGCTTTTTACCTGTGTCTTGAGTTGTAGGTGTAGAGGAGTGAACTTGTTTCCCCATAGTTGTTATAATAGATAATAAAATCTACCTATAGTATACAGATATCACCTCAATTTTGCAAAAAAATAACAGCAAAAACTACAAAAAAACGCTACATCTCCCTCAAAAAAGGCAAAAAACGACACCATCAACTAGACTAAATCAACGTCAACACAAAAAAGTTCAAAATAAACAGCCCCGTAACTACCCAGATCAAAATTGAAATATCCTTTGCTTTTCCAGTAACTACCTTAGAAAGACAATAGAAAACAAATCCCGCTCCAATTCCATAGGAAATATTATAACAAAGCGCCATCATAATTGCCGTAAAAAACGCAGGTACAGCCTCGGAAATTTCATCTCGTTTAATCTTAGTAAAAATACCCATCATCATAATTCCTACCAAAATCAGGGCTGGAGCCGTCGCTTGCATAGGTACAAACCCAAAAATAGGAGTCAAAAAGGCAGAAAGAAGAAAAAGCAGAGCTACAACCACGCTTGTCATTCCAGTACGTCCTCCCGCTTCGATTCCGGCAACACTTTCAACATAAGTTGTAGTATTTGAAGTTCCTAAGATTGCACCAATAGAAGTTGCAACACTATCAGCAACTAACGCCCTATCCATCCTTGAGTGAAACCCTCCCAAAGCAGCCAGCTTTTTTTCTTCTGGTGTATCAAAAATTCCAGATCTTCTTCCCGTACCAATAAATGTCCCAATCGTATCAAAAGTATCTCAAAGACAAAGCGAAAAAATACTCATCAAAATAACCGGCAACGCAGAAACATCTTTAAACAAAGAGCCCATCCCCTCCGGTCAAAACGCAGCACCAAACGTGGCTCCCAACTCTGCAAAAATACTTCTAAAGCTCGGCAACGTTACTGCTCAATTCTGAATTGCTTCTTGTACCGCAGAATTAGTTTCCCATCCAAAGCACGCCAAAATAATACTTACAAACGTCGTAATCATAATAGAAATAAAGACTGCACCTTTAGTTCAGCGAATCACAAGCACAGACATCAAAAACAGTCAAAACAACGCAAGTAAAACTCACGGAGTATTAAATGTAGCTAGACTCGGAACAATAGAACCTCAAGTAACAATAGTTTCTCCAAAAATTTCATACGTTCATGGATCTGACGTAAAAGTAAGAAATCCTGCATTTTTAATACCTACATACGCAACAAATAATCCAACTCCTCCTCCAATAGCATATTGAAAACTTTTAGGAATAGCCTTAACAATGGTAACACGAAGCTTCGTAACGGTAACGAAAACGTTAACAAGACCACAAATAAACACCATTGCCAATCCTTCTTGCCAGCTATATCCTAAAGATCCACAGACCACAAACGTAAAAAACGCATTCAATCCCATTCACGGAGCAGTAGCATAAGGAACATTAGCATATAATCCCATAATTAACGTCCCGACAGCAGAAGCAATAATCGTAGCTAAAAACACAGCTCCAGACGGCATACCTGTTTGAGCGAGCATTGCTGGATTCACAAAAATAATATATGCCATCGCAAAAAACGTCGTCAATCCTGCAATAATCTCTGTTGAGGGTTTAGTACCATATTTTTTAAGATGAAAAACTTTTTCCATTCAAAAAGAAAAAAAAGAAATAAAAAGCTGATCACACTTTACCTAACAAATTACATCTACAGCATAAGATATTCTCACAGCGAGCGTAGCAATACAAAGCAGAAAATCAAGAGGTTTTTACAAGAAGTCTACAACATCAGCAATCTAAAGCCATAAAATAGTGACAAATCTGCTCTTGAAGTCTCCATGCTTTTTCATACACTCCCAGAGAAGAAATCAGATTTCTTTACTTTTAGCCAGTACTTTATATGAAGTATTTCCATCTCACAGGACTCAAACAAGTAGAACAAAAAAACTATCCCATAGATATCTTAATTGGGGGAGAAAGCTTACAAGAACTCAAAGAAGTACTCGCAGCTCGAGGGTTGCTCATTTTTACGTTAGAGCCATGGGAGAAACCTGCATCAACATTTGGAAAATACGAAATTATAGTGCCATACGAACAAAAAGATTACTCCATCGTTACCTACACAGATACGTCCGAAAAAAGTATCAAACGAATCTTCGAACTAGGACTCAAACCAAAAGAAGCACATTCTTACGACGGATCAATAACGCAAGAATCCTTCGCTACAACCATCAAAAACATCGAAAGTAAGATCAAAAAAGAGGAGCAAAAAAAACGTACCACAGAACAAGAAAGAAAAAAAAAGCAAGAACATATTTATGCAGACAAAAGCATCCAAGACGCGCTGAAAGTAGTCAACAATACCATCGATCGTATTGACCAATTACTCAATCTCGGAGCAAACCTTTTTGATTACAAAGAAAAATCCGATCTCATCTCAACATCCGAAGAGCTAAAAAAGATAAGATTAGGTAACAATTTCCAAAAAATCGTAACATTACTTACCCAATCACAAAGCCTCATCCTTGCCGACGAAGAAAAAATATTTAAAGAACTCGAAAATAAGAAATTTTTTATCGATAGGAACTCCCGTGTTACCAATATTGACGTCATTCAAGCATACAATGACGTCTCCAGAGCCAAAGAAAAAAGCATCCTCAAACAAACATGCACACCAAAAGAACAAATTTACGGACTTGGAGGACCAATAACCGTTTTTTCTCTATTTTTTTGGAAGGATTTTCTCTATGAATTCAATCAATCTAAGCAAAATCTCACGCTCATCATTGCCAATATGATTGAATATCTCCTATTGCGAACCTGTGTAATCATCGCCTGTATGCAAATTTTTATCGGAGTAGGGGATGCAAAAGCCGAATTATTATCCTATTTCCCAATCATAGGACGAGGAGGATTATTACTATTCATCTACAATCATTTTCATTTCAAACAACTCCGAGCACAAATTGTATGAATCATCGTAGTCATAGCATGTACAATCTGAGGATATTGGATCATCAAAAACACCTTTGCTTTTTAATATTTTACTAGTATGTCGCTCTTTATTTGTTTTTTCATCTCTTTCATCTTTATTGTATTTTTTCGAGCAATTGATCTCTGGTTTTTTTGACTCTTCCCATTGGCATTTTTTTTATTTATGATCTCGCATAACACCGCCCATCTTTTTACGCAGAAACTCACTCAAGAAACAGATCGGTATAAATATAGTCTTCTAGGGATTCGAGCGCTTATTTTGATTGGATTAGCTGGTTTAATGTTCTTTATCGGCCTCTCAAAAAGCACAGTATATTTATTTTTACTCATACTCAACGCATTTTTATTCTTAACCTCCTACATCGTAAACTATGCAGACGGAAAGGTAATCTTTGAAGTAGGAATGTACGGAATCTTAGTCATTCTTCTTAGCACCATCTGCATCCATGAAGGACCTCTCGCAATGCGAAATGCTTTTTCTCTCCTTATCCCGCTTTTGATAGGGATTTATGGCTTTCTCAAAGGAATTATCGGAATATTCTACCCCATTGAAAAAAAATACACCTACCAGCTCCTGATGCTCGGTGGAGGAGCAAGCATTACCGCGTTAATCAATGGATTTCATGATCTTGCATTCAGCATTTTCCTCTCTTTGTTTTTCTTAACAATTGCATACCTCACACTCCGACGAATCAAACTCCGAAAAATCCCTAAAAAAGACACTTCAACCATCACTGCCAGGAAAATTTTAGCAGGAGAAAGAATTACAAAAAAGCTGAATTTCCCCAAACGAAAACTTATTGTTCACGAATATCTCACTTCATCTCCAAAGCGATTTCAACAAGCTCTCGAACTACCAAATCTCCTGTTATTAGGAGCAGCAATCACCCTCTATATCATCGCTGTAACACAAGAGACCGTTTCGTCCGTAATTGTACGATACCGACTAAGTTTAGGAATTTTCCTCATAAATACCTTCTGTCTCAAAAAATCTCAATTTATCTCGAATATCTCAAGATTTGCTATTGCACTCGTAGTGAATTTCTCCCTGTATTCTGCATTACTCACAGCAGGACGTGAAAACCTTGCAAATATCCTACCTATCCTCATTTTACGAACACTCATCTGCCAAATCGCACTCTTTTATATCGATCGTTTAAAATCACGTTTCTTATTCAGCAAAAAAGATTATTTCTATCGAATTATCGTAACATGCGGAGCCACTATCGTAAATATTATTCTGCTATTCCAGCTTAAATTACCAGGACAATTCCTTTTCTTTCTGACATTTCTCTATGCAGGAGTCGAATTATTAATGCTTTACTACATCTTCCAATATTTACATCACGCATTTGAAGAAAAAGCTGAAAAACTACAAGAGAAAACCTCTCCATTAACCGTATAAAACTCCCTACGAAAACACAAGATACTAAAACGATTCCAACGCTGCAATTCTTTCATCAATACTTGGGTGCGTATCCCAAATAGAAGATTTTTCCTTTTTACGTGGAAACAACTCAACATCTCTCATTTCTTGCTTAGGGCTTTCAATAAAAAACATCGCAATATTTTTATTTGCAGAGGGCACTACTGCATGCCCAGAGATTTTCCTCAAAGCAGAAATCATAGCCTGAGCATCTTGAGTTAATTCTACACTACCAATATCAGCAAGATATTCTCTCTTCCTAGAAAGGGCAAGTCTAATCAACGGATAAATCAAATATCCCAAAATAACACATCATAACCCAATCAATGGCAGAATATTCCCTTTATTATTGTTATTTCTACTTCCAGTTCTCACCAAAATTTCTCCCAATAAAGAGATAACTCCTACAAAAATCACAGCTGTCAGCATCAAAAGAGAATCCTTATTGATAATATGGGTGAGCTCATGACCTGCTACTGCTTCTATTTCTCTTTTATCCAAACGTTCCAGCAACCCAGAAGTAAAGACAATCCACGAATCACTAGTCCTTCGCCCCGTTGCAAATGCATTCAGTCAAGAAGTCTGAATAACCCCAATCTTAGGCATCGGCAAACCTCTTGAAATACACAAATTCTCTACAATATTATACACCTCAGGATATTCTTTCCTAGTGACAGCCTTTGCCCCAGAGAAAGAAAACATAATTTCCTGCTGAAAAAAGAACACAATCAATCCTCGAATCACGACAATCGCAAGAATAATCGAGCTTCCCATCTTAGTAACTTGCAAAGCAATATCGACCCTCTCTTGCAAAGGAAGCGAAGTCTCAGTTCAAAAAAGAAAAAGTAATAAAAAGCAGATTACAATCAGAAAAACAGGAAACATAACTAGTAAAAGAACTGTTTTCCTCTCATTACTAGCTTTAAATCATTGCAGTCACTGATACATTTCGCAAAGAATAAATTAAAATTCTACTTTTGGAGCCTTCTTAATTTCTTCTTCTCCCTCAAAAAAGGTTTCAGGTTTATTACCTGGGAAGATAATATTAGCTGGGAACTGTTGAATCAATACATTATATTCTTTAGTTGCAGAGTTGAAGAATCTTCTAGCCGCAGCAATTTTATTCTCAATATCACTAAGTTCTGATTGCAATTGTAAAAAATTCTGGTTTGCTTTCAACTCAGGATAACTTTCTGCCAATGCAAAAATGCTCTTCAATGCACCACTCAAAGCACCATCCGCTTCAGCTTTTTCTTTTACATTTTTAGCACTAGTAAACTGATTTCTTGCTTCAATAACCTGACGTAAAGTCTCTGACTCATGTTTTGAGTATCCTTTCACCGTATTTACAAGATTATCTACAAGATCAAACCTCATTTTCATCTGCACATCGATATCAGAAAGTGCATTTTCTCTAGTAGTTCTAAGATGTACAATCTTATTGTACAAAGAGATAATCCAAGCTACGATAGCAACAACAATAATTCATAAAATCAACATGGTATAAGAAAGAAAAAGAAATAAAAAGCTGACTACCCTCCATCAAGAGGAACAAACTAATACTACCATCTTTGCCACAAAAATCAAGAGAAAAATATCGAAACAACTTGCAAACAACCACAAAAATCACTATATTCACAAAAAATTTAATCTCTCTGCCGATTAATAAATGAAAAAAATCCTATTCCTACTGCTATCTTTTTCTTTGTCCTTGATAGCCAATTACTCTCTTGCCGACCTAGCAGGCTACAATATCAAGGAATACGACGTACAACTCACACTCCAAAAAGAAGGTGCGATGGACGTACACGAGACAATCGTCGTCAATTTCTCCGAGCCAAGACACGGAATTTATCGTAATATCCCTTTTTACCGTGATTCTCAGCTTTTCACCGATATCACCAATATCCAAGTCCTTAACGGTGATAACTACACTTCCTACGACGAAGACGAAAACTACAAAATCAGAATCGGAGACACCAACGAAACACTCATCTGAGAACATACCTACGACATTACCTACACCGTTACCAACGCAGTTACAAAATACGGGGAATGAACCGGAGCATCCTGACGAACAGAGCTCTATCGAAACGTCATTGGAAATGATCGAGAAACCACAATTGATAACGTCAAAGTCACCGTAACAATCCCTACAGAATCAGAGTTCTCTCCTGATACATATTACCTTGTATACGGGAAACTAGGAGAAAAGAAATCTGATTCCTCCCAATTTGCACCTACAGGCACAGGATCTACCACCTTTCACGGAGCCATCAAAACCCAACTACAAAATCATGAAGGAGTAACCCTAGGAATCAAATTTCCAAATGACTATTTTACTTTTCCCGAAGAATATTTTGAAAAACAAACAGAAAGGATCAGACAAGAGGAAAGAGACTCTTTCTTACAACGAATAGAAAACTTGATACAATGAGTTATCGTAATCATAATAT
Organism: uncultured bacterium; assembly: GCA_947169045.1. Classification (GTDB taxonomy): domain Bacteria; phylum Patescibacteriota; class Gracilibacteria; order Absconditabacterales; family Absconditicoccaceae; genus UBA3291. The sequence continues at coordinate 105,235 of CAMVOC010000001.1, forward strand.
GCATTGGAGCATTTATGTCAGGGCAACATAATAAACCTTACAAATCCAAGTTGCCAGTCACCATTTACTATACCCCACCTAAAGATGTAGACGTCACACTAGCAGGTAAAATCTACAATATCCAAGATTCAAGGATTATCACAGCGCTCATCTATTTTTGGATTACTCAAGGATATCTCACATTAGAAGCACAAAAAAAATGAGTACTAAGCTCGCAAAAATATTTCTTGCACGCAACAAATAAACCACTAGAACTCGAATATCACAAAGAATTATTTAAAATATTATTCCCTTCGTTATCCGTGAATATTCAGAACAGCACCGTTACAAATAAAGTACTTTTGAACGATATTGCCTACAGTAAAATCGAAAGATGCGAAAGAGAAATAGAATCCACAAGCAAACAAAGTATATATTTCCAAAAAACAAAGAAAAAATTGTTGTTGATCCCTTATGATGTCACCGAGTTAAGTGAAAAAGGGAAAGAAATATACGAGGAAATCAGAGGTTTCGAGTATTATCTCACTCATGTAGAAACAGAGCGTATGGCAGCAGAACTTAAACAAGATCCAGATTATATCGATAAAGTTCTTCCTCGAGCAGTACTTTTCGGTGTAGAAACCAAATTTCTCAAAGCCGTAGAAGAAATAATGAAAACACCGTACGAACCAAACCGATACACAGGTACAAACGCTTTTTCTATCGGTGCAATTTCTGCGCTTTCTTCATCTATTCAGTCATTTGCAAGACCCCCTGTTAATTCTGGAGGAACTGGAAGTTCCTGATTCTCTGGAGGAGGAAGCTCCTGAGGAGGAGGATGAGGAGGAGGCGGAGGAAGCCGGTAAAGCATTTTTAAAAAAATACTATGCATGCTCACATATCTCACACCTTCTCAACCTTTTTCCTACGAAATACCCAAAATCAAAAGAAGCAAATTCATTTGATATCTTTTTCCAATTACTCCCTGAGCAACACATCCACAAGACCAAATTCAATCTCTCCTCGAAAAGCATAGAAAAACATACTTCGACGCAACTCATCACTGTTATGCATATCGCATCTGAACAAGCGTCAATCAAGACCTCTTCTGAAATACCTACATAAACCCTCAATACACCAAAGCAAACGACGACGGAGAACCTACAAACACCGCAGGGAAACCCATATTATCCGTTCTCGAAGGGGCTCAATTGCACAACGTACTACTAATCGTTACGAGGTATTTTGGGGGGACGCTCTTAGGAGTAGGAGGCCTCATTCAAGCCTACACAGAAACTGCGAAACAAACCATCGCTAACGCGCCACTCATCAACGCAGAAATCACAAAAACACTCGAAATTACCTATGCATACGACAAAACTGCTCAAATTTCTCACCTCATTTCCAAATATCAGGCAAAAATTCTAGCAGAGGAGCGAGGAGAACAAGTAAAACAAACACTAGAGGTAAACTACGATTTCTATGAAAAAATAACACAAGAGATATCTTTAATATAAAATCCTCTTGACTTTTGATATAAAATAATATATAATGAAGATATTCATTCAATAAACCTAATAAAAACAAGTAGAATTAATGAGTGTGTATTCATTATTCATTTTATTTGCCTCCTTAAAAGCCCAAAGTGTATCTTTGGGCTATTTTTAATAGTTGAAAATATGTGGAATCAGTCGCACTACACAAACAAGTGCTCTACCATAGCTCTTACTTCATCCGGAGAGGTAGCAACAACATAAGTTACACCGATTTTATCCATAAATAACGTCAAAATTCTCGTACTCGTATTAATCGTTACTTCCACACTATCATCATTACGATCTTTCATTTTTTGCACAAATCCATGAAAGGAACCATCTGCTAACATCGCAAGTAATCCCGTCAAAATTCCCTTAACCACGAGGCTCTGAGCATTAACCATTCCCTCGAGAGCCTGATCAGCAGTTCCCATCGTTAAATTCAGCTTTACTCCTGTTTGAGCATCAAAATTCAAAATCATCTTAATCACTCCCTTCGCCTTCTCCATAAATCCCGTCAATTGTTTCATATAACCTTTGATATTATCATGAGCTCCTTCATTCACCGCATCTATTAAAAAGTGAACCAATTCATCATCAGTCGGCATTTGAACTAATTTTTCTGGCATTTCATCAGTATAAAAAGAAATAAAAATCAGACAAATTTCACCATTTCTACTGTAATTGTATATATTCCAACGCAAAAAATCAAATATTCTTCATAAAAAAACGACTTCCAAGGCTTCGGAAGTCGATATCGAAATACTTATTGAGCAAGCATACCAGTCAATTGAGATTCAAGCTGAGACCAAACTTCTTCTCTCTTGGTATCTGCCAATGCATCTAAACGAATAAAATTTGCATGCGAAGCATAATGATCAATCACTGGATCCGTCTCCTGATGAAAAGTTGCCAATCTAATTGCAAAGGTTTCTGGAATATCATCTGCGCGAGGTTCCTGACCAAGAGCTTTCATTTCGGCAATCCTTGCTTCCATCCTTCCCTTGAGAATCTCATCATCAACACGAAGAAATACAGGAATTAATACTTCAAATCCATTTTGTTTCAAAAGCTCTTCAAAAATCGAAATCTGAGCTTGATTACGAGGGAATCCATCAAAAATAACTTTTTCTCCTCCTGAAACAGCAATTTCATCAGCCAAAAGCTGACTTACCAAGGCATTAGACACCAATTTCCCTGAATCCATAGTAAGAATCGCTTCTTTTTGAGCTTCAGTTAAGGATTCTGCAGGCTTCTTTTTTAATCCACGCAAGATATCACCAGTCGAAAGCTGAATAAAATTAAATGTATCCATGATGAATTTTGCTTGAGTCCCTTTACCACTACCAGGAGCTCCAAGCATAAGGATAGCTATTTTTGCCATAATATCCCTCTTCAAAAAATAAAACAATCACAATTTTGTTAACGTCCACAGTCATATGATTCTCCCCACAAAAATCAATAATTTTTTCAATGATTGTCAAGAAAAAAGCAAAAGAAAAGTCTGATTTTTTGTCTTTTTTCCCTTTTTCAAGTATAATAGAATACGGCTCTATGCAATGAAATAACACATCGCAAATACAGAGCATATCATCATTTATTTAATAAGTAACCGCTTAATGTATACCCTTTCCGACCTTGAAATCCAAATCGAATACGAAGCTAAAAAAAAACAAGCTTCCCCAATCATTAAATTTCTAAAAGAGGCGAGACTCTTTCTTTCGATTTTCGCCGTTACCTTTGTGGGAATGTATCTAGTGACCAATGCTCAATTAGTCTCCGATAAAATCGAGGATCAAATCAACCCTCATCAAGTACAAACATTCTCAGAGCAAGAAAGTCAAATCAAAGTAAAACCAAGCATCGCACAAAATGCAAAAGCCTATCAAGAAAAACAACAACAGTTAAATCAACTCATCACTACCTACGGAGAAGTCACCACCATAGAAAAAGAAATCGTTCCTGATACAGATCAAATCCTCACAAAACAATTAAATTCTTATCCTCTCACCTTCAATCTTCTCCCTCCAATCAATAGAATTATCATTCCAAGTATCGGAGTTGATACCCCCATCGTCCAGAGACAAGCGAAAAGTCATGATGCATTTGTAAACGGAGACTTCAGTGATGAATTAGAAAATGGAGTAGTAAAATATCCAACATCTCCAGCTCCAGGGGAAAAGGGAAATCTCTTCCTCTTCGGACACACCTCACAAGAATATCGAAAGCATAACAAATATGGTACAGTATTTCGCAACATCCCAAAACTCAAACCAGGAGATGAAATTCAAATCGTACGAGAAGGAAATTTATATACCTACAAAGTCGTAACAACAGAAATCGTCAGTCCAAAAAAGGTAGGAGACACCTACCTCAAATATGCAAATCTCGATAAAGAATATCTCACGTTAATGTGATGTTATCCTATCGGAAGAGCCGACAAAAGAATGCTAGTATTCGCCGAAAGAGTATAAAAGAATACAACAAAGCAGAAACAAAAGAGCAGAAAAATATCTACCATTATACTTCAAGTCCTTCATCAATCATCCTACAACTTGGATATTGATAACTTCCCTCCAAGGTACCAACGAAGCAACCTCTTAACTGTACTTCACAAGGAGTTGCATTGGTACCTATTTTATGTCTATACGCTTTTACAAACAATCCATCTTTAACCTCTTCTCCTCGTGGAGTAAGACAATTCATCGCAGGTCTAGTCGTTTGATCCACAACTTCATCGGGAATAGCAAGAGAATTAGCTCAAGAACCAGAATCTTCAGGCAAAGGAGAAGAAACCACAGGACCTGAAGAAATCTTTGGAAATACAACCACAGAAGACTGCTGAGCAGAAGATGATGAAGATGATGAAACAGAAACCTGAGTAAGAGAGTCATCATCTTCCACGCGAGGATCATTATAAACCTCAAATGGCTCTTGAAAATAACGATACTGAGAATTTAACACGCAAGATTGCAAATCAAACGTCCCTGAAAGTTTTCCATCCCGACAAACTCTTCTTTCAATTTTACAAATATTATAAGTATTTTCATCTTGTTCATAAGCTAAAACACTTTCCCCATGTTGCAAAGTGTATCCCCAAGGAGTTTGACACGACTTATACGTCGGAATAATCTGGATTCCCAGCTCCTCATCTCAAGAATTAGCACGAGGATCTAAAAATAAGAGAGAAAAAGCTGAAGTTCACAATAACATTTCCCTATGAGCCACGAATAACAAGCTTTTACCAAGTTTTTCTGGATGTTTCTCAGAAGGAGCGCCATGTTCCTGCACTTCAAAAGGAGATAATTGAAAAGTAGTTTCATCGAGACGATACGTTTCACCTTCTGCACTATAAAAAACAAACGTTAACGGTGCCATTTCCTCTTCTGAGGAACTATAATGAATCACATCACTATTACTACCTGCACGAATATTAAGCAAAACTACCCCAAAAAGAGATAAAATCGCCACATAAATCATCCATCTCATTTTTACAGAAAAGAGAAGAAATGCATGATATTTTCTGAGATGAAAGGTTGTTGCCGCCAATTTTTTACGCATATGTTAAATCATTCAAAAAAATTAAAACTCTCTTGAGTATACTGCAAAAGTTCATAAAAAGCAAATTTTCTCTTGCAATTTCAAGGTAAAAACCTAGACTAAAAATCAGTATTTTTTATTTTTTTATCAAAAACCCCTAATGAAAATCGATCTTAATCTCATTAAAGACCTTCGCAATACCACTTTCGCACCACTTGGAGATTGTAAAGCAGCACTTGAAGCAGCTGGAGGAGACATCCAAAAAGCCATTGAAGTCCTTAGAGAAAAAGGAATAGCAAAAGCAGGTAAAAAAGCTGAAAGAGAAACCAACGAAGGAATGATTAAAGTTGAAGCTAGAGACGGGAAAACGGTTGGATTGAAGCTCCTTTGTGAGACTGATTTCGTAGTAAAAAACGAGCATTTCCAGACCCTTTTCCAAAATATTTTCGATAAATTATTCACACTAAACACAGAAGCTCATAGTTTCGAAGAGTTACCTGAAGCAACGCAAGCAGAAATCACTGGTCTCATTACTGATTTCGTAGGAAAAATCGGAGAAAACGTAAAAATCGGAGAAATCCTTATAACAACCGAAAAAACATACGCATACAACCACCCAGGAAACAAAGTTGCATCAGTAATTTATTACTCAGGAGACGAAAAAATAGCAAAAGAACTCGCATTACAAGTAGCTGCAATGAATCCAACATACCTTAATTTTGACGAAGTGCCACAAGCTGAAAAAGATACAGCAAAAGCAAAATTCACAGAAGAATTAAAAGCACAAGGAAAACCTGAAAATATGATTGAACAAATCGTAGCTGGAAAACTCAACAAAGCATTTGCTGATGATATCCTTCTCGAACAAGAATACATCCGTGATGGAGGGAAAAAAGTAAAAGAATTGATTACTGATGGATTCGAAGTGATAAAATTTACAAGATTTGCAATCTAATCCCAAAAGGCTGATCAACGCCTTTTCTCCAGCGACAACCATCGTTGGAGTTTTTTATAAATTCCCTTTGCATTCCTTACCAGAAAGACTATACTGACCATTTGAATTTATTTCAGCCTTTTCCTGATGGTAAAAAAAACAACAAAATCGCCTCTCCCTGAGAACCTAAATCTCCTGGATCAATCAGACAAAATCATCTTCCAAGGAGTCAAAAGTAACAACCTCAAAAACATCGATATAGAACTTCCCAAAAATCAAATCATCACCATCACTTGAGTCTCTGGAAGTGGGAAATCTTCACTTGCATTCGATACCATCTACAAAGAAGGACAGTTTCGTTATATTGAAAGTTTATCTTCATATTTACGCCAATTTTTTAATCTCGGAGAGCGTCCAGATATCGAATATTGTTCAGGACTTTCTCCTGCGATAGCCATAGAACAGAATAAAAAAGGCTGAAATTCGAGAAGTACAGTAGGAACGCTCACGGAAATCGACGACTACATCCGTCTCCTATTTGCGAAAGTAGGGGATTGCTACTGTTATAATTGCGGGAATCCCATCAAACCACAAACCGTCGAACAAATCATTCACAACATTTCCCAGCAATATCTCGGACAAAAAATCTTCTTGCTCAAAGAAATCGGCGAAATCAAAATCAAAGAAGATTTAGCAAGATTCGTGAAGCAAAATAAGATAAAAGTAGAAAAAGGCTGAGGTTTCACAAGGTATTTATTAACCCCATCCAAAGAAACCTCAAATCCAGGAGAGCAATCAGAACCCATCGAATATTTCTACCTCGAAGAGCCTTCAGTTCCCGACAACTATTTCCCTATTAAAATCTACGGAATCTACGACCGTATCACTCTCGAAGAGCAAAAACTTCCTAGACTCAAAGAAGACCTTATCAAAATCCTTGCAGAAAGTCCAAAATTTGGAATACGAGTCGATACTCCCATCTCCAACATATCAGAATCCTCAAACTCAAATGCCGCAAACGTCGAATTAACTGGCACTTCCAATATTGAAATCAATCCAAAAAAAAGAAAGAAAAAGCAGACTACCTCCTCAGAAAAAGAAAACAACGCATCAACAGAACATCAAAGAGCTCCACACAACAGCGTTCAACGATTTACAGACAAAATGTTCTGTCCGAACTGCAATATCACTTATCCTGAATTTACTACACAACACTTTTCCCAAAACCGCCAAGAAGGAGCCTGCCCTCATTGTCATGGATTAGGGGAAGTTCTCTCCGTAGATTTTGATAAAATCTTAGACATAAAATCACCCCTTGAATCAGCAATCTTACCTTGGAGAGACTCCAATTATGGACAAGAAATTATCAGAAAACTCTGCGAAAAATATTCTATCGACCCAACGAAAGTCCGAGAAAAACAACCCGAACGATTTTTACATATTTTAATGTATGGAGACAACGAATTACTCCGCCTCCATTCTGCAGGAAAACGAGTCAATATCAAATATCAAGGAATGGAAGAAATCATCAAAGAGCAATACGCAAAAGGAGTACTTACCGTAGATTTTCAATCAATGCTCGAAATGAAATCTTGTCCTGCATGTTTTTGATCTAGGCTAAAAAAAGAAAGTCTACACGTATTTCTCACGATTCCAGAATCAAAAATAGGGAAAGACGCCTCAATAATACACCAATGAGAAAAAAAGTTTTTTACGGAGCTTCCCGACCTTCCTTTTGCTCATCCACTCAACGACGGTAATATCAAAATCAATATCCGAGACCTCCAAAAGATTCAGCTTTCTGAACTGCTAAAAATCATCGAATTATTTACAAAGCACACATCTCAACCACAGATTCTCATTCAACGTATCACAAAACCGCTCGTCGATAGGATTACCACGATTCAAGAGCTAGGATTAGGGTATTTAATGACGATTAGGCAAATTGATACACTCTCAGGAGGAGAAATTCAAAGGTTAAGACTGGCAAAACAGCTAGGAAACAAGCTTACAGGAATCGTTTACGTACTAGACGAGCCAACCATCGGACTTGATATCGACGAAATCGAGAAAGCCGTCAAAGCCATCAAACAGCTCAAAGCAATGGGAAACACCATTATCGTCGTAGAGCACAATGAAGAATTTATCCAAGCCTCCGATCGAGTCGTAGAAATCGGTCCCGAAGCAGGGGATTTTTGAGGAGAAGTCGTTTTCAATGGACCATATCAGGATTTTTTAGCTTCTGATGCCTTAACTGCGAAATATCTCAGAGGAGAAAAAGAGATCAAAGTCGTTTTCAATCACAAGCCTTCCAACCACAAAATTCACATTCACGGAGCGTCAAAATACAATCTCAAACACATCAATGTAGAATTCAACCTATGAAGTTTTACCATCATTACTGGAAAATCAGGAGCAGGGAAAACAACGCTGATGTATTCCACGTTATTCCGCTTCCTCAACGATAAACAAAAATTCGTGCAATCCTACATCCGCCTCCAGATGCTCAAAAAAGGGTTATCGCGAGAAGAAATCCTTTCAGCGCCCGTAATGAGAGCAGAGGAGTACCATCATTTCGAGAATTTAGCGTTACAAGAATTTTACAAAGATTTAGCTGTAGATAAAATTTATGGACACGAAGAAATCAGCAATACCATCTACGTAGATCAGACTTCAATAGGGAAAACCCCTCGTTCTTGTCCTGCGACATTTATTAATGTATTTGATAAAATTAGAAAACTCTATGCAGGGACAACCGAGGCAAAATATTACGGATTTACCGAAAGTTACTTCAGTTTCAATTCCGACAAAGGAGCATGTCCTGCCTGTGATGGATACGGATATAAAAAAATAGAACTCCAATTCTTACCTGATACATACGTCCCTTGTGAACTTTGCCATGGAAAAAGATACCGCCCAGAAATTCTAGCCATCAAACGAAGAGGGAAAACCATTGCCGAAGTGCTAGAAATGTATATTTCTGACGCTTTAGAGCATTTTCACGAGCTCGATCATATTACCGACGAACTCCAGTTAGTCTGTGATATTTGATTAGGATATCTTAAAATGGGACAATCTGCTCACACGCTTTCAGGAGGAGAAAGTCAGCGTTTAAAACTCATAAAGCACTTACTCAAAGAATATCGCGGACATTCAGTATATTTTCTAGACGAGCCAACAGTAGGATTGCATATGGCAGATATTGAGCGTCTTTTACGCGTTCTCAAAGTATTTCTAGAAAGAGGAGATACGATTTTAATGATTGAACACGATCAAAATATTCTCAAATACGCAGATCAAGTCATCAGGCTAGACAATGGAGCAGTCGTTCCATAAAAACCATGAAGGGAATACCTCGAAAAAGGACGTTTCGTCAAGTCAATATTCTAAGTTTATCTTGCATTTAAAAGCAAGTTATATACTGTCATTTTTCAGAATTTACTTCTTTATAAAATACAAAAAATGTTTAACGTAAGACAATTCGTATACGACAACATTACCCCTTACGAAGGAGATGCATCCTTTCTCCAAGGGCCCACAGAAAGGACCAAAAAGCTACGAGAAGAAGTAAAAGTACTCCTACAACAAGAAAGAGATAATAATGGACTATTAGACGCCGATACTGATACTATTTCGAGAATTACTTCTCATCGCGCAGGATACATTGACAAAGACCTAGAAGTGATTGTAGGACTTCAGACCGACAAACCACTCAAAAGAGGGATGAAACCTTTTGGAGGAATCCGCGTAGTAGAAAAAGCACTCGCAGAGAGAAATCTCGTTCTTTCTCCTAGAGTAAAAGAAATCTTCGAATACACCAAAAACCACAATGATGCAGTATTCTCCGTATACGACAAAGAAATCAGGACCTACCGTTCAAAACACATCGTTACAGGGCTCCCTGACAATTACGCCCGCGGAAGAATTATTGGGGATTACAGGAGACTTGCTTTATATGGAGCTGATTTTCTCATAGCAGAAAAAAAAGCTGATTTTGATGCCATTTCAGGAGAGATGGACGACGCAAAAGTTCGTCTCAGAGAAGAAGTAAGTAGCCAAATCGCAGCACTCGAAGAAATCAAAGTGATGGCAGAAATGTATGGATACGACGTATCAAAACCAGCAAAAACAGCTAAAGAAGCCATACAATTCACGTATTTTGCCTACCTCGCAGGAGTAAAAGAACAAGATGGAGCAGCAATGTCTCTTGGAAATGTTAGTTCATTCCTAGACATTTACATCGAAAAAGAGCTCAAAGAAGGACTCATTACTGAATCAGAAGCTCAAGAGATGATTGATCATATGGTCATGAAGCTCAGACTAGTACGCCACTTGAGACCTGGATCATACGACGAAATCTTCGGAGGAGACCCAACATGGGTAACAGAATCCATCGGAGGACGTTTTCAGGACGGGAAAGTAAAAGTTACCAAAACATCATTCAGATTTTTACAAACCTTATATAATCTCTGACCAAGTCCAGAGCCAAACCTCACAGTATTACGATCACCAGAATTACCACAAGGATTCAAAGAATTCTGCGCAAAAACGTCCATAGATACCTCTTCCATCCAGTACGAAAACGACAATTTAATGCAAGCTGTTAGAGGAGGAGATGACTACGGTATCGCTTGTTGCGTTTCTTACCAAGAAATCGGAAAACGCATCCAGCATTTCGGAGCTAGGTGTAACCTACCAAAAACACTATTACTAGCCATCAACGAAGGAAGAGAAGAGAGCGAAGGAATACAAGTAATGACAGGAATCCCAAAGCTTTCCGACGGCGCACTAAATTACGAAGAAGTAATGGGAAATTTCAAAAAGACCATGTCCGAAGTCGCTAGAGTATATGCAAAAGCCATGTATCTCATCCATTATATGCACGACAAATACTACTACGAAAAAGCTCAAATGGCATTTGTAGATACCAATTATGGAGTAGATATTGCCTATGGAATCGCTGGAATCTCAATTATTGCAGACTCACTCTCTGCCATCAAATATGCCAAAGTCACTCCAATTAGAGACGAAAACGGCATCGCAAAGGACTTCAAAATCGAAGGAGATTTCCCAAAATTTTGAAATGACGACGATCGCGTTGACTTAATTGCAAAAGAAATTCAACAATTCTTTTTCGAAGAGCTCAAAAAACATAAAACGTACAAAAACGCCAATCCTACATTATCATTGCTCACCATTACATCCAACGTAATGTACGGAAAGAATACAGGTGCTACTCCAGATGGCAGACAAGCAGGAAAACCTTTTGCACCAGGGGCAAATCCAATGCATGGAAGAGATGCAAAAGGAGCTATTGCTTCCCTTAATTCTGTAGCAAAACTCGATTATCAATATTCCCAAGACGGAATTTCCAATACATTTTCAATTGTACCAATGTCTCTAGGAGCTAATGCAGAAGAGCAGATAAAAAATCTGATTACAATGATGGATGGATATTTCAAAAAAGGAGCACATCACCTCAATGTAAACGTTTTACAAAGAGAAGTACTAATGGACGCCTACGAACACCCAGAAAAATATCCACAATTAACAATTAGAGTCTCCGGATATGCAGTAAATTTCGTCAGATTATCCAAGGCTCACCAAAAAGAAGTGATCGAAAGGACTTTCCACGAAAAAATGTAACTTTATCACAAGTTGCTATTGACTTTTTTAAAATTCAGAGTATAATAACAGATTTGACACACGGTTTCTCTTGTAACCAAAAGAGAAAAAGATAGCGATAATCTCCATAATACAGATACCTTCTATCCAAACAATAATTCAGCTTTTTCTCCCTACATATCAAAGAAAAAACACACCTAGTGGCATAAATTTCCCACCGAAAAAACCTCTTGCAAACTTTCGTTAAATAGTTAAAAAGTCCTTTATAAAATCTCTAGAAATATAGGACAGTTTTCTTATAATCTAGAGAATCCATATCTTTATCTCTTTTCTTTTTGTTAATGCCAAATCCTACCGTCTTTACATATACCCACTTACCAGAGCCTACCCACAAAAATCCCAAAAGATTCTCTTCCAATAAAAAAAGAAAAATTGGGAAATTCATTGGAATGTTTTTGGTTGCCATCCTATTAATCGCGCTTGTCGGAGGAGCTATCCGAATGAATATCAACGTATTCAAAGAACTTCCAGATGTAAGCTCCGTAAAAGACCTCAAACTTGCGCAAGCAACCGTCATCCAAGATAAAAACGGAGTAGAATTATACAAACTCTTCGAAGAAAATAGAGAATACGTGGATTTTGACCAAATCAATCCGCAAATGATCAACGCAATCGTAGCAATTGAAGATCAGCGTTATCGAGAACACGAAGGACTCGATCCACGAGGAATTTTACGTGCAGCAATCAACAGAAGTGGAGGAGGATCCACGCTTCCTATGCAGTTAATGACCAACGTGTTCAAGCTCAAAGCAGGAATGGGAGCTAATATCCCAAGGAGAATCGCCTACAAATTACGTCAAATCATCCTTGCAAAAAGACTGAATACCACACTCCAAAAGCAAATTAAAGCTGAAAATCCCGATCTTTCCAATGCAGAGATCAAGCACGAAATGAAAAATAAGATTTTGGAGCTCTACTTGAACTACATCGAATTAGGAAATAACTCATTTGGAATTGAAGCTGCTGCAAAAGCATTTTTCGGAGTCTCTGCAAAAGATCTTTCCATTGCACAATCTGCAGTATTAGCATCTCTTCCTAGAAACCCGACTACTTACAGCCCTCTCAAAGAATCAGGAAAGAAAAATCTGATGGGATATTTCACGATTACCGATGCTGCAGGGAGACAATATCCTTTCGAAGGAATCATACAAAACGACATTATTGCAAAGTTTTCCGAAGCTATCAGAAATGCTGACTTTTCAAATAAAGATTCCGATAACGCCTCTACAAAATTTCTGGTTGGGCTCTGATCTTTTACCATCGTCAGCGAAGGAAAAGAATTATACGTAAAATACTCAAATGGAAGAATGCAAGTAGTATTAAGTAGGATGTTCGAAGATAAATACATCACCGCAGAAGAGCTGAAACAAGCCTACATCGACGGACTCAATCTTACGTTCAAAACCAGCTCTTTCTCTATTAAAGCTCCGCATTTTGTCTTTTGGGTAAAAGAATTACTAGAAGAAAACTACGAAGCCTACGGAATGAAAGGAAAAGAAGACCTGCTGACAAAAGGACTTATTATCAAAACATCCCTCGATTATGAAATCCAAAAACAGGCAGAAAAAGCTCTAACCGACAACGTTCGTACCTTATACGCAAACAACGCAACCAATAGTGCAATGATCTATCTGGATACGAATAAAGGAGATATCCTAGCTTATGTAGGATCTCTCGATTACTTCAATGAAGAAATCCAAGGTCAAAACGATATGGTACGTAAACCGAGACAATCTGGATCTTCCATTAAACCATTAATTTATTCATTAGGATTCCAAAAACTTCCTCTCACCATAGATACTCCTATTTACGACTTACCTTTCCAAGTAGGTCCAGACAGACCTAATAACGCTGACGATAGATTTGAAGGACTTTTACCGCTCAAATACGCTCTCGGACACTCTAGAAACATTCCTGCCGTCAAAATGTACCTAGCAATCGGAGGAGAAGACGCAGTGAAACCGTACCTCCAATCATTAGGACTTTCTAGTATCACAAATGATATTTTCTACGGATATCCATTAGCACTTGGAGCAGGGGAGGTAACAATGCTTGAACTTGCCGAAGCATATTCTCATCTTACCACGCAAACTCCAGCAACCATCAACCCAATCCTAGAAATCAGAGATGCAAACGGAACTATCATTTACCAAAAAGAAACAGAAGAAAAAGCTGAACTCATCCCCGAAGGAGTAAAATACTTAATGCGAAGAATCCTTTCCGACCCTGCAAATAGATTGGCAGGACGAGTATCAAAATTCAACGTTTCAGGTCTTACCTATGCACTCAAAACTGGAACATCTAACGTAAAAACCGACAAAGGAAACCGCCCAAGAGATGGACGATTAGCAGCATATACTCCAGACAATTTAGTACTGATGCGAGCTGGAAACGCGAACGCAACTCCAATGAATGCAAACGCTTTCGGAGGGACAATCCATGCAGATCCAATCAAACAATTTATGCAGGCACTCCTTTCCAACAGCTACATCAGCAATACTCAAATGACTAATGTAGATACCCAAGGAATCTCTATCTCAAGAATCACAGGAAATCTCCCAGCAGAAGGAACACCTTCATCATTGATTGTTTCATCAATTGGATACTTAGCTCCTAAAAAAGTAGACGATCCTGTCACAGAAATCGAATACGATGCAGAATGTTTAGGTATGACAAGTCCTCTTACCCCTAGCGAACAAATCAGACAAGGATATCTTTTCCAAAGTGTTTCATCATTTATGCCTGGACAAGAAGATGCACAAGATATTCAGAATTATCTCACTGCTTCAGCGAGAGGAATCAATGATGATACAGGAAGCAGAGTAAGCCTCTCATCTCTACGTATTCTCTTCGAAGCTCCAAAAGACTACTGTGCCAATAGAGAACCAGCATTAAGCGAAGACACCAGCATAACCTTCCTAAATCCTCAAGACGACCGAAGAATCTCCGAAAAACCAGAGCTTATGGTAAGCGTAAAATCAGACGGAAACCTAAAAACTCTATCAGCTCAAATCGACGACGTACAAGTACGATCCAAAACCTACACGACCAACACGAGAGAAAATATCGCAAGTACCATACTAGATCTCTCACAATTTTCAGTGGGAACTCATACCATCACAGTACAAGCGACCAACACAAAAGGAGGAATGAACCGCGCAAGTATCAATGTAGTCTTACAAACCACAGACAAAACGCCTCCTTACTTGATGAGAGAACAATCCAAAGTAACTCAAAAAGGAGACAAGCGAGAAGCAACGCTGATTTTCAACGATGAATTATCTGCAATAACCTCCGGTGCAATTATGGCAGGGGAGTCTACTATCCTTTCCTTCCAAGGTAGAATGGCTTCATTTACTACATCAGAACCAGTAGTTGACATCTTCCTAAAAGATGCCTACGAAAACGAACTCAGACAAACCTTAGATTTATCTGCTTTTTAACCCTAAGGAATGTTGACGTTCCTCTCTGCCTTCCTACTATTTAACTGCATATATCAAATCTTTTCCACCATAACAATCTATGGACTAGGAATATTTTCTGCATCAATGCCTTCCCTCATCAGAGACGGAATGCGGTGCGTCTTTTTGCTCATTTTGCTAATTATCAACCGTCATTCTCTCAAATCTTATCTCAAAAAACGAAAAAAAATCCGAATCTCATTCATCGTATTACTCCTGTACAGCGTTCTGCTTTCTTATCTCTTTTTCAATAAAGCTCCCGCAGATCTCCTCATCGGAATAAAATACGGCTTTTGGCGAATATTCATCTTACTCTCATCGACATTCATCGGTTTTGTTTACCACAAAAAGCTCGACCAAAACGCCTCAAAATACACCAACACCATAGAAATAGCCCTTTTAATAGTCGTCATCTTGGGATTCCTGCGACAAGTGCTCAAACTACTCAAACCTGAACGATTTGCAGCAATGGGCTACACAATCCACCTCAATGACTACTATTTCGGGGATAATCCACCGATCTACTACCTCACAGGATACGAAGGAACTCTCCGCCGACAAGGACTCTTCTCCGGACCTAATAACTACGGATATTTTCTCCTAGCCTTTTTCCCATGGGTACTACCTCGACTTCACACCTCAGAGGGAAAAGCAACAACCACAAAGCTCACCCCACGCAGAATCATAACACTCATCCTACGACTCCTGGCAATGGCACTCACGCTTTCGAGAGCAGTTTTCCTGGGAGCAATATTCATCATCTTGCTCACCTACCGACCACTCATCAAAAGTAAAAAAAAGCTGATCATCTGCACGGCAGTCACCCTTATCGCAGTAGTAATTGCTCTTTCACTGTTAAAACGAGAATCAACCTTAGCACACATCACCTCAAAACTTTCCGCTCTACCAGAAATTTTCACCCATCCACGAGGAATGGGATTAGGCTCTTCATGACCAGCAATCCATCACAACGGATCAATTTTACCTGAAAATTACTATTTCCAAATCCTCTTGGATGTAGGACGGATTGGATTTGGGCTATGGTACCTAACTATTTTCCCAATAGTACGCCGTCGCCCCCTCAAAGATCACGAAAATCTCGCAGCATACAAAAAAGCAACACTAGGGTTTCTCGCTCTCCTCGCCATAGGACTCTTCTTACATGTCTTTGAAGATAGTATGGTAAATTACCTTTTCTTCATAATCTACGGGATCATCCTCTGATATCTATCCAAAAAAGAAAAATAAATCAGATTCTATTGACTTTTTTAATTTTTTGAATATAATAAAGGATACTTTATCTTTTTAAGTAAGAGAAAATGGCAATAAAAAGGAGACTTTATAACTCAGCTGCTACTGCCGTTAGACCCATTGCAATCGCCGGACAAGCACTAGATGATGTGAGCCATACTGCGATTCGTTATGGGGAAGAAATTTTTGATCTTCTCTGACAGACAAAAGACCAAGTAAAAGACGCTTTTTCAGAGGTAAAAAGAGAAAGCAAACGATATAAAAAAATCGGAAAGGGGGATAGTCAGCCCCTTTAAAGCTACCGCTCGCTGAATCAAAGGAACCTTACAAGCAGTAGTACAACCAAGTTACCGCACCTTTGGAAGAGTAAAGCAAACACTAGCCAACGTCGTACTCAATACCGGACATATGATTGAATACGCAGGAAGCGCAAAAAAGCGAACAGAATACGAAAAAATTACAAACAAAGAATACAAGCCTGTCAGTTACTATGACTGGAGCTTTTTAAGTTCTGATAGTGCAATTACCCAAAAGAAAGAAGCCATAAGAACTGAGAAGAAAGCAAGAAAAGCTCTTGCCACAAAAAGAGCTCAAGAAGCACTACAATACGAACTTACTAGAGACCTAGAAAGAGAAAAAATAAAACAAGAAAACGAGAAAAAACAACGAGAAAAAGAACTAGAACTCAAAAAAGCAGAGCGAGAAGCAGAAAAACTACGCGACAAAGGATTACGAGAAGCTGAAGAAAAACTAAGAAAAGCACAGCGAGAAGAGCAAGAACAGCTCCGCAACAAAGAAAATATTCAAAAAATTAGAGAAAAAGAACAAGAAATAATGGAAATACAGATACGCACAAAACAAAGAGAAGAAAAACCTGAACCAGAAGCAAAGACAGAATAACTACATTATACTTTCATAACTTCCTCCACCTTCAATTTAACCAATTCTTCCACTTTGGCATTCATTTTTTTCGTTAATTCTTCCACCTGAGATTCATTCGCTTTATGTTGATCTTCACTGATTGTTTTTGCTGTAAATTCTGCTTTAGTAGCATTCATAGCTTCTTGTCTAACTTTTCTCAAGTTAGCTTTTGTCTCTTCACCCATAGCCTTCACCTGCTTAGCGATTTGATCACGTCTTTCCTGAGTTAAAGCAGGGACTCTTACAAACAAGAAAGTTCCTTGATTATCCACACCAACTCCTAAATCTGCTTCATAAATAGCATTTGCAATATGCTTTGCGTTTCCTCTATCCCAAGGCTCAATTTTAATCGTTGAATTATCTGAAATAGTGATTAAAGCAATTGCATTCATTTTCATTGCTCCATAATCCGTCTCTACATTAATATTTTCTACCAATCCCGTAGTAGCACGTCCTACCTGCAATCCTTGAAATTCTTTTTCTAAGTAAGCAAGAGCTTTTTGCATTTGTTGATCATAAGTTGAGAGATTCATCAGGAAAATAATAAGAAAATAAAGGATAAAAAACCTAAATACACCTATAAGAAAGCACTTTTAAAAATCAAGAGAAAACACCTCCAAAATTCTCCTTAAACTAAAAAGAAGTTCTTGTCCTTCAGCATGGCAAAAAGCCTTAAGACCAAGATAATTCTGCCCTGCATACTGCATTTCTCCGACGAAAAGGGGAGTAATCTTTCTTCTTTCCAAAGGTCACTGAGGCGAACGATAAAGAATCTCTGCCTCCTGCTGCAGAGCAATAATAGTCTGTAATTTCTGCATCAAAATAAAATCCGCAACAGAAGAATCAAGAATTACGGAATCCTCATCTAAAGGAGCTATCAATTTAATTCACTTTAACGTTTTACAGCGACTCAAAGCCACATAGGCTTGCCCATGAGCAAAAGCGCCTCCTTGCAAGTCAATAATCACATGATCAAAAGTTTTCCCTTGAGACTTATGAATCGTGCAAGCCCACGCCAAACGAAGAGGAATTTGGGAAAAAGAACCAATTTCCTCCGCCTCAAGCTTCTTTTTCTCTTCATCATACACATACTGAGAAACTTTCCAAATATGAGGAGTTACCTGCACTTCCTCTCCACCAAAAATCTGTACAGTCAGACTTTTATGTTTCATATCCGTAATCACTCCTAGCGTCCCATTCACCCATCTACCTTTAGGATCATTAACAACAAACATAACTTGTGCTCACACTTTAAGCCACAGCTCCGTTTCCGTAGGTAAACTGTGTTCTCTCATCACGCCATCCAAAGATCCAAGGAAAAGCTGCGCCTCACCTGGTAATTCCTCTAATTTTTGCAAATTAATACGATCCACCACGTCATTTTTCCCCGCCAAATACATCTCTCACGGAGCAATTTCCCAGTCATCCGTACGTACAACCTGTTGATTAAGCTGATCAAACGTAGTTGTTGTCAGATTTTTTGTCCTAATAGCATTCAAAAAAGAAAGAAAAAGCTGATCCTGCTGACGATACACTGTCTCTAATTCCAAGAAAGTAAACGTAAATTTCCCGGAAGTAACCACATTACTTGAAAAAAAATAAGGACTTGCATACGTCTGTCTAAAAAATTCAGCTTCATCTCTCCTTACCACAGGAGGTAATTGATACAAATCACCAATCAGCAGCATCTGAATCCCGCCAAAAGGCTTCTTATTTTTGCAAACAATCTGCAAATAACGATTGATATGATCAAATAAATCAGCTCTTACCATAGAAATTTCATCAATCACAATAGCATCAAGTTCCGTAAATTTAGGATTCCCTATTTGAGATTTAGCCTCCTTTTTTAAAGTTTTTTCCGTAACGACAGGAGGAATCTGAAAAAACGAATGAATCGTCGATCCTCAAACATTCAACGCCGCAACCCCCGTAGGAGCTAACACTGCAATATTTTTCTGAGTATGAGCGATAAATTGGCGTAATAAAGTAGACTTTCCTGTCCCTGCTTTCCCTGTTAAAAAAAGATTATTGGAAGTTTTTTCCATCAAATATAACGCTTCTAATGCCTTTTTATCGAAAGTAAGTTCCATAACATTCATGATAAAATTTCAACACAAAAAATCAAGAGTTTTTTGAAAAAGAAAGAGCAGATTACTACCACAAAATTTGCAATTTTTAACTAGTTTCTTTATACTTATGATGAGTATGTTTTATCTCATATCTACCCACAATGCAAAACCTACTATCATCAAATACACAAGGTCAGACCTATCTTCCTTCTAGTTCAGAGAAAAAGCAAGCAATGTTAATGTATATGTTTGTAGGCTTACTCCTTTCTCTCCAGCAAGAAAATGTCTCTCCTTATATGCACCACCACATCAAACAAGCCTTTTGATGGATTGTTTTGCTAGTATTAATCATTTTTTTAGACGTTATTTTATTCATTTTAGGAGCTGTATTTGGAGCATTTTTCTCCGTTTTAGGAGTGCTCATCACGCTTCCAACACTCATCATAGGAATACTTTGTATCAAGCAAGCTCGAGATGGAAAATACGAACGAGATAACGAAGGAGCACTAAAATTTTTCTCTACATTTTCAGGATTAGGAAACCGAATTTTAAACTTATTCGACGCCGATCATTATAAAACCAATAACACCGTCGCAGGAATTGATCTTTCTCAATACGATTTAAACAAATAATAATTCAATATCCCTGATGCCAACTAAGCAATATCAATCATCTCCTCTCACATTTTCACCCTCTCAAAAATTTTTTAATAATCAAAAAAATCTGATTCAAAAACTCGGATTCATCCTCCCAACTACGATCGACCTCCATATCAAATATTCATTTCAACAGGTAGAACCTACATATTTTATGCAATGAGCAGAATTTGAAGCATTTAACTCCGATCACGCAATCATTCAAAAAGGAATGATCTATAAATTAGGAGTAGCAAACCCAAAATATCCAGACGTTCTTTCCGCAAAAATCAATCTCGAAAACGTCAAAGAACGTGTAACACAAGGGATTCTCTCAACAATTTTAGCATTTCCCTTGTTACAACGAGCAATTTTTTTCCTTTTATTATGTCTGTTACCAGCTACCATTTGAAATGCGCTCTTATACATCAATCTGATAGGATTGTTTATTATGTTCTTTTTCTCGCTATATAAGACCATTAAAACTCTCGTCAAACAGACCAAGCAACAACAAAATACTTCCATTGCAGGTTTTGATGTACAATTTGCACAACATACCGATCAGCTTTTTTTCTCTGCTGAAATGCTTTCTGCAATTCACGACCTAAAAGCGCTAGATATCACCAAAATCGCATATACAGGGAATTGTCTCTATCTCTACCAAAACAGCATTTCTCCTGCATTAACCCAGCACACACTCAAAACATTACAGTCTTCTACTATTTTATCCATCTTAGAGCAGCAACATGAATCTGAGCAATAAAATCTCTAAAATCTACGCAAAACTGTTGTCGCAAAAAAATTTCATCCACACAAATATCGCACAGCAGGACGGACAAATCGTAGATATCGCTATAGAAAGTTACAAAACTCCAACACAGCGTCAAAAAAGCATCAATGACCGAATTCTTGACGAACAATTTAATTTCCCACTACATAACTTATATGTTCACAAAACAGAACAAAGAATCCTGATTGTATACAGAGGAACTGACGTTAACGATCTTCAAGATATAATTTCCGATATTCAAATTATCCTAGGAACCAATGCCATTGACGTGAGAATCCAGCAATCACTTGACTTTTTTGATCAAGTAAAAGTAAAATATCCTGAACACCAAATACGAGTCACAGGACACTCTCTAGGAGGGACGATAGCTTTGATCATTGCAAAACATAGATTGCCAGAGCGTACCATCACATTTAATCCAGGCTCAGCACCGACAAAATCCTTTCTTGCTATGATGCAAGATACCTTACTAAAAAAAGAACGAACAACCAGAATTACCACCTACAAAATTTTTTGAGATATCATCTCAACCCTCAGTTTTATTGGGAATACCAAGACCTTCATCCTAGAGACCGCAGACCCAAAAAAACTCCATACTATCAATAGTTTTAAAGAACTTTTCTCTTGCAACCCTCCATCAAATACCTATACTGAAAAGAAATAAATCTGACTTTTATTTCTTTTTTGTAAAGATCTTCAATGAAATCGAACAATTCACGTACAATCTCGCTCGTGTTAGGAGGATTGCTCATTATCGCTTTACTATTTTTTTGAGGACAAGCTTTTATTTCTTTCCTCGCGAATCATACCTATTATAAAAGCATGCTAACCACAGGGCAAAATCGAGGACTTGTGATTTCAGCACTAACAATGGCCCTTATCCCTGTACTATATCTATTTAACTCATCCAAATTCACGATTAAAAAACGGCTAATTATCCTAGCTTCTTCCATTACCTTCTTTGGACTATTACACGTGCTAATCAAAGGAGATGTCGTAGGATTTGGACGATTTATTACACTCTTTCACACTGCCTTTTTAATCTGTATAGGAGCATACACATTAACTGGAATTTTCTCAATCGGATCTCTCATAGAGCAGAAACTCATCAAATTTTCTCAACATCGTCGACAAGAATTGCTCTTCACCTTTGGTATCGGATTATGTATATTTCTAGCCTTCATCCAAATTTGCGTAGGAATTGGAATTTTTTATTCTCCAGTCGCTCGAGCACTGTTTATCGGGCTCGGAATCGCTATCTACTTCCAAAGAAAAACCATAAAAACCTATGGAGAACTACTCACTGACCTATTTAGGAACGCACAAACGATAGCCAGACAGCATAAATCTCACGCTATTGCATTAGGAGTCTTATTAACGATCTCCATCATGTATCTTTGCTTTGGATACCAGAATTCATTTATCCCATATTCCACTGCACGAGACGCTAATCATGCCTACATGTTTATCCCTAAAGTCATCGCAGAAAACGGAGGAGTATACCGAGGAAATACGATACTAAACAGTATGCCAGGAATGTGGCACCATTTCATTACGTTCTTCTTTTCTCTCACACAGCATACCAACGGACGATTAGGAATTTCACCTGACAATATGGGAGTTTCCATGAATTTTCTGTCTGCAATTCTCATCATTATTCTGAGTATCGGAATTGTGTATCAACTAGCTGATTATCTCCAACAAATCAAAAAAGAAGAAAAATCTGACACTTCCAAAATAGGAGTCACCATTTGACGATCAACACTTCTTCTCCGAATGACTTCAGGAATGGGAGCTTTTCTAGTAATCGTCGATAATAAAACCGACCTTGGAGTAATGGCAATTTCTTCCTTGGCTTTGCTTTCCGGAATTATTTTCCTCGGCATTCTTCAACAAGGGCAAGCGCAAAAAAAAGAAATTCGAAAATACCTTATTTTATCAGGAATCTTCTTTGCTTTCGCATGTCTTGCAAAAACTACTGCATTCGTAGATATCGCTTTGTTTGGTATTTTCCTCATAGGAATACGATTTTCGCCTATTTGTAGCCTAGGAATAGGAGCAATATTAGCAGGTGTCGTAAGATATTTAGAGATCCTCACCTCTAATGAGATGCTCTCACTTACCCAAGCAAAATATCTCGTCATCATAGGAAGCATCATCACTCTCATCGGACTCTTTGTCCTCCTTTTAAAAGAAGAAAACAGGGAAAAAATCTGAACATTTTTCAAATATTTATGCGGACTAATGATCAGCTTTTTATGTACGCTCGTTGTATTCAAGATTCCACGGTCCATCGTCCAAGAATCTTACAATGAGACCTTCGATACTACAACAATCATCAAATCTCTCCTCGCACAAGCTAATACTGAAATTTCTATCGAAGAACAATCTATAATCGACGAAGTAATAATCAACTCTCAAGCAGTTGAATTAGGAGTTCAACCAACCTCATCTCGACTCAATGATCAGCAAAGCGCAGACGCATGTCTCACTGCAGGAAACATTCGAAGCAAACAAGAGCTCATGGAAGGACTCACAGACGCTCCACAAAGCAATGAAGACCTAGGAAGATACGTAGGATATGGACGAAAAGAATTTACAAGCAAAGGAAATGCAGTATATCGACTACTAAAACTTTTCTTCCCAACTTCAGAAACCTGTTACGGATTCGATCAAGCCGCAAAACTTCTCTGTAGTAACGCTACAGCAGTTGATAATTTCGACATTCCCGCACTTTCAGACATCTACCTTAAACTCGAAAATCCAGAAAGCCAAGGAGGTCTTTTGTTAAAAACAGCCATCGAAGCATTTAATACGTCAGGAGAAGCTGAAACTTTCAATCCACTAGAATATCGTGATTACATTGTAGCTCTCAGACAATTTTATCAAGCGTACGCTATTAGTTCTAAGGCTGATTCTCTCTCAATTCCTTACAGATACCTAGTACCAACCAATATCATTTTCAACCGATCTCTTCAAAATCTCAGTTCTTACTATACCGACCTAGGATTTACATGGATTGTAATATTCATCATCCTTATTGTTGCTCTCCCTTACGCAATCATCAAAAAAGACAAGACGTTAATCTCACTTTCCCTTACAACACTCATTGGACGAGGAATATGGCGAATTATTGGTTCTGCAATTCTCCGATACGGTACAGTACTCATTTCATGGACAATCATGACGTTAGTAGCATTTTTCATGACGCTTCATAGCAAAAAAGAAGATAAAAAGCTGTACCTCATCTTAGGAATTATCTTACTTGCCATAGTTATCCAATTATTCTTAAACTTCATCAGAATCGCTTCTCAAGGAGCGACAGGACCTTTTGTTGAATATAAAGGAAGCTTTGGACAAGAAATGGTCCTCACCTCACAATTGCAACAAAAAACTAAAACCATCTTCCCTTACTCCGCAAAACACGTATTTAACCTACAATTCCCTCAATACAATCCTATTATCAAAGCATTAGATGGACGTGCAAATGAAGATGGAATAGCAATTGAAGGAACATATATTCAATATTTTCTCCCAAATCAACGAAATATTCAAGGAGGAGCAACCTCAAATCTACGAAAATACGCTTCAGACAACGATTTATGTAAAGCATACTGGAGATTCAAAGAAGATAATATTACCTACTTCATCATTGATCAAAACATCGGAAGTGTCGGAATGGGAGAAGGAAACGAATCTCTCTTCCAACGTTTCTTTGCAAAACTCGATCCTGTTTCAGGAGTCATTGAAGAATACGGTGCTATTGCTAATCTTGTAAGACTTGCTCAAGCAGGATATTTGGATCTTATCAGCACCAATAATATAGGAACATACTACGCATTCAAGCTCACCGACGAAGAAATCAAACAATACTTCTGAGCAAATACTCCAGATGAAATCACGCTAATGAGAGCAAAAATTGCTGTGATGAGATATTTCAGTTCTGAAGTAAATACTCTATACTCTCAAGTAGGAAACGTATTAATGAATAAAATTAGTGCAGGTGGAGGATTTGAAGAAATTGCAAGTGTGTACGGGAAAACTATTGATGTAGAAAAAGTAAAATCCGCAGCTGGAGCTGTTATTCAGAATAATTTTACTCCAGTCGAAGAACTAACACAAGATGAAAGACAAATCCTAACAACACGACTAAATATCTACAATTCTACGACAACTTCCAACTCAGAAATGAAAGCACAGGGACAAGCAATACTTTCAAATCTCTTACAAAACAGCATTGCAAGTTCATCTCAAATTATGGCTTTCGCTCTAAGGTAAAGCACCTAAATACATCAATTCACTCTCATTCACATCATCCATTTGACCAGAGAGGATTTTCTCGACAGAACGAATCGTCTCAGATAGAGGCACAAACACTCATTTTTGACCAATAAATTCTTCAGCCACAAAAAATGGTTGCGAGAAGAATTTTTCAAGTTTTCTGGCTCTTTGGACGATAATCTGATCTTCATCACTCAATTCATCCATCCCCAAAATCGCAATAATATCCTGTAATTCTTTATATTTCTGCAACAATCTCAGGCATTCTTGAGCCACATCATAATGCTCTTGACCAACAACTTCTGGCGTTAAAATAGCGGAAGAACTCTCCAGAGGATTTACCGCAGGATAAATTCACTTTTCTACAATATCACGCGAAAGAACGATAGTGGAATCCAAATGAGAAAACACCGCAACAGGAGCAGGATCTGTTAAATCATCTGCCGGCACATACACAGCTTGTACAGACGTAATAGAACCATGATCCGTAGAAGCAATTCTTTCTTCTAATGCTCCAATTTCACTTGCCAAAGTCGACTGATATCCTACCGCAGAAGGAATTCTTCCCATCAACGCACTAATTTCACTTCATGCCTGCATAAACCTAAAAATATTATCAATAAAGAGCAAGACATCCTTTTTTTCTTCGTCACGAAAATATTCAGCCATCGTCAATCCAGCGAACGCAGCCCTCGTACGTGGTCACGGAGTCTCATTCATTTGTCCAAAGACCATTGCTGTTTTTTTAAGGACCCCAGTCTTTTTCATTTCAAAATATAAATCATTCCCTTCACGAGATCTTTCTCAAACTCAACAAAAAACTGACACTCAATGATGCTCGATTGCAATATTACGAATAAATTCCTGAATCAAGACCGTCTTTCCAACTCACGCCCCTCAAAAAAGTCAGACTTTCCCTCACTTTAAAATCGGACAAAGCAAATCAATCACCTTGATTCCTGTCTCCAATACCTCAATAGTAGTAGAAAGTTCAGTGAATACCGGAGCTTTACGATGGATAGGTCGTAAAATCTTCGATCATCATTGATCTTCCAGATCCAATCTCTTTCCCATTGCATCAAAAACCTTTCCAAGGACATCCTTCCCAACGGGGACTGTTATAGGTTCTCACGTATTAATTACTGCATCACCTCTCCTAAGTCCATCCGTACTCGTCATAGCTAACCCTCTAAACACCTGATTCTCCAAGCTTTGCAACACTTCAATCACAACTTCCTGACCATGTTCATTGGCTCTACTTACCAATAAAGCATCATAAATATTCGGCATTTCATAGGGGAAATGCACATCTACAACAACACCCGTAATAGCAACAATACTACCCACATTTTTCCCTTTCTTAAAAGAAGAATCCGCAGAACGAGGATTTTTTTTCACCTTCTTTCCTAGAGTCTCTTTCATCAGCCATAAAAAACTAGCTAAAAATATGGTCACTACCAGCAAATCTCTTACATCTTAGGCTCCACATAAAGCAATGTCCATGCCTGTAAATCAGACAAAGAAGTCTGAATAAACACCTTACCACAATTACAATCAGCTTTTTCTTTCTCTTTTCCTTTTTCATCTAAAATATCCTCAATTACCAATTCTCCCATCGCTTCAGGAGTTAAATACTTCAACTTCATTCCTCTAACAAGAGTTTCTTTAGGAGCCAAAGAGCGATAAAGTTTTCCTCATTTTTCAATGGTCTCCTGCTCAAATACTCCATAAAAATTACGCGCAAAAAGCGGACCTGCAGTTCCTAGTTCACGAGTAGTTTGCGGAACACTTTCTCCATCAGGAAAATCTTTCAATGAATTAAACAAAAATCCCTCCCAATACTCCCTATGAGGCACCATGTGTACCAAATTCATAATACGTTCATCTGGCTGTTTCCCAGCGAGCAAACTATCACGCACATGTTTATACGCTTTCACAATCGCACCTACATAAAATTCTGATTTACTTCTTCCCTCAATCTTCATGGCATCAACGACAGGCAGCACCTGATCAAGTTTACGAATCGTACACAAATCCCTAGAAGACAAAATATGTTCTCCATCTTCATCACTCGTAACTTCCATTAATTTTCAGCTTCTTCTCTCTTCTTCCAAAAACACTCTATATTTAAACCTGCATGCATGATTACATTCTCAGCGATTTCCCGCACGTCATCAAAGATAATCTCCCAATAAACATCTCCCCGAATAACTCATACACATTGCTCCATGCACAAAAGCCTCCAATTCAATCTCTGGAACCTGCTTTTTCATCTCCGCAATTTCATCAATATACAATTCACGAGCCAAAACAATCCTTTTTACTCCCAAATCAGCCCAGAATTTTACTGCAGCATAATTGAGTGTCGTCGTCTGAGTCGAAAGATGCAGGGGAGTAGAAGGCAAATATTTCCTAATCGTATGAAACGTTCCAGGATCAGAAAAAATAATTGCATCAGGTTGTAATTCGGAAATTCTCTCCACCACAGATTCAAAAATATGAATATCCGTATTTCTGGGGAAAATATTCATCGTCAAAAAAGCCTGACTACCGTAAGCATGGAGTTGTTCCACCGTTCTTTGTAACTCATCAAAACTATAAAGCTTATTTTGCCTCATCCTAAGCGACGTAAAAGGCACTCAAACATAAACCTCTTCTGCACCATAAGCACTCGCAACTAAAGCCTTAGTATAAGAGCCTCCAGGAGCAACAAGTGTTGGAGATTTCGCGGTCATCAAAAAATATCTTCAAAAGATATAAAAATCTGACTTACTATAACGCTTTCCTCTCCGTTTTCAAAGCCAACCTCCCTTCCCAAAAATTTCCTCTTGACTTTTTTAAATTTTGGAGTATAATAATAGATTTGACACATTTTTTCTTGCAATTAAGTGAAAAAAAACTACCACTAAAGAAGCTTCTTTACGAAGCGTTTATATCATGCCAAACATCGTAAAAAACGCACTTTTTTTACTCTTTTTCTGTTCCTTTGCAGGAGGCGTTTTTTACGTTAGTACAAGTCCAAATTTCCTTCATTTTAGTGAAAAAGTCTTTCTCGGTAAAGTAGAAAAAAAAGTAAGCACAATAACAGGGAAGCTCTCAATTGAATTAGAAGATGCAGGAGATGAAGAAATCCGCTGACAAAAAGCAACACCTCAATCAGCGGATTTGACCGCGCCTATCTGTACCGCAAGCTATGATCCAAATTCTTGGACAAGTGGAAGCGTCGTAGTAACCTTAACCTGTAGTGAAGAAGTAGAATTTTGTGCAATGGAGGATTATTCTGACTGTCCACAACCGTGACCTCTACCTGCGGAAGAAGGAGTACCATGTTGGAGAGCTGAAGATATTGCCTACAATGGATTCACAATTATGGCATGTAACCTATGAGCAACGGAAGTAGGGAATGGAGAAGCCAGTTATGGTAACTATTATCAATGGTGAAATAATCATCCAATGGGAGACGGTAAACTCACGGGAGAATATCCCCCAAACTCAACGGATAAAAGCGACGCCTCAGCATTCTGACCAAATAATCCTTTTTCTGGTGCAACGTTTATTAAGCAAGCTCAATAGGATAGCTCAAATAATAAGAATCTCCGATGAGGAACAGGAGATACCACGACGAAAAATGGAAGTGGTACACGAGAAGATCGTCAAGGACCTTGTCCTACAGGATACCACATCCCTTCCATTTTAGAGCGAAATGTACTACTTCGAGATGTATCGGAATCCGCCGAGGGAATCGATATCCTTGAAAACACCCTCTTTTTCCCATACGTAGGAATTCGTTACTCTAGCGACGCAACCCTACTCAACGGAGAAGGATACTTTTTCTGATCATACTGGTCATCCAGCCCTTACAACAACACTTCTTCCGCCTATGATATGAGTTTCGCATCTCCTCCTTACTACTATATAGACGCTAGAGCATCACATGGAAATCGCGGAAATGGTGAGATAATCCGTTGTTTCAAAAACGAATACAATCCTCCTGCTGCTACACCTTGTGCAGGAGCTCCAGACATCACACATAATGGAATTACAATTATGGCATGTAACCTAGGAGCAACTGAAGTATACAATGGAAACAATCAAGAAAGTTACGGTAATTATTACCAACGAGGAAATAATTATCCTATGGGAGATGCTTTTGTAGCCACATACACTCCTAATAACAAAACCAGAGTAAATGCTTCCGCTTATTGACCAGGCAATCCTTATTCTAGTGCTACATTTGTTAAATACGGTTACTGGGATAGCTCAAATAATAGGAATTTGCGATGAGGATCAGGAGATACCACAACAAGCAACGGGGTAGGAACATGATGAGATCGTCAAGGGCCATGTCCTGACGGATATCACATTCCTTCTGCATTAGAGCGATCTCAGCTACTCTCAGGAGTAGAGAACAGACTTATTCTACGCAAATTTGCTTTACCACTAGCAGGTCGACGCCTATATAGTAACGCAACGCTACAACGTTTAGAAACGAATGGATACTACTGGACATCTAGTTCATACTCCGCTCAAAACTACAGTTATCGAGTAAGCTTCGGTGAAGCTTCCAAATCAATAACTAGATCTTCTGCTTATCGTAGATACGGAGCCTCAATTCGTTGTTTCAGAAATTCCTAATCAGCTTTTTCTTTCTAATCCTCCAAAGAAAATACAACCTATCAAATAAGCAAGTTTCCTCCTTTTCCCCTTGAAATATTCACCTCAAATCCCTACAGTAACAAACAAGTTTTTATAACTAACTAGGATATAATGCTTCAACTCTACAATACACTTACTCATTCAAAAGTACCTTTCACACCTCGCGATCCCAAACAGGTAGGAATGTATTCCTGCGGTCCAACGGTATATTCCACGCCAAGTATCGGGAACTATCGTGCATTTTTTACTGCAGATCTCATCAGAAACGTACTCAAAAACCTCTATAACTACCCAGTAAAATCCGTAATGAATATTACCGATGTCTGACATCTCACCTCAGATGGAGACACAGGAGAAGATAAACTAGAAAAAGGAGCTAAAAAAGACTGACTCACAGCACGAGAAGTAGCAAAAAAATACGAAAAAGAGTTCCTCGACGGCCTCCAACAATTCAATATTGAACGTTTTGACGTAATGCCACGTGCTACCGACCATATCCCACAACAAATCGCAATGGTCAAAACACTCATCGACAAAGGATATACATACATTATTGAGGGTGACGGAATTTATATGGACACGTCCAAAGTAGAGGAGTATGGAGAGCTCATGGGCCCCAACTACAAAAAAAGGCTCGAAAACCTCAATGCAGGAGAAAGGGTAAAAATGAACGGGAAAAAACATGCCACAGATTTTGCTCTCTGGAAATTTTCTCCAAAAGAAGAAACCAGACAAATGGAACGAGAATTCCCTCCATATGGAATGGGATTTCCTGGACGACATATCGAATGTAGTACAATGTCCAGTCAATACCTAGGAAAACAATTCGATATCCATCATGGAGGAGCTGATCACATCACCATCCATCATCCCAACGAAATCGCCCAATCAGAAGCAGCATTTGACCTACATCATCCCGATCGCCGAGTCAATTACCGAGTTCACAACGAATTCCTTCAAATCGACGGGGGAAAAATGTCAAAATCACTCGGAAATGTATATACGCTCACAGATATTATCGAAAGAGGATTCTCTCCTTTGGACCTCAGATTTTTCTTCTTTATGGCTCATTATCGTTCCTTTCAAAATTTCACATGGGACGCCCTCAAACAAGCTCAAACTACACGTCATAATTTACAAAAAAAGCTGACCACAACAACGCCTCACGACACAAATCTAGATAACGAAACAATAAAGCAGGAAAAGATCAATAACCCACAACGAAAAGCACTTGCTGAGCCTCTTTCTGACGACCTCAATACTCCAAAATTTCTCTCAAATCTCAATTCTATCCTTGCAAAACCAGACGAAAAAACGCTGACAATCATCCAACGATTCGATAAAAATATCTTAAAATGTGATCTTTTCCAGAACAGCAATACAACCAACGCCTGAGAAAAAACAGCAATCCCAAGCGAAATCCTCACGCTCGCAAATGACCGTCTCAACGCAAAAAAAGAAAAAAACTTCGCTCTTGCCGATCAACTCAGAGCTCAAATCCAAGAAGCCGGCTTCGAAATTAAAGATACTCCAGGAGGTTTTGAAATTAAAAAAGTCAGATAATATCTACTACCCAACAAAAACATAATGGATTCCATCATCTCATTTCTTACTCAACCCCTCATAATTGGCTCTCTAGCCATCGCAACAATCATCTCTTGATGGGCAATTTTTGTAGCACTCAACAGGAAATACTCAAAGCAAAGAGAGAAGCGAAATCAAATCGAAATATTCACTGAAATGTTGATTGAAAAAGTCTATGATTTTTTCGAAGAAGTTGTGGGCGCTGACGCTCCTTTCCGAATTAGATCGTACGTCATCAACCTATTTCTCATCATTCTCATCGCCAACCTCTTGGGGCTCGCTATCGATATCCTAATTACTCCGTTTCCCAACCTTTCCACTCTCATTGCCAGTCCAACGGGAAATCTCAATTTCACTCTAGCTCTCGCAATTTGTAGCGTAATCATCACACTAATTATTGAAATAAAAAGTAAAAAGCTGACACAATTTCTAAAAAAATATTTACTCAATCCTCTCAATCTCATTGGAACGATAGCCAGAGTCATTTCCCTCGCATTCAGACTCTACGGAAATATGTTTGCTTCTTCTATCCTGCTAGCCATCATTATTCCCATACTCAGTTCCCTAACCATCAGTTGGCTCCATGGGATTTCAGCGGTTTTTCTCATTCCTCTCGTTTTTTACCTCCAAGGAGCATTAACCGCCATAGTCCAAGCCTTTGTTTTTGCACTTTTAACCTGCGTATTTATCAGAATTGGAAGGGAATAACAGCATCCAAAAAACTTTCCTTGCAATCAAAACAAGAAACCGTAACAATAAAGTATGGAAAAACTTCTTCAAAAGTGCTACCTCTGAACTCCAGAGCAGCTTACCACCGACATTTTAGCTACCTACCAAAAACAGCATTTTTGCATTATCAATTTTTTGTATTACGCTCAAATTCACGCACAACAACTCTTTGAAGAGCAATCTTCTCACCCAAAGAAATGAGAAAAACCTAACGAAACTAAGCAAAGAAAACAATACACAGAGATCCTCGAAAAAGGCGACTATCTTCTCCCCGATGGAATAGCTCTTCAACTCCTATATCGATATCTCACTACCTTCTGATTCATTCAATCAACAACTTCAAAACTCCCAAATCTCAACGGGACAGACTTCACTCCTTTTTTTCTAAAGGAAACAGCCAAAAAAATCTGAAAAGAGAACATAGGTGTCCTTTGCTACGGGACAAAACCCGAGATCCTCCCAAAAGCCTATAAATTCATAGAAAAAATGGGGATTGAGGTAATCTACGCGCAAGATGGATATACTCCTTTCGACCGATGAAAAGCAGAAAAAGCAATCATCACAGCAAATAAAAGCACCCTCATCCTCCTACAAGGAAGATCAACACCCACCATCCCCCTACAAGAGCTCCGAACACAAGAAAACTACGAAAAAATCAAACAACACCAACTCATCGTCATGAATGTTGGAGGATTATTTGACTGGCGAGGTGGAGGACAAAAAAGAGCCCCACTACGAATCAGAAAAATTAAACTCGAACGAGCTTGGAGACTCTGCTCCGATCCCAAAAGGAATTTCAAAAAATGCCTCAATACGCTGTATGGCCCACTCTTTGTCATCAAAATAACTCGAAAAAGACTATTCAAAAAGCAAAAATAAAGACACAGCATACGAAACCACGTTTTGAGAAATAGCAAAAATCCGAGGCATAACCCAAAATCTTTCAGTTTTATTTTTCTCCTACTTATTCATGAGTATAATACAACACATCAATACCTTCTTCTGTGCAAGACTTTTTGGCAAAAAATATGTTTCCGAGCTCATAGACAAAAAAGAAAAAAAAGCTGACATTGTCTGAGAATTCCTCAAAGGAGGAATAAATGAGCTAAAAACCGAAGTTGCAAAACATAAAATTATTCCACAAACTCCCCGTCCTTCATCTTAATCAATTGTTTCGCACTCGCTCAAATCTGTGGATCATGAGTAATCAACAAAATGGTCCTTTTCTCTTCTTCGTTCAACCTTTTAAATAACCGTAAAATTTCCTCTCACATCTTAGAATCCAATGCTCCCGTAGGTTCATCCGCTAATAAAAGTCAAGGATTAGTTACTAAAGCACGTGCAATACAAACCCTCTGTTGTTGTCCTCCAGATAGTTGATTAGGCAGCGCATCCAACCTATTTCCCAACCCAACAATCTCCAGAGCATGAGCAGCTCTCTCTTTTTTTTCTTTAGAAGAAACCCCTAAATAACCCAAAGGTAAAGCAACTTGTTCTCGCGCAGGCATTCTTTTTAACAGATTATATCCTTGAAACACAAAACCAATAGTTTGTCTACGAATCATGGACCATTCATCTTGAGTCATCACTCCAACTTTATGTCAACGCAAAAAATAGCTCCCAGAAGTTGGAGCATCAAGCAAACCTACAATATTCATCAACGTCGATTTCCCGCATCCAGAAGGGCCCATAATCGCAGTAAAATCTCCATCATCAATAATCAAATTAATTCCCTTTAAAGCATGTACAGGTTCCATATCAGGTCCACCATACGTCTTTTTAACATTTTCAAGCTCAATAAAATGTGGATGCTTTTCTATAGATTCCGACATATGCAACAAAATACCAAAATAAACAATATTGAAGAATTACAACAGATGCAATTCCTGCAACAACGATTCATACCCATCATAATCCTGAGGATATTTTTTTCTAAGTAAGTTTTTTAATAATTCTACCCAAGCAGTAAAACTTCCTTGAAGATTTCATTTATCAGCTGCCTGTAACTGTCCCAATAAATCTTCTACAGGAATATGTTGTTTTTTTAATCTCAAATCAGATAAAGAATTCTGAAGCTCAGGAGTAGCAAATTGATCCATTTGCGTATAATGTAATTCAGGAACTCTGAGAAACAACGTAGTATATTTAAGATCAAAACTTGAATGAGGCTCAAACATTACAGGAATCCCCGCAACTTTCTGACAATTCATCTTAAATTTATCCTCTAATAAAGAATGAAAAGCCTGAACATCTTCATTTCTCAAGGATCACTTTCTCGCATCAAAATCCAGAGAAAGATAAGCGTTTACCCCTGTCTCATAGCAAAAAACTCCATCGTTATTCCATTTCCAAAAAGCTTTAAGTTGATTTTCTTCAAGCAGAGAAGTTGCCCAAGTACTTCCTGTGCATAAATAATTTTGATAACAAAAAGCCTGATGCAGATGACCAGAAATCAGTTTTAATCTAGGATGATTTAACCATTTTTGATCCAATGCTAAATCTTTAAAAGAAAATTTCGACTTTTGCCCAGGAAAGGCCACTCCATCAAAATAATAATGGTGAATGACCGTTAAAGTACCTGCTTGCTGTGCCTGAAAATAAGAAAGTAATAAATTCAATTTCGCTGAAAAGATCAGATTTTTATGATTTGTTTTAATCATTTGCTGATACTGTTCATCCTGAAACTCTTCAATTCACGGATAATCTTCCAAATAAATCTCCAACATATGAGGCAAAAACAGCACCTGTTCACCATCAATCGTTTCAAGTAAAGGCTTCGTAATAAACTTAATACCAGACTGAAATAACTCAAATGTCTTTCTTCCTTCGTCAAAAACAAAAAATTGTCCCATCCAATCATGATTCCCTGCGAGAATATAGAGCTGCTTTCCCTCTTTATACCACTGCAAAAATAAGTCAAATAAAGCCCCCAACGCCTTTCTATCATAACTAAAATGATACACAAAATCTCAAAGAAAAATCAGATTTTTCTCCTCGTTATGATTTGCTACAAATGCTTTAACTGCTTCGAGCAAACGATCTTGAATTTTTGAAGTAATATGAAGGTCTCCTATCAATAGCATATCCCCTGAATTATAAGAATTTAAGCTGGGAAAGCAAGGTCATTGCAAACTGCTGATCCAAAAAATAAGGAGAAGTTGCTATCGTCACCAAGCTCGCTTGATCAATTAAAGTTTGAAGTTTTGACAATGTTTTTTGAAAATCGATACCCATTTCAGGAGCCCAAAAATCCAAATCAATATCTAAAACATATTCATCTGGCGCTTTAAAATCACAGAATCAAGCTTCAGTCCTAATTTCATAATAATTCCCAATCAATCCCGATAGTAATGCAGGAGTAATAAAGTTCCCAACTTCCGTCTTCTCCTGCACAAAATCAAAGACCTCTTTCGAATAATCAGCAGTCAACCGCTCCGGTTTAAATACATACACATTATCTCTCCTATCAGAATGCTGATCAAGATGAACGACATTCAAACCTTGCACTTCAGAACCAGCATATTGTTTCCTCATCTCTAAGAATTTTTCATACCAAAAAAACAATGCATGATTGTGATTATCAAAAATCACTGTCTTGCCTATCTGTAAAAAACGCTTCAATCCACGATATCCGTTACCTTCCTCAAAAAAAGCAAAACGCTCCGTTTCCAAGACAAGATCGTCAAACGTAGCTCACAATTGCAATGGAGCAACCCGACAATCAGTATGATAAAATCAAGTATAAAAATTCATCTCATCATCATAACCAATTCCTTCTCCGTTACAACAAAAAACCTCTTGAAAATCGCCCTAAACTTCCTTAAAACAGAAAAAATCTGATTTTACTACCTTATGAATCCGTCATCCTATGATCTCTTCAACACAGTTACGTCAACTCCGATTCAACTTTCGAATATCAAAAAACCACAAACAACTACCTGAAGTTTCTCTCATAGCAGATAAAACCTCGACAGCATTATTCAACGTAGCGGGAATGCAACCACTGATCCCTTACCTCATGGGGAAACCACATCCGCTAGGAAAAAAACTATTCAACATCCAAAAATGTATCCGTACCGTAGATATTGACGAAGTAGGAGACGCTTCTCATCTTACATTTTTTGAAATGATGGGGAATTGGTCTCTAGGTGACTATTTCAAAAAAGATGCCATCCACCGATCACGAGAATTCCTAACCAAAGTACTCAATTTTGACCCACGTAAACTTGCCGTTACCGTATTTGCAGGAGATGAAAACGCACCAAGAGACGAAGAAACTGCATCATATCGAGAAGAAGAGGGGAAAAAAAGCTGAATCAATCTCAAGATTTCTTATCTCCCCGCAAAAAATAACCGACGATCTCCAGGGCCAGTTGGACCGTGCGGTCCAGATACCGAAATTTTTTATCGAGTAGGGGAGTCAGAATTCCCTCCAGAGAGCAGTAACGTAGAAAATGATGAAGATAACCGAATGGAGATCCGAAATAACGTATTTATGGAATATTACAGAGACGAAGCAGGAAAACTAAGTAAGCTTACACAACAAAACGTCGATACAGGAATGGGATTCGAAAGAATGTGTAGCGTTCTACAACATGTAGAATCTGTCTATGAGACAGACTTATTTACTCCGATGCTTCAAGTGATTGCTAGGCTTACTGGCTCAACATATACCGACCATATAAAACCTTTCAGAATTATCGCAGATCACGCAAGAACTGCCTTTATGCTGATAAATGACGGACTACTACCTTCCAATATTTGAGCTGGATACGTACTAAGAATGATTATCAGAAGAATGGTATTTAATATCAAATTACTTGGAGACATTTCATATGAAAATATCATAAAAGAGCTCTTAGAAAGCGTAAAAGACCTCAGGGCATTCGATCAAGAAGAGATTATCAGAGTGATGATGGAAGAAATAAACCTATTCAACAAAACCGTTCGTGAATGACACGCCATTCTAATCAAACTTATAAACACCCAAGACCCCGCAAATAAAACATTCTCTGGAAACGAAGCATTTAAACTATATGACACCTATGGATTTCCTCTTGAATTAACAAAAAACGTACTCAAAGAACACGGACTTACCCTAGATGAAGAAGGATTTCACAAAGCCATGAGCCAAGCCAAAGAAAAATCCCGCCAATCCACCAAAGAAATGTTTAAAAAGGGAATCGACTGGTCAAAATACCTCGAAGGAATACCACAAACCGAGTTTATCGGGTACGAAAACCTCAATTTTAACGAAGCAAAACTGCTAAAAAGAATAGAAATCCCAACTTCAGACTCAACAGGAAAAGAAAGCTGACAAGAAGTATTGGTATTTGACAAAACCCCATTTTATCCAGAAATGTGAGGTCAAATGTGAGATTTCTGAGAAATAACACTCGAGAATGGAGAAACAAAAAAAGTCACCAACGTACAAAAATTTGCAGGTGTTATCTTACATTTTGTAGCATAAAAACCAAAATATTCTTACAATAGAATGACACTTTGTCAAAAGAAAAGTGATTTTTTGTCAAAAAGCACTTGAAGTTATAATAAAAATCGATATAGTCTTTTTTGTCAAAAATTTGTTTTTTTATGTTATTATCGATATCTCCATGACCTATTCTAGAGTTCTCGACCCTGTTCAGCAAGCATTGGTCAACTTCTTCAAAGAAAAAAAAGAAAAAGACGAAGAATACACTCTCAGAGAGATAGCAGATCGCATCGGAGTAAATCATCCACAAACAGTGCTCAACAAGCTCAACCAACTCGTTTTAAAAGGATACTTTATTAGAGAAGGTAAAAAATACCGTTTCATCCACGACTCGCTAAAAACGGGATTTTCAGATATTATTCAGCTCCCTGTCTTCGGTTTTGCTCAATGCGGACACCAAGGGAAAAGAGTAATAGACGAATATACTCAAGAAAATATTCCAGTAACCATGGCTCTTTTAGGGACATCAAACGTTGAAAACTGTTTTTTTGTACGTGCGAAAGGAAAATCTATGGAACCAAAAATTCACGATGGAGATTTAGTACTTATTCGCCAACAACCTAGTTATGAACCACATGATATCGTGTTTGTAGAGCACAAAGAACTACCAAAACTCAAAAAAATCATCCAAAAAGATAACAAATTATATCTAGAATCCATCAACCCAGAATTTGATGATGTAGAAATGATGCCATATGACGAGACAAAAGTAATCGGAGTCGTAAAAAAAATTATCAGCGAAATGTAAAAATTTCTTGCAATTCAAGCCAGAAAAGATAAAAATCCAATCAGGTTTTTATCTTTTTTTTATTACGAATAGCTTATGAACTTCTCAGAAATCGAAAAAAAACGACAGAATCAGCGAACCTCTGAACAAATCTACGCAACAGCAGAGAACCCAAATAAACCAAAATTTTACGTCCTAGATATGTTTCCTTATCCATCAGGAGCAGGACTACACGTAGGACACCCTAAAGGATACATTGCCTCAGACATTTTAACAAGAAAAAAAATGCTGGAGGGTTTTTCCGTTCTTCATCCTATGGGATTTGATACATTTTGATTAGGGACAGAGCAATACGCCATCGATCACAAAATGAAGCCTCAAAAAGTAGCGCAACAAAATATCGAAACATTCAAAAAGCAACTAGCAAAAATGGGATTTTCTTATGATTGGAAAAGAAGTTTTAGCACTGCAGACCCAGAATATTACAAGCGGACACAACGAGTATTCCTACAAATGTATAACTCACGATATGACGAAAAAGCAGGAAAAGCAAGACCTATCAGCGAATATATTCCACGTAAAACAGGAGCATTTCAATCCGAGCAAGAAGAAATTAACGCACAAAGACTCGCATACATCGACTACAAACCTATCAATCGATGTCCACACTGCAAAACAGGGCTAGCAAACGAGGATCTTGAAGATGGGAAATGTGAAAGATGCGGTAACGAAGTAGAGCAGAGACCCATGAAACAGCGAGTATTAAGAATCACAAAATACGCAGAAAGATTACTCTCTGGACTCGAGCATCTCAATCGAGACGAAAATATGAAAGAGCTTGAAAGGAATTGGATCGGGAAATCAAGTGGAACGGAATTTAAAATGCAAGTAAAAACAGAAAAAGAAAGCTGAAATGTACCCACTTTCTCCGTTTTCACGACTCGTGTTGATACTGTCTTCTGAATGACCTTCGTAGTGATGGCTCCTGAACACGAATTAGTCGACCACATTACCACTGATGAATACCGCGAAGCAGTGGAAAACTACAAAATTCAAGCAAAGCACAAAACACAACTAGAAAGGACCGAACTGCAAAAAGAAAAGACCTGACAATTTACGGGAGCATACGCCATTAATCCATTTAACGGGAAGGAAGTACCAATTTTCATCGGAGATTACGTGTTAGCAAATTATGGAACTGGAGTAGTAATGGCCGTACCTGCTCACGACGAAAGGGATTTTGAATTCGCAAAAAAGCACAAATTGGAAATTATCCAATCCATAAAACCCCTCAACTATCAAGACGCAAATGAAAAAGAGATAAAAGACTGAATATATAATTTTGAAGAACTTGAGCAACTGCCTGAAATAGCTACCCAAAAAGGTCTATTAATAAATTCTCACGAATTTGATAATCTCACCAGCGATAAAGCCATCCCAGCAATGCAAAAATGGCTTTCAGAGCAGAATCTCTGAGGAGAAAAATGCAATTATAAAATTCAAGACCGAGTTTTTTCTCGTCAAAGATACCGAGGAGAGCCTTTTCCTGTAGTTTTTTGCGAACAAGATGGAATCGTCCCATTGAACGAATCAGATTTACCTCTATTATTACCTGATGTAGAGAATTACGAACCTACAGGAAGAGAGGAATGACCATTAGCAGACATCCATGACCGAATCAACACCACCTGTCCAAAATGCGGGAAACCTGCAAAAAGAGAATCTAATACAATGCCAGGATGGGCAGGATCAAGTCGATACCGACTAAGATATATGGATCCAAAAAACAGTCAAAAACTAGTAAGCAAAGAGAAAGAACAATACCGAAAAAATGTAGATGTATACATCGGAGGAGCAGAACACGTGACTAGACATATGATTTACGCACGTTTTTGGCAAAAATTTCTTTTTGATATAGGAGTAGTGAGTCAAGATGAGCCTTTTCAAAGATATGAAAAAGTCTGACTCATCATGGCAGAAGATGGGCGCAAAATGTCAAAAAGACGAGGAAACGTAGTAAATCCCGATGAAATTATCGCTAAATACGGAGCAGACGCATTCAGAATGTATGAAATGTTTATGGGTCCTTTCGATCAATTCATTGCACGAAACACAAACGGTTTAAAAGGGGTGAGAAAATTCATTGATAAAATCGTAGCATTACGAGATAAAGTAAACGAAGGGGTGGCAACACCAAAAAACATTGAGATTCTCTTACACCAAACCATCAAAAAAACAACCGAAGACATCGATGCATTCAGGTTCAACACCTGCATATCACAGTTTATGATTCTTATAAACCAGCTCTCAGAATTAGAAAAAATAGATAAAAAGCTGTTTGAAACAATCATTATTTTACTTGCTCCATTCGCACCACATTTAGCGGAAGAATTTTGGTCAAAACTAGGAAATGAATTCAGCATCTTCACAAAAGCTCAACGACCAACACGAGATGAAACTAAGTTAGTAGCCGACGAAATAAAAATCGCCGTACA
The DNA here is from genome assembly GCA_947169045.1 of uncultured bacterium. Taxonomy (GTDB): domain Bacteria; phylum Patescibacteriota; class Gracilibacteria; order Absconditabacterales; family Absconditicoccaceae; genus UBA3291. The sequence goes on from CAMVOC010000001.1 coordinate 145,998, forward strand.
ATTCAACGGAAAAGTACGCTGAACCATCAATATTTCTGCAAACGCAAATCAAGACGAAGTCATGAAAAAGATTCAAGAACAATTTCAGAATTATTTTTCTAATTGAGAAGTCAAAAAAATCATTTATATACCAGGGAAAATTGCAAACATAGTCATAGGATAACACAAGTCAAAAATCTCTTGATTTACAGTCAAAAATAACTATACACTGAGAAATTTATCTCAGAATTTTGACACGCTATGCAAATTACCCAGTTAGATCCGGAATTACTCAAGCAAGGGAAATTTTCAGATTGCAAACCAAAAATAAAGCAACTCTTTGCAATAGGAAATCTAGAGCTATTAAAAACCAATATTCTAGGAATCGTTTGACCAAGATCTATGTCCTCTTATGCAAACCAGATTCTTGAAAGCTTTTTTGAAAAATCAAAAGGAAGAGTATTCACAACAATCTCAGGGCTTGCCAAAGGAGTTGATCAAAAATGTCACTCCTTATCCCTACGTACAAATCTCCCCACAATAGCTGTACTCGGAGGAGGGATAGAATACTATCTCAAAACTTCAAACCACAACTTCATGATGGAGATCATTGAAAAGGGAGGATTAATCCTATCTGAATTCGATGTAAATTTCAAACCTACTTCACGAAGTTTTCCTCTCAGAAATAGAATCATCGCTTCTTTGAGTGATATGTTATTCTTACCAGAAGCTCGTGAGGGGAGCGGTAGCCTCATTACGGTGAATTACGCATTAAAGATCAAAAGGCCAGTCTTTATCGCACCAAATCCACTCTTCAGCCTCAATGGAGAGGGGAGTAATCAATTGTTAGCAAGCGGGAAATGACAATTATTATCTAATTTTTCTCAAATTCTAGATCAATTTAAAAACAATACAGCGAACGAGCAAGAAGACAATATGTACAAGATTTTGAACTCCTTGACAATCGAAGAACAACAAATTTATTCTCTCGTAAAACAGCACTCTAACCAAGAGTTATCTACACGAATATGAGCTTCAGAACTAGATACTTGAGAAATAATGACACATTTAACTTTATTAGAAATGAAAGGAATTATTAGACAAAGTTGACCCGGAATGTACATCACTTCATAAGCGATAACCAAGAGTTATCACAAAATAAACAAAAGCAGTTGCTTTTATTTTTTATATTAATAAAACATCCAGTGATCAAACAACATAGGGCCGTCGTTTGAACATAAGTGCATTCTTTCTAACTTTTTATTTCTTACTATCTTACCAGACGATGAATGATATCAAAGCAGTCTTTGACATTGGAAATGAAACTATTAAGGCAGTAGTTTTTGGACAGGACAATGAAAAAGACGCAATTTTGGCAAAGCATTCCGAACCAGTAATGTGAATGAGGAAAGGGAAAATCATCGACGCTGAAGCATTCACGAGTACCTTGAACAAAATCGTTGACAATTTTATCAAAAAGCTCGGAGGAGACTTTATTGAAAAAGTATACGTAGGAGTCTCTCATCCAGAACTCTTAGTGCAAAGAATCGTAGAGGGGAAAAGAATTATGACCGAAGAAGTTGAACCAGCTGATTTGGATCATTTATCAAGAATTGTAGCAGATATCGCTCACGTCAACAACTATGAAATCATTAAAATTGTCCCTGTAGCACGAATCGTAGATGAAGACAAAAAAGAAAAAGATCCTGTAGGATTGCAATGCAAAAAACTTGAGTTAATGGCTGACGTTTTCTTGCTTCCTAAAAATTTCTATTCAGGACTACTTGATGCATTTGACAAAATAGGACTCGAAATAGCAGACATCATCCCAAATATTTTAGCTGCTAGCGAAGTTGCTATCGATTACGATCACAAAGATTTAGGAACAGTACTAGTAGATATTGGAAAGAATCAAACCAGTTATGTAGTATATGAGGACGGATTTCCTTTAGGATACGGGACAATTCCTCTAGGAGGAGAAAATGTCACTAAAGATATCTCTATCGGAATGCAAGTCGACATCAAAGAAGCAGAAGAAATCAAAAAAACACTAGGTACAGTATATGTTGATGAGAATACACAGCTCGATTCACCTATGGATGTCTACTTCCTCGCCGAGATCATTTCAGCAAGATATGAACAAATCTTTGAAAAGATCAATATTCATTTAAAATCTTTAGAAAGAGACTGACGCTTACCAGGAGGAGTTCTACTCATTGGAGGAGCAAGTAAAATCAAAAACCTAGAAATCCTCTCAAAAAACACCTTCAAACTCGCTTCATTCCTAGGTCGCGATCAAATAGTAAATTTCGGAGAGCTATCTCAAAACCTACAATTTATTAATTTGCTCTGATGTTATTATTGGTCTCAAAAATATATAGACGATGGTAGAAGATTTGGTAACGGATTCTGAGAAATCGCAAAAATAGGGAAAAAAATCTGATGATTCTTCAAAAACCTTTTCTAAATATAGCAAAACAAACACAAAGAAATATCAACTTTTTAACTCTTTTCTTTTCTTAAACCGATGGAAAACACAGAACCTATGATGTATCACGATATCGTGAGAGAAATCATGCCAGACATTATCCCAGGAGCAAAAATAAAAGTATTAGGAATCGGAGGATGTGGAAACAACGCCATCAACAGAATGATCCAAGAAGGACTTGAAGGCGTAGAATTTGTAGCTATCAACACTGATGCACAAGACCTAGCCAACAACCTCGCACAAATAAAAGTTAACATCGGACTCAACATCACAAAAGGACTTTGAGCTGGTGCAAACCCAGAGATTGGAAGAAAAGCAGCTGAAGAATCTGAGACAGAGATTAAAGAAGCCCTCAAAGATACTGATATGGTTTTCTTAACCGCAGGAATGGGAGGAGGAACAGGAACAGGAGCTGCAGCTATCGTAGCAGGAATTGCAAAATCCTTAGGAATCTTAACCGTTGCAATCGTTACTAAACCATTCAGTTTTGAAGGGAAAAAGAGAACTCTAAACGCAGAAGAAGGACTAGCAAAACTCAAAGAGAACGTAGACACCCTCATCGTCATTCCAAATGACAAAATTTTCAGCATCGTAGACAAAAAAACTACATTCCAACAGTCATTTAAGATGATTGATAAGATCTTACATCTAGGAGTGCAAGGAATCACCGATTTAATTGTTAAAGCTGATCCAAACGGAATTAATGTAGATTTCGCAGATATCAAAGAAGTAATGCTAAATTCTGGTAATGCACTACTAGGAATTGGATACGGAGTAGGGGAGAAAAGAGCAGTAGACGCAGCGAGAAAAGCAATTGAAAACCCACTTTTAGAAGCAAACTTGGACGGTGCAAAGAAAGTAATCTTCGCTGTAAGCGGAGGATACGACCTAACACCTATGGAAGTAAGAGAAGCCGCAAGTGTAGTAGAGGAGATCCTTTCTGACGACGTAAATATGATTTGGGGAATGAGTTTCGACGAAAGTTTCGACGACGAAGTAAAAGTAACTCTCATTGCCACAGGATTTGAGACTCAAGCCAAAGATAGAACACAAGAAAAGCAAAAAAATAGAGATATCTTTGGACAGAAAAAAGAAAGTGAAGATATCTTCACGAGAACGTTAAGATCTGAAGGACGCCAAATCTCAAATCAAAGCGCACCTACAAACATCCCACACGCATCACCACTTCCAACAGAGGAGGAAGAAGATAAGCCATTATTCACGCTACAGCAGGGAGAAGACCTAGAAACTCCACCATTTATTACAAAGAAATTTGCTGCATAATAGCACAACAGGGACAAAAGCGGGTGAAATCACGAAAAAAGTGCGGAGAATTTGCAAAATCAAGTAAAAATCAATATAATGAGAGGTAAGTATTTACCTCTCTTTTTAACACATGAGAAGAAAAACAGCAATATTTCTCATCTCATCATTCATATCTTGCAGTATAGCGTTTTTTTCTAGTATTTCTATCGCACAAATAAAATTTTTGGATTTAGGAACAAAAGACCCTATCCTAACAACAGATCCTGCACAAGTAATTGGAGATACTACCTGTGAAGAGAACGATGTAAGATGTGGAGCTTATTTCACGATAGTCAATCCTAGCGATGGAGAACGTACAGAGGGGATTATTGACCCAGGATTTCTCGAAAAACATTCAGAAGCCATCTCAGAAACTATGAAAATCATCCAAAACGTCATCAATTACGCATTAGGAGCTCTGGCTGTCATCGCTCTAGTATACTTACTCTACCACGGATTCTTCCTCTTGACCGCAGGAAGCAACGATGCACAAGCAAAAAAAGGAAAAGGCTGAATCAAAACAGCAACACTTGCTTTGATCGGTATCGGTTTATCTTGGTCGTTCGTTAGCCTAATCTTACGACTAATACAAGTTATCACAAAATAGCTTGATTTACTTCATCTATTTACATATCATGAAAAAAATACTCTTCTCAATATTCAGCTTTGTATCTCTAGTATGACTCACAGGGACCTCAATATCCGCGCAATATCTCCAAAAAGTAGTTACACCATCAGACAAAGATTTCCCTTATGAAACCCGTGAATCTGAAGTTGGAGATAATGAAAAATTAGGAGCTCAAATGACCGAACAAGTAATGAAAACAGACGGCATGCTCCCTAAACTCTTACAAATATTATGACTAAATCCTGCGACTTACCTACAAAACCCAGATACCCCCGCTGCATTAATTTACATCAGAGGAATTATCAATTTACTACTAGGATTAACAAGTTTTATAGCACTAATCATGGTGATTTTCTCCTTTTACCTGCTCTTCTTCTCTGAAGACGCAAAAGGAATGGACAAAGTGAAAAAAAATCTGAAAGGAGTCGCGATTGCATTGATTATTCTGGGATTATCACGAAGCATTGTCAGCTTTATCTTTAACTTTTATCAAACTCAAATAGTACTCTAATGGCTTTCCCTTTTTGAAATCAAGACAACATCAAAAAAACCTCTACTGAAAACCTCTTTACCACAGAGACAATGTTACCAATCTCTGAAATAAGAGATGGGACCATCATTTTAAAAGATGGGGGATTGCGTGGTATTTTAAAAGTAGAAGGATTAAACCTAGATCTCAAGAACGCAGATGAACAAGCCGTAGTACTAGAGCAATATAAAAGATTCCTAAACGGACTCGATTTCCCTATACAAATCCTTGTTCGTAACACCTATTTAGATCTCACAGACTACCTCTGATACGTCAGAAAAAATATCGAATGAATCGAAAATATGGCCCTTAAAAATCAAGGTCAGAATTATCTTTCTTTTTTGGAAAGTATTGATAATAGGCAAGGATTAATTTATGTAAAAGAATTTTATATCATAATTCCTTTTTACGCCTCAGAAAACGAAACCAAACAAGTAAACAAATCACGACGAGAAAAATTCTTAAACATCCTCAATGCCAAGGATTCTATCGAACTAATCGTAGATAAATACAGAAGTTTTCTAAAAAACCAGCAACAATTCCAGACAAGAATTAATCTTATCATCGATGGATTACAAGGTCTCAATATCCAATCAGAACAATTAAACACATCAGAAATTGTATCCTTACTTTTCCGTATGTATAACCCTTTATTAGACAACTCCCAAGCAACAGCAGAATAATCAAGAGCTAATCGACAATATCCTGCATCTCGTAAAATTCAAGAATATCATTTTCTTGGATTTTTTTTCATACCTTGACTTTCATTCCACAGTCTTCACCAGCCAACACTTCTTTTACCTGATCTTTATTCCTCTGAAGAGAAAGGATTTCCCCTGAGGTAATAATATCTTCTCCTCTATGAACTCTAAATTTCAACTTATTCTTCACTTTCCCATCAATTACGAGACCTCCAATCGTCATTTCCCTCGTCTCTGTAAAGAAGATTCCCAAGACTTTAAGCTGTCCAACAACCACTTCTTTCTGCTCAACTTCTACCATTCCCAAAAGAAGATTAGAAAGATAATCCGTCAGCTCATAAATAATATCAAAAGACTTAATTTCTACCTTAAGTTGTTCAGCTTTCTTTTTAAGCGCATTATTAATAGAAACATTAAACCCAATCAAAAGAGCTTTAGAAACCTGAGCCAATCCAATATCACTCTCAGAAAAATATCCTACATCACTATGAACGATTTTAATCGCTACATTTTTTGGCAAAGAAAGACCTTGAACTGCTTGAATAAGAGCTTCAAGACTAGATGCTCACTCTGCTTTCAAAATAAGTTTAAGCTCTGAAACTTTATTATCAGTATTTTTAAGCTGAGTCAAAAATGAAGAAACAGCACTCTCTACCTTATGACTCTGCTCTTGTTCTTGGATTTCCGCAACCTTATTCTGAGCCTCCTTCTCATTTTGCACAACCTCAACAATTCTTCATGCCTCAGGAAGTTCAGGAAATCCCAAGATTTGCACAGGTTCACCTCCAACAGCTTTCTGAATCAATTGCCCTTTTCGATTCTGCATTCTCTTAATTTTTCCATAGGTATTATAAGCAATAATAATATTTCCCATTTGTAGTGTTCCTGTAAGAACAATAATACTAGCTACAACCCCTTGTTTCTGATCTTTATACGAATCTACAACAACCCCCACCGCTGCACGATTTGGATTATACTTAAGTTCAAGCATCTCTGCCTGCAAAAGAACCTGCTCAAGTAATTTATCAATTCCTTCTCCCGTTTTAGAAGAAATCCCAATAATCGGAGTATCTCCTCACCATTCTTCAGGAGTAAGCCCCTGAGCTGCAATATCTGAAACAATCTGATCAATTTTTTTACCCGGCTTATCTATCTTCGTAATAGCGATAATAATTGGGACTCCAGCTGCTTTCGCATGGTTGATAGACTCAATAGTTTGAGGCATAATACTATCATCTGCAGCAACCACAATAATCGCAATATTCGTTAGTTTTGCCCCTCTCGCACGTAATGACGTAAACAATTCATGTCCTGGTGTATCAATAAAAGTAATCTTTTTACCATGATAATCCACAACAGACGCTCCAATCGACTGAGTAATTCCTCCAGCTTCTCACTCTGCAATTCCCGTCTTACGAAGATAATCCAGCAAAGAGGTCTTTCCATGATCCACATGTCCCATCACCGTAACAATAGGGGCCCTTTCAATAAGGGTCTCAGATTCCTTGTCTAAATCAAGAATCTTTTGCAAATCTCCACTCATAAAACTTTCCATATCCAGTTCTGCTTCATTCCTTTTTACCTCTACTCAAAATTCACTAGCAATAAGCATTGCCGTATCAAAATCCAACGACGAAGTAATACTCGTCATAATCTTATTTTCCATCAATTTTTTCATAACATCAGTCAACGGAACTCCCATCTTTTCAGAGAACTCCTTAACTGTGATTTTATCGTCCATAAACAATTCAGATTTCTTTACAAGATTTGCAGAAGTAGTAGCCTCTTTCTCAACTTTCTTTACTCTATCCAAATGCTGAACTTCTCTTCCCTGAGCACCAGTTTTTTCATGACTATCTCTACTAGAATCTTTCTTAGAAAGTTGCTGTTTATGAGCTTCCTGACTAGCAAAACCTTTAGCCCTAGCAGCATCAAAAAGATCTGAAGAGCTGACACTTTTTTCTTTTTTCGTATACGTAGCTTCATGAATTTCTACCTGTCCACTCGTCTTTTTTGAAGGTTTAGGATAAGGTTTTCAAGAAGTATGTTGCGCTTTTTTCTGAGAAGCTTCAGTTTTTTTGGAAGCAGACCTAAAAATATCTACCTTTGAAATAGAGCTAGTCTCTTCTTCTTTCTCCTTTTTCTTTCCAAAAAACTCATCAAGATCAATTTTTTCAGTTTGTTTCTCTTCTTTTTTCCCAAAACCTAATCCTGAAAGAAATCCACCTCAGAAACTACCAATTTCATCAGACTTAAGAACTTTTTCAATTTTTTTTTCTTGTTTTGCTGGCATAAAAGCGTAATCTAAAAAGCTAAAACGTTAAAAAGAATAGTATGAATTTACGTTTCGAATGCAAGAGTTTTACGCAAATCCATGAAGCTTAACATCTTCAACCAACGACGAATCACCAGTTCTCACAATAGTTCACTGTTTCATAATCAACACTGCATCAGGGGGAACAACCTCCAACATCGAAAACCTATGAGTAATGATAATAAGAGTGTTAGCAGGGGAACGAAGAGCTGCAAGATGCTCCGCAACAGTTTTGAGCGCATCGACATCCAGCCCACTATCAATTTCATCCAAAATGATATATTTAGGCTTCAGAAGCATAATCTGAAGGATTTCTAATTTTCTCCTTTCACCTCAACTAAATCCCACATTCAAATCTCTCCAAAGAAATTCTTTAGAAAGTTGCAATTCCTCCAATAACGGCTCAATAAGAGTCTTGAACCCAAGAAACGTCGTAGGAACTTCAAGCGTAACGTCATAAATCCCTTTTAAAAACTCAAAAAATTTCACTCAAGGAATCTCAGGAATATGCTGAAAAGCCAAGAAAATCCCTCTTTTTGCCCTCTGATCAGGGGAAAGTCAAAGAAGATTCTCTCCATCAAGTTCTAATGTCCCTGAAGTAACTTGATAGTTCGGATGCCCCATAATTGCAAGAGCTAACGACGATTTTCAACTCCCATTTTGTCCTAAAATCGTATAATTTTTCCCTAATTCAAAAGAAAAAGAAATCTGATTCAGAATTTTTTTCTCTTTTACATTAACGGAAAGATCAGTAAACGTAAGCATAGCACAACGGATTTTATAAAAAATAATCACCAAAGAATACTACGAATTTTCTCACAAAAAGCAAAAGAAAAACAAAAAAAACGACATCAGAGGAGACTCTATGTCGTTCAAAAATATGAAAAGTCTATTTATTTTTATTACATATACTTTAAAAACTACATATACGTTTTTATAACATTTTGTTTTGATTTTTCAAGTCATTTTTTTGTTAACTCTCATATGACCAGTTATTTCATTCTCATGTACACCACAAATTCTCGACATTGAGGAAGCTTTTTCCCATTCTGATCTACCACATAAATACAATATTTATGCACTTCTCCCGAAGCAACATTGAAATCTTTTTTACGGAAATAAACAACCGGCTCCGGATCTGAATACACATAGCTAAACAGTGAATTGGTAAGAAGAGAAGTACGTGTACATGCGATACTCGACCCCGCAATAGAGCAATGTCTACCCGTTGCCAAATCTCTCAAGAAGACTTTCAACCCAAGGTCTCCCGTACTAGACCAATACTTGCCGTCAACAGTCGCAGAATCTCGAGAATGAGAACCACTCACAACCTCTACAGAGACATAAGAAGATTCCTCAGTTCCCTGATTACCAGAGGAGCCCTGCCCACCAGAAGAACCTGAATTACCATCAGCTGGATCACTATAGAGTGTCGTTGTATCTCCATCATCATCAAGATACAAATTAACAACTTGGGTATTATCTTGACACCCAACTACTATGCCAAGCATAAGACATAGCATCACAAAAAAGACAATATGCTTTTTCATGTAAAATTCTCCGTATTTTTATAGATATTTTTGTTAAAATTTTCCCAAAATGAACATATGCTATATTATACATATTTTTTAGAAAAAATCAAGAGGAAGTTAAATTTTACATTTGCAACAGTACACAAAAAGCATATAAGTCTGTGGGTTATTCAGATTTTTTTACTTTTTTACAAAACATAATGTACAAAAAAATGCTAGTCCTTGTGGCTTGCCTCGGACTCTTAACACTGACAGGATGCGATTTTCCTCGCTCCACTACCACTCCTGAGACAGACACAACAACACAAGAAATCTCAATACAAAACTGAGATCAAGTAGAAATTTCTTACATCCTCAGCTTCGCAAACGGAGCAATATACCAAGAAGGGGAAACGACAATTCAAGCCGGATCTGCACAAGGACGAACAAACAAAATAGCATTACTTAACGCAAAAATCGGTGATACTTTCTACGGAGAAGTTACTCCAGAAGATATGAATACCAGAGATGAATACGACGCTTCCAAAAGACAATCTTTAGCAGAAATTTTCTTCACAGAATTAGAAATCACTCCAGCTATTGGAGCAATGGTAAATATCCCAGGCATCGGGACTGGAGAAATTAGCAAAACTGAAGAATCTGAAGGTAATACCTACTATATTGTAGATTTTAACGCTCCAGAGACTTATCAAAACCTCAATTACATGGTACAAGTTATTGCTATCAATAAAGCATAACCTCTTTTTATTTCTATATTTTTTTCTCATGAAAACAAAATGCTCACTTAGTGCCTATCTTTTCCACCTCAAACACATTATGGTGGCTCCTAAATTGATTGGAGTATTGCACTGCTTAGCTCAGATTGGAGTAGTTATTGCAGCACTTTTCGCAATCATCTCTGCCATGAAAGCTGGAATCAGCTACGGACTCATCGTATTACTCGGATGCATTATCTGAGTTCCTCTAGTTTCATTTGTCATCAGAGCATATTTCGAGCTCATTATGGTGCCTTTTTCTCTCTCCAAGAATGTTAGCAAAATCAAAAAAGGACTCTTTGGATGCGATTGTGGATGTGACTGCAACTTCGCAGTAGAGGAGGATAGAATCTTGTATCCTGAAGAAACAATAAGCTTCGATACTTTCACTGCTGAGCCAGAAGATCCTATGTCTGTACGCCCAATCAAAAAGTCCGCACCTGCAAAAAAAGAGACAAAAAAAGCTGCTCCTAAAAAAGCACCCGTTAAAAAAGAAGCAGTGAAAAAAGAAGTAGCTAAAAAAGCTCCTGCTAAAAAACCTGCCAAAAAGAGCAAATAAATAGCACAAAACTATTAAAAAGTCGCTGCCAAGAGAGGGCAACGACTTTTTTTAATGATGAATTGTTGTAAGAATTAATTAGCAACTTTATTTGGATTAGGTCCCGTCCTAAAAGGGAAATCTTCTGGAACCGTGTATCATTTAATCTTAGAAAGACATTTCAAAACATTAGTTTGCCAATTAATAGGACTAGAAGCATAAATCTTTCCATCGGCATTCCCATATCTTGAAAGCTGATTAATCGTATGATAATCGCCTAAATATCCATTATTAAGCGTAAGAGGAATAAGTCTCGCTCCTTCATACGGCGTACCATACGCAACTCTATCCCCACGATCGTTATTTCCTACGTTTCCAATATTATTAGACGTTGAAAGATAGTTTCCTAAAGTCGACTCCGCAAAAGCGATACAAATCACCATATCTCTATCAATATTGGTTCATTCCACTACAGCATCTCGGAAATACAAGTCTCTATATACTCCCTTAGCATAAGAGTTAAGAAAATTCTGACTTCTTTCATCGACAGTATCTCCTTCTGCAAATTTTAAAGTACTCACATCGATAGGTCTAGTAAGTTCATCACTAAGATATTTAAGTCTATATTCTGTTGGTAAAGCAGTTTCTCGATCAGTAATCGCACTAAGATCCAACACACTCAATGGATCAATTGCTAACCCATATCTAAAGGCCCCAAACGTCAAATTTTCTCCTTCTGATACAAATCCTGCACCTTGTGTACCAGGTTCTCATCAGCTATATCCAATGATTTCACCTCTCATCACAACATCTCATGGCTTCACTAGAATCTGGTTAAGATACTGATACGTCGTCACATATCCATCTTGATGCACAATCATAATCCAAGAAATACTATCCAAATTATCAAATACATGATACACCACACCATCTCTAGCAGCATGCACAGGAGTCCTTTGTTTCGCCTGAATCTGAATAGCTTCAAAAGGAAACCCATTTTCCTGTTCAAAACTACTATCATGATAATAACGAGCAATCTGTTCAATAGGATAGACTGGCCACGCTAAATCAGCCATAGTATCGCTATTTCTAGCATCTGGAAGATTAGCAAGCGCTCAAATCTTCTCACTAATACCATCTACAGATTTATAATTCTTCTTTACGATTTCATCCAAAAACGAATGAATAGAAAGATACACATCTCTTTTGCTCGCGAAAATCTGGTCCATAATTGCTGCATTCTCAGTTTGCTTATTTTTATACATCTCAATAAAACTCAACAAATACTGTTTCTTTTGCTGAAGTTTCTCAATCTCATCACGATACATCGTCAACGTGGTTTGCGCTTCTTGTTTAAGCTTTCCTAAATCCTTAAGGAGAGCAACATTATTACTTTCAGCATTATCTGTCTGATTAATAATATTAGAAAGCTGAGCTGTCAAAGCCGAGGTCATATCTAATCCCACAAGCGTTTGAGTAATGTTATTCGATTGAGTAAGGAGTTTTAACGTATCTGGAGTCTGATGATCATCTCCATAAGTTTCCAATTGCATTTTATAAATCAATGTCAGATAATTAGCAAGATAGTTCTTTGCATTGGAAGAAGAAGCTCTAAGTTCCTGAAGTTCTTCCATTCCAGCTTGCATTTGAGATTGATACGTCGAAAGTTTTTGAATCGAAGAAGTAATTTTTTCAGTAGTCACATTAATACTATTAATCACTCTTACAATTTCATCTCTTGCCTCCCTATATTTAGCATCCAAATTAGGATTCTTCGCCCTTTCAGCATCATCCAGAGCAAAAAGCTCCTGAGTAATTTGATCAATTCCACTTTTCAGTGATTGCACCCCTTGAAGCGCCTGCGTTGTCGCATCAGTAAGCGTCTCAGAGGTCGAAGATTGAGCAAAACTAAGAGTAGAACTCGTCATCAAAAGCATAAAAAGAGAAAGAATGCTGATTTTTTTCATAAGTAATGATTGAACAACTAAAATCACCTCAATTATAACGAAAACCTACACAAAAGTAAAACAAGAAAGCAGAAAAACGCGAACAATGATTGACTTTTCAAGAAAAAACCATACATTCAATATCAAGATTTACTCATTAACCTCCTACACGTATGTCCAAAATCCTCATCTGCACCTACGAAGAAGCGTTATTACCATTTCAAGGGACTCCAGGAGCAGCCTGTCGAGATCTCTCTTGTAGTCAAGATTTCGAGGTAAAAAGCAGCGAAATAGCAAAAATCTGAACAGGAATAAAAACCGCTTTGCCACACGGACGAGCAGTCAGAATGTACGCGAGAAGCTCTCTACCAAGTAAAATAGGCCTCATGCTAGCAAATGGAGTAGCCGTTATCGACAGTGATTATAGAGGAGAATACCTCCTACAACTCTACAACTTCACTGCTCAAACGGTAAAAATACAAAAATGAACGAGATTGGCACAAATAGAATTTTTCCCACATCTGTACATAAAAGAGGGAAAATCCTACTTCTGAACAGAAAATTTCTCAAAAGAGCCTCCAGAACTGCAATGGATCGTAGATGCAAATCTATATAACGACTTCGCAAATCACTACCCAAGCCAAAGAGGGGAGTGAGGAATCGGAAGCACAGGGAAATAAATTACAACAAGTTTCCATGTTTTTTAATCAAAGCCTTTAATTGTTCAGCCAATGCAGGATAAGGGCCTTGAATCAGTTTCAATAATCTATTAGCAGAGGAGCCATGCTTTCCCGTCGCCAAAATCGCATCAAAATTTTTAAAAGAAAGCGTCTTTTGATGAGCTTTAATAGCCTGAAGAATCAGCGTTTCGCTGTATTGTTTCGTCGCCAAAGTAGGGCAGTATAAACACTCCAAAATCGCCAGTTCTAAATTTGCATGAAGAAAGGTTCAGCCTTTTATCTTTATTTTTTTAGTATGTTTCGCAAAAGAAGCATAAAGATTTTTCGTCTTAGATTCATAGGTTTTAAAATTGATTTTCTTATCGAAAAGCACTGTTTCGATCGACTGTTTTTTATTATTAAAGACAATAATTTCATCAGGGATCGTCAAAATCGCCCCATGTAAATTCAGCTCCAAAGCTGACAAATCTCAAATATACCACTTCGTATCACAGTATTTCTTACAATGAGCATGAAGCATACTTCGATAACATTGCTCTTCTAGAGCCGGAATATCCACCATTTTGTCCGGAGACGTAATATAGAGCACATCTTTCCTAAGACTCAACAAATATCCTTTATTTTTAAGCTGATACGTTAGTTTATAAATTTTCCCCTTCGTCAAAGGTTCTGAAAACGCTGACTGAAGCCATTGTTCTAAAGTAGAGGAGGGAATAGCTTTATTTTGATTTTTTTGAAGCACTTTAATGACATTTTCTAAGGAAGAATTGGACATTTCCCTATACATAAGCGATAAAAAGCTGAAAAAAAGATAATGTTTTTTCCATAAAAATCAAGTAATTTTTCCACAAAATTTTAATGATTTTTCCCTTGCAATCAAAAATGATAATCATAAAAGAGGAGTGTTTTGAAATGAATGCAATATTTTATTTCTTCTTTATCTCCAAAATGACTCAAGCTTCTCTCCTTACCACTCAAGATTTGTGTGTAAAAAATGTACAACGAGAAATGGTAAACGCAAACTTTACAGAGTTAGGAAATTCAGCTTACGAAGTAGCTTTGGAAGTCAATAGTCAAAAATTTATGGTAAATATGGTGAGAGGACTTGATGATATCCTCGCATTTGAGATCATCGCTGTGAAAGGCTTTATGGAGATTACAACGAGAGTCATTGACTGTCTAAAAAGATTAGTACAGCACTTACGAGAAATGTTAGATTAAAAGATAAAAAAAATCAGAATTCAGTTCTGATTTTTTCTTTAAAAAAAGAGAATCTATTGAAATTTCAAGCAGTATGTACATAATCGCATCAGCTTTATTTTTCTGCTTATAACCGATGAAAAAAAGTTTTCTAATCTGACTGCTTCTGCTATGAACCTTTACATTAACAGGATGCGTCGAAGTCATGGATAAAACCTGAATGGTAAACCCAGAAGAAGATATCCCAGAAGGAGGATGAGAACGGATTACCGTAGTAACTGAAATGTGCGAAGAAGAATGATGAAAAGTAGAACAACGACTCGAATGATGAGAAAAACAAGACGTCTGCCGGTTCCCAGATGAATCTTTTTGTTATCTTGAGGACTTATCAATTGAGGAATGTCACAAGGGAGACATCAAATATTATGATGAAGATGAATAAAAGGTAAGACGCTATTTAACCGTTAATTTAAATTTCATGACTAAATGAGTAATTTATATACTAACTAACCCCTCATTTCCTGATTATGTAAAAATAGGATATACAAGAACTAACATTGAAAAAAGAGTAAAACAATTAAACCATAGTGAAACTATTCCTTATGCTTTTAGAGTTTATGCTACATATGAAACCGAAAGAGAATTAACAGATAAAGAAGTTCATAAGATAATTGATACACTAAATCCAGATCTAAGAGCAATTGAAGAATTTGATTGAAAAAAAAGAACTAAAGAATTTTACGCTATGTCTGCAGAAGATGCTTATAAATTATTTGAATGCATAGCTAAGATTAGTTGAACCGAAAATAAGTTAAAAAAAATGAAGCCAACATGACATGAAACATTAGACGAAAAAACCGCCCAACAAATTATACAATCAAAAAGAAGTAAAAATTTTTCATTTTATAACATAGGAATTAAAAATTGAGAAGAGATAACTTATTGGAAAAATAAAAATATTAAAGCCGAAGTAGTAGGAGATAATAAAGTAAAATACTTAAATGAAACCATGACTTTAACCTGATTAGCAAGAAAATTATTGAATAAAGATAGCTCTAAATGAATACCATGACCAGATTATTTCTGCTATAAAGGGAAAAAGCTCAATGATATAAGAAGAGGAAAAGGATTGATTAAATTTTAATTCATAGAAATAATAAAAATAAAAAAAGCTGATTCACTCAAGAGTCAGCTTTTTCATATTCTAGCTTCTAGTCATAATCATAATCATCTCCATATTCATTTAACAATTCTCATTCATCCAATCACAATTCTTCAGCTGTATCCTTAATTCAATGTCAGTTATCTAAATATCTTTCAGCTAGTTCTTCTTCATCCATTCCTGTAACAGCCATAATGTCTTCAGGATCACAACCGTCTTGAATCATTGCATCTGCTATATCATCCATTGTTGTTTAATTAAAATAGAGATAAAAATTATTCTTCCCACTCCAATAATCTAAACATCTGTTTTAGATACCTATTCAAGAATTCTTGATAAAAATCTGACCCTCCAAATCGTTTATTCCCTTGTTTAACGAAATAAGGGCATTTTTCGTACAAGAATCTCTTTTTCTTTTCTAGCTTAGGCATCAAATGACATTGATGAACGTTATCAGTGATATCAGCTAGTTTTACAGCTCGAGCAGCCTTATTATTAGCTTCTTCTAGTCTCTTCATCATCTTCTTCCACCTTTGGAATTTATCTTCATCTGAAGGATTCTCTAAAGTAACATCATGAGTAGCTAGGTCTACTAACGTTAAAATTTCTTGAGGATATCCCATTTCAGTTAGCTCCTGCAGAGTAGTGCCTCAATCTTCAATAATATCATGAAGTAATCCTGCCATCTGAACTGTTTCATCAAATCCATAAGATCTAAGTAGATCTCTAACATTGAGAGAATGCGTGTAATTAGGTACATCATCCATTCCCTTTCTAAATCAGGTAATCCTTTCTTTAACCAGGTTTTCTGTTTGCTCGAATGTAGGCATAATATTTTTATATATAAACTAAAATTTTCAAAAATTGCAGTTTATAAGCGGTTAAATCAACCCTCAAAATATCTCTTTACTTTGCACAAGATACATTGTGCAAGGTATTTTTTTTAGTTTTTTGTAGCTAATCTAGCTACTTCATAATATAACCCTTTTAAAGATCTTTTAACCGCCATATTACCCATAGTATAAAAATTAATATATCAATTTCAATATAAAATATTTTTCAGGGTAGTCTTCAAATTTTTTAGTTCTAAACTCCCCTTGTTTGAATCTATTTTCTTCTAAAATACAGACAATACAGCAGTTTACCAGTTCTTAACTGGTATATCTTGTTGTGTGAGAATAAGACACGTTTTTATTCAAAGTGGCACTATATACCACCCAGCTCAAAAAACATCGCTTAAAATTTTCTGATTTTTCTGATTCTGCATCGTTTTCTCTCATTTTTTATAGTTTCATGATTTGTAATTATTACTTCTTTTAAATCAGATTTTTCTTCTTTTTGTAATACAAATATTTCGATAAAAAAAATTTTTTGATTTTTACACAGATCTTTACATAGTAAAATTTTTAGATCTAAAAACGGGGGAGTCATAATCCATATATTTTAATAATAGTCAACAATTTTCAATAACAAGACACTCCCCTTCCATATTTCCAGTCAAAAAAGAAGGAATAAAGCCTATTCATATCCGACAAAATAAGTTTCTCTCTTTCATAGTACACTCCAAAAGGGGCATCCACTCCCCTCCCTAAGCAAGACGTTCAAGAATACAGAACATAAGAGTTAGAAAAGCTAGTTGATAACTAGTAAAAAATAGCAGTTTTAAGTAAATAAATATTTCTCAGGTAACGAAATAAATAAATCTAAACCTCATTCATGCGTAAATTGATGATCCACTCCATCTAATACAACGAGTTTAGCCTTTGAAATCTGACTTAATAAAGAATTAAATGGAAAATCCACATCTTTATTTCACTGTACTATAGTTATTTTATCTTCAAAAGAATTGAGCCCTTCCTTTAATTCCTCAAAATTTTGCCTAAGGACAGGATTAATTAACAATATCGCATGTATTTCAGGATATTTATAAGCAAATCTTCATGTAAAATGTCATCATGCCGAAAATCACATAATTTTCATACCAAAATTTTGAAATCAGAAATCACACATTTTATCTTCAATAAATTTAATAGCACAGTCCATAAATAATTCCGGATCATCCCAAGAAATTCATGGATTTCCTACGACAAAAACATTAACTCAATATGTATCTACTAAATTTGTAGCAATTGATACATATTTATTCAAATATCATGTAGTTGTTCATCATTTTCCTACTATGATAACAACAGCTTCATTTATATTTCATTGATACACATCCACTTCAACTTCATAATTTATCGGAGAATATTCAGGGATAACCAAATCTCCCTTATCTGTTGGCAACTCAAAATATAATTTTTCTGACATAATAACAAACGATATAATCTAAATTCATTCTTTATACAACCTTTCTGCAAAATCTGCAATTCTATCCTTATCCACTAGGCTATCTACCCATTCTTTTGGAATACTATCATAACCATAATAAGCTCAAGCCAAATATCAATAAATACATCAAGTAGTATCCGCATCTCCTCAAAGATTTACTACTTTTTCAAGTCAATCTTTAAATGATTCTGAATGATAAAATCCCCATAAAGCAGTTTCTAACGATTCAACCACATATCAGCTAGGATTAATCTGATATCTATCTTTCTTCGTATAGCTTCATTCTATAATAGGTTGTAAGGCTTCGGCCAATTCATGAGTTTTTCGATAACTCTTTACAGGAGAATAATAAGGGGATAACAGTTCCTTTTTAGAAACTCAATTCATAGCTCAGATTATTAATCAAGTATAGTACATACAAGAACCTATACAAAGGTCCGTATGATGAGTAGCTTTACTACTTTCTCAAGCATAATATAAAGCTTTTTCTGGATTTGAATAATAATAGAGAGGAACAGGTCATATTCTCATTAAAGATCCATTTCAATCCATATATTCTCCAGAAAGATCGGTTTCTCGAGGTTTGTCTGTAAATGCGTCATTCTTGTACATTTCATAAAAATGCATCATTTTAGAGACCTGAATCCCCTCTCCTTCAGGAAAATCTCTTAATCACATATATCAAGTTTTATGCCATTTAAAATAATTCTCTAATTGATCTTCAATATCAAAACCTTTACATCTAAGTAATGAATCTGCTAGTAATAAAGCCATAGCCGTATCATCTGTTCGCTCTCAAGCTTTAATTCATTCTCAATTATAATATCTATCTATCCAATCAAATTGATCAATTTCCCAAAATTCAACAGGAGCTCAAAGAGCATCTCCTACCGCCCCTCCAAGCATAACTCATAAAAATTTATTCAAATCTTTAGACATTATGTAAAATTACAGACAAATACTAAATATCTTAAAATTAAAGCTAAGAAAAAAATGCAGTATTGCAATATGTAATCTATAAAAAAGCGCTAACCTCTCATTATCAGAAAAAAGGTAGAAAGCTCTCCCTTCTAAACCAATATTACGACATTTTAGTCGGATTTCACAAATATTGAATAAGATCTTTTTTTATAAGTTCTCGATTATCATAAGCACCATTATCAAACCTCAATAACGGAAGGTTAGACTCTTTAAATACTGTATTTTTAAATACATCAGACTGATGTTGTTCATATTGTTGATGAGAATATCAATCCAACTCAATAGCTAAAACAGGTCTAAAAGCCTGATTTCTATCAACTATAAGAAAATCCACATGTCTCATCCATAATCTTTTGAATCAAGACTTTCAATCAACAGGCTCAAATACATCTGCCAATCTAACCTTTGGATAAATTTCATATTGATATCAATAATTATAATAAAGAACTTTCTTTAAAGTTACGTAAAAGCGATTCTCTACATAAGAGAAAAAATACGGTCTAATACGATATTTATAATTTGCAGAGCCTGTACCAACAAAACGTCGTTTTAAAGCTAATCTTACGATAAAGATAGCTAAAATGAATAACACCCATTCCCAATTTTGAATAATTGGCTCTAATATAAGCCACATAATTGTAATACAGGCTACAAAAGAATCGAGCATGATACACCAAAAGTAAATAAACAACACCACCAATTATACATAAAATGATCATTTTTATCAAAAAAATAATCAATTTTTTGCATAGATAAAGTAAATACAATATAATAAAGATATTTAGTTTATACTATCTCTCAGGATAGAAGTCCCTGCCATTACTCGATATTTCATAAATTTCTCCATCTTGTGAGGTGGACTAATACTTTATCTTTATTATTTTAATAAACAAAAAAAATTAATACAATCTAAGATAAACAAAGAAAGCACAAACAATCCTATGCCTCAATGGAGAAGATTTGAAAGACGAACAGGTATGCAATTCCATCAAAATTGACGAAAAGTTAGGTTATGAGAGACATGAAAAAAAGATGATTGAAAAGATATAGTAATTGAAAAAAATAAAAAAAGATTCCTTATACAATGTAAACGCCGATTTGGAAGAAAACGAGTAACAACTAAAGAAATAAGAGAGTTTCAATGATCTATAGATTTTTACAATAAAAAATACAATGAAAATGCTCAAGGAATATTTATTACCACCTGATGGGCGTCTCCAAACGCCAAGAACGCAGCAAAACAACTAGGAATACAGTTACGAAGTGCAAAAGATGATAACTTACTAACAAAAATAAGAACATTTACAGGATAACATTTACTCATAATAAATTAAAGAAATGACCCAAAAACAATATTACAAAAAAATACCATATGGAAGCAGACTATTAGTTCATTGTCCTAAATGTGAATTTGAATGAGAACCCGCATATAGATTATGAGGGCATACTCGACTAAATATCGTCTTGTTCGTTTTATGAATTATCCCATGAATTTTCTATCTCATTCGAAGATGTACAAATTGCATATGCCTTTGCAAACAATGTTATAACGAAGAACTTTGTGAAATTAATTGAGACACAGAACTAATTAAAAAACTGCAAAAAATAGTACGCAAACAAAATATATGTTATCGATTTATAATTTTTGTATTTGTACTAACTATTATTGATATAATAATGAGATTTTTTTAGTATTACCCCAAATTAACCTACCATTGAAAAAATAGGGATTTTTTTTATTATTGCTTACAATAAAAAAAGCATCTAACAAAAAATCAATTCAGCTTTATATTTTCTCCTCACCACCCATGTCCATCTACTCCTTCTCTCAAATCTGAGTGTATCAGCAATGCCCTAAAAAATATCAATTTCAATACATCGACAAATTAGAAAAAGAGTTCAAATCCTCCCCTGACCTCATCTTAGGAACCTCAGTACATAGCTGCTTAGAATGGCTATACCAGCAGGTAAACGTTTTCAGAATCCCCACGAAAGAAGAAGTGCTAAATAAATTTCATGAAATATGGGAAAAAGAAATAAAAGAAGTCTGAACCGATTTATTGTACAAATGAGAACAAACCGCAGAAGATTACATCAGAAGAGGAGAACATTATATCAACGATTATTACGAGAAATACTCCCCTTTCAATCAATCAAAAGTGATAGGCACGGAAATGATGCTTACTTTTGATTTAAATACTGACGGAGACGAGAAAAACAAAAAATCCTTCAGAGGAATTATCGACAGATTAGACAAGCAGGATGATGAGACATTCGTGATTAACGATTATAAAACCAATAAGCAACTACCGACCGCAGACGATACAGAATATAGAGAACAATTGACTCTCTACGGACTATGAATTAGACAGAAATATGGGAAATACCTCAAAACTATAAAAGCAAAACTACACTTTCTTCATTTTGACGAATTCGATGAGCGAGAAATTACCGATGAAGTGCTGAATCCTATAGTAGAAAAATATACTAAACTCATCGAAGAGATAGAAAAAGCTAAAGTTCAATACGCAGAAAGTTTTAATAACGACAAAAATGCCTTCCCCACGAAAGCTAATAATTTCTGCAAATTTTGCGAATATCAGAATCTTTGTCCCCTATTTTTGCATATGAATTATTGAGATGAAACCGTTTCATGATGAGAGCTATGAGAATCATCAGTTAAAAAATTAGTAGACAGATATGCTGAAGTCTCTAAACAAGCCACAGAATTAGATAAAGAAAAATCAGCTATCAAAGAGGTATTAGTGGAATATGCAAAGGAAAAGCATGTTGAGCAATTATTTGGGAATACCTCAGATCTAGGAATATCTTCAGGGATGAACTACTCTGCCAAAGATAAAGAAAAATTTATTCAATACCTAAAAAACCACGGACTATACGATAAAGCTGCCGATATCCCTTTTCACAAGATTAATAGTTTAATAAAAAGCTGAGATCTCCCAGAAGAAAGCATTAATGAATATCTAGAATGAAAAAAATCGCGAAAATTAACTCCAAAGAAAAAGAAAGACGCAATATAATAGCTAATCAAACCAATTTATATATTGCTTTCCTCCTCAAAATCCCTACACTTTACTCCACTCAAACAATTTTAACCAGTAACGCACAACCAATACTTCACATGTCTCTCAGAATCTCCGCACTTGCCAGTTGATCAACAGGAAATGTCACATACATCGAAACTGAAACAACAAAAATCCTCCTTGATGCCTGACTTTCAGGAAAAAAAATAGAACAAAGCCTGAATAATCTCAATAGAAAAATCGAAGAAATCAGTAATATTTTCATCACCCACGAGCATATTGATCACATCAGATCTGCAGGAATCCTCAATCGCAGATTTGGGACTAAAATCATCGGAAACGAAAAAACTCTTTCTTCAAGCGGCTTTTTTACTGCAACCAAGCGAGACAATCCATACGGCAAAGAATTTCTCGAACCAGGAAAAGCGATGAGGGTTGGGGATATTGAAGTCAAAGCATTCAAAACATCCCATGATACCGCCTGCTCCCAATTTTACACCTTCAAACACCAAGAAAAGAAAATTGCTTGCCTCACGGACACAGGGAATATTACTCCAGAGATAATCGAAGAAATCAAAGACTCAAACATTCTTCTCATCGAGAGTAATCACGATGTCGACATGCTCAAACATGGATCTAGACCAGAATCAAATAAACAGCGTATTCTCAGCGATCATGGGCATCTTTCCAATGTACAATGTGCAGAATACCTCTCACAAATCATTACACCTCGCACACACACCATCATCTTAGGACATTTAAGTCACGATCACAATACGAAAGAGCTAGCCTATGAAACAATCTCTTCTCATTTGGAAAAATATCATCAAAATCTACGAAAAAATCTACATCTTTTCGTTGCAGATGCAGATGAAAATAGCGCACTTTTGGAAGCCTAAAAACTACAATTTCACCCAGTAATATCATACCATCATGCTCCTCCTCTGAACTCCCCTAGCTCAAGAAATTAAAAAAAAGCTGATTCTTCAGAAACCAGAAGTTTTTCCAAATCCAAATGCATACCTAGCAATTCTCCTTTTTTGAAACAATTCTGCAAGTGAAGTATACGTCAAACTCAAGCAAAAGTACGCAAACGACCTAGGAATTGAAAGCAAAATATTTAGAGACTACTCTCCTGAACTCATCCCGTCACTCAATACTGACCCCAACTGCATCTGAGTCATGATCCAATTGCCACTACCTGACCCCCTAAAATCGCGCAAAGATGAGCTTTGTCAGAGTATTATCCCATCAAAAGATGTAGACGGACTTTGACACTCTCCCCTCGTACTACCAGCAACCGTTAGAGGAATTTTTGAACTACGAAACTTTTACCAGTTAGGAAGCTTAAAAACGAGAAAAATTGTCGTCATTGGACAATCAAAACTTATCGGAGAACCGCTTGCCATAGAATGCAAAAAGCAGGGAGCAGAAGTGCAAACATTCGACATCTCAAACTCCCCTGCCCAAATCGCCAATGCATGCAAAAATGCCGAGATCATCTTTTCTTGCACAGGAGACCTACATTTTCTTACCAAAGAATTCATAAAAACAGATAAAAGTCAGATTATTATCGACGCTGGATTTTGACATATCAACGGGAAAGCAACAGGAGACGTAGCTTTCGAAGAAGTTGAACCATACGTAAAAGCAATTACTCCCGTCCCTGGCGGAGTCTGACCTCTCACCGTAGCCAGCCTTTTTTTGAATCTTTTTGATGTACAACAGTACCAATAGATAAGCTATTCTTCCTCATCTTCATCAGCTTCAGCAGAGGCTTTCATTTTAGCTTTAACCGCAAAGAAGACAACAACTCCTCCCATAACGGCAATTCATCCAAAAATAATCCATAAAATAACTTTAAGTACAACTGGAAGTCAAGAACGTTCCGTATCCTCCGTAGTTACAGAAACAGCAGGAGTAACCGTTGTATCTCCATTAAGAGCAGAACATGCTTCACTGGTTAAATTATAATAATCAAGAATCTTACAAAATTGAATAAGGAAAAAGTTATCCAAATCTGCACGCGAAATACCATTTGCCTCAGCATTCGTAGCAATAAAATTAAGAATTTCTGTCAGCCTTTCCCTTTTTTGAAGATCATCCAAAGAAGTAGCATCAGCTTCAAACTCACTAAATAACCTCGCAACTTCAGATCTAAGAGCAGCAGGAACTCCAGCCAAAATTTCATTTTTAGCCTGATCATACTCAGTTCCTCCCATAACCGCAATAGTCTCCGAAGTAGACAAACGAGCAATAATAGAATCCAAAAGATCTTTCTGATTTTGATCGAGCGTTACCATACTTTCTTTCAAATGCGTTTGAATCATTACCAAATTCGCAGAAGTCTGATTCTTATCCAAAAGATTTCTTCTTAACGTATCAAGCAATACTCTTAAATCAGCATTACCATTACTAGAATCTTCAATTCCATTATACAAGGTAGAAATATCTTTATAAAGAGCTTGTGTCTCTTCATCCATAAGATTATCTTCATACGCCTCAAAAGTTACAGAAAAGTTCTTATAAACGACTTTCCCTGCATGTTCAAAATACATTCTTCCAATAATATTATCAAACTGAGGAGTGTATTCCTGCAAAGTAAGGGCATTACAAAGGATATCAACATCATTATCAGTCTTTCCATCATGATTACTATCTACAGAAATATCAGTATCAATAAAGCAAGTTCCCGTACCCTCATAATGAAGATAAAACAGCACACTATTATCCATCGTACTAGCCACATAAATTTCAGGATCAGCGTTGTTAAAAGAGGTCTCAGGAATAGTAATTAAATTAAGCCCTGAAGTAATTCTTCCATTAGAAACATTATTAGAAAGCTGAATAGTAAGTTCTTTTGCCACAGTAACTCCAAGATTCGACTTAATATTCAAAGTAACTTTATGGGATCCTAACGTAGGATATTGCTGCAAAAAGGCACGATTCTGCAAAATAAGATTTCCAATCGTAGAGCCAAGAGTTGCAGAAACAGGAGCCACATGAGTCTTTAGATATTGTCTATCGCCTGCAGCACAAAGCTCTGCATCAAAACAAACTTGTCTATAAATCAAGTTTCCAATACTCAAATCTCTAAAAATAGCAATATTTTTAATAGAATTAAAAGCCAGAATCGGTTTTACGCCCGTTTTTACAACCAGCGTATTTCCTCTCGTTTCAGAGATTCACTTATATCCTCTATAAATGACTGCAGCTTTTGGAGTATATCATTTTTCATTAGGCTCGGTATAAACATGCGTTACACGATCTTTGGTGGTAACCAAATCCCATTCTCCATCTCCATCAAAATCGTATTGAATTGTCCTATTAGCGTAAAAATCATCACTATCTGAGGTAACTCTAGCAATAACATCAAAATTCACTTCTTCTCCCACTTCTACCGTCTGTTTATCAAATTTCAGCGTAACAATTGGAATATTTGGGTTACCATCAGTTTGAGGAAAGAGAATAGTTGGTCAATTACCAATGATAGATTCAGACTTCTGATAAGCATTATCATCATCATAAATTGCCACTCCAAACATATATTCCCCCGCAATTCTTGGAAGAGTAAAGAAGACATATGGGACATTACTTGGAGTAATTCTCGTCTCAATAATCTGATTAGGATTATCTTTTGGATAATAATACCACTTAAAATACGAAATATTTCCATCTGGATCCGTTGCTCCAACTGCAGAAACCTTAACCATCAACGTACTACTTGAATCCGAAGACACATCAAGAATATTCTGCGTTGAAGTTGAATTTACCTGAAATCCAATTCAGCTTTCATTTCCATATTGAGGGAATGATAGCACAAGATTCTTCAAGGTAGGGAGTGCATTAGTCACTTTAAACCAAATCCTTAAAGTATCAAATTTCCCTAAACTTTTATCCTCAACAGTAAGATCAATAAACTGGCAACCTATCTCATTAAACTTATGAGTAAAAGTATTTTGTTGATACAGTTCCCCCTGCTTAGGACGGAAATAAAAAGCAAGATTCGTATGCGTTCCCTGAGCATTAACCGACAACGAAGGATCAATAGTAATAGACTGATATCTATCTATGGTATAAGCAGAAGTAACAATTGTCTCATTACCTGACTGATAAGAACAATTGGTAGAATAAGAAGGAAGATAAAATCCTTTTGAATTTTTTACTCTAAAAGCCGTAATTGGAGTATCAATCTGTCCAATAAACATTTTTTCTGAAATAGTATTGATATTTCCATCTTCATCAACTACTTGCACACTAACGTTATAAATTCCAACACTTTTATAAACATGTTGAGTAGCACCTTCCTGCGTATAAACACTGCTACCATCTCAGAAATTCCAAGTATACCCCACGATAGGGACATTCGTACGTACTGCAAAAGAAACCGTTCTTCCTCGAGTGACTGCCCCAGGAGTAATCGTAAGTTCCGGTCTCAAGATGGATTTTACCACAATTTGCTTTTCTATTGTTGAGGTCTCACCATACATATCAGTAACGGTAAGCTTCACAACATGAGTTCATATCTCATCAAATTGCACAACAACTTGCTGATTATTATTTTCTGTAGACACAATTTTAGCGGCCCTTGGATTAGAAAATTCTCGCTTATATTCGAGCGCATCAAAACCATTCGTCACATCCACATCAGTCGTTCCTCCTGCATCTAAATAAAACTCTGAAGATTCAGTTCGTTTATTAGTTGAAGTGATAGTAAACTGAGGAGTTGGAGCACTAGAACTAACATATACTTCAGCAACATCGACATTTGATTGTCCCAATTCATCTTCCACAGTCAATCTGACCAAATACGTTCCTGGCTTAATAAATTGCCTCTTCAACGTTCTTCCTTGCACAGTATCGATTTTATCTCCATCAGAATTAAATACTTCCCAAACATACAGTTTAAGACGAGAAACTAATGAATAAGAAGCATTAGAATCAAACGTAAAAAGCGTTGATGTCGTACCAACAGCCGGTGTTTGTTTAATAATAGCCACAGGATCAGAAACAATAATGCTGAATACCTCAGAAACGGTATTATTTTCATTATCAGTGGTAGAAAGAGTTACTTTATATTCCCCATTTCCATTGAAAGGGACATTAATGTATCCAGGATTACCATCTCCAGCTTTAGAAAACTTAAATCCATCCGTACTAGAGATATTCCACTGATGGCTTTGAATTTTTCTTCCTCCCATCGGCATCGTAGCGGAACCATCCAAGGTTACACCTTTTTTCGCTTCTTGAGTTCAGATTTTTATAGCTTTATTACTGTCCAATTTCCTCTGATTAGCATATACAACGATATTCGCAGCTTTAGGAGACACATTCACACTCAAAGTCATCTCTCCATCAAGGATTCCTTGAGAGACATTAGAGCTTCTCACCGTAAGATGAATCTGATAATTTCCTGCTTCCTGAAAAGTATAGTTGATAACATTTCCTATTCCCATAACTCTATCCACTCCCTTAGTATCTCTATAATACCAAAAGAAATTTTTACTTGGAATCGTTTCCATCGAAGGATCAGTGCTACTTCTCGCATCAAAAGTAACCGTTAAAGGTGCAGGACCAGTAGTAGGATTACGCGTAGCAGCCACTTTAACAGTATATTTACTACTAATCTGTGAAAGAATAGTACTGAGAGGTTTATAACAATTATTAATAAAAGTCTGAAATTTCAACGTACTTCTATTAGAACTGAGATCACTAGAAAGATTAAGACACTGCTGATATACTACTTTAAAATTATATTCTTGAGGAAACGCAGGGAATAATCTTTTAAAACTAGCATTAATTTGTGCAAAAGTTGCGGAATCTATCCTTCACAAATCCCCCATCTTCTGAGCAGCCTCAATGACTACGAAAGCTTCTTGTACCTTAGCAAAATCATCTTGAATCGCATAATTCGGATAATATTCTGCAGGAACACTTTGAGCCACAGAAACATTAGTTCATAAGCCTATAATTGAAAACAAGAGAAAAAAAGCTGACAAAGTTCTGTGAAAATATGATAACATGTTCATAAGGAAATTATGTTTTAATAAATAAAGCCTATTAAAAGTATATCTTTTTTTACTCCAAAAGTCAAAAAAAGCCCTCCAAAATAGAGGACTTTTATACAAACAAAATAATTTCCCACTCAAGACAAGAGATTCCTTGACTCAAGGTAAAAGTTCTTTGAACAAGTTACGACGACCAGGGTACAAAAAAGAAAGAATTTCTCGAAGAGAAGGAGAAGAAAAAAGCAACGTAAAATTATTCTCTTTAAGACGATACAAACCACCCTTTTCTTCTTGTATAATCCGCAATTGCGGAGAATACTTCTCTAGATACTTATTAGCATCTTCAAGATTAGCAATTTTTTGAAGCTCTAGGTCTACATCTCCTGCTGGTAACAAAGAACCAGGGAATCTTGGATATAACAAACAGATAGACATACTACCCCCATGAACAATGACACATATAGCTAAATTATACTCATTTTTTTGAAAAAGTCAAGAGAAGCTTTCATGAAAGCTATTTAGATCTACGAAAACGTAATATTTGACCTAATAGTTGAACTATTTTCATCAAAATCTCTCCTACGTGGTTCTGAATGAGAAGAAGATTCTCTAGTCCTTCTCGGCATTCCAGATGATGTAGCATCAGCATCTTTCATAGTTAAGCTGACTTTTTCTCTTTCGAAATCAATATCAAGCACTCTGACTTTCAATTGTTGTCCGACACTTACAACTTCGATTGGATTGCTCACATAATAATTTGCCATCTGTGACTTATGAACTAATCCATCATTATGAAGTCCAATATCTACAAATGCTCCGAAATCTGTCACATTTCTCACAACACCATCCAACTCCATCCCAATTTTCAAGTCCTTAACATCCAAAACATCAGATTTAAAGCTAGGAGGGACAATCTCTTCACGAGGATCAAGTCATGGTCTCTGCAATTCTTTCACGACATCTTCCATGGTCTCAAACCCGATTCCGTACGTTTCTGACCACTCACGAAGCAAGGTATCATTGTAAGAAATTTTCTCTATGGGGAGCTTCAGATTTTTTTTCTTAATGCCTAAAACTTCCTCAATAAACAAATACACCTGCTTATGAATTTCGGGATGAATACCCGTCTCATCTAGTGGTTCTTTCCCTTTCTTAATCCTCAAAAATCCAATCGCCTGCTCATAGGCTTTAGGACCAAGTCCCTTCACTTTTTTCACTTGCAGTTTGCTTTCAAAAGCACCATGTTCATCTCTGTATTGCACAATAGATTTGGCAATTTTCTCACTAAGTCCAGCGATATATTGCAATAACGTATAACTCGCCGTATTCACGTCTACTCCTACTGCATTTACCGTATCTTCTACCTTTTCATCTAGCTTTTCTTGCAACAGTTTCTGATCAACATCATGTTGATACTGCCCTACTCAAATCGCCTTAGGATCAATTTTCGTCAATTCTGCTAAAGGATCTTGCACACGATGGGCAATACTAATCGCTCCACGCACCGTTACATCCAGATGAGGATATTCCTCTTGTGCCAATTTAGAAGCCGAATATACTGAAGCTCATGCCTCAGAAGTAATCAAATATTTCACGTTCAACTTATTATTTTTGATCACCTTCGCAATAAACTGCTCACTTTCACGGCTTGCAGTCCCATTTCCGCAAGAAATCAGGTCTACATGATACTTTTTAATCAATTCTACCAGTGTCGCCTCTGCCATCAAAAAATCATTCTGTGGCGGAGTGGGATAAATAACGGTATTATAGAGGAATTTTCCAGTCGGATCAACGATAGCCAATTTACAACCAGTCCTAAAAGCTGGATCAAAACCAAGCACCGTCAGTCATTGGATAGGCGGAGTAAGAAGCAGATTTTTCATATTTTCTCCAAACACTTTAATAGCAGCCTCATCTGCTCGTCTTTTTTTATCGCTTCTAATCTCTCTCTCTAGACTTGGCAACAGCAATCTCTTGAGCCCATCTTCTATTGCAACCTCCAAATATTCCCTAACAGTTCCCGTGTTTTTCGGGATAAAGTACTTCCATGAAAAATCAACAATCCTTCCTCGAGCCATTTGAAAATTCACAGAAATCTGCTTTTCTTTTTCTGCTCTAAAAATCGCCAAATACGCATAAGAAGGGATTTCTTTCAAAGATTTTTTATATTCTTTATAAATTTTATACACCCCATTTTCTTCGAACGTTTTCGTAGGTTTCGTCTCCAAAATTGCATTATTTTCTTCATGTTTTTTGATATCTTCCCTCAAATTTGCATGATCAGAAACCTCCTCAGCCACAATATCTTGAGCACCAGCAATAGCCTCTTGCACGCTTTTGACACTGGTTTTCGCGTCTCCTGTATCCTTCACATACTTCTCCGCTTCAGCTTCAAAAGCTTCTTTACTCATTTGAGCTTGTTTTAGCACTTGTGCCAATGGTTCAAGCCCTTTCGCTTTAGCAATGGTCGCTCTCGTATTCTTTTTTTCTTTAAATGGCCTATATAAATCCTCTACTCTTGCCAAAGTCTCAGCTTCCAAAATTTGTTTTCTTAATTCGTCAGTCATCAAGCCTTTTTCTTCGATCAATCTTATCACATCTTCCTTCCTTGCCTCCAAAGTCTTAGTGTACGTATAGACCTCATGAAAATCCCTCAATTGTTCATCCGTTGCTCCTTGCGTTAATTCCTTACGATAACGAGCAATAAACGGAATTGTATTCCCCTCATCCAATAAAGTAATAATATTCGCAATAACCTTGAGGTCCATTCACGTTTTATTAGCGACAAGTTGTTTAAGATCTAGCATCTAACCTTTAAAAAAAAGATAAAAAAAGACTGAGCACCCAACAGCGCTTAGTCTACAAAAGCCAAGAAAAATTGCAAGCGATGATTTCTCTTAAACTTTTCTTTCATACATAATCATAGGTTCCAAATGCACAGGAAACTCCTTCATTTCAAATGCCTCAATAAATCAATTACCAACTCCATTACGAGAACTATCAAGAGAAGAAATCTGATCATTTCCAAGAATTTTTTGCAAAACCGCGAACCCATTCACCAAAAATGGAGCAGATACCAATCACAATTGCTTAATCACCCAAAGCAAAAACTCCAAATCTTCAATCGCCTCCTGTCTTGTAGCTTCGTCTTTATATTTTTTCCATGGCTCAACTTTAGTAATATATTCATTAGCCTTTTGCACAAAGCGATACCGTAACTCCAAAAGAGGCTTCGTATCAGCACTATTAAGGAATGTAGATTCTACATCACGCACAAGAGTAAGCAAATCTGGAGCTACATCAGACGAAGCTGAACTTTCTCAAGCATCAGTATCCAACATTCCTCCTCACATAAAATCCTTATACTTTTCCTGATGAAACTTTCCTTGAGTAACTCCATACTTTTTTCCTAACTGAGTTACGCGATTTACAAGATTTCCTCGACCTCAAATCAGCATTTTTTCTCGTGTCCCCTGAAATCTCTCCCAACTAAAATCTCCATCCAAACCAATAGGAACATCATAAAGCAGATAAAATACCAAAGCGTCTCTATCATATTCACGAGCTACTTGTACAGGATCGATAACATTCCCTAAAGTTTTACTCATTCCCTGCCCATCTACCTTCAAATATCCAGTTACAAACTCTTTATTTGGCTGACGATATCCAGCACACGCAAGCATTGCAGGCCAATACGTCGCATGAAACTTCACAATATCTTTCCCTAAAACGTGCAAAATCTCCACATCATCTGCCCAAAATTTTCCCTCTTCTCCATTACGATAACAGACCGTAATATAATTAAACAACGCATCAAACCATACGTACGTTACCATATTTTCATCCCAAGGCAAAGGAATCCCAATCCCATTATGCTTATTCTCCCTAGAAATAGAAAAATTCTCAAGTCCAGAATGTACGAAAGCTTTTACCTCATTAAAACGATGCTCAGGTTCCACAAAATGAGGCTCATTCTGCCATAGCTGCTCAAATACTCCAGCATACTTTTTAAGATTAAAAAACCAGTTCTCCTCTGAAATTTCGTGAGGCTTAGTCAGATGATCAGGACACAATCCTTCAGGAGTTAATTCACGAGCATGTTTGAAAGCTTCACACCCCGTACAATAAAGACCCGTATAATTTCCCAAATACATATCCATATCTTCAGGCTTCAAATCCGGATTCGCTTCCTTTTCTTTTACATTTTTCTCATGAATCTTAGCCAAAACAGCCTGTACAAAAGCATGATGATCCGCATCCGTAGTTCTGATAAAATCAGTATTAGATATCTGCAATTCTTTCCAGATGTTTACACTTTCTTGAGCAACATAATCCAACCATTCTTTAACGGTTTTCCCTTCTGATTCAGCTTTTTCTACCATTTTTTGTCCATTTTCATCCAATCCAGTAGAAAATTTCACTTCATACCCGAGCAATCTTTTCCAACGAGCATAAAAATCAGCAATAAACGAGCTATTTGCATGTCCAATATGAGGCAATCCATTAGCATAATAAATAGGAGTCGTTACATAAAATTTCTTTGCCATGCAATAAGTAATGTAAAAAGAAATAAAAAACTGAACCTCAATAAAATACACATCCACACGCTTTTTTCAACATATTTTTCAGCACAAAAAACATCATAAATTTACATTTTGTCTCTACACTTTTCATAAAAAATATCAAAATCGGCTAACCAGAAGCTAGAGTATTTTTACGACATACTCTTGTTTTTTTATAACAACTCGATATCTTACAATCACAAAATAAAATGTAAAACAAAAAGTGCATGGAAATGAAAGCGTTCTACACGTATCGTGAAGAACCGAGAAGTTGTCTATTATCTAGTATTTCGGAGGTAGTCACTTCAGCAAGAACTTACATTACCCAATGAGAAGCTTGCAACTTATTCACTAGGTCGTCTTTGTTTTTTATTGTGATATGGATTATCGAGAAGCTTGCGACAGTAATATTCTCTATACTCCAGTATGGTAAGGAGGACGGATGACCTAGTGACCACCTAGGCGCGTTGTTTCAACCCGCCTTTTTTTATAATTCAGAAGAATTAGTACGTCTTATCTCAGAATTCTTTTTCTTTCTCCGTAAATTTCATAATTTCTTTCTCAAAATGCAAAACAACTTCTCCTACCGCTCCATTCCTGTTCTTTCTCACGCACACATCAGTCACTCCTTTTTTATCAGTCTCCGGATCATAATAATCCTCTCTATGAAGCATTAACACCGCATCCGCATCTTGTTCAATAGATCCTGATTCACGCAAATCAGAAAGTTGAGGCTTTTTATCAACTCTTTGTTCAACAGCACGAGAAAGCTGACTCAAAGCAAGGATAGGAACTTCCAATTCTTTAGCCAACTCCTTCAAACCACGCGAAATTTCCGAGATTTCCTGAACTCTATTACCAACAAACGCCGTCGCATGCATCAACTGCAAATAATCAACAATCACCAAATCCAAAGATTTATGCTCTATTTTAAGTTTTCTCAATTTAGATTTCAGGACAGGAACTGTCAATCCTCACTTATCATCAATAAAAATTTTAGATCCTCCCAGCATTTCCATTGCCTCACCCATTTGTGCAAAATCTTCATTTGTAAGGTCTCCTTTAGTAATTTTATGCATAGGAACTTTTGCAACCTCCGACATAATCCTATCCACAATTGATTCACTACTCATTTCAAGAGAAAACATAACCACCGTCTTTTTCTGTTCTAGAGAGACATTCGTGAGTAAGTTCAAAGCAAACGCTGTTTTTCCCATTGATGGTCTCGCTGCCAAAATAATCAATTCTCATGGCTTAAATCACGCTAACATTGCATCAATAGAAGGATATCCAGAAGTAACTTTTTTTGCATTTACCTCTTCAGGATGATCTACTATTTCCATATATTCCTCTACTCTGCCTTTGAGAATATCATCAATATGTGCAATCTCATCTCAAATCTGGCTCTGTGTAAGATCAAAAATCTGCTTTTCAATAGCATCAAAAATCTGAATACTATCTTTTTGTTCATATGCTTCGCCCGAAATCACTTGGCAAACTTTAAGAACCTGCCTCAAAAGTGATTTTTCCTTCACAATCTTAGAATACTCCACACACGGAGCCGTAGAAATCAAAAAGCTAGAGAGTTCATACAAATAATCGATTCCTCCCATCTTCTCAAGGTTTCCATTTTTAGCTAACTGATCAGAAACCGTAATCACATCTATCGTTTTATGTCAGCTTCGTAACTGATAAATCGCCTCATAAATAAACCCATGTTCTTTTTGATAAAAATCCTTAGAATTCAACCTATCTCCTTCATAAATCCACATCGTTTCAGAATCCATCAAAGCACCAGAAATAACACCTTTCTCTGCTTCAAGATTATGAGGTGGAGTATTGTAATCTGCAACCATACGTGTAAAAAATAAAAAGAAAGTAAAAGCTGAATGACCCCAAGAGTAACAAAATAAAATAAAAAATCAAGAGAAAATTCCAATTCTCAACTAGGATTTTTCACATTTTATTTCACAAAAATTTCACAAAATCTTACTTACCGCACAGCTCACTTCCAAAAAAGCACGCATCTACTTCTCAAAAAAATGTCTCAGAAAATCCGCCATCATTGCTATCCATTCATTTTTCAAGCATTCGTTTGCTTCTCAGAGATGATCTGTACTTTGAGCCATCGGCAACGCAATTACCGTAGAACATATGGTAGTTTGCAATGATTCCAACATTTTTATTCAGCGTTCTTTTTGCTTTTTTTCTGGAGATTGATTAAAGAGTTTTTTCAGCAGAGTAAGAGCTTTTTGCGTATAAAAATTATTCAACGAGAATTTACTCGGATTAAAAGCTTCATGAATAATCAGTTCTGTTTTAAGATCTCTCGGAACTACCAGTTTTAATCGTTGATGAAGACCTGCAATAATTTCATTAGCAGTTTGATTATTAACAATAGAAAGCTGAAGATTAGCAATGGTTTTCCTAGGGGCCAACGTAGACTTTTCAAACGTCGGTAAACTAATAATTCCCGTAATTTCCAACGTAGGATCTAAAATCGTATAATCAGGCTTCGTTGACTTTGTAATCGTTCTATATTCCAAATTTGTTCCATATCTCTTAACTTCAGCAGTTTTCTGCGGTTTCTCAACGTTATAATAAAAATAAGGGATAGCAATAGCATTATTAAAAGTGTAGCACTTTGCTAACAGTTTAGACATCTCCAAAATAGTATTTTGAGACGATTCTCCAACGTCACTCAGGACAAGATCAAAATTAATACCTCCTCTTTGTCAGGTTTCAATAGTAACTTCTTCTCCTACCCCACAATCAGTAGAACAGAAACAAAAATCTGATCTTAATTCTTCTTTATGCTGTTGCAAAAACTCAGTCAAAGACGTTCCCACACGATATTGACCACCATCAACAAGAAAAATAACATTATATCAAAGCTTATCTTCTTTAATTAATTCCAAAATCGTCGTCAAATAGATACAAAATGGTCATTTATTCTCAGCGACTCCCTTTCCAATAATTTCTTCCTTACCCAAATACAAATTAAAAGGGTTATTTTTCCATTCAGAAGAAATCTCCGGCATCAACATATCATAATGAGTATAGATGAGACCTGTAGGAAGATTTTTATTATGGACAAACTTCGACACCAACAAAGGAATATCATTAACGAGATATTCTTGAGTTTCAAAGCCATTCTTAAGAAAAACTTTTCCCAATCGCTTGATGGTTTTTTCTGCCTCTGCTTGAAAATTTACTGAATCTTGCAAAGTCTGAAAACTAACATACTCTTTGAGAAACTCATAATAAGCCGTAAAATTCATTACAATCTATCGAGAAGAATACAATAAAACGTAGGAGTTAGTTCTTTTATTTAAATATTGTTATTTTATTTCAGCTTTCTTTTGTTTTTCTCATAGTATGTAAAGTCTAGAATATCATTTCTCCTATAATTATATCAAAAAACTCTGCTTTTTCAACTCAAAGTTATACTTCACCTTGATTTTTCAAAAGATATTCCTACTCTGACAAATATCTTTTATTTTTTTATTGTATTTTGCCAAATGGATTTGAACAAAGTAATGCTGATCGGAAGATCTACCAACAATCTTCAAGTGAAAATGATTGAATCAACCGCAACACCAGTCGTAAACTTTACTGTTGCCACCAATAGAAAGTATAAAAACAAAGAAGGAAACATCATGGAAGATGCCGAATACCATAGATGTGTTGCTTATGGAAAAGGTGCTGAAGTACTAGGAAAATACCTCGTAAAAGGGAAAAGAGTTTACATCG
This sequence comes from uncultured bacterium, assembly GCA_947169045.1. Lineage (GTDB taxonomy): Bacteria > Patescibacteriota > Gracilibacteria > Absconditabacterales > Absconditicoccaceae > UBA3291. Next base: position 182,434 of record CAMVOC010000001.1, read on the forward strand.
AAGGACGTCTAAGAACTCGCAGACAACAAGATAGTGAAGGAATCGAAAAGTTTTTCACAGAAATTATCGTCGATAACTTCATTTTCTTAGATTCAAGAGGAGAAGGACAACCTGAAAATACAGAAACAACCTATGTTTCTGAAAGTGAAAATGTTTGAAGTGATGATTTAATGACAGAAGAAATTCCTTTCTAAAGATGAAAAAAGAAAAACGCCTAAAACTTATAAAACTTTGAGCAGATATCTTTGACTTGCTCTCATTTATGATCTTTGTTTTTGGAATTGTACTATTCGTAAGGTTTTTTATATTCACTCCTTACACCGTATTAGGAGCTAGTATGATGCCAACCTTCACGGAAAAAGATCGAATTATTGTAGAGAAATTAACACAAAAAGTTTCCTCGCTTCAAAGAGGAGATATTATCGTGTTTGTACCACCAGGGAAGACTATCCCATACATCAAAAGAATTATCGGATTCCCATGAGAAACCGTACTTGTACAGGATAATCAGGTATATATTTGTACTCCAGACACTCCTGCCTCAACAGTAGTAACATCCTCTGGATTAAATTGCGAAGTATTGCATGAAAAATACCTACCAGAATACACCTCAACAATTGCGACATGCGGGAAAAACGAATTTGTCGTAGAAGGAGGATTCTTTGTGATGGGAGATAATAGAGGCCGCACGACAGATTCTCTTTGCTGTTTTGAAATTCAATGTTATGAATGAGCAAACTATGTCGTTCCTACTTCACATCTGATTGGAAAAGTCTGGGTACGTTTATTCCCAACACTAACGAAATTTTAGTTGGTTTTTCGCTCAATAATGACAGAAATTCAACTTCCTACAATACCCTACGATCTTTACGAATCGCCACAAGAAATCGTAATTATTATGCCTCTTTGATGAGTAAAGAAAGAAAGTGTAGAAGTGAAAATCGAAAACTATAGAATTTTAATCAGAGGAGAAAGAGAAAAACCTGAATTAAGACAAGATTTCATTTCTATTCAAGAAGAATGTTACCGATGACCAATCGAACTAGAAATCGACATTCCTCCGCAAGTGTATTTCGACCAAATTCATAGTAAACTTAGCAAAGATAACACCTTACAAATCATCGTACCAAAAGCTCTAGTTCCAGAAAAGATTCAATTAGAAGTAGAATATGAGGGGAAGTAATCCCCTCTTTTTTTTAAATCACAATCAATAAATTGACAATCAAGCAACTCTCTACAACGTTCCTAACGTAAATAAATAAATCAACACTTGATTATAAATAGCCTGCTTTTGCTCGGAGATCCCTGAATTAATCAATTTACGGAACATCGAGATTAATTTTTGCTTATAAGTAGACTTATCATATGTCTTATAAATAGCATCAATAATCGTCGTTAATTTTTTTACTTGCGCAAGATCTTGCTGAGTAAGCGTATAAGAAGGTTCATATGGCACTGCACCTGCCAATTCAATACCATTCAATTTCAAATAAGCCTCTTTATCTACCACAACAAACGCGTCAGTAATCAACCTTCTTGAACCCTTTTCTAAAACTTTACCACTATACACCATCGCAGCACTTGCGCCAGCATCCAAAGACAAAGCATTATAACAACCAAAGTTTTTCTTGAGATAAGGAGCCATATCCCGAATACTTGCAGAACCTATGTATCACATATAAATCGTCTTCCCATCTTCAGTAGAACAAATAAAATTTCTATTTCCTTTTCCAGTAAGCTTGCTGTCAATATATTCCCTAGCCCCAGCCGTTACATCATCTCCTTCAATCAAAAGCACAGGGAAATTAGAGATTCAAAAATACAGTTCATCAATCCTTTCTGCGTTAATATTACTCATCAAACCTACATCATGAGTACTAATTTTATTTTGGACAAGCATCGGACTTCCATCCTGCAAAAAACCAAAAATCCCACGAATACTCGTATCCGGTCGAAATTTACTATAACTAGCGCCATCACCTTGAAAAACCCTCTCAAAATTGGATTCTGTTTTCCCATTACAATAACTATAATCCTTAGGGCAGAAAAACGCACCATTCACAGCCGAAATTCCTCCCATCTTTTTGGTAAGATCTTCTAGAGTTTCCCCTCACTGTTTAGCAACAGCAGAAACGACATAATGTTCTCCATCCAGCACAACTTTAATAACTCTAATTGGCCTTCCTCCCCTCTCTTCGATAAGAATTTCTTGATAAGCACTGGCAAATCAAAAGAAAAAAAGAAGAGAAAAAAAGCTGATGACCACCATCATTTTAACCGCAACAAGGGAAAGTTTCTGATGAAAAGAGATCATATGCATAAAAAAGTAAAAATAACACAGATAAAACATCTTCAAACAAGCTTTGCCCGGAACAGGACTCGAACCTGCACGCCGCAAAGCACTAGTACCTGAAACTAGCATGTCTACCAATTCCATCATCCGGGCTGATCTTAAAGTGTCGAATAACACTTTCCATATTTTTGTATCTATTTCGCCTGCAAATGCAAGACCACAATTTCTCCCTCAGTACCAAGTCTGATAGGAGCCAAAGAGCCTACTCCCTGTGAAGTAAAAGCCTTTTTATCTTTCCAAGAAGCCAATCCATACACATAATCGTATAAATACTGAGAAAACTGGATTCCTACCCAAATTTGCCCTGCATGAGTATGCCCTGCAAGCTCTAAATCTACAGGAGTATGAGACAGTTTAGATAAACGATAAGGCCTATGAGAAAGCAAAATCGTAAACCTTCCCTCATCTTGCATTTGTGTCTCAGCCAAAATACCCTTTAAACGTTTGTTGCCTCGCAAATCCTCATCATCAATCCCTACCAATTGAATATCCTCAAACAGTTTAACAGACTGATTTCTCAACGGAATCATCCTTCAGACCTTAAAAACCCTGTCAATCAACGAAGTATCTCCATCAAAATCAACGTCATGATTACCAATAATCGCATAAACCGGCATCTTTAATCTCTGAAACGCTTGGAAAAAAGCTACATAATTAGGTTGCGGAAAATTAACTAAATCACCTCCAACAAGCACAAAATCTGGCTTTTCTAAAAGAATTCTCCCAACAAGATTTTTTAAAAACCTTTTCCCATGAAAAGCATTAGCATGCAAATCTGAAATGAAAACGGCTTTATGATGCTCCTTAATTTTTTCACTTTGTATCGTAACAACCGTCCTAATGATTTTTTTATGTTGCAGGTATCCTACCAGTAAAATAGCACAGATAACACCAATCAATACCACTCATAACCAAGCCCCTGAAGTCCAAAAACTAAGATGTAACCCCTGTTCTATTGCAAAGACAACCGTTGCAACAGCTAAAATCATAAACGCCCAAAGAAATAATAAAGAGATACAATGAATCAGCTTTTTTTTAGAGAAATTACAATTATTCATAATAACTCCAGCTACAGCAATCAGCAAAGAAATCAGATACCAATGAGTATAATCGATATGAAAGACTACAGAGACTCTCCATCCAACATAAAAAAACATCCCCCATAAAACAAAAAAAAACATCCCAGCAAATACGATAAATCCAGGAATTTTACCAATTTTATCTACAAGTTTAATAAACCAATGTCCTCACATCCACGCGTTATTCATTAGGAAGTAAATCAATCACAACAATTTCGCTTCTAGAGCCAAGCCTCAATGGTAAGCCCCAAGTTCCTATCCCTTGTGTCACAAAAGCTCATTTCCCATCACGTTCAAACCATCCATATCCATAATCATTAAGCCATGCAGCCAGTTCACGAACGCCATAAATCTGCCCCCTATGAACATGTCCAGCAAGCTCCAAATCTATAGGAAAATCCTCCAATTTTTCAAGTGCAATCGGTTGATGAGTTAACAAAATAGTAAACAAATCTGAAGAAAACGCTTTTTGAGACAAAAGATCTTGTGGAGTATCAAAATGATATTTTGCTCGTTGTCACTTATCCATCACCCCTAACAACTGAATTCATAAGTCTTCAAGGACAATTCACGATGTCTCTTGATCCAACAACGTAATATTCACAAAAGTCTGAAGACGTTGCAATATCCCAGAGTCTTTATTTCCTCTATGACTTCCATGATCATGATTTCCTCCTACTCCAAACATCGGAATTGTAAGGTCCTTCAGCACGCTATAATACTGCACATACTGTGGATTCGTAGTATTAAAAAAATCACCACCAAATAATAAGACATCAGGATGTAAAGAGGAAATCTCACGCTTTAAAGTATGCAAATGCCAAGTAGAAATAACATCATCCACATGAAGATCAGCAACAAAAAGAATACGCACAGGATGACTAATCTTTTGACTCGAAAGAGTTACCTCCGTAACTTTAGTACTAAATGCATTAAAAAATCCAATTCCAAAAATCACGCAAAAAATACCAATAGTAATACAAGTTTTCAAAACACTCGGTCAAATAGCAAACTTTAACAAAACAAAGGAAATAAGCTGCTCAATACCCATCAACACCGCAAGCACTACCACCAAAATAAAAAGCCAGCTCCCTAACGTCCCAAGTACCGAAACGAGCTTAACATCCCAAAGAAATGGAAGCACCTGAACACTTAAAATCAACAAAAGAAAAAGAAAGCTGACTAAAAGTTGCAGATATCGACTACTAAAATGAAAGCCCAATACATGAGCAAATCTCCCCAACAAATAAAACACCAATCCGCAAAAAACACCGCAAATCACAAGAATCCACATTTTCATACACAAGACATAAGATTTAAAGCCTAGATTTCAACGAAATCGCATCAAATTCAGCCTGTTCCCTATGATATTCATCAAAAATCGTGGTCAAATTTTCATACTTAGGAGAAATCCATTGTAACGCAAACTCCCCTACTCCTGCCTGCTGTAATTGAGATTCAAAGTCCGCAAGCCACGCTTCGGTTGGCAAGTAATCCATAATCACCGTCAGCTTTTTATTTTTTTGAACACTAGACAAAAAATCCTGATTCCAATCACCATTTAATCTACTCATCACAAAAATATCGCATGCACGTCACGACTCATTCAATAAGTCTCCTAACTGCAGCACCGTTGGGAAATTAGCTCCTGAAGCCAAAATAGTCCCATAATCACCCGCATATCCATACCCTTTTAACGACAAAAAATCAATTTTCCCAAGCATCTGAGCATCAATAATTCCTACTTCATCAGCCAAATTAAAAATATTTTCAGGAAATTCTTGATAAGGGACTCTAATATAAGCGGGTCATCACTGCTGTAATATCTCCAATAAATTCTTTACATCTAAAGGCTCATACTGAGGAATAGACGGCAAAACATGATGTAAATCTTCCCATTCAGGAGCGATTTTTCTCCCAATACTTCCCATTCCTACATACAAATTAATCACCATCTTATCAAAATCCTTTTCCTGCATTTGAGAAATCACAGTAGAAAGAGGCATCTGATCCAAAATAATAATTTTTTCAAAGGGAATATTCCTCTCCTGCAAATCCTGAGCAAACAATTCAGAAAGAAGATAAGAGGTAAGATGAAGCGTTTCCATCCAAAAAAGAAAAAATAAAAAAGAGTAAATCAACTTGTCTTTACCCTAAGAATCAGCTAACAAAATGCAAGATTAATATAAATAAAAAACGGCAAGAATGCTGAATTCCTACCGTTAAGATAAAGAGCTATAAAATCTAATAACCACAATAAAAAGCACTACAAAATTTACCATACCCAGTTCTCCAATAATACCTTAGCAGCGCCTCTAATAAGCGGACTTGAGCTAGAAGTTTGAGCATCCATAAAGATTTTTTTCACTAAATTTTTACTAGCAGTATTGGTATATCTCGGCAAAGAAAAGATCAGAGTAACAAGTGGTTTCAGCGTAAGTACTTTCGTTTCTAAAGCGACAACTGAAACATTTTCCTGCTGAGCGTAATATTCAAGAGATTGAGCTAATGTTCTATCAGTTGTCGAAGCTATTTCCCCTGAAATATAACTAACATAATGCGTAGTTGTAGAAGACGAGCTAGCAGAGCTACTTCCACCTCATCAACCTCAACCTCCACCACCACCTCAGCTAGCTGATGGAGCGGTTTTTCTAACAAGAGTAATAGCTGTTTCAGTGAGATTCCCAGCCTGATCAGTAGCCTGTACAGAAACAACAGTAGTACCAACCGTAAGAGTCAGATTTTTACTTCGTGTTGTACCTACCACCGTTGCAGGGGCACCATCTACCAATACTTCATGAATTGCTTGATCATCAGAGACTGTACCTTGCAAACTGACGCTAGCATTAGTAGTTTGATAACCAGACACTGGAGAAGTAATAGAAAGCTGTGGTGCCATCATATCTAAAAAGACCATTCACGATCAAATAATAAGTTTATTCCCCGTTGAAAAAAGACTTCGCGTAAAATGTTTTTCACCAGTCCCCGCAGATAATTGAAAAGGAATTTCCCCATCAGAAGCAAAGTATCCAGTGATTACATCAGCGACATCTCCAGAAATTTCATAATGTACAGGGAGATTCGTATGCAGAGACAAAGAGAGATTTCCCGTAGAAACATAAAGATCTGAAAGAGAGAGATTTCCTGTAAGACAAGTAGGTAACGAAGCAGATAAAGAAAACTGAGAAGTATTCCCCGTTCGATCCTGCATCATTACCGTCACACTCGTCATTCACGTTGTAATACTTGAAGTCCCCGTCCACGTCAATCCTCCATCAAAACTAAAGGCATTCCCTGTATCTGCAAGATCATCAACACCAGAAAAAGTATAAGTAACCACATCAGACAAACACCAATCAGTCGCATCAACAGATCCTGTAATAGTAGGTCAAAACGTATCTACAAGTTTTAAACTCTCATATATATTCAGCCTTTTACCCTCTTGAACATAAGATTCAAGAGCAGGGAGCTGATCTGCACCATCATAAAGTGCTTGGAGAGCGTCATCTCGACTAAGATCATCACGATACGTTTTAATAAGACTTAAGGCAGAAGCAACCATCGGAGTCGACATTGAAGTTCCATCCATTACCTGATAATCATCATCAAGCACCGAAGAAAGAATAGATACACCAGGAGCTGCAATAGTAACATAATTAGGATTAAAATTAGCAAAAGCCGTAGCAAAAAGATCACTTGTCGTACTTGCACTTACACAGACAACACGAGGATTCGTCTGAGAAAGATTACAAGGGAAAAAGTTTCCAGCATCTTCTGCAGAGTTTCCTGCTGCAGTAATAAGAATTCCTCCCTCATCCGTAAAATTCTGAATAGCTGTTGCAAGCACTTCATCTCCTGCTCCTGCAAGTCACCAAGAAGCATTAATAATTTTTGCCCCATTATAACGAGCAAAATCGACAGCCAAAGCCAAATTAGCGGTAAACATAAAAGATTCACTTCCCACCTGATATCCTGCCTTGATTGGCATAATTTGCGCATAAGGATTAATTCCTACAACACCTAAATAATTATCCATTTCAGCTCCAATAATTCCTGCTATATGAGTTCCATGAGTATTATTAGAAGCAACATCTAAATACTGTCCAGAATTATGAGGATTTCTTGCAGTAGTAGTAGGAAGAGGCGTCTTATCTACGACAGCAGAACCCCTAAGAGATACTCCTGAATAATATACCCCTGAGTAAAAAAAGCTCGCTCCATGAGTACAACCTCACCGTGGAACTCCCACAGGAGCAATACAATCTGATCCATCCCACATTTGATTAGCCAAATCAGGATGAGTATAATTCACTCCCAAATCAATTACTGCCACCAAAGGAGATGAAAAAGAATCTCTATGTACAAGCGCATTAATAGCATCTGACCACTGAATCTTCGACAAAAATCACTGCGAAAGATATTGAGGATCATTAGGAGTATAAGAAAAAAGCTGATAACGATAATTCGGTTGAATATGCGCTTCTGGATGCTCATCTTGCAATCTAGCTACAAGTTCCGATTGTGTCTCTCCTATCGTAGATTGGACCACCTGTACTGCCTGACTTCCAACCGTAAAGCTTTCCACCACTTGAAGATGTTCGAGAGAATCTTCCTGAGCAGCAGAAAAAGTCGCCGCACGAGTAGCATTCCTATTAACCGGCATAATCATAAGGACACTATCATCCAATGCAACCGTCTCATCGACTGAATCTTGCGCCTCAGTAACGACAGCCTCCTCATCTTCTAAAAGTAAAATCTCATCATCTTCAGCAAAAACAGACAAAGAAAGCTGATGAAAAGCTAAAGAAAATACCATACACCATTGAAAGAATACCTTGATTGACTTCATGTCCAGAAAAAATAATGATAAAAATGACAATATTATTATAAATATTTTTTCAAATTTGTCAAAATTTTAATCTTGTTTTTTCTACCAGCTTTACTATCATAGAAAAAACCTCTACAAAATTTAAAAGATCGCCTTTTACCTTTTCTTTCGTGTCCTTTCATATGCAAATTCGTAATTTTTGTATCATTGCCCATATTGACCACGGAAAATCAACACTTGCCGACAGAATGCTCGAAATAACAGGAACTGTTCGCAAATTAGAACATAATCAACTCCTCGATCGCATGGATATCGAACAAGAACGCTGAATCACTATCAAACTTACTCCAGCCAGAATGCACCGAAAAGGATACGAGCTCAATCTTATAGATACCCCAGGACACGTAGATTTTCAGTACGAAGTCTCCCGCTCTTTAGCAGCAGTGGAAGGAGCCGTACTATTAATTGACGCTTCCCAAGGAATCCAAGCACAAACACTGTCTACCCTCTACCAAGCAATAGATCAAGGACTTGAGATTATTCCCGTACTCAATAAAATAGATCTTCCCGCTGCAAATCCCGACAGAGTAGCTAAAGAAATCGAAAACGTCATCGGGCTTCCCCGTGAAGAAATTATCTGCGTCTCAGGGAAAACGGGAGAAAATGTAGATAAAGTACTAGATGCTATCATAGAACGCATTGATGATCCTGAAACTCATAAACAAAAAAATCCAAAAAAATTCAGAATTCCTTTGTAATAACTACTAAATTTTCCACATAAATTACCATTGCTTTTTATCTTTATATTCATATTAACAGAGATAATAAAGAAAAAAAGCTGATTAGCCATCCAGCTTCCCCTCTTATAAAACACAAACATACGAATCCTAAACACATACAAAAAAATCGATTAGAACTAAGCTAACCGACAGTATCATAAATGTTTCATAGTCTGATATGGGAGAGGCGGGGTTCGAACCCGCGACCTTATCCTTAAGAGGGATCTGCTCTACCAACTAAGCTACACTCCCAAATACAAGCCTATCACTAACAAAAAATAATAATAATTTTCACTTCAAAATCAAGCTTTTATCATGAATCACGAAAAACTCAAATCACGACTCCTTTTAGGATGCAAAATCTTCTTTATTTGACTGCTCCTACAATTCTTCATTCAAACCTTCATTACATTTCAATTAGAGCGATCTGGATGATTCCGAAACGCAGTTTGGATGCGAAAAGAAGTCTTATTGCTTCTATTTTGTGGAGCTATCGGACGAGAAATTCTCTCTAATCACTGAAAACTCAAGACCATCACAAGTCACCCTATCAAAAATTTTATCTTGCTATTTATCGCCTCTGGAATACTCTTTTTCCTCCTAGCAATACTCGTTCAAAAAGTCTGACTTTCGACTTTCATTCTCACAGTAAAATACGATCTTTTGCCACTATTTATCTTCGGTTTCTGAGTCTGTCTCGCACTTCTTTTCTTTACAGAGAGAGACAGAACGCTCATCCATTTTTACAATAAAATCATCAAATTTGGCATCCGATGAGGGATCATTTGGCGAGGGATCGTATATTTAATGCCAAATGGACTAAAATTCTTCGGATACGATCCACACATTTTTGAAGGAACTATTGATTCTAGACCACCTGCAGCATATTACACGCTCATCAAACCATATCTCAAAGGAAGCCTCGTTAGAAACCAATTTCTTTTCGAAAGACCTATCAATTTTGGATTCCGACTTATAGCCTTTTTCCCTGTTTTTGCCCTCTGATTTCTGAGGAAAAAAAGTATTAAAAAGCAGATAGGATACACGATACTATTTGGATTGCTCGTTCTCTCGACTCGATCCAGGGCAGCTATCGTAATGTTTGCCATAGAAGTAGTAGCAATTTTCTTCATTCTCCATCGAAAATCTATCAAACAACGCCCCAAATACCTCACAGTTTTTTTTCTCTGTTTGGTCATTTGAGGGGGAATAACTGGAATGTTTGGACAAAAAATCCTTACCAGAGAACATTCGACAACAGGACACATAGCATTAATCCAAGAAGGACGATGATTAGCTAAACAAAAACTCGTGACAGGACGAGGCGCTGGATACGCAGGGCCAGCATCACATCAAATCTGTTACAACGCACTAGAAAACCAGCTCGACAACGAACGTTGCCAACAAATCAACGCAATAAATTCCAAATACGAAATCACAACCTACGGATTCAATCCAGAAAACCAGTTCATCCAAATCCTCATCGAATATGGAATTCTTGGTTTCATCGCACGAGGAGCAATGCTAATCCGAATCTTATATTATTCTGCAAAACTATTAGTTATCAATCGTAATCACCTCAAAACAGAGCCTCAAAAGCTGATCTATTTCACAGTATTTGGCTTTAGCATAGGATTATTAGGACTTTTAGGAGAAGGACTGCTATTACACAGCCTCTCTGATAGAATGATTGTCTACCCATTTTTTCTCCTCTATGGAATCAGTATAGGACTATTTCACCTAGCAATCAGCAATAACCCTAATACAAAAGCTATTTCAAAAAAGAAAAAGTAGAAAATATTAGCTATCGGCTCTCATTCTACTAAAAGAGTATGCTCAAAGCAACAAGAGAGCAACCATCAATACCACCAAAACTCATAGTGACATCCAAGGAGAAAAATAAGAAGAACTCGTTAACGCCCATCTAATCACATCAACTCCATAAGAAAATCGTCGTACTTTTCCCAGCTCCATTTGGTCATAAAAAAGATAAAATAAAACCAAAAAACGAAATGTAGCTTTTCACTACATACTCAGCAATATACAAAAGCTATTGTAATACCATCTTTTTCACTCCCAGCCAAAAAAACTCTACCGGCAAAATCACCTGCTTCAAATCATAATCCATCTCAACCAACTTCTTAAAAAATCCTTTCAAATACACTTCACGCGCAATAATTTTTTCCATCTGTCCAATCAACTTACTTGCTGCAAAAGGCGCCATTTTTCCTTCGCTCGCCAACACTTTTGCATCTCTAATCCCTTGATGTTCCAAATCTAACGCAACTAAATAATTTCTCAATCCCCAAAACAACATTCCACTCACTTGATTCCAATCATTACCTTCACGCTGCAACTTTTCCAGCACTTGAACCGCTTTCAATGGATCATCCAACAAAAAATCAAAAAACGTAAATCCATTAGCTTCTGTCTGTCCAAAAACTACCTCATCTAAAACAGAAAAAGAAATCTGATCCACTTTCTCGCTCTCCTTAAAATAACGTAATTTCTCCACTTCACTCATTAAACGATATTGATCAGTTCCCACCTTCTCTATCAAATAACTTACCACATCATCACTCATCTTCAAATCTCCAGCCGCCTGCTTGAGAAAGGTTGTAAGACCACGTTTATCATGCAGTCAAAACTCTTTTACTTGTCCTTCCTTAACAATCCATTTATAAAAGCGTCCTCTCTTATCAGGTTTATACGACACACAAATCAAATAAACCTCCTCTGGAAGCCCATTTTTCATTCCCATCAAATCATCTACCAATTTTTCATACTGATCTGCTTTAAGTTTTCCTGTAGCTTCAGTTTCTAAAGGCAATCACTCTAAAATCAGCATTTTTTTACTAATAAAAAGCCCTCCTCCCTGAAAGGATTGCTTAATTTCTCAAAGATTCCAATTCTCGCTATGATAAATTGCCACAGATTCTGCACCATTTTTCTCTACAAAAGCGGTCCTTCGCCTCTGCAATTCCTGTCAGAGCTCATAACGATTTTCTCAAGTGAAAAGATAGAGATTTTGCATAATACAACAGTAATAAACACCACCTTAAAATCAAGAGCAAAAAAAAGACAACAACTCCTTGCATACAGCATACAAAAACATACCCTTACAAAAGTAGCCATTCAAAAAAAGGATATTTCAGCGGAAAATTACTATTGACTTTTTATAAAAAATAAGTATAATAAAAAATAGTAAGACAAACAAAAGAGAAATAAACATATGAAAAATCTGAGCAAAAACAAAATACAAAGGTACATCATTGGAATATTGCTACTATGTTTAGTTAATATTCCAGTACTTCAAGCTGAAATACAACTTCCTCCTCTTTCTCACAGACCAACCATTTCAGAGAAAACACTAACTGAAATGGCAGAAATACTCTTTGAGAAATTCCCAGAATTAAGAGAAAAACCTGAACTCATAGTATTTCAGATCACTAATGGAACTGCAGACAGCGTAGAAATCACAGAAAACACCTTTAAAGACAGTACTTTTTATAGACCAGTATACATTGTATACATACAAGACACCACAAACACAAGTCCAACATGGTACGAAAAATGCTACTTCTTTGAAGGATTTCAAAGGATTCACGGCCTCTTAACTATAGGCAACAGAAAATCCCAGCTCTACACTATCCCAAAAAAAAAGAAAAAATGCTGATCAACAAAGACAGTCCTAGATATGCATAGGGCTGTTTCTTTTTTTTGAAGCATCAAGAGAAAACGAAGGAGTAACCGTCGTAGAAAGGTCCAACTTCTACTGTTTATATTCCATTCTCTTTTGTTGGAAAAGAGCAGATTGCATAAGATATTCAAATTGTAACTGAGTTGTATACCCAAAAACCAAAGCATGTCCTTCCAACTTCTCAACAAAATCTGCGGGAAGAGTATTGGTATAATTCCTTTTATTTTTAACATAATGCTCCACCTCTATTCAAATACATCATTGAGTATTTGCAAGGCTTCAATTTGCATGTTTTCGAGTAGGATGAATAGCGATTCCCCTACGATCAGCATGTTCATCCCTGTTCTAATCAACCCAAAAACAATCCTTTTCGTGCTTTTTTACTATTCTCACGAGCGGTATCTCACGTCAAAAGAAATCCTATCTCAGAAACTCAACTATCCTGACGACTTGGATTTTTTGCTTTGCGAGAATTCAGTTCATATTCGTAATATACCTTTCCTTTTTTATTTTTTTTCGGCTTTTGACTATTGGTAGCAAAAGAAAAATTTCCATAAGAAACCACATTATGAGAGTGCGGATCCCTTACATCCAAAATATACCACTGACTACGATCATAATCAGCAATCATCATATAATCTTTTCTCACGGGAATAGAGATAGAAGGCTCTTGTTTACGATTATCATAAGAGAGTTTATCCAAAAACTTATTACTTCCTTTCCATCCAGAAATCGTATAGGAGACCGGATGCTGAGTATAAAAACTATAGCCTTCCATAGCAAAAGCATAAGCTTCCAATGTAGGCTTTTCTCATTCTAAGGCAGCCCAACTAGGTCCCCATTTATCCAAAAGTATTTTCGTGAATGCATGAATATCACTCCCAAATTCTTTATCAAGAGCATCCGCAAGTTGTTGTTTTCAGCACAAATCTACTTCTTGAGAAAGGACAAACATATCCAATATTTCAGCTATTTCAGTAAATTTGGCTTGAATAGTTTTTAGAGTATCAATCTGTTGTTGTTCTCCAGAAAAAAGATTCTTATATGTTACCTTTCACTGTTCCAACGATAAAGTCCAACAAGAAGTAGTACCTTTACGAAAAACAAGCGCATCCTGAGAAACTGTAATACTCACATCTTGCAAAGAGAATACACAGCGTCAATTAGAAAACTCAGCTCCAGAGCCCTGATACTGCTGAGCCAGCTTTTTCCACTGAGGGAAATAAAGTTCCTGACACTCCATAAAAGAAGAGGCAGGAGAAGAAATAAGACGTTCTATCGAAGAATGCATACGCCCATTCTATACAAAACCACTTGAAAAAGCAAGAAAAAACTATAAAAAGTCAGCGTTTTATCTTTTTGTTTACCTCATGTCAAAAAAAGCAAAAAAAATCGTAATTCGAACGCTCGTAATCCTCTTCCTCATTTCGACTGCAATTGGATTTATAGCTTCTTTAGCTCCTAGCGTTCCACAATAATATGAAACTTTCCGTTAATCCCGCTCAAAGATACGCAAAAATGAGAGCCCACACTGCGACGCACCTGCTACACGCAAAACTCGCAGAGATTTTTCCCAACACCAAGCAAGCTGGATCTCTCGTAGAAAGCGACTTTTTACGTTTTGATTTTTATGCAGATACTCTACTCTCCAATACTCAACTAAAAGAGATAGAAAACTGAATCAATCAACGAATTTATTCTGCTTTTCCAGTCACCTTAACTCAGACCACCTTCGATGAGGCAGTAAAGCTCGGAGCAAAAGCCTTTTTTGAAGAAAAATACGAGAACGAAGTGAGACTCATTCGTGTGTACGACAACGATCAATGTATTTCCGCAGAACTATGCGGAGGAACTCACGTCCAAAACACACGCGAAATCTGAGCCTTTACCATTATTTCCCAAGAAGCCGTAGCGTCAGGAATTAAAAGAATTTCCGCACTCACCGGACCAAAAGTCATCGAAAAACTACATAACGAAGAAGCAATACTAGACGCTCAAGTACAAGCATTAGAAGTAAAATCCTACAGCCAACTGAACGAAAAAATTACTAAATTCATCAAAGAATACACAGAGACAAAATCAAAGCTCGAAAGCATAGAAACTCAAATGCTTACCCAGCTTCTCAAAAATGTAGAAAAAGGAAAAAATGCTGACTTTGAATACATTTTCCAGCTCCCACCAGAAACAAATTTCAAAGCTCTTCCTAATTTACTAAAACAACAATTCCCAACAGTAAAATCACTGCTTACTTACACCCCAGAAGGAAATTATATAATCCACACCGATGGATCCATTTCAGCAAAATCTCTCGTTCAAAAATATCAACTCAAAGGATGAGGATCAGACACAGTAGCTCAAGGGAAAGATGCTGCTGTTATGAATATTCATTAACACCACTTTAAAACAAAAAAATTAACATTTTATCTCGCCTTCTCAACAACAATGAGAAAAACTTTACGACTACTTCCCCTCATGTTTCTCGCAGGTTGTGACATAAACCTTTGACCTGAAATCAGCGTTCCAGAGCCAGCACAGCAAGCCATCTCTTCAGGGCTAGAGACCGCAAAAGAAGTAGGGAAAGCCTACTACGAAGATACCATGAAAGAAACAGTAGATACAGCCATTATGGCAGTTCAAGAGCAAGCGGAAACGGTAAAACAGGAAACACAAAAAGCCATACAAGATGCAAAAGACCAATACAATACAGCCATAGAACAAATCAATCAAGATATCCAAAAACAAGCCGACGAAGCAAAAGATCAAATCAACAAGCTAAAAATATAAAATTTCCAAGAGATTTTTTTGCTTTTGAGAGAAGAAATCAATATACTTGAGATATGAAGTTAAGACAAGTAAAAATTTCTAATTTAACAAGTTTCCCCTACGTCAAGAATCTGGATGATTTTCCAGGGATTATTTTTCCTGCACACGAAAATGCATCAGACGTAAACATTTTAATCGGAGCAAACGGATCAGGAAAAAGTAATTTTGTCGAAGTATTAGTACAATTCGTACAAAATCTAGTCCTAGACTACTCTTTTAATCCTAAAATTTTAGAGGAAGGAGATAGAGTCCACTATCACGAAGCAATTAAACTACTTCCAAAAAAAGCATCAAAATTAACAAAGCATAACTCAAATCCCCACCTACC
>CAMVOC010000002.1 GCA_947169045.1 uncultured bacterium
CTTTTTTTCAACTTTTTTTATTCGTTTTTATTTTACCAGTTAAGAACTAAGGAAAAATGTAAGAGATTTTTTATAAAAATATCGTATTTGAGAATTTTTTATAATTTATATTCATTTATTTAAATATTCTATACCAAACAACATTGAAAAGTATTTAGAAGATAATGAAAGTGGAAACTCTCCTCCATAAATTTGAGATTTATACGATTCAAACATAGCCTTTTTTATAGCTAGCTCTTTCTTAGTTAATTTATAAAAATATGAAATTTTAGATTCCTCTGTTCAAAACTCTTTACTCCAATACTTTGTTTCAGGTAATTGCGTTTTGTTTAATTTTTGACTATATTCATCCAACCAATCTTTCCAAAATGACTCATTTAATGTGATTTCATAATATAAATGATCTTGGGTAACAACCTTATTTAATCTAGAAACTACACGATTCAATTTGATATGATCTTTATGTCCATATCCTCATCTTTTATCATATCATACAAAAACGTATTTTCCATCAAAAGACAATAATTGTTGTACCAATTTTACTACACCTCATAACGAATAATTATAAAAAGATCTTTTTCATTTATATTTTGAATCTAAACAATCTAAAAAATATATATGTTCACAATCCAAGAACTTATCATTTAATTATCTCTCATTTAGAAAGAATTGACGTAATTTCTTTTGAAAACGAAATCTTACGATTTCAACCTTCTTGCTGTTCTATATCATGAAATACAGCTGATTCAAATTTATCTTCCATTAATAATTATAGAAGCTCTATAAATTGATTCATATTATATATTTTTTTATTTGTAGAAGAATAATACACAACATTTCAATCGCCAACCGCTTTTATTGAATCATTTTGTATAATTAGTCATGTAGTTTCATATAAAGCAATAACGTCAATATGATGATTGGAGATATATTCTTTAATTTCGTACTCTTTTCTTTCTTTATAATGACACCAAATAGATGTATTTTTTGTCATATGTAATCCTTGAGTATCCACCAATCATACTATATTTGCATCTGATGCCGTATTAATATTTTTTCAAAAAATAATTGCTCATGCGCTTCATCAACAAACATTTCACCCACTATTCAAAAAATCGATAACCTTACGATCTATTCAGTATTTTTTAATCTCATATAATAACTTAAAAGTATTTCATCATCAAATATATATTCATCAATATTGTCAAAAATCTGCATTTTCTAAATCCTTCAAATAGGGACAAGTCACAAGTTTTATAGTTAATCAAAGTGATTTGATAATACTAGCGACATATTCATGACATTCTTCATAAGAAAATCATCATACCATTGCTGTAGGTATATAAAGAAGTTCCTTGGATGCATCTAACGATTTAAAGAAATCACGATCCATTATTTCTGTTTCTGGATAAGATCACCCTCATTGAAGAAATAGTGCCATATTTATTTTATAATGATATAAAATATTACTAATAATAGAATTTACCCTGTAAAAAATCATCTGTAACATTTGTAATCTGTTCCAATTCATGCTTTATAAAAGACAATAGTACCGATTCATTTAGACGAGTCAAATCCGTACAAACAAGGGTTTTCCATGGATCCAAAAGATTCCTTCAACTCTGACTAACCAAATATACCTCTGTATAACGATAATCTTTCTGCTAAGCAGTCTGCAAGAGTATCTGGGTGACCTACGCCCTTTCTTTCTACAAATTCAAAATCTGGATTTAAACTGTTTGTGGAATTTAAGAGAATTATATTATCTTTCATATTGTATTTAGAATAAAATATAAAAGTTCTTTACTTATATTTCTGTATAAAATCCTCTACAAGTTGAAAACAAACATCATCTGTATATTGAAGCATTGGATGCTTGAAAAAATAACAACTAAAATCCTGATACCCACTTAAATTATTATCTTTAGCTGTTTGTAAAAGTCTAATGACATCAACCATTACTCAAGCACTATTTGGACTATCTTGGACTGACAATTTTAAGTCAATAAAAAATGATGAAGCAATTGCCAATAATTATATATAATTACCATTCAAAGTCAATAAAAAAAACAAAATCACCCAACCAATCCTCCAAAAAATTCAGCTTTTTTCTTTCTCCTTCTCCACCCGCCTACAAACATCACATAAGACAAGAGACAGACTAAGTTCTCAGCAGCATCCAACTCCACAAATCACCTAAAAAATAGCACCAAAGACAAAAAAGTGCTATTTTCTCTTGATTTTTCAAAAATTTTGAATATAATTAGAGAGTACTAGGAAAAACATGCTCAATTCTAGCAGGATATCCAGCTAGAATGTACCATGCGAAATGTTTTACCTCTTAACAAAAAATGACTCATGAATTACAACATTTTCACTCATAAACTGAGCGAAGCCTTACAAGCCGCACACGACCTCGCTCTCAATAGGAAAAACACCTCACTAGATGAGATGCATCTCCTTTTTGCAATGATTGAACAAAAAGACGGCTACCTCCCACAAATTCTCAAACAATTAAATCTTTCTCTCCAAGAGATAAAAAATAAAATAATGCTGGCTCTAGAGAATTATCCAAGTCTAGAAGGGCAATATCAGCTTCAAATCAGTCCTTCTTTACAGGATCTTTTTTCCGACGCAGAAAAATTAATGAGAGCTATGGGAGACACGTATCTCTCTACACAACACCTATTCCTAGCCGGGATAAAATCCAATAAAAAATATCAAAAAATCTTTCCTAATCTCTCATACAAAGAAGCAGAACAAGCAGTTCAAACCGTTAGAGACGGGGAAAAGATTTCTTCCGAAGACCCTGAAGTTTCCTTAGAAATACTTGAAAAATTTGGAAGAGATGTTACTCAACTAGCCGAGCAAGGGAAACTCGACCCCATCATCGGAAGAGAAGACGAAACGAGACGTACCATGCAGATTCTCTCTCGTAGGATCAAAAACAATCCAGTCCTCATTGGAGAACCAGGAGTAGGGAAAACAGCTATCATTGAGCTCCTAGCTCAGCAAATTATTAAAGGAGATGTACCAGATTCTCTAAAAAACAGAAAAATTATTGAACTAGATATGGGATCTCTAATGGCAGGGAGCAAATATCGTGGAGAATTTGAGGAAAGACTCAAGGCAATTTTGCAAACCGTAGAAAAATCTGAAGGACAAATTATCCTTTTTATCGACGAACTCCACACCGTCGTTGGAGCAGGGAAAACGGAAGGTTCTATGGACATGGGAAATATGCTCAAACCTGCACTAGCTCGTGGATCTATCAAAGTAATCGGAGCAACTACTCTCAACGAATATCGCATTATCGAAAAAGATCCAGCTCTCGAAAGACGTTTTCAACCTGTAATGGTCAACGAGCCTACGAAAGAAGACGCCATCGCCATCCTAAAAGGAATAAAAAACAGATACGAAACACATCACGGAGTAAAAATCTCTGACAGTGCAGTCATTACCGCCGTCGAACTATCAATCAAATATCTCCCTGACAGACGTTTACCGGATAAAGCCATCGACCTCATCGACGAAGCCTCTGCTAGCGTAAAGATGAATATGACTTCCATGCCAGAAGACATCACCAAACTAGAAAAGCAAATTTCTAAACTAGAAATAGAGAAATACGCGCTTTCTTGCAAGACAAATACCAATGCTCAGCTACAATCTCTAGACAAGCAAATAGCAAATCTCAAAGAACAATTCACTATAGAAAAATCTCATCGAGAAGAAGAAAAAAAGCTGATTGACAACCTCAAATCTTCTAAAGAAAAACTGAACACACTCCATCACGAAGCTTCCATCGCGACAAAACAAGCTGATTATACAAGAGCTGGAGAAATTTCTTATCGCGAAATTCCCGCTCTGGAAAAAGAGATCAAAGAAATAGAAAAGAAAATTGAAACAGCAAAAAAAAGCTGAAAATCAAGTCTAAAAGACGAGGTAACCGATGAAGATATTGCCA
Source organism: uncultured bacterium (assembly GCA_947169045.1). GTDB lineage: Bacteria > Patescibacteriota > Gracilibacteria > Absconditabacterales > Absconditicoccaceae > UBA3291. The sequence goes on from CAMVOC010000002.1 coordinate 3,965, forward strand.
TTATCATCTCTAAACGAACAGGAATCCCTGCCACAAAACTTGTCGAAACTGAAATGCAAAAGCTCGCTCAACTCGAAAAGCACCTTGGTAGCAAAGTAATCTGACAAGAAGAAGCTGTAAAAGCAGTTTCCAACGCCGTAAGACGTTCTAGAGCTGGACTCAAAGACCCTAATCGTCCTATTGGATCCTTCTTATTCCTCTGACCTACTGGAGTAGGAAAAACTGAGCTTGCAAAACAGCTTGCAGAGACACTCTTTGACGATCAAAAAGCAATGGTAAGAATCGATATGTCAGAATATATGGAGAAGCAATCTGTAGCTCGTCTCATTGGTTCGCCTCCAGGATATGTCGGATATGAAGAGGGAGGACAACTTACAGAAATTGTGCGTAAAAAGCCATATTCTGTCATTCTTTTTGATGAAGTAGAAAAAGCACATCCAGAAGTCTTCAACACTCTTCTCCAACTCCTCGACGATGGAAGGCTTACCGATTCCAAAGGTCGTCTCGTAGATTTCAAAAATACAATCATCATTTTAACATCAAATCTAGGAAAAGACTATACGCAATATTTCAGACCTGAATTTATCAACCGTCTGGACGACATCATCACGTTCAATCCGATTTCTAGAGAAATGATGTATAAAATCCTTGATTTACAAATCTCCCTTCTTACCAATAGAATTCACAAAGAGAAACAAATAGATATAAAATTCTGAGCTGATGCAAAAGCATTCCTCGCCGATAAGGGACGAGATCCAGCATTCGGAGCCAGACCTCTCAAAAGGGCATTACAGACATATTTCCTCGATCCCCTTGCTCTCGCTATCATCGACGGGAAAATCACCAGTAGAAAAGAAGTAAAAGTTACTACTGACAAGAAAAATGATTGCTTAAAGTTAAGCCACTAATGTTGCTTTCCTTTTAGAGATACCCTAAAGAAAGAAATAAATCTGATATCAACACCCTTTTTTGTTCCATAGAATCTCTCTCCCTCACGGTCACCGTAACGGATTCAGGAGTAGCATGATATTCTTCTACACTTTGTTGATCAATCGTAATACAAAATGGAGTTCAAATCTCATCTTGTCTACGATATCTTTTCCCAATCGCTCCATTATCATCATATTCACAGCTATACAATTTAGAAAGCTTATGAAAGAGTTCTTTACCAAGTTGTACCTGCACTTCATCTTTCTTCACCAAAGGTAAAATGGCATATTTCACAGGCGCAATATTCGGATGAAACCTTGCAACTACTCTGGTTTCTTTTTCTCCTTTTTGATTAAGATACTCTTCTTCATCATAAGCATCAATCATCGCCGTCAAAATTGCCCTTGTCAATCCCCAACTAGGCTCAATACAATGTGGCAAATATCTCTTCCCCGTCATAGGATCCGTATACTGCAAATCTTTCCCGGAAAATTCCTGATGCTGTTTGAGATCATAATCCGTTCTATAAGCAATACCTTGCAATTCTCCCCATCCTCGAGGAAATTCATACTCTACATCCCATGTCCCTTTACTATAAAAAGCCAATTCTTTCGGATCATGTTCACGGAATCTCAATTTCTCTTTTTTAATTCCAATCTGCTCAATTCGCCATTGCTCACTAATCTCTTTCCAAGTCTGCAACCATTGCAAACCAACCGTTATATCATTTTCAACAAAATATTCAATTTCCATCTGCTCAAATTCTCTCACGCGAAACATAAAATTTCCAGGAGTAATCTCATTCCTAAACGATTTTCCAATTTGACCGATTCCAAAGGGAATTCTCACTCTCGTTGTATCCAAGATATTTTTAAAATTCACAAAAATCCCTTGTGCTGTCTCAGGTCTCAAATAAATATCTTTTCCTTCCCCATCAATCACTCCCTGTTGAGTCTTAAACATCAGATTAAAATGCTTCGGTTCAGTCCAGTCAGAAGCTCCACATTCAGGACAAGTGACATGATGCTCCACTAGATAACGATATTGTTCTTCAAAGGTTCGTGCTTCAGGAGTATCTCCTCCATTATCTTCAATCAATTTATCAGCTCTTTCTCTTGCTTTACACTTCTTACAATCAACCAACGGATCAGAAAAAGATGCGATATGTCCACTAGCTTCCCACACTCTAGGATTCATCAAAATTGCAGCATCTAAACCAACCATATCATCACGCTCCTGAATAAAGTATCTCCACCAAGCATCAACAATATGTTTATGTAACTGAGCTCCATAAGGCCCCAAATCCCACGCATTTGCCAATCCTCCATAAATATCAGATCCTGGATACGCAAAACCTCTCCTTTTTGCCCAAGCTACAATCGTCTCCAAATTAAAATGCATTAAAACAATCAAAAAAGAAATAAAAAAGCTGACTATCCCATCAAAATTTTCTTCTTTTCTACTTTTTTCCCTTGAAAATGCAATAATTTTTCATATTAATTCCAGTAAAATAACTAGATTCTAGTATCTTTATCCTTTTTGCCCAACGCTTCTCATGAACATTTTTTCCATACTTATTACGCAAATTCTCTACAGACCAATTTTCAATATTCTTATCATATTTCTCGCAATCTCCTGAGGAAATCTAGGGATCGCAATTATTTGTCTAACCTTAGTAATCAGAGGAATTATGTACAAATCTTCTGCTGCGGGAAATGATATGCAGACCGGAATGTCCAATCTCCAACCAAAGATTGAAGAGCTTCAAAAAAAATACGAAAACGACCCTCAAAAACTTTCAGAAGAGACGATGAAACTCTTTAAATCTGAGGGAAAAGCTCCACTCAAAGGATGTCTGACAATGATTATCCAAATCCCTATTTTCATCTGTCTCTACCGAGTAGTAAGAAAATTTGCAGGTGGAGAAGGAATTCCTCAGGAACGACTATATTCATTCTTTTATAGTTTTGGAAACACGTTTACCGAGATCTCCAACGTCAACAGCTCATTCTTAGGAATAGATCTCCTAACCGCAAAAAATATTCCACTTACCATCATTGTAGCAGTGCTCAATTACGTTCAAATGAAACTTTCTACCATTGCGCAACCCAAGAAAAAAGCAAACAATCCCGCAATGCCAGGAATGCCAGATATGTCTGATATGACAGGGATGATGAGTATCATGATGGCAGTGATGATGGGAGTCCTTGTCTTCTCTCTAAATTCTGCAATCGGACTATACTTAGTAACTACTTCCCTCTTCAGTATCTGTCAAACTTCTCGAAAATATAGAGCTATCTTACAGGCAAAGCGACAAGGGATCTTCCACAAAGATCAACCTACCGTCATCAATCCTAAATAATCACATACATTACAAACAAATAATTTCACAACCAAAAAACTCCCGCCTTTCAGCGGGAGTTTCTAGTAACAGAAATTATGCATCAATCACTTCACCTTCAACTGGTCCTTCTTGATTAGCACCTGCAGCAGAATCTGCATTTCCAGCAGTACCTGCAGTTTGTGCGTATTTTTTAAACAAAGGCTCACTCTCTTTTTGCAATCTTTCCGTTTCATTTTTTACATCTTCAAGAGTTGCATCTTCCTTATCTTTCACAGCCTTTCCATCAGCAACCAATTTTGCAATAGTCTCTTTATCCTCATCAGAAATCTTTTCTTTAAATTCCTGACCGAGACCTTCAATCGCGTAAATCATAGATTCAAGTCAGTTTTTTGCTTCTATAATTTCTTTTCTCTTTTTGTCTTCTTCTGCGAATCTTTCTGCATCCGCCTTAGCAGAAGCAATTTCTTCATCTGAGATATTCGTTGAACCTTGGATTTGTACAGATTGCTGTTTTCCTGTAGATTTTTCTTGAGCTGTTACATTGAGAATTCCATTGGCATCGATATCAAACGTCACTTCAATTTGTGGTTGTCCCCTTCTCATTGGAGGGATTCCTTCGAGATTAAACATTCCAAGAGATTTATTGTCCCTTGCAAACTGTCTTTCTCCTTGTGTTACATGAACAGTTACTGCCGTTTGATTATCAGTTGCCGTAGTATAAATATTAGACTTTTTAGCAGGGATCGTCGTATTACGAGGGATCATGACATGAGCCAAACCTCCTTCCACTTCAACAGCTAAAGAAAGCGGAGTTACGTCGAGGAGCAAAATATCTTTCACGTCCCCTTGAATAATTCCAGCCTGAATTGCTGCTCCTTGAGCTACAGATTCATCAGGATTCACAGTAGCTTTTGGCTCCTTACCAATAATTTCTTTTACAATACCAGGAACCTGAGCCATTCTCGTAGATCCTCCCACCAAAATCACTTCCTCAATCTCAGAATTTTTAAGTCCACTATCTTGAATAGCTTTAGTTAATGGCTCTTTACATCTCTTAAATAAATCTGAACACAAACTCTCAAACTTTGCTCTCGTAAGAGTTGATTCCAAATTCTTTGGCATTCCATCTGTTCCCTGCGTAATGAAAGGAATAGAAATATCTACTCTATCCATCGTAGAAAGCTGCTTTTTAGCCTTTTCTGCTTCATCCTTAATTCTTTGCATTGCCATTGCATTATCACGGAGATCGATACCTTCTTTAGCCTTGAAATCTTCAACTAAAAAGTCCATAATCCTTTGATCCCAGTTTGCACCTCCAAGTTCAGTATCTCCAGACGTAGAAAGTACTTGAAAAGTTCCCTCTCCAGAAATTTCCAAAACTGTAACATCAAAGGTTCCACCTCATAGATCAAAGACAACAATCTGTTCATCTTTATTTTTTCCTTCTCCATAGGCCAAAGACGCAGCAGTCGGTTCGTTAATAATTCTTTCTACCTTCAAACCTGCAATTTCTCCAGCTGCCTTCGTTGCGTTCCTTTGAGAATCGTTAAAATAGGCAGGAACGGTAATAACAGCCTGAGAAACAGTTTCTCAAAGATATTTCTCTGCATCTTCTTTAAGCTTTTTGAGGATAAATGCAGAAATCTGTTCAGGTTTATATTCTTTTCCGTCTACAACGATAAGAACTCCTCCATCTTTCCCTTCTTTAGTCTCATAAGGCATTTTTGCAAGTTCAGACTTAACCTCGCTATATTTACGACCAATTCGTCTCTTTACTTCATACACAACATTTTTTGGCTCAAGAATAGCCTTCCTCTTCGCTAAATCTCCCACCAAAAGTTCATCTCCTTTGATGTAAACAATAGAAGGAGTCGTCCTATTTCCTTCTGAATTTGCAATAACTTCTGATTTATCTCCAATGAGACAACTAACACAGGAATTAGTAGTTCCCAAGTCAATTCCAATTACTTTTGCCATGATATAAAATAATAAAAAGATAAAAAAAGTTGAATATCACGTAAATTAAAGTGGTGCTATTATACGAAAAATTTTTTAAAATGCAAGAGATTTATCACTTTTTTTATGTAGGTGCTATTTCTAGAAAAAATATTCAGATGAAAGGCTCTCTTTTCACTTTTAAAAAATAAGGATACAATTCGTATCCTCATACATAATTAATAATTAAATAAATACTTTTTACGGAGCCAGCAAAGTTTCCCGTAAGAAAAGACTTTGTGGGAACGAAAGAATACCTTCGTCATCATTACTATACCCAAATCAGACAAAAAATCAAGTGATTTTACACATTTTTCACAAAAACGCAGACATTTAAAGGATATACAAGTAATAAAGCGTCTTTTAAAAAAAAGGTGCGAGCAAAACCCCGCACCCCAGAAACCAAAAGTATAAAATGTCACAAAAAAATTATCTCGACTCCAACAGTATAACAAAACCAAGTAAAAAGTCAAGTAATTCTTTAAAGTCATCCTTCCAATGCTTCTCAAATACAAAAAATAAGGGCATAAATCATGCCCTTAAGGACGAGAATGTAATGATAATAATAAGATTGGAGATGTCGAAAAAAATAGCTCGCCCCCCTCAATTCATATAACAAAATACACAAAAAAATCAAGTAATTCTTTTTTTTTAGACAATCACCACCTCAGGTTCTAAGACAATACCAAATTTCTCTTGCACAGCTACTTGCACACGCTTCATCACCTCTAAAACATCTTCACTTCCCCCGCCATAATTCACCAAAATCAAAGCATGTTTCTCGTACACCCCTGCAGTACCATATCTAAATCCCTTCATACCAGCATGTTCGATCAACCATGCCGCAGAAAGTTTCACGTTTTTCTCTGCACGACTTCCATCTAACTCCTCCGACCCAACTGAAGCGGTATCCAATTGATAACCGACAATTCCCTCAAATTTTTCCTGAAGAGAAGAAAAAAGCTGACTACTCACCACGGGATTCTTAAAAAAACTTCCCGCCGTTCCGATTTCTCTCCAATCCGGCAATTTAGAAGCCCTAATACTACGAATTTCCTGAGAAACTTGTTGAAGCAACTCTGAAAAATGAGGAGACAAAGCAGGATCTTCAATATGAAGTCAAAAAACCACTTCAGTAACCAAAAAAGTACGTTTAGCTTTGAGCTTTTCTTTAAAAAGCGACGTACGATACCCAAATCTACACTCCTCATGGCCAAAAACCTGATACTCCAAGGTCTCCAAATCATATCCACGCACCTCTTCGATCAAATCTCCCGCTTCCACACCATACGCCCCAATATTTCCAACAGCTGCACCACCAATAGTTCAAGGAATATCAATCAATTTTTCTAATCCTCATCGCCCCTGAGCATCACAAAACTCTACAAAATCTGACCAATGTTCACCAGCTCGCACCTTCACCAGCACCTTGTCTTGCGAAGAAGAACGCTCTACATCCTCCAAAACCTGAATCCCACGGCCATCCGAACAACGAGAAAAACGAATCACCAGGCCATCAAAATCCTTCGTCAACAGCACATTTGCTCCTCCACCTAACACCAGAATTTTTTTTCTAGTTACTCATCACTCCACCTGATGAGAATCTGCAGTTGAGGACTTAAAAATATCCATTAAAAAAAGCTGACGCAATTCCTCTTCAGAAGTGATTTCCACAAATTCCTTCGCTTTCACGTCAATTTGAAACAAATTATACGGTTTAAGTGAGACATTTTCTTGAATCTTCATCCTATAAACATACACAAATCTCCACAAAAAACAAACAACTTGCTATTGACTTTTTACAAAAAATAAGTATAATAAAGAATACATTGAAACAAAAGAAAAAAATAAAAGGTAAACATATGCAAAACAAAAGAAAATTAGAAATTATCGCTATAAGCATTGGCTTAATAATGATAAGTGTCGCCTGGTACTACGCATGGCACGTAAAAAATTACAATGATAAAGTTTTAGAAGAAAACATCCGTCAAGAAGTATTAGATACGAACGATAAACATTTCGATACCTATACTGACAACGGAGAAGATACCAGCATGATAAACCTCTTAAAATCTCTACGAGAAAGAGCAGGTTGTTCCTATATTATCTTTTATGTTAAGCCAATGAAACCTCTAGGAATAACAAGCGATGAAATTCGCATCATACCAAAAGGAGGATACCTAGACCAGTACTTTGATAAACTATTATGTAAAGAGATTCTTGAGTCATGTGAAGTTCCTTATACCATAGATAAAAACGGCCATTTTGTCCCTTCAGTAAAACCAGGGACATTCATCCAGCTAGACCCACCTATGTATAAAGAGCTCACTACGACCATAGAAAATCACGACAAAAAAAGCAATAAAAAACGCTAAACAGATAACTCCAATAGGTAAAACAACGCAGCAAAAAGAGCAAGGTTTCCTGCTCTTTTTTTCATAAGATAAAAAAAGCTGAAAAGTACCAAAAGGACTCCTATTGACTTTTTTAAAAAAATGAATATACATACAGAACAAAAACAAAAAAAGCATAAAAAAATGAGAACGAAGCACAAAACGTCTTTGACACGTACAGCACAGTATCTTAATGAGATCATTTCACTCTTGATCATAAGTATCATGCTAGGATGCATGTTAGGAAGTCTAATATACTTACACAATCCTAAAGTACAAAAAGAAAATCTCTATAACATTGACGAGATTTCCTACAAAACCACATTACCAGGTTGTAATGAGAAGACTTCCCAGCTCATAGCAAGAGAAATTGAGACGCTCACCATCGATACTGATTTCAAAAATACAAAAATAGTAAAACAAAACGCGGAGTAAACCATGCAAAAAAAGCAAAAAGAAGCACCTTGGGAAACAATTATATTTTTCTCAATGCTTGCATTCATTATAGGACTCATAATAGGGTACACGTGGTGCTACAAAGTCCTGAAACATAATAACGAATTATCAGAAAAACTCGTCCCAACAACACAAGAAAAATGCAAAGACAATTCAGAAGATAAGGGGATCGCCGAAAATACTAATCTGCTAAAGGCAGTAGGATATATGAATATCATCTTTGGCGGAAAAGACTTCTACCCGACATACGTTGGGAATTGGGATTACCTCCTTATTACAGAAGAAGAGTCAATGAGTGACTATTTTACACCAGAAGTGTACAAAACAATCATTGAAACTTGTAACGTCCCTCACACTCTGGATAACAATGGACAGTGTATTCCAACAATACACCCGGGAGACATCATTCAAACGGCTCCACCAAAATACAGAAAAGCTCATCAAGTAACACTTGAGCAGCTTGAACAACAGACATACAGTGACGAGTACCAAGCACCTAGCTTGATTGTAAGAGATTCTGCAGAACGCTCTATCTTCGTTTACGATTAACATCAAAAAAACAAGAAAAACTGCAGCATAAAAGAACAAGGAATCTTGTTCTTTTTTTCATAAAAAATGCCTTTAGCTCACGTAAAACATAATCTAAAGGCATCCAAACAACACAAAAAAAATAATAAATACACAAATTGAATAAAAAAAATTTACTTTACCTTTACAGTATACTCATTTTCCCAAAAAAATCAAGAGGTTTATCTCTTTCACACCTCGATTCTCAGACGATGCAACGTTATAGTATCCTCTGAAGACAAAAGCGAACTTTTTTGAGCCTGTTTAAGATATTCCGTCAAAGGAGAAGGCTGCCCAGGATTCACGGGGAGTAATACTTTTTTAATAATCAGCGTTTTTGTCTCTTGATCCGTAGCATCTCAGAACTCTTTTTCTCGCCAGAGTTGCATAGTCGCAAGCTCTTCTTTCTCCTCATCAGAAAGGGTTTGTAAAAGCGTTTTAGTCAGCAAACTATCCGGAAGCGCCTTTTTAAGCAACTCCACCAAATTTTCCAATGCATGAGCAAATTCCGAAGTATCTCCCAAAGCATGATACAAAAATCTCTGACCATCAACTACCAAAAAAAGAGCAGAAAGCAGAGCTTCTCTATTGGGCTGATAAGATTTCACCTGTTGAGCTTCCAACGATTGATCCCTTTCCATCTGACGCATCAAAAACTTACCTTCTCACACTTTAAATCTCTTAAATTGTGCATCTAAAATCTCAAACGCAAAGCCAAGTTTCTCAGCTAAAAGCATCTTATAATGCTCCTGAATCGTCAAATTCTGTACCGATAAAATCAATTCAAACAAGGTGTTAATCAGCTTTTGCTTATCAATAGGAGAATTCATATCGCTCGCAGCTCTTAAACGCTCAAAAATCACCAAAAAACCGTCCTGAGCTTCATCCAGCACCTGCTGAAAAGTGGCATTAGGAGCAGTAGAATGAGACATATTCTCACCATCCGCACGTAAAGTATAATTTGCCAAATCATCAACATCTTTGATAGGAGTTCCTGCAATCTCATGAGGCAAAGAAATCACTTTAGGAAAAACATCTTGCTGATAGCACAATTTTAAAGCCCTTAAAGTCGCCTGCTGACCTGCATTATCATTATCAAATAAAAAATAAAGCTGATTCGTATGCCTTTTCAATAAGATAATATGGTCAGCTGTTAACGCCGTTCAACTCGTTGCAACACCAATAGGAAAGCCTAATCTTGCCAATGCAACCACATCCATTTGACCTTCCACCACAATCAACTTTTGAAATTGAGCCAAATGAGGCTTTGCAAACGACAATCCATATAAAATTTTAGATTTGATAAACGCTTTATGCTCGCTAGAATTCAGATATTTCGGCTGATCTTCTGGATTTAACACCCTTGCAGTAAATCCAACAACATTTTTCATCAAATCATAAATCGGAAAGGTAATCCTATTCCTAAAAAACGCAAAGACTTCAGGGGAATTTGCACTCTTTTTCGCCAAACTTCCAACCAATAGATCCTCATCAGTAAACCCTTGAGACCTCAAATATTGCAAAAGCTCATAATGTTTATCAGGAGCAAATCAGATTCAAAAATCTGAAATTAATTGGTCAGTCAGCTTTCTTTTTTCTGTAAGATAGTTCATCGCCTCAGGGGAATTTTGCAAATGTTCTACAAAAAACGCTTGAGCCAATTTATGCATTCTTTTCAGTTTTTCTTTCTCATCCTGAAAACGTTGATAACTTCCACTCGAAGTACCGGTTTGATACTGAGAAATGTCAATACGTTCCTGCTCTGCCAGCAATCTCACAGCATCCCAAAAATCAATCTTTTCAATCTCCTGAATAAAAGAAAAAACATTTCATCAAATCCCACATCCAAAACACTTAAAAATCTGCTTTGTCTGAGAAACCATGAATGAAGGAGTTTTTTCTCAATGAAACGGGCAACATGCTCAAAAATTACCTCCCATTCTTTTGAGAGGAACATATCTGCCAATCACATCAACGATATCGACGCGAGTCAGCACTTCATCTATGAGACTACGAGTTGTTGACATCTCCCCAGAGTATAAGGATTTTATAGAGAAGTTGCAAGAGCACTTTCATTTTTAGAGAATAATCACCCATTTTTTCTCTCCAAAAAAAAGAGGAAATAATATGAATTTTCCCCTTGATTTTACCAAGTAAATAGCTATCTTTTAAGTTGCAAATTCTTTCACTGGAAGCAGAAAATGCCGTTTTTTTGCGTGTTTTTTATCCTATAAACCCAAAGCTCAATGGACAAAAACAAATTTGAAGGACTAATGGTTACCCTTGCAAGTGTAGATGACATTGCACAGTGGTCTCGTGGAATCGTCGACAATCCTGATACCGTAAATTACCGCACGGGAAAACCAAAGCAAAACGGACTTTTCTGTGAAGCAATATTTTGACCAGTTAAGAACTACGAATGTAGCTGTGGGAAATACAAAGGACTTCGTTACAAAGGAATTATCTGTGACAAATGTGGAGTAGAAGTAACTTCTTCCCGCACCAGAAGGACCAGAATGGGACATATCGAATTGGCTGCACCTATTGTACACGTACGATACAAGAATTCTCCAAACGGAGGTATTCATCAACTTTTATGACTTTCTGCCAACGAAATCGATAAAATTTTAAGTTTCGTAAAATATATAGTTCTCAAGCCTGTAGACACCAACACAAGAAAAAAAATGCAACAAACGTTACAGGTAGACGTTAATGAAAGGATTCAAGAACTAGAAGAGTTGTTTGCTGAAGAAAAGAGCAACGAAAAAGACAAAAAAAAGCTGAAAGATCTCGAAAAAGCATACGAAGACAACAAAGAATCTCTCGAAAAAGAAAAAGTGAGACTCGAAGGTATTATTCTTTCTTTATCTCAAGGAGTTACTGTTTCAGAAGCTGATTACAGACACTTTTTCTACAAATTTTCCAACGAAGTTCAAATGGCATCATGACCAGATGGAATTTTGAAAATGCTTCAAGGTATCGATGTAGAAGCTGAAATCAAAAAAAGATGTAAAGACTTCGCAAGCATTAAATCTGAAGAACAAAAGAAAAAAGCAATCAGTCTTATCAAACTCTTAATTAATCTACACATTTCAGGGGTAAAACCTGAAAATATGATACTAAAAAAATTGCCTGTAATTCCACCTGATCTGAGACCAGTAATCCAGCTCGATGGAGGAAGATTTGCAAGTTCTGACGTAAATCTTTTCTACAGGCGCGTACTTATGAGAAACAACAGGCTCAAAAAAATGATTCAAGTAGGAATGCCTGATGTACTCAAAAAGAACGAAATCAGACTCCTTCAAGAATCTGTAAATAATCTCTTAATCGGAGAAAAGAACTCTGCAGGTAATCCAGGTTCTGGAATCAAAGTGTTCAAATCTCTATCCGATATGCTTTCAGGAAAAGAAGGTATCTTTAGGAAAAATCTCCTTGGTAAAAGAGTTGATTACTCTGGAAGATCAGTAATTACAGTAGGTCCAGATCTAAAATTGGATGAATGTGGACTTCCTATTTACATTGCGGTAAAGATTTTCACCCCATTCATTATGGGAAAATTGATAGAAAAAAAGATCGCCTATACTCCAAAACAAGCAGAAAAGCTGATTAAAGACGAAGATCCAATTGCTCTCAAATTCCTCGAAGAAGTAATCAAAGATAAATACGTGCTATTAAACAGAGCTCCAACACTTCACAGACTTTCTATTGAAGCGTTCAAAATCAAGTTATATCCAGGAAAGACCATCAGACTTCACCCTCTTGTATGTGGATCATTCAACGCCGACTTTGATGGAGATCAGATGGCAGTACATCTTCCAATCTCTGACGAAGCACAAAAAGAAGCTCGCGAACTTATTGCAGCAGACAAAAATGTTTTAAAACCTGCATCTGGAGAGCCAACTTTGTCACTATCTCAGGATATGGTGCTCGGAATCTACTATCTTACAGATTTTTTCAACAATAAATACCCAGAAATCAATACCTACGAAGAACGAAAAGCAAAAGCTCCTATCGTAGCAAGATTTGCAAGTAGAGAAGAGGCTTTTAAAGCTTTCAAAAACAAAGAAGTTGATATTAAAGATAAAATTATGATCCTCGACCAGGGAAATATTATCGAAACTACCGTTGGAAGAGTGATTTTCAACACTGCCCTACCAGAGCATATGGAATTCCTCAATGAAACCGTAGGAAACAAAAGCATTAAAAAGCTGATTTCTAAGGTGTTTGACGAATACGATATGCCAACTACCGTAAAGATGGCAGATGAAATCAAAGATCTCTGATTTAAATACTCAACAATTGCTGCAGTTTCTATCAATATTTTGGACATGAAAATCCCAGAAGAGAAATCTTCTATCCTCAGAAAAGGAGACCAAAAAGTTGATGAAATCCTAAAGCTCTACTTCAAAGGATTCTTCTCTGAAGACGAAAAGCACAGAATGATCGTAGACGTTTGGACAAATATCAAAAAAGAAGTAGAAAGATCATTAAAACCTATTATTTCTGCAGGAAATGATTTGTACACAATGATTGATTCTGGAGCAAGAGGTTCTCAAACGCACTTGACTCAGATCTGTGGAATGAAAGGTCTTGTCGTAAACCCTCAAGGAGAAATTATCGAACTTCCTATTAAATCTTCATTTGCTGAAGGATTAAAACCTATTGAATACTTTATTGCAGCTCACTCTGGAAGAAAGGGAAAAGCCGATACTGCGCTAAGAACTGCTGAATCTGGATATCTTACCAGAAAGCTTTGTGACGCTTCTCAAGAAGTAATCATCAGAGAAGAAGACTGTGGTTCTAAAGAATATCTCATCATCTCAAAAGATGAAGCTAGCATAAAAGGAGAAAAATTCTGAAACCTCATCTACGGAAGAGTTGTAGCCGAAGAAATTGTTGACGAAAAAGGAAACGTCCTAATGAATGCCAATGAAATCATCGACAAACAACAGATCACCTTACTAGAAAACTCTAATATTCCTTTCATCAAAGTACGTTCTCCTCTTACCTGTCACTGTCCAAGTGGAGTTTGCCAAAGATGTTACGGAATGGATCTTTCAAATAGAAAACTTGCTGAGATCGGAGTTCCTGTAGGAATTATCGCAGCTCAATCTATCGGAGAACCTTCTACTCAGCTTACTCTCGACACCTTCCACTCTGGAGGAGTTGCTGGACAAGGAGAAATTGCAACAGGTATCGACAGAATTAAGCAACTTTTCGAGGTTAGACCTCCAAAGAATCCAGCTATCGTTGCGCCATTTGATGGAACGATTGACTTTGAAGAGACTCCAGAAGGAGGAAAATTCTGACTCATTAGAATTACTTCTGACATCCAAGAAAAAGAATACAAAATTAAGGATGGATACACCATAAAAGTCAAAGAAGGGCAAATGTTAGCAAAAGGAGCTACCTACGCCGCAAAAGCCAAAGCTACCAAAGCTACAAAGACTAAAGAGAAAGAAAAAGCTACAACAAAAGCTGAATCTCAACTCAAAGTGACAGAAACAGGAAAAGTACTCAAAATCACGAAAGACAAAATGATTTTGGGAGTACAAGAAGTCTACTCAAAATCATTGTATGGACTCCTTCCAAAGAAAAACAGATCAGGAGAAAAAGTGCTCAAAGGAGAAATTCTCACGACAGGTGCCTTGGATATTATGGAATACAAGAATATCGTTGGGGATTTACAAGCTCAAAGATATATCATTGCAGAAGCAAAGAAAGTGTATGCAGAGCAAGGACAAGATCTCAACGACAAGCATATGGAAATCGTCGTAAAACAGCTCTTCTCAAAAGTGTTCATAGAAGACTCTGGAGATTCAAGCTTCATTCCTGGAACTTACGTTAAATACGAAGATTTCATCAAAAAGAATCAAGAGCTTTCTCTCCAAAATAAGAACCCTGCAAAGGGAAAAAGAATGGCTCTCGGATTGACAACAATTGCTAAAGAAACTGATTCTTGGCTTTCTGCTGCGTCATTCCAAGAAATGATTCGTGTAATGGTAGGAGCATCACTACGTGGAGCTATCGACAACCTCGCCGATCTTAAATCTAATGTAATCATCGGAAGATTACTTCCTATCGGAGAAAATTACAGAAATATGCACGGATACTAGACCTCTCTTTTGCAAAAAATGTAAGATTTCCAACCAAGATAAAACAGTATCAACGTAAATAAAAAAACTGACTCCAAAAAAAGTCAGTTTTTTTGCTTTTTTATCCTTTTTTACGTATAATTAAAAGGCAAAGATATTTTTACTTACACGAGCAAACATATGCCAAAAGATTTAGAGGTACTACCTAGCGAACAAACGAAGATAGACCCTAATCTACTCAAAGATGATAATCCTACAATAGGAAAGAAACCGAGAGAAGAAGAAAGTACTACATTCATTAGCTCCTATGTAAGAGGTTTTGTTATTGGTTCAATTATTACCGTAATAAATATTTTACTCATTGGAGTAATTTTTTCCTATCACATTTATATTACACAAACGGTAAAAGTGCATGTAGACGATATGTTTGTAAATTTTGTACCAAAATATCAAGGATACCTCCATGATATCACCTCAATGCTAGGAATGAATAAAGAGGCACAATACCTCTCTCTTCCTATCACTTCCATGAAAGAAATCGGAAATCTCAATAGAATTATCTCAACCCCAGATCTAACCTACGCACAAAAAAAGCAAATACTGAGCGACAAAATCGCACCAATCCCTAATGGAATTATGCAAACAATCAACGAAATCGAACAACTTAAGGGAGATATCGCAAAATATGGATTTTTACCTTTAGAAATTAGAGAAATATTGGAAAATGAGCTAGCAATTTCATCTATCCAAAGGTCGTTAAATTCGCTAGAAATTATCAAATTTACCGCAGCCCTCAAAGTATTTTCATTTCAAGATACCACAGCCACTCTCATTGGAAATATGATAAATATGGGAGGGAATGCTACAACTGAGTTATTAACCGAGTTAGCAAACAGAGGTGAAAAAGATGTAAACGCCTACGTAAATATGTGTTACCTAAACCCTTTTGAAACCGCACCAGAATGTGCCAACATTCAAGATGTAAACCACTTTTATCAATACATCCTCAAAGATGACGATTTTAATATCGATTCTTTTAAATTGGTAATGGGAGCTATCGAAAAAGTGCTTGAGCAAAACGAAATTCCTTCTTTCTCTATCATTTTTAATAATTTTAACGCACTACAACAATCCATCAATTTCAATGTAGAAATCAATACCACGCCAAGCGACGAACAAAGATTAGTTCTCAGAGGAATTCAGAATCCACAAGTATTCATTCTCACCAGTCTGATTAACCTACTGAAACAATCTATCTTTATCATCGGAACAGAAATTGATACGAAAACCCTAGATATCTCAAAAAGGAAAATTACAATCGATAATATCAACTATATCGTCAACACTTCATCAAAACAATTTAACCTCCCTATCCAAAAAAATATGGAAAGAGAGATCTTTGATTACACTGATCTCAATGAGCTTATCAGAGAAACATTAGAAGATGAAATCGCTAATTGAGAAGCACAAGAAGAATTGATTAACGATTTAACAAATGAAATCTTAGAGAATCAAAATGCTGACAATCAACCTGAAGAAACCATAAATGAAGAAGAATCTACACCAGCACCAGACATAACAAATGAAGGATCCTCAACAAATCAAGAAATAAACGAATCCAACCAACAAATAACTTGAGAAAACAGTACAGAATCAGAAACTCTAGAACCGAATACAAATAACGAAGAACAAGCATTTTAACTACTAATTCTTATCTCTATGCCAACTACAACGCCAACAACACCTATCACCGAAGAGAAGAAAACTGACGAAAAAAAATCAGGTTTTTCTCTAGATATAAAGGCGTTACTAGCCAAAATAACAGGTAAAAAAGCTGATGCAGACAACGATAAAGGGAAGAACAAAAAACCTCAGCTTTCCTTACAACAAGTAATGACCAAAAAAAATTCCATCATTGTACAAGTAATTGCAGGAATTACATTTTTGGCAGCAGTAGGATTAGGATATTATACATACAATGAACATAACGAAATCAATGCTCAAGCCGCTAATCTTAACCTCCTCAGTAATTTTTGAGACGTCTCTATAAATCAAGCGCAAATAACAGCATTTTGAGATTATATCCAAGACAATATCAGTAGTATTTCGCACCTCCTAGCAGTAAAAGACGCCGTTGAGGACAAACTTGAACCTTACCAAAAGCTCTTCGAGACACAATCTAGTTACTACAATTTATTTTTAAGAAATATCTATTTACCAAGCCTTAATATCCGAAAAGATCCTTATACTCAAATTGTAGATACAAGCATCATCGGACAAAAATATCTAGAAAAAGATAAATTTCAAGACCTCTACCTCATTCAATACCGAAGTAATTTCTTTAGTAATGTAGGAGAAAACGCTGAATACAACGAAATTTCAGAAATTAATCTAGGGGAAATGGAAGATACCGATCCAGAACACTTCATCATCCCTGTAACTATCAAGTTTGTCTCACCAAATAAACGTTCTTTCTTACTTTTAGTAAATAAGCTATCCATCACTTCCAATATCACGAATGTATCTCTTCTCAACGAGTTTTTCTTTTATTTAGTGAAAAATATTGAAGAGCTCAAAGCCGACGAGATAAAAATCGAAAGAGAAAAATACATCGCGAAATATTTCCCTGACAAAATCAAAGATACAAAAATAACAGAAGAAGAAGAAACAGAAAGCTGATCATGAGAAGACGAGGATACTATCCCAGAGGAAACCATCATCGGATATACACTTCGTGAACGAATGGAAGGAACCGGAGAGATTTCACTCCTCGACGCTGAAGTAATTAACGCAACAATTATCCAATCTACAAACTGCGAAACGTTAGATGCCTTATGTCTCTTTCGTTTTAGAGAAAAATATAGAGAATTGCCTTATCTAGCCTATACCATAGGAATGCCAATGAATCCAGGGCAAGAAGAAAATAGAGTAACATATTTCAAAGATTTTATCTCTTCTCTTGCTCCAATTATTGCAGTTAAAGCCTTTAATTTCGAGAAAGAAAAAAGTAACAGCATTCTCGATACAAACGCACAAACCTACAGAGGATCTATCAGTTTCAACGTGTATGGAAGAAGCGTATCTGACAGTGATAGAGACGAAATCGCCCAAATCCTCGGAAATGAATGCTTTGGACGTAAAGGACAAGCAGAAAACGCACCAAGTATCAGTACAGAGGAAGCAATTCGTCGTGTAGAAGAAAATCTTATGAAAATCGGAGATAATCTTCAATCTAGTGATGTTGTTAATAATTTAGAAGAGCTCAAAAAGATTTTCGAGACAATACAAAGAGATTTCGGAAAAATGAATAATTATCATAAAGTCATCAAAATCTTTGAAATCCATAGAATGCTCAAAAATGCCAACCTTTGTTACTCATAATCTCACTCCAGAACTCATACAAACGGCAAAGAACTATTTCCTTACCCAAGGAAGAAGTGATTTTTTACAAAAGCCACCTCAAAGTATCTGCTCTCGCTATCTCATAGCACAAAAAATAAAAAGCATACCAGAAGATAATACTTTCAAACACGGCGATCTTCGATATTCTGCATCCCATTCCGGCAATCTTATTGTCATTGCTTTTGATACCAAAAAAATCGCAATCGACATCGAGAAAATAAAATCAAAACCGACAGAATATTATCACGAACGAACAGCAAAAGAGGCTCTCATCAAATATCTAAATCTCCCACTAGACGAACACGAAAACATACAAGTTAATGCATACAAAGGCACAACTTGCACGCTTGAATACAAAAAAGCAACGTTTCAAGCAAAAACATTCGTAAAACAAGGATATGTACGGGCAATTCTCAACTAATGACTGACGCCAACTACTTCTTTTTCACTCCAATAATCTCTAAAACATCCGCTAATTTCAAATCGCTAGCATCTTTTCAACCTTTTGGAATCTTATAATTTTTCTTACCATATTTCACATAAGGTCCATAAGGTCAATTGAGAACCTGAATAGTCTCTTTTTTGTAAGTAAATTCATTAATATGTTTATTTGCTTCAGCTTTCTTTTTCTCCTCAATAAGCTGAATCGCCTGTTCATACGTAATAGATCGCAAATCAAATTCTGCATCCTTTTTGATGGAAGCAAAAAGATTATTCCATTTTACATAAGATCCAAAACGACCCGAATTGGCCTGTACTGGTTTTCCTTCATACTCCCCCAATTCACGAGGCAACGAAAACGCCGACAAGGCATCCTCTAACGTAATAGTTTCAATATTCAATCCCGCAGGAATATTAGCAAATTTTTTCTCCTGATCATCTGCTGTTCCCATCTGTAACAACGGTCCATATGCCCCAATCCTTGCAATAATCGGCTTTCCAGTTTTAGGATCGGTTCCAATTTCTCTCTCAGTATTCATTCTCGCAATATCTACCGTCTGTTCTATCAAACCATGAAAAGAAGAATAAAAATGCTGAATCATATCTTGCCATTTAAGCTTTCCTTCAGCGACTACATCAAATTCCTCTTCCACATTTGCAGTAAATTTATAATCCATAATCTCCGGAAAATACTTCACAAGGAAATCCGTGACTGCCATTCAAACATCAGTAGGAAACAGCTTTTTCTTTTCTGCTCCATAATTTTGCTTATGTTCAGAGGAAATAATATCCCCCTTCATCAAAGTAATTTCTCTAAAAATCCTCTGCTTTCATGGGCGATCCTCCAGTACCACATATCACCTCTTTTGAATAGTAGAAATAATCGAAACATACGTCGAAGGACGACCAATTCCCTTATTTTCCAACTCTTTTACGAGACTTGCTTCCGTATAACGAGGCTTGTGATTAGAAAATTTCTCCGTAGCAACAATCTTATCAGCAAATAAAGATTCTCCAGTCTCCAATTTCGGCAACATACCCTTTGTCAACTCGTCCTCTGGTTCTTCATCGCTACTTTCAAAATATAATTTCAAAAATCCATCAAATTTCACCACCTCACCTTCTGCCTTAAACAAACGCTTATCCTCACTCGAAGCTATTTTCACAAGGGTTTTTTCAATTTCTGCAGGGGACATCTGGCTCGCAACCGTCCTTTTCCAAATCAATTCATACAGTTTTTTTTCATTAGCATCCGTTCACGCACTACGATGCTCAAAATGTGTCGGTCTAATACATTCATGAGCTTCCTGTGCACCTTTAGATTTTGTCGTATAATGAGTAGGTTTAGAGTATTCTTTCCCGTACTCTTTGATAATTTCCTCCTGGGCCGCTTTAATAGCAAAATCAGAGAGATTTACACTATCCGTCCTCATATAGGTAATCAATCCCGCTTCATAGAGTTTTTGAGCAACTTGCATCGTCCTCGCCACAGGGAAACCTAATTTACGAGAAGCCTCCTGTTGTAAGGTAGAAGTAGTAAAAGGCGCAGAAGGAGACTTTTTACCTGGATTTACCTCCAAAGAAGAGACAGAAAAATCTGAATGTTTCAAAGTTTCAAAGAGTTTTTCAACATCTTCTGGCGTTTTAAGTTCCTTTTCCAATGTCGCAGAAAAAGGTTTTTTAGCAGCTCCAATGAAAGTCCCAACTACTTTAAACGAACTTACTGCTTCATGTTTCTGAATCTCTCTTTCACGATCAACAAGTAAACGCACCGCAACAGACTGAACACGACCAGCAGAAAGTCAGGTTTTTATCTTTTTCCAAAGTACAGGAGAAAGCTCAAATCCCACCAAACGATCAAGCACACGACGAGCCTGTTGAGCATCTACCAAATTCATATCTATCGTCCTTGGATTTTCCACCGAATGTTTAATCGCCTTTTCCGTAATTTCATGAAAAACGATTCTCGGAGTAGTCTTAATATCCAATCCTAATTGATTAGCTACATGCCACCCAATAGCTTCCCCTTCACGATCCTCATCGGTTGCAATCCATACTTTTGCACCTTTAGCAAGTTTTTTCAAATCAGCAATAACTTTCTTTTTTTCAGGAGAAACCACATATTCAGGGATAAATCCATGTTCAATATCCACTCCCATACCTTTAGTTGGAAGGTCTACTACATGACCATAAGACGCTTGCACTTCATAATTATTCCCAAGAAACTTTTTAATCGTTTTAGATTTCGCAGGAGACTCTACAATTACAAGATTATCCGCCATAATAAAATTTGAAAAATTAAAAGTACGAGATATTACGAAACAGTATCTCTTTTAGAGAGAAAAAAGCAAGAGAAAATCGTTATTGGATCAATTTAGAAGGATAATTTTGATTGATAACAACCAATGATGAACTATAGAAACTTGGATCATCTACGCTATTACAAGGCGTTCCATCTAATCCTTTCCTTGAAGAAGATCCTTTATGTCCTCTTTCACATTGCCAAGTAAAAATTTCCTGCAAAGAAACCTGACTTCCAGACAACTCTGCTCAATTATACCTAATACCCAAATTATTCACTTGATTAACCCTCATCATCGTTAAATCATCTATCGCATCCTCAATAGAATTCAACGAAGTAAACTTTCCATGAATAAAGAGTTTATGAGGAACTTTTACTCCAGAATATCAGCTTCACCACAAAAGTCCGTTAACAATAAATGTTCCCTTCAAAAACGTTCCACTAGAAACTCACGAGAAAACTGAAGGATTTCCTTGAACATCAAAAGAATGTAGTCCATACGTAAAGGATGATTGTTCCAAAACAAGATTTCCTTTATCAATAAAAACATCCAAAGGTCACCTATTCGACGAACGAGCAAGATACTCTTCAGAAATAACTACATTTACTCCACTGACAATCAACGTCTTGCCTTCATAATTAGAAGCATTAGCAGTAGTAATCCTAACATCTGGGAATGTTCTATCGACACACTCTATTCCATCTCTGGAAGTATTCCACTTATCACGACAAAGTTCAGTTGCTCTCTGCCTTGCTGCATTAATCAATGTCGCATTATTAACATTCAAAGTAGAAAACAATTGAGATCTAGAATCCTTATCCAAAGAAGCACCTTGACGAACGATTCCCACAATTCCTAAAATTCTAATCAACCATGAAAAATCCGCCCCTTGGAAAAGAGCTCCCACCTTACACTCCAATTTACCTGACAATGCTCAAGTTCCAACAAGCAAATCTACATCAGGATTATATTGCTCATCATAGGCAGGATTTGGAGCAATAACATCTTGCACCCCCTCATTAAAAGCTGAAATAACATCCATAATATCACCTGGATCTCCCGTCTCTTTAGGTCGACACCCCACAAACCCAATTCCTCATACGGAATGATCATACATCAACCCCACAGGGAATTGCATTCACGGATACTCTGGAAATTCCAGACGCATTAAAGAGAGCGAAAGAGACGAATCAGCAATTGGTTCATTAGTCCCTCACGTAACAAAAGTCCCCGTATATTGCACTCCTGCAGAAAGAGCATAATCTACTCCACTATAGGTATGATGCACATAGGAATATAAAGCATTTTCTTCATAATCACTCGGATTATACAATGAAAAACAATTGGTATATACTGCAGACTCAGGATCAAACTCCAAATCAGGATCTCCTGCAAAATACGTTTCATACGTACCCGTATCTAATGGCCAAAGTCTTTCACCTCTTCCTTCAGAATAATAAAATCCCCTCAATTGAATACCACAAAGTTTTGAAACATTTCAACCCGTAATAACCGGGTAATCAGAAGGAGCAAAAGAAATACTATCAGTTTCTAAATCTCTAAACAAAAAAGCTCCAGGATAATAATTTCCTGCAACCTTAAAAGCAATTGGAGAGAACATATTTGCCCAAACAGTAGAATCCAATCCATCAGGGAAAATCTCACTATTCAACGTAAAAGACAAACCTGCAGAGCTTACCGCACTAAACACAAAGAAGTAGCCAAGAAGCAAGAGAAAAGAAATTTTACGCATCCGTTTTTGTTTGGAGAAATAAAACCCTACTTAATACTACTGATTTCTAAACAATTTGTCAAATTTTTCAGCATTTTCACCTCATTTTTCATCTCTTTTAAGATCCCTTTCCATAAGATAAAAAAATCTGAAAGAAGACCAAGGGAAAATTCACTGGAAAAAGGGAGAAAAATCCATACAAATACTCTATTCATACAAAAAAGCTCCTGTAGTTCAATGGATAGAATAGGCCCGTCCTAAGGGTTAGATGCTGGTTCGATTCCGGCCAGGAGTACATATACATCGCACAAATTACAAATTCTCTAGGAGAATATTCACATAATCAGCCTTCTCAACCTTTATTAAATAAAATCCAAAAATGATTCTCCTCATCACGTGTATTCTTTGACTCATATTCGGATCCTTCGGTTCCGTTATTTTTTTTAGACTCGGAGATCTCCCTAACCGGAAAGTCCTTAAATCTTTCCTCATTGGACGTTCCGAATGCCAATACTGTCACCATACGCTCCATCGGAAAGACCTTTTCCCTATCGTAAGTTTTGCAGTACAGAGAGGAAAATGTCGCTATTGTAAAGGAAAACTTTCTCGACGATATCCCGCTATTGAACTCTGAAGTATGCTCATTTTTGTACTTATCCCTCTGATTGCCAACCACGGATCACTAGCAATTCCTACACAGCAACTAGGAATTATCGTTCTTCTTACATTTTCACTCCGATTAACGTTTCTCATTGCTCTATATGATTTTTACAGATATGAACTACATTCTACAGCAACCCTACTCTTATTTATACTTTCTTGCTGGTTAAATTATCAAGTCTCAACTCCTCTTCTCCTACGAATACAAAGCATAGGTCTTTTTTTTGGAATTTTCCTCGCAATTTACTTTGTATCCAAACTCCGAATTTATCTCAAATACCACAAAAACTCTGAAGGTTTCGGATTTTGAGATGTGCTATTTACCGGTATCATCGGAAGTTTCTTCCCCGTATTTTTCACCGACCTTGAATCACGAGATTGAGCAATCATTTTATGCCTTTTCGTCATCATTTCATGCATTATCGGAATACTTATCTATGCTCTCTCATTTGTCAAGTTTTTCAAGCAACATCTCATCAAATCACAAAAAAAATCTGACCTTCCCATCACAAAAATAGTAAAAACAACGCCTATTCCATTCATTCCAGCAATGGCTATCAGCTTTTTATTACTTCTCATCTGCAGAAATTACCTCTTGACTTTGATGAAATTTTATTTATAATAAAAGAACGGACACTCATAATAAATATAAGTAGTATAAATAATTAAACGTTAAACATCCTTAGAATAGGATAAGTTTGCTTATCCTATTTTTTATAAACTCCAAAAGTTTATACTTGAAAAGGGCGTCATAATTCATATCATTTGATAGAGATAACATATCTTTTACTTTTTCACACACTGCAAATGTCACTACTCAACCAACTCACTTCCGATTATACACAAGCCATGAAAGACAGAGCAGAAACCAAAAAAATCGCTCTCAATTTCGTCCTTGCCCAGGCGAAACAAAAAAGAATCGATACACAAAAAGAACTTACTGACGACGATATCATTGCTCTTCTCAAAAAAGAAATCAAATCCATCAATGAAGCAATCTCATTTTTAGAAAAAGCAGGAAACAAAGCTGACGAAATTGCCATTGAACGTGAAAAAATACAAATTTTCCAATCATACCTGCCTGCAATGTTAGACAAAGAGCAGACAAAAAAGCTGATTGAAACCTTAATTGCTCAACTACATATCACCGATCTCAAAACTCAAAGAGGAATACTTATGAAAGAGCTCATGGGAAGCCACAAAAGCGAAATCGACAGCAACCTCGTAAACGAGCTCATCGCTACGCGAGACTCACAAACCACTTCTCCAGACCAAGGATCAGAGGAAAAATCTCAAACAGGAGAGGGAGTTATTACCGTTCTTATCAAAGACTCAACAGGGAAAGAAGTCGGATCTTTCCAAGTAAAAAATGACGAAAATGCCTCACAATCCATCCAAGAACTAGCCGCAATGCACGGAATCGAAATCCCTCTTGCATGCGGAGGTGGAGTTTGCGGAGTTTGCCTGTGCAAAGTAGAATCTGGAGGTGAAGCTGTCCAATCAGATAAAATTACTGCTCCAGCAATTTCTCTCCCTCAAGACGCCAATGGAAATCCTGCAGAAATCCTCGCCTGCGTAGCAGGGATCAAAACTGAAGCTCTAAAAAAAGGAGGAAATACAACAATCGTCCTCCAAAAGGCCTATTAAAACGAAAGGAGAAAAACACGTAGAAAAACCAGCATTCTCAATAGCAGAAAGAGAACAGTGCTTTTACGACCCAAGAAATTAGTAATCATTACCTATTAATACGTAGCTCTATGGTTATCGACTTTGAAAAACAATTCAAACTACTCCTCATCCAGCAAGATGAGCCTACTTTCAACGACTTTTACCTCCAAACTGTCGATATTTTTTACCGTTATCTCAGAGTAAATTACAATCTTACAGACGTCGATATG
Source organism: uncultured bacterium (assembly GCA_947169045.1). GTDB lineage: Bacteria > Patescibacteriota > Gracilibacteria > Absconditabacterales > Absconditicoccaceae > UBA3291. The sequence continues at coordinate 29,181 of CAMVOC010000002.1, forward strand.
CAAGACATTGTTGCTGATTTTTACGTGAAATGCCGAAATGGAATGCCAAAATTCACGGTAGATTCCAATTTTAGCGGATATATTTGGACAATTTTTAAAAACACGCTCAAAGACTTCTGGAAAAAGAAAGAAATGATTCCATTTAGTAGCATCTGAGCCGATGAAGACAAGCAAGAAGAGAAAAAAGCTGATTTCGAAGAAAGTCTCATTGAACCCGAAGATATCCTCCAAACTCTCGATAATGAATACACCTTTGAGCAAATCCATACTGCTATGCAAAAACTCGATGAAGCTAGTCAAGAAGTAATATTTCTCAGATTTATAGAAGAAAAAGACTACGCAGAAATTGCAAAAATCCAATCACTTTCTCAGGAAGCCATCAGACAAAAATGTAGCAGAGGGCTAAAACTCCTTAAACAGCTTCTAAACGCCAATTAAAAACGCTTTAATTATTTTGTCAACGTGGAAATCGAGCATATCATCCCTTAAATAACGAAAAACACTAGACGAGAAGCCAGATTTTTATTTCTTTTCAAGAAGAGCAAAAAAGGGCGCTTTGTATGCAAAAAAGCTTGAAATCAGCTACATATTCACTAGGATAGTTGACGTACACATAACTGATGTACGCTTTTATTTATTTATTAGTACGTACTAATGAGTAAGACTAATCTTATCGCTTCTTTGGCAGAAGAACTTGGAGTTTCTAAAAAACTCGCTGCTGAATTAGTAAACGCTTTCCTTGAAACTGTTGTTGAAGGAGTTAAAAAGCAAGGTGAAGTAAGAATCCAAGGATTCGGAACCTTCAAAGCTTCTAAAAGAAAAGCTAGAGAAGGAGTTAATCCTCAAAATCCTTCTCAGAAGATCAAGATTCCTGCTATGAAAGTTGTTACCTTCAAAGCTGGATCTGAATTCAAAGCTGCTGTTAAATAATTTTATCACCAGCCAAAAAGAAAATCATCCCTTCACGGGATGATTTTTTATAATTCAAAACTCAATTTCTACGAAATACTACTACATCACTTAAAATTGTTCAAGACAAATGCTTTCACATTTATTTCTTTCATATCCAAACGTTAAATTTTGCCAACCGGTAAGACCTCCGTGAGAATCATCCCCATAACATCCACAAATACAGGTAACACCATCACCTCTAACCACAGGAGTAATCAATCCTGCATTTTCAGCAGTACATGCCACAATATCTCCTGCAATTCTAACAGCTCCATAAGAATCTAATTTAGCTTGAGGAGTCGTAGTATTGACTCAAATCCCACGTTGAACATTAGCATAAAAAACTCCACTTTCCTGAGGCTTAAAATTAAAACCACTATGGTCAGACCAAGCAAATACTCCATCAAGATCTCAGGAAATACTGGTATTGGTCCCAGCAATAAAATTACGTTCTCCTCCCATAATAAGATTATTTTTCATTCCCAAGATAAAATTAGTAGATCCTCCTACGAGAGCATTCTGCTGTCCTCCTCAAATCATACCTATTGGAGTTGAATCAATAACATTTCTATCTCCACCACCAATCACAGCACCTGTACTCAGTGATAAGATCTGATTAGCTAATCCTCCTAAAATCAAAGAATAAGCAGCTTTTGCCACATTAGATTCTCCTCCAATAATCAAAGCATAAGCATCTTCGACATCAGCAACATTTCCACTACCTCCTGCGACCAGACTTCCCGTAGCAACCCCAGCAAGTTTTGCTCCAGCTGCCACATCACCAGAAATCACCAAAGTACGACGATCAAACCCATCAACACGAGGGACAACCTTCCAATGAGAAAGAGGATCTTCAGTTTCTTCTGAACCAACAATAGTCAATCCTGTTAAAACAATAACTTTAGGCGAAATAAATTTACCTGTAGGTGCACTATCCAAAAATCAAAAATTAAAACAAGTACTACCCGCAGGACATTCTTCTTGTGCCTGCACTAACAGCATTCATCAAAAGAACAAGAAAGCTGAAGCAAGTGTCAGAATCCAAGATTTTTTCATAGTCATGTGGAGGTAAGAGAATAAAAGCTTCCCTCTAAGGATACTGATTTTACAAAAAAAAGGAAAAAACTCCCCATTAACAAGAGAAAATCACTTGACTTTTTTAATTTTTCGAATATAATAAAAGATTATGAAGTAATTTCTCCCAATCCACACATGTTCTAAGCGTTTCCAGCGCTTTTTTTTGATCAAAATGCTGGGTTTCTTCCCAACTACTATCTACCGGAACTTTCACATAGACGCGAGGGATTTGCAGTTCCTGACAGACATATTCAATTCCATAGCTTTCCATATCAAAAATCACAGGTTCTCACTCATAATTCTGCTGAAACGCGATATCATCACAAGAAACACAAGAAACAAAAGGAAAAAGCTGACAAATAATAGGGACAATTTGCTCTTTAGAATGTAAAAAGTACCTAAGTTTGGCAATTTGCACGCACGGTTCTGTCGCTCAACGATGTCCACACACTCAAATATTTAGCACCAAAAAAGGCGTATCACGCTCCTCTAACAGTTTTTTCGTCAGATGAAACATGGACGCAAAATTACCAATTCAAAGACAAAAATATTCAATCTCCAACTTTTGTTTTAAGTGCAGATGTTTAATCTCTTCTTTTACAACATTCAATTCTCACCTCGTAGCACAACACACCAAAATTTTCATCAATAACCTTGAAAAAAAATAAAACATCGATAGAGTAACACTTCAAACATCAAGCGCCAAAAAAAGCCATCAACAAATGATCTATAAAATTTTTTCAATCGAAAATATAGTTTTTACCTGCAAAAAAACAAGATGAACATCGTCATTTTAGAAAATATACGCTCTGCTTACAATGTAGGGAATGTCGTCAGAACCGCTGATGCACTCGGTCGAGACGTACGAATCACAGGATACACCCCTTCCCCATTGGAACATCCGAAAGTTAAAAAAACTTCATTATGAGCAGAAGAAAGCGTGCGTCTCGAGCAATTTAATTTCACTGCCGATGCAATCCAAGCACTAAAAGACAGAGCACGTACAGGCCCAGAAAAACGAGGATGATATACCATCATCGCAGCAGAGCTCACTCCCGATGCTATCAATCTAGAAGAGTTTTCGCACACTCTCAAACAAACCACCGCCAACGAACCGTCTAAAGAGAAAAAAGTGGCCATTGTTTTTGGAAACGAAGTCGAAGGAGTATTACCTTCAACCCTCAATCTCGTAGATCATATCGTACAAATTCCTATGCAAGGAATCAAAGAATCTCTCAATATCGGACAATCTGCTGCAATTTTTATGCGAGAATTAGGGAAAACCTGAAGCAAAACATAACGACCTATCTTGCAACCTAAAATTTTCCAAAAAATCCCTAGTATTTACCTCGAAAAACAATATACTATCAAGAAATCCAGTTTTTTATTCTCTTTTTTTTGAAAAAACGTATGGCAACTTCAAGACATCAATTTACTGAGGTTCAGCAAACTTTTGACCGAGCAGGGAAAAAAATCTGATTCGACCAAGGAAAACTCGCAATGCAAGCGGATGCTTCTATTACCGTTGCGTTTGAAGATACTGCAGTACTATTTTCTACAGTAGTAGCAAAAGAACCTAAAAGTCTCGACCAAGACTTTCTTCCACTCATGGTAGACATCAGAGAAAGCTTTTCAGCAGCAGGAAGAATTGGAGGAGCTGCATATCGCAGACGCGAAGGTCGCCCTTCAGATCAGGCAATTCTCAATGCCAGACTTACTGATAGAGCCATCAGACCAATGTTCCCAAAAGGAATGATTAATGACGTAGTAATTACCGCAACGCCTATGGCATTAGATCCTAGGTATCCTCTAGGAGTAAGTTGTATCATTGGATCAAGTATTTCCGTAATGGCTTCCGGATTACCTTTCGACGGGCCAGTAGGAGCCGCTCAAATTGCTTATGTAGACGGAGAATTTATCGTAAATCCAACACATGAACAGTTAGACAAAGCTGAATTAAACCTTTTGGTAGCTGGTAAAAAAGATTCAATCAATATGATTGAAGACGAAAGCAATGAAGTTCCTCCTGAATTAATGAAAAAAGCTTTTGAGCTCGGACAAGCAGAAATCAATCGCTGTTGCGAATTCCAATTAGAATATCTCAAGCAACTGAATATCACTCCAAAAGAAGTTGTTTTCAATAAACCTTCTCCAGAACTTGAAGAAACAATACGTACATATCTGGGAGAAGATAAACTCGAAGCAATGATGGGAAATGCAAAAGTCAGCTTTAATGACTTATATTACGTATATGAAAAGGATCTTCTAGAACACTTCAAAGCAGAAATCGAAGACGAAGAAAATCTAGAATTTTCTGTTTCCAAAGTCAAAATGGCATTTTTCAATACGACAAAATATTTTATCAGAGGAAGAACGCTAAATACCGGAAAAAGAGTAGACAATAGGACACAACTAGACATTCGTCCTCTGTACTGCGAAGCTGGACTCTTCGAAAGAACACACGGTACTGGTTTATTTTGGAGAGGTGATACCCAAGTACTTTCTACCGTTACCTTAGGAGGACCAACTGAATACCTCATCCTTGACGATATGGAAAACGACGACATAAAACAAAGATACATTCATCACTACAATTTCCCTCCATTCTCTACAGGAGAAGCAAAAGCTATGAGAGGGACAGGAAGAAGAGAAATCTGACACGGAAGATTGGCAGAAAAAGCACTCGAAAGAATGATTCCAGAAAAATCTGTATTCCCTTACACCATCAGAGTAGTTTCAGAATGTCTTAGTTCTGGAGGTTCTACATCAATGGGATCTGTATGTGGATCTACACTTTCTCTCATGGACGCTGGAGTACCAATCAAAAAACCCGTTGCAGGAATTGCTATGGGACTATTCACTGAGCATGATGAAGCAGGAAATATCAGTAAACACCTCGTACTCAACGACCTTATGGGGACTGAGGATTTCATTGGAGATATGGATTTTAAAGTAGCAGGAACGAGAGATGGAATCACTGCAATCCAACTCGACACGAAACTTAAAGGAATTCCGCTTTCTATCGTATTTGAAACGATTGACCAAGCATTTGGAGGATACAACGAAATTATGGACGTAATGCTAGAAGCGCTTCCTGCAGCCAGACCTCAAGTAGGAAAATACGCACCAAAAATTGAAGTATTCACCATCAATCCTGAGAAAATCAAGGAAGTAATCGGTAAATGATGAGATATCATCAATAAAATCATCGAAGAAAACGACAACATTAAAATAGACTTTGAAGAAGACGGAACCTGCTATCTTACGCATCAAAACAAAGAAGTAATTGATAGAGTAAAAGCAATTATTCTAGAAATCGCAACAGATTTAGAAGTCTGACAAGAATTCGAAGGAGAAATCAGCAGAATAGAAGATTCTTACATGTTTATCCGCCTTCCAAAAGGAAAATCAGGATTCTTACACGTAACCAACCTCTTAAATAGGACTTCTTGACCACTAACTAACTCATTCAAAATAGGTCAAAAGCTGAAAGTTATAATCTCTAAGATTGACGCAACAGGAAAAATAGCAGTAAAACAAATCGGATAACATTGCTAAAAAAGAAGTCAACAAACGTTGAAATCAAGCAAAAAGCTCAAGGAACCACTTGAGCTTTTTCAAATAATGCTATTTACACAAATTCTCTTATTCCACTTAAAATCTCATATCCCTCCTGAGTAATCAGCAACATATACTCCCATTGTGCACCAACATCTCCATGATCAGTATACAAAGCCTCCTCTCAAGGATTCTGATAAAAATCCGTCGACATTAACGCAGTAATCGGTTCAAAACATAAAACCATACCAGGCTTATAAAAAGTTTTTTTAAGATCAGGATGCGGATAATTAAAAACATAAGGACGCTCATGAACTGCATTCCCCACTCCATGCCCCGTCAAATCTTTAATCACTTTATACCCTGCTTCTTTAACCACTTGGCTCACTGTACTTCCATAAGCAAACATATTTTGATGCGGACGAATTGTTTGAATCCCTACTTCCAAAGACTCTTTAGTCACTCTAATCAAATCATACGCCCTTGGATTTGCTAATTCTCACCCAATCACCACAGAAATCGCCGAATCCGAAATACCTCCCTGATACACCAATCCTGCATCTATTTTCAACAAATCCCCATTTTTCAAAATCGTTGCATCTGGCTCTCCATGGACGACACAATCATTAATCGAAAGGCAAAGATTTGCAGGATATCCATCATATCCCTTAAAAGCACCTTTCAAATGATGCTGCTGAATAAAATGCTCAGCAACAAACTCCAATTCTATCGTAGCAACTCACACTTTTGCCTTTTCTCTAAGCAATAAAAGCAATTCATTAAGATATTTCCCCGATTCACGAATATTAGCTATTTGCTGAGCTGTTTTAATCGTTCCTTGGACAATATGAGCCATCGTACAATACACAAAACAAAAAAATAAAAAGAATATCTATCAATTAAAGCATCATAAGGACAACATACACAATCCCCAATCACGCTACCGCATATCCAATTCCACCAAAAATATCAATAACAAAATGTTTTTTTAACTTCACCCTAGAAATCATAACCAACACCGCCATCACTCCATAAAAACAAAAAACAGGAATAAAATACGGACTCTCCCAAAAAGCAACTGCTCACAACGTCCAAATAACCACCACCGTAATAGTATGCATACTCGGAAAACTTCCTGCCATCAATTTTTTACGCCGATTTCCTAATTCCATCGGTACTGGACGATGCTTAAAAAAAACTAATTTAGTAAAACCTGCCAATCCCAATGGAAGCAGAAAACAACACGCTACTATGATAAATAACACCAAAAAAGCCCTAACATCTCAGTCCCACAAACATGCTCAAAGAATTACCAAATATGGTATCATCAACACAGGAGCATAATAACTTCAAAACCTTGTAATAATCCTCCAAAACCTCTGCATAGAAAAAGATGTTACGCTTAAACAGATAAAAAATTTTCTCCATCATCACGAACAAATCGTCCTAATCCAGAATCATTACTTCCTCCTCCAGAATGATTTTTTGATCAAAACCTCAGAGTTCCTGTCTCTTTTTTGTCTTGATCATACGAACACGATCGACAGGAATATCATAATATTCCATCAATTGTTCTACGACTTCATGAAGATCAGCAAGTTTTTCAGCTTTCTCATCACGATTAGTCGCATTAAGGAATCCTTTAACATCTCCAAAAAATGTAGTGAGAAGATGTTGATGTACCTCGTGAGTCTCCGCAGGACGATAAGAGCATTTTCTACCCTTAGCCATCAGTTGAGAAGGTAATAAATCTCTGACGAGTTTGTTGTGTTGCATGGTGGTACGGGTGAGCAAATAAAAGATTTGCGTTTTCTACTGGACCATTTGACGAACATTTGATATTATCCAATCCATTCCTTACCCATAAAAGGGACCAAAACAGATGGAATCCTGATCTTACCATCGGCAGTTTGATTATTTTCAATAAGTGCAATCAGGATCCTAGGAGTAGCCACAACCGTGTTATTCATGGTGTAGCAATATTTGATAGCCCCTTGACTATCACGATAACGAAGATTAAGTCTTCTCGCCTGAAAATCAAGGAAAGAAGTAGCCGAATGCGTCTCTCAATATGCATTACGAGACGGCATCCAACATTCTATATCATGTGAATTATATTTTCCAAGAGCCAAATCACCAGAGCATAACTGCAATACACGATATGGCAATCCTAATTCCTGCACAACCTCTTCTGAATTCGCCAAAATTTGTGCATGTAACTGATCTGACATCGCTAAATCTTCAGGTAACAATACTACTTGTTCAACTTTCATAAACTGATGTACTCTATAAAGACCTTGTGTATCTTTCCCGTACGTTCCTGCTTCTCTACGATAACAAGGAGAAAGTCAGACTAATTTTTTCGGTAAATCCTGCTCTTCCAGAATCTCTCCCGAATAATAAGAAGTCAAAGGAATTTCAGCAGTCGCAATCAACCATTGATTATCTCTTTCCAATCGATAAGCATCTTCTTCACCTCATGGGAAATATCACGTCCCAACTAGACATTCAGGATTAACAAGATTTGGCACGCTAAAAGGAGTAAAACCCTTTTTAATCAATTTTTGTAAAGAAAACTGCAACACTGCCTGTTCAAGGAGCATTCCATCTCCTTTTAGGAAATATGACCTTGCCCCTGCAAGCTTTACTCCTCTCTCAACATCCACCATATCATGACGCTTCATAAGCGTAAGGTGGTCCTGAATAGGGAAATCAAAGCTCGGAATTGTTCAGTTTTTTCTTATTTCTTTATTTTCTGAATCGTCTTTCCCCTCTGGCACTTCTGGAGCAATAAAATTCGGCATCTGAAGCTGCAATTCCTGTAATTTTTTCATCACTTCAGTAAAATGTTCTTCCAAAGCCTGAATCTCCTTTTTTAATGCTTTTGCTCCTTCGTAATCTTGCTTAGCTGCAAGTTCTTTTTGCTGAAATTTTAACGCATCAATTTGCTGCTGCAACGATTTTCTTTCATCATCCAAATGCAAAAGAGCATCCACGTCAAAACTAGAATTTCTCTTACGCAAATCAGATTGATAACGATCCAAATGTTCACGCACTTTCTTAATATCTAGCATACATACGACAAAAAAACATAAAAAGTTGACAAAAAAATAACGTTTATTACGAGAAATGCAAGAGAATTTACAAATTTTTCGCCTTGACTTCTTGAGGTATTCTTCGTACAATTCATACTAAATGCACCATAAAAACAGCAATACAAAAAGCTGAAATCCTGCACCTTTAGCCTATAATCAAAATTCTTTATCCATGCATGTTTGAATTATCTTAGATGGGAACCGCCGTCGAGCAAAACAGAGAAATCTTCCTAGCATCCAAGGGCATCTTGCCGGAGCAGAAAGACTCGAAAGTACCATCAAATACGGCTTCGAAAAAGGCATAGACATTATCACCGTCTACGGCTTCTCGACTGAAAATCGAAACAGAGACCCTTCAGAAGTCGAAGGGCTTATGAAAATCTTTCTCGATTATCTCAGCGCGATGATTCCCAGATTGGAAAATCAAGAAATCAAAGTTAATATTCTAGGGGACAAATCAGCTTTTTCTCCTGATTTACAGCACATTATGCAGCAATTAGAAGATTCAACAGCAAAAAAAAGCTGACATATTTTCAATCTTTGCCTCAATTACGGAGGAAGAACAGAATTACTCCAAGCAATGCAACGCCTCGCCAACGAAGTCCAAAAAGGAAACCTACAACCCACCGACATCAATGAGACACTGATCTCAAACTATCTGTACACCAAAGGACAACCTGATCCCGACCTAATCATCAGAACCAGCGGAGAAAATAGACTTTCAGGATTTTTAACGTGGCAATCAACATATGCAGAGCTCATCTTTACAAAAACGCTTCGACCCGATTTTTCAGAAGAAGTATTCGATGAATGTTTAACAGAATACGAAAAAAGACACAGAAGATTCGGAAAATAATATGCAGAAACCACACAAAAAATGACAGGACATCAATGCTATATTATAACACAAAAATGGCAAAAAGTCAAGAGATTTATTTCCGCATTTCTTAGGCAGAATTGCGGTTTTTTACAAAAAGACGTATCATTAGATAAAGACTTTTTTATCTTTTTGTAAGAACATGAGTAACGCTACTCCAAATACTCCAAATGTATGAGCAGAAAAGCAGAAAAAAAACAATAGACACCTCAATTTTCGCAATGAACTTGTAGAAGCTCTTTTAAAAAAATCCGAAAAAATTTCTTTCGAAGAGTGGCTTACTGACGTAGAAAACGGGATAAAAGAAGAACAAAAAAATAAAGAAGAACTAAATGAAATACAAGCCAACGATTCCTTCGAAATCCTCAAAATCATCGAAAATCAAGGGATAGAAACTACGTTTCAAGATATTGCTAATGAAAAACTTTCTCTTCATCAGCTCATAACAGGGAAAGAAATCTACAGTGCAGAAGCGCTTTCTACTCGTTTACAGCACCTAAAAAATACAGGAGGAGACATCGACCGTGCCATCGCTGAAAAGTTCCGAGAAAAGTTTTTTTTGAAACTTCCAGAGGCATATAAAGCCAAAGCAAGAGACGAAATTCGCAGATCTAAACCTCTCGCTGAAACCATCAACGACATAGATTTTTTCCTAAAAAAATATCCAAATCTCACAATAAATCCAAGTGAGATTACTCTTTCTAACGGAGAAATTCTCAATCTTCCTCCGCTACAACCAACAGCCAAAAAAATCAAAGAATCTCCTTCCAACAAACGAGACACCAACACAAAAAAGCTCTTCAACACACTACTATTTCATCAAGAGATAGGGGCCATCAGAGAATTGATGGATTATACCAAACTCATGGAAAAAAATTTCACCGAAGCAATAAAAGGAAAATTAAAAACAGAAAATGTAGATGAATTATCGACAATAACCGGCATACCAAAAGAGGTTTTACAAGGACTCATCGATATCCAAGCATTACCAAACGGAGAAAAATTTCAGATTTCTTTTCCTGATGGGACAAGAATAACAGGAGAAAAAGCTGACAATATACAAGTGATTGACCTGCCAAATAGCGACTTTTCTGCAGAGGAGAACCGTCAAAAAATAAAAATGATGTTCCCTCCAAGGAAAAACGACCCTAAAAAAATCGAAATTAAAAACGTCGGGGACCTCATTGTCCTCCGGATGATAATCAAACGAAATTGAGAAAGTTCACCAATAAATACTATCATTTCAGACGAAAAAAACACTGAAGAAACTCTATGAAAAAAAGACGAAAAAAATACTGAAGAAACCGTCGAAACTAAAACCGAAAAAAAAGAAAAAATAGAAACCGAAAGAGACATTCGACAAGAGCGAAAAGACGTTCGACAAGGGAAAATTAAAGGATACTCCTTCAAGCAAAGCAAAGGAGAAGAGATTCCTGGATTTATACCAGGGACAGTCCTTGCAATCAAAGAAAAAAGTATCATGCCTCCAAAAGATAAAGGAGATGCACGAGTGTACCTAAAAATTACCAAAATCCATAAAGAAAACGGTTGTTTTGAAGCTGAAATTTATGGATGAGAAAGGAGTGATCCTGTATTTGAAGGAGCAACAAAGACCGTTCATATAGAAAATATCATGAAGATGAGTAACGAGCTCTACAAATTCCCAGACCCTAATAGACAAGACGAAACTGGTTCTTCAATCATGCAAAAACTCAAAAGCGCAGGATTTAAAGATATGAACCAATTTAACGATATAAAACGAGATAAAAAAGACTGATTCGTTAAGGAAAAAATAAGCGGAAAACAAGAGCCCATAACACAAGTAATAGGGGAAGAACAGACTATTTACGATATCAAACACAACCCTCACACCCATACCTATGACGTATCCTGTGACTTCATAAAACTAGATTGAAAAAAATACTCCAGAAAGATGGATTATCTAGCATTTTGTATGTTTATGAGAGAAAAAGCCCTCACTCCATACACAAAAACCGAGATGGAAATAGAGAAAAAAAATGCTGAATACCAAAAACCAAAAATGGTCAACCAGAAAAAACTAGGACGAACATTCCTTTCCATCTACGGACTCAAAGAAATAATTAAAGGAAACCGAAAAAAATTAATGACAGAAAGAATCAAGAAAAACGAACAAGCACAAATAGATGCAGCAAACGAATGGCTAATGAATAGTGGATTACTCAATGTCATTGGGAAAATTCCTCTAGCAGGCATGGCAGGAGCAGTACAACAGATACAACAAGAACGATATGACAAAAGAGAAGATAAACGTCGAGCAAACATAGAAAAATACCTCAAAAAATTCGACACTTCAGATTTTGGTGATATTTTTGATCAAAAATATGGACACAATATTCTAGGAATGAGTATGCAAGACTTCGCAAAAAGCGATAAAACCTTAGAAGGAGAAGATCTTTACAAAGGAGCAGCATTACTCCTTGCAATGGCAAAGAAAGGAAAATCAATTTACCGTGGAATCCCAGAATTAAAAGGAACTGGACATTGGGTAAAAAAGCTATTATGACCTGCATATCATGCACATTTTATCCAAATGAGAGACCAATATCTCAGAGATGGAACATTACGTGAAAACAAAAAGAATTACAATAGCGACCTCATAAAACTAGAAATGGAATATATCATCAAAAATATTCAATGAAACCCTAATGGTAAATTCGGATTATTTGGTAGTATCGACGACAGAGGGATCCTCGATAAAGAAAGTACCATCCAAAGAGAAATCGATAATCCAGCAAGACAAAGATTAGGAACTAAATTTGCTGAGGAGCTCGACAACAGAACGAAAGATTTGAATACAAAAGACAATATTGGCGATGAATACAGAAAAATGGGGAATTACACATGGGAACAAGCGGTAAGCGATTTTGGAAAATTAAAAGATGGAAGAACACAAATCAGTATTGCTGCTGTACTAAAAATGGGAGATTTAATAACCAGCGCAAATCCTGAACAAATCAGCACGCTCAAAAGATGTATGTTAACACTCTTACTAAGCGGAATCCTCACCACTGACCTCGATGGAAACGGAAGAAAGCTGATCTATCAACTATGTAAAAAGCTGAATTTCCCAGTAGGATATCTAGCAAGGGATAATGAATATGCAAAGAAATTACGTACATTCCTCCAAGAAGCAACACATGGAGAATTTGAAAAAACCTGCAAAGTCGGTGATAAACCATACAAATTTGATGATTTCTTCCCAACAGGATTCCCAAGCGACAAACAGCCAGCTCCTAACTACAAAAATCTCATATCTTGAGTAGAAAAATGGCGAAACCAAAAGGAAAATAGAGAAGCTCTAGAGAAATTTTCTCATGAGACGCTCGTTGCCAAAAACCGAAATGAAAATGCATATCTCAAAGAATTTAAAGATAAAGTCCTGGATACTGACCCAGAGGGATTAGGAGGAGAACGAGAAGGAAATGATGTGATTTCTCTGTGTGCAAGACTTGATTCAAACATCAATATTATTGCAAAAAATACCAGATATGACAACGAAGAATTTGAAGGAAAAGATGAAGATCAAAAAAATATGAAAGCAGAATTTTGGAAAAATATCAATAAAGAATTAGATGCAACAAAAAATAACGCAACACCAGAAAAAGTAACCTACATTGCGAGAGGATTTTGCAATTTATTTTCAAATAAAGGATTCTGAAAAAGCAGCTTACCAACATTTGTAGAAAGAATTAGCATCGCCAATCAATACTACACAAACCCAAATATGCAAAGCGAAAAAGCAAATACAATAACAACAATCAACAAAGATGAAATAGAATTAGGAAGAATCGGAGAAGACGACATAAAAAAGTTATTACGACGATCTACAGTCGGGGAAATTTTAAGTAGAGGTAATGGAAATCCTCCAACAGAAATGATGGATGGGCTAACAAAATTTTACGAGTTTTTCCGAAAGAATTTGGAGACCTTAGCTTCAGACTCAGTAATCAAGGAAGCCTTTTGACTAAACAGTAAAAATATCGAAGGAGAATATCCAAAAAAATTAGCCAACCGAAAAATATATCAAAAAACCATTAAAAACAATCCAACCATTGAAGAACTCCTCAATAACGATATCGATATTGACGACCTAGCAGAGTTTTCACAAGAGAACCTACAAACCAAAAAAGATAAAGAAATGAAAAGGAAAGAAAAACGAGTCTTTGAAACGAGAACTATCAACAAAGAATTATTCGACACAGAAAGAATTTGTATGAGTAGAGGAAAACATATCAAAATCCCACCAGAATACCGCCTCTCTATCTAAGTAAAACGAAATTACAAGGCAAGACCTACTTTTTTATACACCTCACGCATCTTTTGCTCCGCAAGTGCACCTACCACTTTTGCATTTTTCTCCAATAAATCAATAATTTCTGCATCACTAATAGAATAATACCTTTCCTGTAACGGCTTGAGATACGCCCACATCTTTTCAAAAGCATAATCTTTCGCCTCTTTATACGAATATCCACCTGCTAAAAACTTCTCTCTCAATGCAACATCCTCCTCTGGAGTCAAGAAAAACTTCACAATATTATACACATGATTTTCATCAGGATTTTTTGGCTCTTCAACCGTTTTCATATCAGTAGAAATCTGCTTAACTTTTTTCAAAAGCGTTTTTTCATCATCCAATAACCCAATATAATTATTGTAGGATTTAGACATTTTACGTCCATCTAAACCAATAATTGTCGCTGACCCCTCAGGGATAAAAGGCTCCGGAAGCACGAAAGTCTCTCCAAATTGACGATTAAATTTTCCAGCAATATCCCTCGCATATTCCACATGTTGCTTTTGATCCTTCCCAACCGGTACCAAATTCGCATCATACAGCAAAATATCTGACGCCATCAAAATCGGATAACAAAACGTCCCAACGCTCACTTCTCCAGCCTTTCCCTTAGCTAAAGCATCCTTATAACTATGCATCCTTTCCATCGTCCCCATAATCGTCAGACACGTCAAAACCCAGTTCAATTGAGCATGTCCAGGAATATCCGCAGGATTATAAATATACACACGGCTCGTATCAACTCCCAACGCCTTATACAGCTTCAAGATTGTTAAACTATAATTCCTAAGCGTGGTTGCGTCGTGAATAACCGTCAAACCATGCATATTAGCTAAAAAGAGAAAAAAATCTGCTTCTTTTTCCTGTTTTGTCAGTTCCACAAACGGACGAATCGCACCAAAAAGATTTCCGAGATGCAATTGTTCTCCTGTCGGTTTTAATCAGGTAAGTATTCTTTTTTTCATCATATACTACTATGGAATAATAAAAAGATTTCAATGATACAACATCTCACTTATTTCACCCAAAACCACGTTGTCGCTACTTCATCTTTGGATAAATAATATGATTCACCACTGGTAAACCTAAAACTTCCTTCCGTCAACGATCCATTCGTTAACGTAAAATTCACTCTTCCAACGCGTTCACCAGATGCCAAATCATACAGTTCACCATACCAAACGAAACTATTATCTCCGACATTAAACTGCGTAATAGACAGCTTTTTAATCTGATATCTCGTACCAAACAGTTCAAAATATCCAACTTTAAACGCCGAATTATTCAGGGCCAAGACATCTACATACACTTTCGCAACTTTTTGACTAGACCCTTCAGCACTCACCTCTTCCATTGTCTTCACAATTTCATCTGGCAAATGCACATCATTAAGATTAAGGAACATCGTCAACCTCGTTTTGAGACGATAAAAGAAAATCGCCACTTCATACCTAGCAATTGGAGACGAGAAAGTCACGGTATCTTGCGGAGAAATCAAACTTAAATCAATTGCCTTCTGATAATATTCTACCCATCGTGGAGTCTTGCTCTCATCCAAAGCTCTACCCTCAACTAAACGCACGAGCATCGCAATAAATTCAGCTTTTGATACCGTCTGACGTGGATTAAATTTTCCATTCGAACCGTTCATCACCCCATAAAGACAAACATTATGAATAGCAGAAAAAAAAACTGAGCTCTCAGGGACGTCTGAAAACGTACAAGCGCTTTCATTTCTCACCGTCGTAAGGTCTACAGCTTCAGCAAAGGCGGATAACATTTTCGCCATCTGTTCACGCGTTACCGTCTCAAAAGGCATAAACGCTAGCACCTCATTATAGCTGGTAATAC
This sequence comes from uncultured bacterium, assembly GCA_947169045.1. Taxonomy (GTDB): domain Bacteria; phylum Patescibacteriota; class Gracilibacteria; order Absconditabacterales; family Absconditicoccaceae; genus UBA3291. Next base: position 44,929 of record CAMVOC010000002.1, read on the forward strand.
CTTTATCATACATCCACTTCACCGCCTCATGGAACTCCGGATCATCCACTAGCGCCTGATTCCCAGCAATCAAACTCAGATCCAGACCCCCATCCCCCAATGCTACCGATCCTGTCTGACAAGTAGCACCTGAAGAGCAGAGAGCTTCATCAGGATTCTGTTGATCCCAAGTCGTTTGAACCTGCTGAAGCAAAGCATTCAAATCACCTTTTAATTTAGATAATTGCAATTCACGATTACTAGATCCATCAGGGTTAATAATCAGATTTTTAAACCTATAAATAAGTAACGCCGTTTGCTCCCTCGTTAATGGCAAATCGATACGTGATAAATTAGTATCATTTGTTACTTCCAAATATTTCATCTTCACGTAATATTCAATCCATCGCGGAGTCGACTGTTCATTGGACATCTTACCTTCAAGCATTCTCGTCAATACAGCCAAGATCTGTCCTTTCGTCAACGTATCATGAGGCATATACGCATGAGTTTTATCATTTCCTCTAAAGATTCCCCACGTACACACCTGAGTAATCCAATCTGCAAGCGTAGGATCAAAAAGATCTTCATCCACAAAATGACAATCTAAAGCTGACTCAACCACAGGAAATTGCAATGTTTCAAACAGCTTTCCAATCAATTTTGCAGCTTCTTCTCTCGTTACATAATCTTTTGGACGATAATCTGCAACCACATCATATTTGGTAAGACCATTCGAATACATCCAATAAATTGCTTCTTCCAATTCACTTCCCGTCCCCAGAGACGCTAATGCCGTCCCACGATAGAACGAATCACTAGAAGTCGTCTCAGTAGTAGTATCTAACGTTTCAAGTCCAGAACCGTCAACAGCAGCATTTTCATCAGAAGCATCTGCATCTCCCTGCTCAGCATCCTGCGAGAAATACTCCCCAACATTTTCCACAAAAATCCTCTCTTCTCAAGAAAGAATATACACCTGCTTATCAAGCAAATTCACCTGCACTTCATACTCCGCAAATCAAAAAGAACATAAGAAACAAAAAGCTGAAATCCCAAGCAAAGAAGCCAAAGAAATCACAGAAGTACGCATCATGTTATATGATATAAGAGAAAATAAAGAAAGGTTCACCGAATATTTTTTTTATAAATTTACAGCTATTTTGCAAGGGGAAGTACCTCTAGAGACTCCATACCATATTTAAGGTTAATTTAAGGTAAAAAAGCTATACTACGATATTCCATCAAGATTTCCATAATAAAGTCAATATATTTTCCGGATATTCAGCATTCAATATCTTACTTTTACCCTGCATCAAAACAAAAGTCAAGCTTTTCTTCATCTCAGCTCTTGCAAAATAAAGCAGGATTGATATACGAAGGGTATCTTTTTTTTATTTTATTTATTCTTTTTTCTACATGAAAAAAACCAACTTTAAGGCTTTCACGCTAGTAGAAATGCTTATCGTGATCGTCATCATTGGTATCTTGATCGCTGCTTTGCTTCCTAGACTACAAGGAGCACAGGCTATGGCTCGTGATACTGCTAGACAGACTGCTCTTACTACTATCGGTACAGCTATCGCTGCTTACAACCTCCAAGTAGGTAACTGGCCTTGGTCAGGAACTCTACAAAGTTCAAACAATGCTGTAGGAGTTCAAAAGATCTGTGATAAATTAAGAACTCAAGGAATTATCAGTGATTGTCCTATGGATAGAGCTAGAGACTCTATAGTATCAGGTCTTACTAGTACTCAGATCACAGGAGGAGACTTTGCATATGTAGTTCTTCCAAAAAATGACAGAGACAACAACGGATTTATCTTGATGGCTGCAACAGAAATGCCAGGTTCTTCTAACTGGGTAGTATGTGCAGACGGTACAGGAAAAATCAACGCAGGTGATGATATGAAAAACCTTCAACCTTGTAGTGAAGTAACTCTTAATCCAAATGGTACATGTACTTTCAAAGCTGGAGGAACATGTGTTGCAAAGAGTCAAGCTGAACTTAGATATGTATATCAATATTAGTTCAACGTGTTAACTCATCCAAAAAAGAGCTATCCCAAAGCTAAGGGATCGCTCTTTTTTTACACAAAAAAATAAGAAATAAAAAATCATTACAAAATTTAAGGTTAATTTAAGGTACAAAGAGTACACTAAGAAATTCACATCAAAATTATTCTAAAATAAAGTCAATATACTTGCAAAATAATCAATATTCAACGTTATACGTTTATTCCATATCGAGATAAAGTCAATTTTTTTTTCATGTCATCTCTTGCAAAATAAAGCGAAACTTTTATATAGGAAGTATCCTTTTTATTTTATTTATTCTTTTTTCTACATGAAAAAAACCAACTTTAAGGCTTTCACGCTAGTAGAAATGCTTATCGTGATCGTCATCATTGGTATCTTGATCGCTGCTTTGCTTCCTAGACTACAAGGAGCACAGGCTATGGCTCGTGATACTGCTAGACAGACTGCTCTTACTACTATCGGTACAGCTATCGCTGCTTACAACCTCCAAGTAGGTAACTGGCCTTGGTCAGGATCTTTGGACACTACTAACGGTAACGCATCTACAGGAGTTCAAAAGATCTGTGATAAATTAAGAACTCAAGGAATTATCAGTGACTGTCCTGTAGATAGAGCTAGAGATTCTGTAGTATCAGGTCTTGCTGAAACAGTTATTACTGGAGGAGATTTTGCATACGTAGTACTTGCAAAGAACGACAGGAAAAACAATGGATTTATGCTTATGGCTGCGACAGAAATGCCAGGTTCTTCTAACTGGGTAGTATGTCCTGAAGGTGGAGGTGTAGTAGCTAAAAACGCTGACATGAAAGACCTTCAACCTTGTAGTGAAGTACAACTAATACCAGGTGATACATGTAGTTTTAAAACTGGAGGAACATGTGTTGCAAGCAGTCAATCACAACTTAGATATGTTTATCAATACTAGTTCAACAGGTTACTTACTTACCAAAAACTCCCCTCTCGGGGAGTTTTTTTAATCAATAAACCAATTGAAAAAACACAGCAATTCTCTACAATACCCAACAGTTTTATCTATCACATCGACACATTATGAAAAAATCGCTTATGCAATTTATTTGCTTCTTCATACTACTCACCGGAGCATTACGATTTTTACAATCCACCTCCACCCATCAGCAAACCGATACTGAAGGTCAAACGATAGAAGAAATTGCCAAAGAAGAAGATACAAGCCTCAGTAAACGATTATCTCTCTATCAGATGGGGAAATTCGAAAAAGTAGTCATAGAAAACGGAGTCGATCTCAAAGGATTTCAATTTATCACGACAGGGATAAGTCAGAATTTTTTCTCTCTTAACCAAGAATCTCGTCACTACAACCTCATCACCGCAAAAAAACCCGTAGACACCACTATTTCTGAACTTGGAATCTCGTTAACAGGAAACACCATCGTCTCTGCAGAATACGTAGAAAAAGGCTTACTAAGGAGCTTTATAGAAAATTTCTGAGGAATTATCCTTTTACTCCTCCTACTCACCTTCGGAATGAAATTCATGATGGGACGCGGAAATGGTGCAGGGGGGCTCCTCAATATCAAAGTAGGGAAAAAGCCGACAAAAGACACCAAAAAAACCAAATTCACAGACATTGCAGGAATGGAAGAAGTCAAACAAGAACTTATGGAAGTTGTGGATTACCTCAAAAACCCAGACAAATACAAAAAAGTCGGAGCTAGACATCCAAAAGGAGTACTTCTCTATGGAGAACCAGGTTCTGGAAAGACCTTACTCGCCCGTGCTGTAGCTGGAGAATCTGAAGTGCTATTTTTGAATGTTTCTGGATCAGAATTTATGGAAATGCTCGTAGGAATGGGAGCTGCAAAAGTGAGAACCCTTTTCAAACAAGCAAAAGACGCAGGGAAAGCCATCATTTTCATCGACGAAATCGATGCCATTGGACGTAAAAGAGGGGCAGGACATAACGGAGCAAACCAAGAACAAGAACAAACACTCAACCAGATTTTGACGGAAATGGATGGATTTGATAACGATACCAATATTATCGTTATGGCCGCGACCAACAGACCAGACATTCTCGACCCTGCACTCCTCAGAGCAGGAAGATTTGACAGAAAAATCTACGTAACCACACCAACTGCAGAGGAAAGAACTGCAATCTTTGAATACTACCTCAAAGGAAAGAAAATCTCTCCAAAAGTAAAAATCGAATCATTAACCAAAAGAACAAGCGGATTAGTAGGTGCCGACATCGAAAACATCGTCAACGAAGCCAGCCTCAAAATCGCAAAAGACGGACGCGAAATCCTAGAAGTAGAAGATTTTGAATACGCACTCGAGAAAGTCATTATGGGACCAGAAAAAAAAGTAAAAGGAATCCAAGAAAAAGAAAAAAAGCTGACAGCCTTTCACGAACTCGGACACGCATTATTGGCTCATCTTCAAGACGAAGCCGACCCTGTAGAGAAAATTTCTATCGTCAGAAGAGGACACGCCCTCGGAGTAACACGAACTACTCCAACCGAAGACAAAAACCTCTATTCAAAGCAATATTTACTCTCCGAACTTTCCGTAATGCTTGCAGGACGTGCTGCTGAAGAAATATTTTTCGGACCTGAAGAAATTACCACCGGAGCAGCAAACGATTTCGAAAGAGCAACACAAACTGTTAGAAATATCCTCACCAAATTTGGAATGGATGAAGAACTTGGAATGGTCGTTTACAAAGAGGATCCTGATTTCCCTCTCCTAAAACCGTACAGTGAAGAAACCGCTCAAAAAATTGATAGAAAAATCAAAGAATATCTCGATAATGCCTACCAAATTTCCAAAAAAACTATCACAAAGCATAAAAAGCTGATTGAAAAAATTGCAGCCATCCTCGTCGAAAAAGAATTTATTACCGGAGAAGAATTTGCTGAAATAGTTAATACGTTCGTTGTTGAAAACGAAGCAAAAAAATCTGATTAAAAAGATGGAAATCCCCCAGATTAACTAAAAAGTATTTGCTCAAAATTTTTAGCTGAAGCAACTCTTTTTGGCGATTTTGGAAATCCTGGAGCCTCATATTTAACGAGAAAGGCATTGGTTGCATCATCAACCGTAGTAGCCCTTAATACTCAACGTAATGCTCAAATCCTATTACCTGCTTTCACTCCATTTTTAGGTAAATTATGCTCATTCAATTCATGAATCATAAAATCTACTTGAGTAGCTAAATCAATAGGAGCAAGCCTTTTCTCATCTTCCGGCGTTTTACCAGCAAATTTATATAACTGTTTTCTCCTCGTTCCTGTCCACTGTGCAAGGCCAAAAGCTCTATTATTCAGACTTGTAGAATCTAATCCTGATTCATGTTGCAGGTTTCCAAGAATCCCTGCCACTTGAAAATCTTTAATACCAGGGAATGCCTGCCTTAATTTATTAGAGATAAACTTTGCATTCTGAGATCGCGTTAAAAAGTCCAATTTAGACTTAGCCGATTCCTTTTTTTCCACTTTCTTCAAATCAGCATGAAGGTCAAGCTTTTGCTTTTTAGGAGCAGCAGCTAAATGCTTCTCATGAGTTTCTGGCTTCTTACGAGAATTTTCAGCGAGTTGATTAAAAGATTTTTTAAGCTGTCCAACAGTATGCTCGATTTTCTTTCAAGCTTTCGTAGAAAGCAATGATGAAGCCAATGTTTTCAATTCAGCCTGGATTCACTTGGTCACACGCTGTATTTCTATCTCTTTTAAATGCAATAACGAAGTATCTTCTTTCTTCTCTTTATGTAAAAAGGTGAAAGAGAAAGAAGGCTGTTCCCTTTTGGAGATAAAAGATTCAGACATTGACATCACGATAATGAAAAAAGTAAAAGATACAATATAATAATAAAGATATCTTCCCCATCCGTCAATTAGTCCCCAAAAGATCAATCAGCTTAATCTTGACTTTTTACCTTTTTGACAACCTTTTTCCTATTGATAATACATCAACAATCCGTAACAATGAAATATTATGGTTTCTCTCCTTTGATCATTCATTTGAGTACTTCTTCTCTGATATCTTCGAATTCGATTCGTTCAGCATCTTTTTTTGCAAAACAAAAAACATTTTTCCATCAAAATGGGGATTCTGAGCGTCATTTTAGTAGGAAGTCTCTATGGATTTGGAGCTCTCCTTGACCATCGAGGAATCAGCGCCGCAAGTGGACTTTCACGAATAGGAAGTTTTATCCTGTATCTTAGTCTGCTTTTTCTTTTCCTGATGTTTCGAAATAGACAATGGAAAAGTAAACAAACGCGATTTCTAGCGCTCATTCGAATCCTCCTCCTCGCGATCGTAGGCATCTTCGGTCTCCATTACGGAATCCAAAGCATCTTACTCCTGCTCGTTGCTGCCTACGTTGAAGAATTTCTCAAAATCACCGCAGCACAAACACAATCAGATACAACGCATTTCAATTCAGATATTCTCACCTTTGCTCTCCTGATCGCCTTGGGATTCAGTATCGTAGAAAATCTTCTGTACATAGGGCTCAATTTTTCTAGTGGAGAAGCGGGAGGATTTGGTTTATTCGTAGGGCGTTGAATTTTTGCCTCTGGAGTACATATCTTAGCCACAGGAGTCATCGCATTACTCCTCTTCAAGCTCTATCAAAGCACACAAATGTTTGCACATAAAAGCGGAATAGCATGAACCGGTAAAATTCTTGCGCGCGTAATCTTAGGAATGCTTGCAGGAGTAGGGTTACACTTTGGATATAACTTTTGCATTGCTCAAGGATGGACACGAGTATATGGAATCGTCGTAATTGGAGGATTCTTTTTGCTCAGTTATCTGCTTTTTTTATCTGATAGACTATACCAAGACTAGATGCCTGCATCTCCTCTCCTCGAAAAAATTACAAAAAAAATAGAAAAAGCTGACTTATCAGGCGGTTTTTCCAAAGCAGGAACTATTATCGAACTTCGTGATGGAATCGCAATGATTCAGTGATTAGCGAATATTGCTTTTAACGAAATTGTAGAATTCCCCAAAAATATCCTGGGAGTAGTCTTAGATCTCTCTGCAAAGACCACAGGAGTACTCATTTTAGGAGACGCATCTCAACTTGCTTTAGGAGATCGCGTGATTCCCACAGGGAAAGTATTGAGTATCCCCGTTGGAGAAGCATATATCGGACGCGTAGTAGATGGATTTACAAAACCAATAGACGGGAAATGAGAAATCGTAGCTTCTAACCGAGGATTAGTAGAAGCGCTTGCCCCAAAAGTAATGGATCGTCAAGAAGTCACGCAACCTGTAAAAACCGGAATTGTGGCACTCGATTCCATGATTCCTATTGGACACGGACAAAGAGAATTAATCATTGGAGACCGCCAAACAGGGAAAACCACCCTCGCTCTAGACATCCTCATTAATCAAGCCAAAGAGCAGGAAGACGTCATCGGAATCTACGTAAACATTGGACAAAAAAACGCCAGTGCAAAACACCTGGTAAAAACTCTCAAAGAGCACCACGCAATGGATCAAACAATTGTAGTAAACGCTGCTGCCTCAGATAGTGCCGCAATGCAATATCTAGCTCCCTACGTAGGATGTACGTTAGCAGAATATTTTATGCACCAAGGGAAAAAAGTAATTATTGTCTATGATGACCTAACAAAACACGCAATTGCTTATCGTGAAATTTCACTCCTACTACATCGTCCACCAAGTCGTGAAGCCTATCCAGGAGACATCTTTTATCTGCATTCTCGCCTACTAGAAAGAGCCGCACAGCTCAATAAACAGTTAGGAGGAGGGGCAATTACCGCCCTCCCCATCGTCGAAACCTTAGAAGGAGATATTTCTGCCTACATCCCAACTAATATCATTTCCATCACCGACGGACAAATTTACCTCAACGAAGACCTCTTTCATGAAGGAACAAGACCCGCAATTGACGTAGGATTATCTGTTTCCCGTGTAGGATCTACCGCGCAAACTGCATTAATGAAAAAAGTGACAGGAAAACTAAGAATTCAATTGGCAAGTTTTCGTGAATTAGCGAGTTTTCTCCAATTTGGATCAGAAGTAAACGAAGAAACCGCCATAAAAATTAAGAAAGGACAGATTCTCACAGAACTTTTTAAGCAATCTCAACACGACTTACTCTCTCCAAGCCAAGAAATCGTCCTATTATACGCATGAATTAACGATTATTTAATAGACTTCCCCCTCAGTGACATTCCAGCCATCAAACAATCACTATTTCTCAAGCTAGAGCAACAATACAGTGACCTAAAAATTTCCTTAGAACAGGACGAAATTTTCAATACAGAACTAGAAAAACAGATTATAAAGCTGATTAAAGAAGTTTTAAAAGAGTTTCCCTTGCTTTTTCCTTGAAAATCAGTATAGATAGAGCTATCATTCTTCACTCTATTTTTCTCCCTCAATCGAGGAAGAACCTCAAAAATAGAGAAGTTTGCAAACCGTCATTCATAATATCTTTTATTTATTATTCCAGTTCTCATTATGGCAAAAAAGAAAAAAGGTGGAGTAATTAAAGTAGCTATGGTCTGTGCAGATTGTAAAGCTACCAACTATTACACTTCTATCAACAAAGCAATAAGACCAAAGCTCACCATCAAAAAGTACTGCAAACACTGCAAAAAAGCTGTACAACACAATTCTAGAGAAAAATTAAAGTAATTTTTCATACGTTTTACACATTTTTATCTTATTGTATCATTCTCAATGTTAACAATTAGACTTTCCAGACATGGAAGATCCAAAAGACCCTTTTACAGAGTAGTGCTCACCGAGCATACAAAGCCTGCAAAAAGCGGATATATGCAAGTTTTAGGTTCTTTCGATCCTCTCAAGCATACGTTTGAAGCAGATATCGAAACGATCAAAACATTAATCAAAAACGGTGCTAAACCAAGCGAAAGGATGGCAAAACTATTATACCAAGCTACTAAAGACGAAACTTTCCAGAAATTTTTTGTAGAAAGAGAAAGAAAAGGAGTTACCAAGAAAGAAAAGAAAGACTAAATAAAACCTTTTACTTAGTATCTTTTCTAACATGCCAGAAACCTTCAATCATATGTTTGATAAACCTGAAGATGTTATCCTTTTCGTATTGGCTGTCGCAGTATTAATTGTATTTGCAGGATGTATCTATGCATTCTTTCGCGCAATCTTCTTCTTCATCTTTTCCAAAGGAGACGATTCAACCATAAAAAAAGCCCGAAATAGTATTAGATACATGGTAATTGGACTATTTCTTGTCATTATGCTATTATTCGTAGGACCTCAAATCCTCAGATTATTCAGACTACAAAATTATCAAGAATATACTGCAAAAAATGTCTTCGTCAAAATAGGAACAGTAATTACAGGAATCGGAGAAATCATCGGAATCATCGTAAGGGATTATCCAACGACCACAGGAATTGGATTAGACGACAATCCTTCGTGGGATACAACATCAGTAAGTTATCAATTATAAAAAAGACGTCCTTGTGACGTTTTTTTACATCTCAGTCAGCTTTTTATACGTATGATTTAACCTTGATAATAATAAGTGATACAACTTACTTATTTTTAATACCAACAAATGAAAATACAATTATCCGAACATTTCAATTATAAAAAACTCCTAACCTTCACAGCTCCTACAATAATTATGATGCTCTTTAATTCTATCTACTGAGTAGTAGATGGTTTTTTTGTATCAAATTACGTCTGAAAAGATGCATTCACAGCTGTAAATTTAACCTTTCCTGTGATTATGATCATCGCATCAATTGGGTTTATGGTAGGAAACGGAGGAAGCGCCTTGATTTCAAAAACACTTTGAGAAAAGAACATAGAATGAGCTAAAAAATATTTCTCAATGCTTGTATATTTCCTAATTATCTGCTGAATAATCGTAAGTATCGCCTGATTCTTCTTGATCGAGCCTATCATGACGATGTTAAAAGCGTCAGGAGACGTTTTAAGTAACTGTATTATCTATGGAAGAGTGCTATTCTTGTCATTGGTCTTTTTTATGCTTCAGCACGTATTTCAGAACTTTTTTATAGTAAACGAGAGGCCTGATTTATGACTAAAAGTGGCAGTCATCATGTGAATCATGAATATTCTCCTAGATTATATTCTGATTTATATATTAAAGTTATGAATTTTATGAGCTGCATTAGCCACCGCAGTAGCCCAATTCTTAGGAGCAACGATCCCATTGATCTACTTCATAACGAGTAAAACATCGAAATTAAAATTTGTAAAAACAAGACTAGAAGTATTACCTATCATAAAAAGCTGTATCAATGGAAGCAGTGAAATGCTGACTACGTTCTCTATGTCATTACTCAACATTTTATTCAATTACCAACTCATTAAATTTTTCGGCAATGACTGAGTTGTCGCCTATGGAATTATTATGTACGTAGGTTTTATCTTCACGGGAATGTATTTAGGATATTCATTCGGAGTAACGCCTATCGTAGGATATAATTATTGAGCAAAAAATGCTAAAGAATTAAAAAATATCTTATTCAAAAGTAGTCAGATTTTATTTCTAGCTGCGATTATCCTGAGTTGCTCTGCTGAGATTTTTTCAGGATTTCTTGCAAAAATCTTCGTGAGCTATGATGCTAATTTATTAGCATTTACAACCAAAGCCATCAGACTCTACGCTTTAGGATATATTGTACAATGGATAAATATCTTCTGATCAGCTTTCTTTACTGGTTTAAACAACTGAGTAGTATCAGCAACCATTTCATTTTTGAGAATGTTTGTATTCCAAATCATTATGATCTTTGCTATTCCCTATATATTTGGTAGTGAGTGGATTTGGGTATCCACAACTTGTGCAGAGGTGCTTTGAGCTTGTGTGACTATCAGTTTCTTGATCGGAATGAGAAAGAAGTATGGGTATGTGTAGATTTTTGAAATTCTCCGAATTAAGGGGAACTTCTATTTTTTTAAAAAAGCAATAAAAGATCTATTTTATAATATCTTACTTGATTTTTTAATAAAGATTTCTATTATGAAATCGCAGATAATCAAGTAAAAAAGTATTTGGTCAAACCAAACGCTATTTTTTAACCAAGAAATTAAGCATCCTATTGATGGTTAATCTTGGTTGAGAGAAACTCGTTTTTGATCAAATACTTGATTATCTGCACCCATCATTAGGGTGCTTTTTATAACACAAAAAGTCCTTAATGCTTTTACATCACAAGCATTAAGCATGAATTACAAGCCGTTTGTAAAACGGGTCTGATGAAAAAGACAGTTATTAGAACAATTTAAAAACTTATATCCCAAAGATTTCAACGAATATTATGAACCATTCGTATGAGGGTGAGCGGTATTCTTCGATCTCAGGATCAATTTCTGATCGAAGTTTACAGCTCGCCTTTTTGATTTAAACGAAGAATTAGTAGTTACATATAATATTGTGAAAAATGACACAGATAAGCTAATCCACTTATTAAAAATTTTTCAAAATAAACATTCAAAAGATTTTTTTATAGAAATTAGAAGCCGAGATAAAAATGCAAATTTCAAAAATGAAAAATCAAAAATAGAAAGAGCTGCAAGATTTATTTACCTTAACAGAACCTGCTTTAACTGAATGTACAGAGTAAATTCAAAATGAGAGTTCAATGTTCCATTTTGAAAATACTCTAATCCGAAAATTTGTGATGAAGAATGACTTTATTTAGCTAAAGAAGCATTACAAAATACTACAATAGAAAATGCAGATTTTTCAATAGTAGAGAGACAAGCTAAAAAATGAGATTTTGTATATTTTGATCCTCCTTACGATGTTTTAACTGATACAGCGAATTTTACAGATTATAATAAATGATGATTTGGTAGAGATGAGCAGGCAAGATTATTTAATACTTTTGATAAATTGAATAAAAAATGCTGTTATACAATGCTTTCAAATCACAACACTCCATTTATTCGTGATTTATATAGGAGTTATAGAAAAGAAATAGTTTTAGCAAAAAGAATGATAAATTCAAATGCAACTAAAAGATGAGCGATTGAAGAAATCGTAGTTTTAAATTATCAAAATTTAAATGAAAAAGATAAAAAATAACGATATAGCATGGGAAATATTATTTGATAGATTTAAAATTTTAGAACAGATAGAAAAAAATTGAATTTTTCAAATTACAGCAGATCAGATAAAAGAAGAAAGAGAACCAAGGTTAATGACAAAATTTGATCATGCTGATGATTTACCAAAAATTTTTAAGAAAAACCATATTTCAATATTACCAATAAATCGTTGAACATATGTATTATGAAAGTTTTCAACCCATGAAAATATAAAATATGATGAAAATATACCATTTCATAAAATAAATTTAAGACCAGACCTTGAAAGTTTAAATGTAAAAGATTTATTTTCAGAAGCTGTAGCATTAAATTATGCTCTTGCGACAGGTATGTTGAGAGAGATTGTTGGAGAAGATTGTGAATTAACCGTATCGTGAAAAATGTCCTCATCAAAATTTGAATTTAATGTACAAGATTCAATTTATGAAAAAAAATATTTGATTGAGGTTGATAAAGCTCAAGTAGAAATTGATTGATGATATGAATCTACAAATAAATTAATGATTATTGAAGCTAAAAAATGAAAGTGTGATGATTTTATTATTAGACAATTGTATTATCCATATAGATTACGAAAAGAAAAAATAGATAAGGAAATCGTCCCAGTGTTTATGACAATATCTAATGGAATTTTTAGTTTTTTTATTTTTAAATTTGAAAACAAAAGTGATTATAATTCGATACGTTTAATAAAGCAAGTTAATTATGCAGTTGATTTTGAACCGATAACAAAAGATGATATAAATTATATAGTTAATAATATAAAGATTATAGATGAGCCAAGAGTTCCTTTTCCACAAGCAAATGATTTTGAAAAATGTATCAATATTTTGGAAATATTAAAAAGTTGAGAAAAAACAAAAGATGAAATTAAAGATGAGTATAATTTTGTTATAAGGCAATCTCATTATTATGTTGATGCTGATAAATATTTATGATTAGTTCAAGACAATAAGAGAACAGTTTACCTTACAAAATTATGAAAAAAAATAATTTCAAGTCCAAGAAAAGAGAGAAATTTATTATTAATAAAACAGATATTTTCTCATAAAATTTTTATGGAAGCTTATAAATATAAAACCAAAAAATGAAAAATTAATAAAAACACCTTAGTAAATATGATGAAATCTTGTGATTTATATAATATATGATCTGATGTAACATTTGGTAGAAGAGCATCAACAATTACTTGACGATTAAAATGGATTGATAAAACAATAAACGAAAAAGAACTATAACATTTTTTCATTTAAACCTCTACTCCACACAATAACATCTTCCATCAATAAACAGCTCCACAAACCAAACAAAAAAAGCCACAACTCCCGTCGTGGCTATCTATACCACAGCTCATCCTAATACACAATATATCTATCATCCAATCCCTCATAATAACTCTTAATTTTCAGCACGTCTCCCTTTCTCATCCCTTCCGCTTCTAATAACTCAATAAACCCTTTCTGCTGAAGTTGCTTCCAAAACCACATTTCAGCCTCATCATTTCCCCATGGAGTAATGAAAACCAGCCTACAAACCTCAGGATTTTGAACTAAATACACATTGAGATAAGTTGAAGTAACCTCATCCAAATAATCATGCTCAATCAGCCAAGGCTTCTCTTCTTCTGTCACATCTACAATCATATCTTCCTCATCAGCTTCAACAGGCAAAATCGGCTCAACATCCGGCATCTCTTGAGCTGGGAGCCTTTGCAAAAGACGAGCTAAAGCTTGTTTCCACGCTTCTATTCCCTGCATTGTACCTGCAGAAGTAACAAAAAGATTATTCCTGATCAAATCTTCAGAAAGCTTAGCATACTGATGCTCTTCTAAAAAGAGAGAAAATCTGGCTACAAACTGCTTTTTGTACTCCTCCAAGACTTCATCATCATTAACCAAGTCGCACTTATTAAGGACAAAAAGAATCTTTTTGGAAATGAGTAATTCATCATTTGCATACACATTAAAAGCAATCAGATTTTCTTCCTGTTCAAAAGCAAAGTAATACTCTCCTTCATCATCCAAAATCTTCTCCTCAATATACTCTTTAATCTCATCAAAAAGTTCCAAAGTCTCTCAAATCCCCTTATCATACCTAGATAAATCTGCAACCATAGCGAAAAGCCTCGCTTTCAGGACATGACGCAAAAAATCATTACCAAGACCTTTCCCATCAGAAGCCCCTTTAATCAATCCAGGAATATCTACCATATTAAACCTAAAATCCCCAACCGTAACAGACCCCAAATTAGGAATCAACGTCGTAAAAGGATAATCCGCAACCTTCGCTTTCGTCGAAGAAACACAGTTAATCAAAGAAGACTTTCCAACACTAGGATTTCCTATCAGTCCAACGTCTCCCAAGAGTTGAAGCTCTAAAATTAATTCTTTTTTATGACCAGGTTCTCAAAGGAGAAAAAAATTCGGGAATTGACGAACGGAATCCTTGAAATGAATGTTTCCCTTTCCACCAGAACCTCCTGGAAGTGCAGTCCATTCCTCGCCATCACGAGTAAAATGATGTAATACCTTTCCAGTATCAGCATCTTTCACCAGTGTCTCTACTGGAACCGTTAAAATCAGATCCTCAGCATCTGCACCATATTGATCCTTCGTCCTACCACTCTCGCCATTATCAGCTTTATAATTCTTTTTATACTTAAATTCTAGCAAAGTATCTTCATCCTTACTTGCCTGAAAAACAATGGAGCCACCACGACCTCCATCTCCTCCATTAGGTCATCCACGAGGGATACCAGGAGCTCTGTATCCACTGGCAATTCCATTTCCTCATTTACCAGATTCTACCGTAATTTTAACTTCATCATAAAATTGCATACCTCCTATATAGTAATCTCCATATAAAAATCTAGAGCATTTTTCTGTTAACTACCCTTGTTGCCCTTCTTGCGTGCCAGCGAAGCTAAAAACGCATCCATTTGTTTAAAATTATCAAAAGTGGAAACCCAAAACGTCAAATGATGCAACAAAAATTTATCCAATACAATTCATAAATTAATATTTTTCTCATTACGAAGCACTTCTAGCTGTTTTTCTTTATACTGACTATCCCATCCCGAAGACAATTCTGTAGCTTTCTGGCTTTCTCACTCATAATCTGTTTGTGCCAGGACATTATTATCCAGCTTAGCAATAAGCGATTGAATCACGACATTAGCATCGATTGACTGCCAAGTTAATAATCACTGAGCATCAGAAGAGTCCTCCTTGCTGGTTGAAGAATCTTGATTGGTAGATTTCACACTCGAATCCACAGTAAAGACAAACATATCCGAGAAATTAATGTTTTTCGTCGTGCTATCCAGCATTTCTTTCTGTTTAGTCCAAGTTCAAAGTTCTCAGCTCTTATCTAACGCATCCAATACTCCATACACCTCAGAAATAATCTTCTCAAAACTATACACAATAATTCCATTGGCATCAAAAAAGTGATTCGTAGTTGGAACTGCACAATATTTAATCCTCAAAATTGGTCAAAGTTCAGGATCAGTTTCTGGGTTTCGCAAAGGGGAATCCCGCATATTACAAGTACATGTTATCTTACAAGCTAATTCCTCATCAATCCTCAAATCATCACATTTTGCAAGACACTTTTTCGCTTCTTCAAGATTTTCCTGCTCTGCAGGCGAACGAATAGAAGAAACTTTTGCCAAGGCAGAACCCGCCGTTCAAAATTTATCCTGAAATTCAAACAAAAAGGTTCCATTTTCGGCAAACGTATACGTAGTCGAACCGTGATTATTGGTAACTACCACATCAGCATGATTAAAACTAATCGTTGCATCCACTGTTCCTGTCGTAGTTCTAGCTGGAGTATAGGTAATCGTCGCTTTAATCCTTCCAACCGTAGCAGTCGTTGGTTTGGTGGTATTCAACACATCGACCTGAGGCTCAGTAGCTAAAACATCCTGTACATACTGGAGAAAATCTGCGACTCCCACCTCATCCAAAGAAAGATCTCCTCATCACGACACCGTAGTTGATGAATCTTGATCAGTTTCATCCTCATCTTCATCCTCAGCACAAGGATCTTTACCAATATCAGACACTTGATCATCACCAAAAGAAGAAGGCTGACCTCCTTCTTGTGCGTCTAAAAACGTAGTAAACTCGTCATCTCGTCCAAGTCAATTTCGTCATTCTGCAGCATCACCGCTCGAAAATGAAGTTGATGAAGTATTGTTATCCCCATCCCCTTTCGCATTCGATTCTAATGAATTCGTACCGCCATCAGAAGCCGAATTTTGAGATGTTTTATCCCCTTTATCTCAATCTTGTCCTTGTCCTCTAAAGATTGGCATTTTATAGTATGCGATGACAAAGGATTCCTTAATATCTTCAAAAAAGACTTTAGCTAGCACATTAAGATCAAAAAGCAGATCAAAAGGAGAATCTTCCTCTGCATAAGCAGAGCTCCAATTCCAAAATTTATCCTGTCCAAGTTGAGCATTTTGTACTTGTTGGAGACGAGAAGTCTGCTGAATACCCACATTATACCAGTTATTAAATTTATCCCTACAGTCCGTCATCACATCTCCACGGAAAATAGTTCCCGTACCAGAACCAGGGTAATAACACCGATTAAAAGCTTTACAAGCAGTTTCTGCAGATGTTCTATTTTCCTTGAAGTCTATAGCATGAAAGGTATTCCTAGAAACCTGTAACGCCATATTGCTACGAAAATCATTATTAAAATAATACAAAATCGCAGTAATATCATCATTACTCAGAAAGCACTGTTGCAACGCTAGCTGATCCTGAATCATCTGAATCCCCCCAAGCGCAATATCTATATCAGCATTTTCTATCTCTTGAACAATATCACTAAAAGGATTTTCTGGGAAATGCACATCATACACGCGGTCTAATCACTGGTTCTGTTTGGCTCTTTTGCTATCCAACGTATGCATCAACCATCTCGAAATAGCCAAATCTATCGTCAATTCCCCTTTCTCCCAAGTACTACCAATCGTACCAAAACCCAAAGAAACAGAAGCAGCAAAAACACCCCAACTCGTGAGGACTATCCCAGCACTAATACTCAAGATAAGTTTTTTAATTCGCTGCCTGTGCATTTCTCAATTTTTCATATAAAGCATAAAAAGGAGACAAGAGTTTGCTTGCATCATCTCTCAGTCGTAGCAACGCCTCTTGATACCAAGCTAAACCAACATGGACAGGATAAGAAGCCGAGAATTCCTGCCATTCACGCAAAGCTGTTTGTAACGCCTGTTTTAATTCTTGCCTTTGTTGTTGCATCACACTCAATTCTAAAGCATATTGATCTGCAAGAGTTTTATCTGTATCCTCTTTAGATATCGCCTTAGACTCTGCCTGTGTAGCCAGCCATTGTGTGTACACATCTACAAATACACTATAAACCAGATATTCATTCGTAATAAAAGAAACAAAATCCTGATCCATTTTCCCTGCTCATGTTCCAATCCAATTAGGAAGAGGATAATTAGCATTTTGCGTCTCTTGAGGGACTTTAAGTTTTTTAACCTTTTCCAGACGTTCCTTCATCTCTTCCTGATTATCAGTCAACATCTCTTTAGTATCTTCATACAGTTCTGAAACACCATAGAGCTTAGAATCGATCGGCACCGAAAAATACGTTTTAAAGAAATCCTTGAACCTCGTATCTTCATCCGGAAAATTCTTTGGATCTAACACGTCCAAACTACTCGCCCATTTTATAACAAAAACTTCATTCATCAAAACAGTAAAAATATTTCAAGCAAGATGAGCGACATCGCAATTATTCGTTTGTTCTCCAACCTTACACGAATCTTTTTTTTGAAAAGCAATAAAATCCCAAGCCTCCTCAGTGAACGAATCAAACCAGGATTTCTCTTTTCGCTCCCAGTCTTCTCGAAACTTATCCTGAAACAACAAACCTACACCATCAACCTCCTCTCCCCACCGAGACGTACATAACGCCAAAACAAATAAAGAGTTTTTGAAATCCCAACGAGCATTTTCTCCTGAAAACACAAGAGCATTTTCTTCTGAAAGAGCTCCACTACAATACTTAGATACAAAGTCTTTTTTTGAGCTAGTAGTAGAAAGAGAACTATACACATTCCCCAATTGCGTCGCAAACCCTGGCCCCTCTTCTGCAAAAACACTGCCTCAAATAAAGCAAAAAGAAAATAATATCGCTACCACACACATCAAAAAACCACCTAGCACCTTTCATCATGTAGAAGGAAACGTAGTCCTCATAGCAACAAATCTGTGATAAAATAAATTTTTATAGTTCATAACCGATAATCAAATAAATAAAGGGTATATTAACATTTCACATTACAAGCATCATTTCACTTATTACTAGCCTGATACTTACAAATCTCTACCAGCTTTTGACACATACCAGACTGTTTGTTTTTGATTAACTCATCAAGCTGATGTATCTGATCTACTATCGCATGGAAAAGCGGAGTTTGTACCGAGGTATCCACTGCTATACTCATTTCTTTCGTCTGACGAGCCAATTCATCCGCATCATTCACAGAGACAATGAGTTGTTGCTGTAAACCGTCTTTAAAATCTTTCGAATATTCTATACCAAACTGTTGTAGATACTGACGTCTCTCTTCAGGAGACAACTGACTAAACAATACATCTGCTCATTTAACATCATTATTCATCTCTCTCAAGAAATTCCATCAATCTTCTACACCAGCGATAAATTCACTAATTCCAGACGACGAAGTCTCAACGACAGAAGAAACTCTTTTTTTAGTATCATTTCGAGCCTTTTTCCAGCCTCACAAAGGAGTAATTAACGATCTCAAACCTCCAAGCTCACGAGTTGTCATTTGTGTTGTATCGATTCCATATACTGTTCTTAATTGTTGTAACTCTACATCTGTAAAATACACATTTCCACCCAAAAATCCTAAAGGTCAAAGCGTATCCCACCCAAGTTCTCATCTCTTACCTCACAAAATCGCATACATCAATCTCTTCGTCGCAGAACTAATCGTCTGCCAAGACTTAGTTGCAGCAGTTCAAATCTGAGAAATCTTTCCTAAATCTCTCAAGGTTTGCTTTCGAAAATTATTACAAGACTGATACAATCCCAGCGTACTAAGACCTCCCCATAAGAAACTATAATCATCATCAATTTGTTGTATCCATTCAGGATCAAATCCCGCATTAAATAACGCATTAAAATCTCATTTCAAAACATAACTTCCACCCCAAGTAACAAACTTTTTCATAGAAGCGTTCATCCTAATCAATGCGGACAAAATACCAAGATAAGACACATTATGAGTCTCTTGAACACCCGTAAATAAGCCCAAATCCTGATATTTCTTAACCACAGTATACAATTTTTCTGGATTTTCTAAGTTAGCCATGATACGCGTCTGTTTTCAGAGATAATAAGAAATCTGCATCAACTTAGTCTCTATCTCTAATAATGTCTTATAATCACGCACCATCGGCCTATCCTCAAAAAGTAGTCTAAGACCATCCAAATTACTCCCTATCACCGACAGAGCCGACAATCAAACGAGCACCGCAGTCGTAGTCGAGGACTGAAGAACTCTTAAAACGTTATTGTACAAAGTAGTTAAAATAACATCTACAACAGCATTCTTAGTTTCTGGATGAAGATCCAAGACTTTTGAAGTAAAAAGCCCGAGAGGATTGACCGTTACATTAAACAGCTTCTCTCCCAAGACTCCACCAAGCAAAGTTTGAGCCATCTCTGCCTGAAAATCAAAATACAGTTGCATGGCAGGAGTAGGTCAATGACACACATCAGGAGCATCAGCACTGACATCTGCAGCATCAACAACAGAAAAAAAAGGCTGAATCAATCAACAGAACAAGACACACAATAAAAATACTGATTTTGTAAGAGATTTTTTCATCTTTTAAGTATAAACGTTTTGTAAAAAAATCACAATCTCAGCAATACAAAGCCAAAAAAAATCTATTGACTTTTTATTTTTTTGAATTATAATAAAGAATACTCTGACGAAAAAATAAAAGGTTCTTGTACTGGATTTCGTGAGGAAAATTGGTAAGATAAACAGATACTCAAAAAGACCGCCTAATCGATCAGTTTACTACATAACATCATAACATAATGCCTCTTTCCCAAACGATCAAAACCAAACTTGAAACCGCACAAACTATCGCTCTTTTTTGACATGAAAACATAGATGGAGACGCCCTCGGAAGTATGTATGGACTCTGACTCCAGCTAGAAAAGCTAGGAAAAAAAATCTGATATTTCACTCCTGATCAGCCTTCTCCTCTCTTTAGTTTTTTGGATATTTCTACACTCCAAACCACATTTGACTACGGGAAATACGATCTAATCGTCCTCCTAGATATGAATCACCCTCTCAGAATGAAAAAATTCTACAAAGATCACGAAGAATACTTTGATCAAGCGGAAACAATCATCATTGATCATCACCTTCCAGAGCCAATACCAGCACTGTCTCACGCAACAATATTTGCCGACCATACAGCAATTGCAGCTTGTGAACTCGTATATGAACTCACTACAGCTCGACGAAAAGAAAAAAATCTGATGGATGAACGCATTGCGACCTTCCTATACATGGGAATGACTAGTGATTCAGGGAACTTCCGTCACGACGAGGCATACCAAACGACCAGACTAATGGAAAACGCCCTCTGAGCTATCAAACAGGGAGCCAACAAACAAGCAGTAATCAACAACTTATTCCGCAATAAATCATATGAAGACCTAGCATTTATGCAACACATCCTCGCCAGAATGCAAAAACAAGAAGACATTTGCTATTCACGATATACCAAAGCAGAACTAGCAGACTCTTGACTACATCGCGACAGCGCAGATTATGCTCTGTATCTCATGGTCGATGTCAGGACTGCACAACTCATCATCCTCGGCAAAGAAACCGACGAAGGAATCAGAATCTCTTTCAGAGGGAAAGGGAAATACAACACACGTGAACTTGCAGCCCATTTCGGAGGAGGTGGACATTTCAATGCCTCAGGATGCACCATTCCTTCCTCTGGGAATATGCAACAAGATATGGAAGTTTTCATCAAACAAATACAAACAATACTCCCTACAGTCACAACTCCCATAGCACAATCCTAGTTTTATCTCTGCATTTCTTGAAATGAAACGACTTAGAATTCTACATCCTTTCTTTCATTTCCTCATTATTCTCTTCGTCTTTTTCCTGACGTACAAATTGAGACTTCGAGGAGATTTTTTCCGTGATGTCCCATTCATCAACATCCAAGAACTTCAGATTTTTGCGCTTTGTTCTGCCCTTATTTTCGTAACGCGAGGACGAATCAAAAAACTCTACCAACTCACAACCCTCTCCGAAACGACCATTAGAATCCTTCCAAAAGTACGAAGTTATCGATTTATTTCTATGACATTTATTTCTTACTTCGGACAAGGGTTCTTATTTATGCGAGGAGTATCCAGATTTGTCATCATTTCTGCAGGAATTATCAGCTTTATTTTACTGTTTTTCTTCGACCAATTACGAAATTTCATAGATTTTAAATTACAGCAAAAAGCAGGGAAAAAAATTCTGATTATCTCCAATAACCTCATAGACAACGTAGAAATCCTCCAAACCATCAAGCAAAACTTCTCTTTCCCGACAGAATTTGCACAATATCAAGACATCGACAGTATCCAGCTTACCAATTACGCAATCACCGTAGCTATAGGAACTTTTGAAAGAAACGATTTACAAGCCCTCTTCGAAAAAGTAAGATTCAACCCTACAAGATTTTTCCATATTTCAGAAGGGTATTTCCTAGAAGACGTCGTCTACATCCCAGAGAAACTCGACAGTATCATCGCTATGGAGTACAAACATTCCAAATTAGACGGACGATCTCTCGTTATCAAAAGACTTTGCGACATTTTTGGATCCATCTTCGGAATTATTATTGGACTAATTCCTATGCTGATTATCGCAATACTTATCAAAATAGACAGTCCAGGACCAGTAATTTATTCTTCCAAAAGAGTTTGAAAAGGCGGAAAACTCTTCACGTTTTATAAATTCCGTACTATGTACACAGATTGCTGTACAGGAGTTGGAAATTCGAAGGCTGACAAGCTCTATCAAGACCTGATAAATTCCAGCAAAAATACCAGAGATAAAATTATGCCAAAAATCCAAAATGATCCAAGAGTAACCAAATTAGGAAGAATTTTACGTAAAACTTCTCTAGACGAACTGCCTCAATTATTTCAAGTATTAGTCGGTTCAATGTCTCTAGTAGGACCACGCCCTCATTTGCCAAATGAAGTCGAAAAATACGAACCACGAATGAGGAGAGTATTGAGTATTAAACCAGGAATTACCGGATATGCACAGGTATTTGGAAGAGATAGCCTACCATTTGAAGAGGAAGCAAAACTCGATCTCCACTACATTCAGAATCGATCTATTTTTATGGATATTTACGTAATTTTTGCTACATTTTGAGTCGTATTCAAATGAAGATAAATGCGCACCTCGCTATCAAAGGAAAAAAAATACTAATTATCGGCAACCGAAGTTACAAAAACCTAGGTGATGAGCTGATTGTTTTATGAACAACAAAAACGCTCCTACAACAAAAAGACCCAAAAGAATGCCCAGAAATTACCATCTCTTGTTTCAATCCTCAACGACTAAAAAAGTTCTTTTCACAGTTTTTCACCACGAACGAACTGAGCAAAATTACATTCATTCATGAGCTCCCCAAAGGGGTAAGATCAGCCTTTTATTGGCTTAAAAATTGAGGAATCAAAGAGCTAAAACAATTCTGGCAAACAGATACAATCATCCTATGAGGAGGAGAGATCCTGACTGAAGAAAGTCCTAGTGCATATCGATATCGACTCGTCAGTATGCGACCATTTTTAGTCGCTAAATGCTTCCACAAAAAAAAATATCTATACATTATGGGAGGCGTCCAAACTCCAGCAAGTCCACGCAAACTAAAACTTCTAAAATTCCTCCTAAATCGCACTACACACCTATATCTTCGTGACACCCAATCCGTCAACGAAATAAAAAAACTAGGCTACCAAAATGCTGAATTTTTCATGGATACGAGTTATTTTGCCTATGACTGGACTGAGAAGACACAGCAATCCACCAAAGACAAGTACATCATCGTAAACCTCAATAAAAACGGAGAACAGTTTATAGAAAGCCTCATCTCCGACATTTCTAAATATCTAAAACAAGGATACACTGTCTATTACGTCCCCGTTGCAAAAGGAGCAAATCAATATTACCAAGACATCCACTACAAAAAAATACTAGAAAAAAAGCTGAATCATCATCTCGAAACACTAGATCGAGAGGAAGATTTCAACCATTTCGTACAACTACTTAAAGGAGCAGAAATCGTCATAAGTACGAGGCTACATTTATTTCTTATTGCTTCATTTCTTAGAATTCCGACAAAAGTATATCCATACCAAAAAAAGATTGTAAAGATGAAGGAGCTTATTTCATCCCTGCCAATATCCCGCTCCACAACCCTTGAATAATCTGCCATTTTCACTTTCCTCAGAATCTCAAAGCCTTCAGACTAAGCCACACAATACACCCAGGCAACCCTACCAAATAAAACTGCACTTTGTTCCAAAAAGTTGCATGTTTTTTTAAAAAGAAAAACCAATTTCTTGCTTTTTGACGAGCTTGTTCATAAGTTCCAATCCACGCCTGTTGTAAAATGGTCTTCTCCCTTTCATAATGTCTCACTGGCAAATCCAAAAAAGAAAAAAATCTGACTCCTTTTTCTCGTAATGATAAGGTAAAATCTAAATCCTCTGCAATCCGCGCAATTTCTTCATCATATCCCATCTGTTTAAAAAGCTTTGCATCACCTAACAATCAATTCCCACTAAACATGCGAATCTCACATGAGGAATGATTCTCAGCACGACAAACAATAGCTCTATTCTGCCAAAAATCCCACTTCAAAAAACCTCTATTTTGAATCTCTCAGGTCTCACGATACTGTAACGTCGAACAAATCACAACTTCAGTTCAGCATTCTTTTTTCTTTTGTTCATAATGCTCAACAGCTTGTTGTAAATAATCAGTATAAAAGCCATTATCATCATCAAAAAGCTGAATAAGTTTCCCATGTGCCTGCTTTATTCAAATATTTCTAACATAACTTGCTCATCAAGAATGTTTTCCTGCAAAAACCAAGTGAAAACGCCCAAAAAACTGTTTTTCCCACGTGTGTAATTTCGCATCTAAAGCATCCAGTATCGCATGCTCCTCCTGATCCACGACCAATACTACCTCAAAATCTTGAAAAGTCTGTTGCTCCAAGCAACGAAAAATCCTCTCCAAATGCGGAATACTCGCCTCATTTCCTCTAGTTCCAAAAACGACTGAAACTTGCATAATCCTCAAAATACTATCTAAATTTGTACTAAAATTTTATCTCTTTTTATGTATTCACCTTCCACTTGCAATCACAAAAAAAATAACTAATAATCAAATATTTAAAGTCAATACATATCTACATGTCTTGAACCCTTCTTCTCATTCTAGTCATTGGACTACTTTTTATTTCATTATGTATTGTTATTACTATGGAAACAAAAAAAACACTTCGCAAAGAGTCTCAAAAAAACACCTTTTTGAGATTGTATTTACTCATTATCTCTATCATTGCAATTGGAGGAGCTACAATCAGTTTAGGATTCTTTATCTATCCTACTGTGCAAAAAGCCATTATAACCGACGAAGAATATGCAATCAACAACTGGCAATACTCTCAATGCGAAGAATCAAACTATAAAAACATACCCGTAGCTGTAAACGAAATTGATACCACATATGAGACAGAAGAAGTAATTCCAACCGACGAAGAGATCAAAGAATGCCAACAAAAGGCCATTGAAAAGCTAAAAATCCAAAGAAATTTCGAGTATAAAGACACCATTACTGTTGCGCTTTCTCGATTCCTGTTATTCACGATCCTTTTCGCAACACACTTTCCTTTCTTTATCAAACAAAATAAAGAAAAATAATATAGAATACTTAGTAACTAACCAATATTTTCATGCTTCTTTATGTAGAAAAAAAAGCCAAAAATTATCCCCTTGCTCAAGAAATTCTACATACTTTTCCAAAGGTAAATATCATAGAAATTCAGCATTATAAAGATCTTTTCGATAAAACGATCGGAGATTTTCCAATAGAAAAATGCATAATCCTCGCAAAACAAGAATCTATCAGTATTCTACCCACACCGCCGAATTACGGCTTCCCAAACAGCAAATCATTTTTCTTTAAACCTAGTATCAATTGCGTATTCAACTGCACCTACTGCTATCTGAAAACGATGTTTAAAAACCGTTTTCCTGTCATTTTCGTCAATTATGAAGACATGAAAGAAGCCATTCAAACCAAAATACAAACAGAAAGAAAAAGCTGATACACAAAACAACTTACCTTCTACGCAAGTAATTATTCCGACTTACGAGCTATCGAATCCTTTACGCATTTCCATCAAGAATTTATCCCATTCTTCGAACAATTTGACAACGTCGTAATGGAAACAAGGACAAAATCTGCAACAATCAACCTACTCACCACGCCCAAAAATAAAAGCAGGAAATCAAGCATTTCACCTCGCAATACAGAGCTTGCTTTCTCACTTTCACCAGCATCTATTGCTGAAAAATACGAACCTAATACCGCTTCTCTCCAGCAAAAACTCCAAATTATTAAGCAACTGCTTAATCAAGGATACCGCGTAGGACTCAGATTTCTTCCTCTGATCCCCGTCGAAAATTACCTCATAATCTACCAAGAACTCATCGATCAAGTGAAAGACTCCATCGACATCAACAAAATCGCCTCCATAGGAATTGCCCCTCTCATCGAAAATAAAGAAGAAAGAAATGCTGACATCCTAACTCCATTTGAATTGCTATTTAAAAAAAACTTCCCAAATGCTAATCTGTTTCGAGATTATCAATAATTGAGAAGTTCATAAGGCAAGCATAACGTATCTAATCTTACAAAGAAAAACTACTAGCACCTAAAGAGAGCCTATCAAAAAGAGGCAAATATACTCCTCCACCAAAATATCTTTGCAGAGAGATCCAGATTCCAACCAAAATTGCCAACACTAAAACCACTAAAATCACTTTAATAGTTTTTTTTGAAGTCACTAAACTAGAGATAACCGTACCTGCAACAGTTCCTGTAATAGCTACAATAATAGACTGCACTTCTGGAGAAAGATTTCGAAATCGAGACATTATTTTTGCGTTTTACTAGATAAAAAGGATTTA
Organism: uncultured bacterium; assembly: GCA_947169045.1. Classification (GTDB taxonomy): domain Bacteria; phylum Patescibacteriota; class Gracilibacteria; order Absconditabacterales; family Absconditicoccaceae; genus UBA3291. The sequence goes on from CAMVOC010000002.1 coordinate 71,380, forward strand.
ATTCATCAAACAATCACAGGAATCACTGAAATAAAAATGATTCACAAGACAACAAAAGTAAAATTTTTCTGAACCACTTCAATATTCCCAAAGAAATATCCCACCCAAGTAAATAAAGACACTCGTACAAATCCTCCAACAAAATTATAAGCAATAAATTTTCTATATTTCATCTTTCCAACCCCTGCTACAAAAGGAGCAAACGTACGAACAATAGGGACAAAACGAGCATAAATAATCGTCATAGCTCCATATTTATCATAAAAGGATTCCGTTTTTTCTAAATATTGAGGTTTAAAAATTCTTGGATATTTTTGAAAAGCTTTTTTTCAAAGAAATTTACCAATATGATAATTGGCAGTATCTCCCAAAATCGCAGCCGCACACAGCAATCCTCGTAAACAAAAAATATTTAAAGGGTTATCCAAAGCCGCGAAAGCCCCTGCAGCAAAAACAAGAGAATCTCATGGCAAAAAAGGCATTACCACAACTCACGTCTCAATAAAAATAACCACAAATAAAATTCCATAGGTTAAAAGCCCATATTCAGAGATAAACTGACCAATATGCTGATCAATATGCAAGACAAAATCAATAAGGAACTTAATACCTTCCAACATTCCAACAAAGGACAAAGAAATAAAATTACTCTTCATACTCTTCAAAATCAGTAGAGACATCTGACTTTTCCGAAAGATAATCTCTAATAACTTCTCCTAACGCATCAATAATAACTTCCATATTTTTAGCATCACCTTTCAAATCCTCTTCTATTTTTTGCTGTTGAGCCTCCATATGAGCATTCTTAAAAGCCAAAAGTTTCGTCACGTCTTTTTTTGGATGAGAAACATCATGGAAAAAAAAGCTAGCATCAGTACTTCAAACCTGAATTAATAGATCTCCTTTTCCAAATATTCTATCTCGCAAAGAATTCTGAGTATAAGAAATCGCATTAATTTTAGACCAATCCAATACCTGCGTGCGATATTCCAGTATTCCATCCCACAAAAACACCGTCAAATTATCCTTAGAAAGTAATAAGCAATCCAAATAAAGATTTAAAAAGCTGACTACCCAGCATCCAAAGAGTAATAATGCTAACACTCCAGCAACTCGTTCCACATAGCTAGCAGGGTCATACTGATGCCAAACCGCATATCCTACATAAATAACAAAAAGAAGAATGCTATAGAGCACCACTCCTCTCAAAAAGACAAAAGGGCTGTGACCTAGCATTTCTTCTACTTTTGAAATATCGACATATCTCTGGATAAGATACTTTCTCAACATATCACCCAAAAAGAGGAATAAATCTATTTCCCTTGTACTGCCTGCATTCTCTTCTGCTTTTCAAGAAATTGTTCCATTCTTCCTTTAATAACTTTCTTAACTTCCTTATTTTGATTAAAAGCAGGATGACACTGATAACAAGTTTCCACCTTAATAGGACCAGGAACTGTCGCATTAACCTTAAAAGCTGCACCGCAAATACAGTTTACGTCAACTTCTTTGTAATAGGAAGCATGAATTCCTTTCTTCATCTGATAACTTTTAGAATAAATAAAGATAACCGTGGTAAATTTAAGTATAAAGAAAAGCTCTTTATTTTCAAGGTATTTTCAAAGGAAAATATTTTAACAATTAGAAAATCTGATATCAAAAGCCTAGAGATTAGCTAATTCTCCATACAAAGCAGTAATTTGTGCTTCAATTTCTGCTCTTTTCTGAGCCAAAATCTCTTCTTGAGTAAGTTCTTGAGCTCCAGAAAGAGCTACAGACTGACATTTTGCGTCAATTCTTGTAATCAAAGCCTCCTTCAAATCAGCGATATCTCTCCTAATATCCACTAAATTTGGTTGATCAAGAGTTTCAGAAAGCTGTTCAGATGATACCCCTGTAGTAGTCATCACATCTGTCTCACCCATAACTGGTTCAATTTCACGAACAACATCTACAGTATCACACGTTGCAATTCCTGCCTCTCTTCCTTCAGAAAATCCTTGTGCGCGAAAATACTCCTGTACCTGAGCTGGCACCCAACGAACAAGATATTGCTGAGAAAATACTGGCGACATAATATCTCCAAACCCAGAGATAAAAAGGAAAACGAACGCAGCAAAAATCCAGAAAATTGTTGTTCGAAGAAAAGTTTTCATTATGGTATAGTAATAAAAAAATAAAAAGAACTAACAAAGAACTTACCTAAAGCACACAAGAAATCAAGAGGAAACACCTTGACTTATTTCTCTCCTCTACTAAACAAATGATAAACGATAAGCAAAGGAGCAACAAAAATCTTCTTAAACGTCGGCTGCGTCCAAAAAAGAGCAGGGAAATCTTTAAAAAGAGAAGTAAAAAGCTGATCAAGTTTTTTCATGATTTTCATATCCTCATATAAACAAAATTACCACCAAAAGCAAGACTTTTCACCTATATCTATCTAGCCATTAAAGTTTTTTCTCTAAAGCATCATAATGTTGATACATTTTCTGTACACTATTTTCCAAGAAATAATAATGGAAAAGGTAAGGAACTAACAAACACGCCAAAAGAATAAAAAGCAAAAGTAAAAAAAGATTAAAAGTCGGATACAAAATAAAAGAGACAGACACTCCTATTGTTAAAAGAGAAATACTCATCGTTACAATAAGATGAATCAATCTCTCATGTTGAAAAAACTGAATATGAACCAAAACCGCATCAAGCGTCTTCTGACTGACTTTTTTTTCTTTTTCTAAATGTTCAAGCATTTGAAGATACGATGTAATAGCTTTAGTCATATGATAAAAAGAGTAATTAAAAAACTTGTAACCTTATTCTTGATTTTATCGCAGGAATCGACTGATACCAAAATGGTGAGACTTTAATATCTACGCTTCCCACCTCTGCATATTCTGAAGAAATCAGTCTCCTTGCTTCATCAACAGACAATCCTGAAATTAAATTTTTCAAAGAAACCAAAAGACGATTACCATCTTGAGCAAAATCATATCCTTGTAAAACATCAATTTTAGTAGTAATAATATACACATCTCCTTGTTGCCTATAAGCTCCCGTATTTGAAGAAGAAGTGTCCTTAATAAACGAAAGACTTCAGGTATCCACAGATAAAAATTTCTGCTGTGATGAAGAATGTTCATCCAAATAAGTATGAAACGCAGCGAGAAGATCCTTTCACAAAACATAATGAAACGTATAAGTTACATAAGCAGAACCTTTAATTAAAGAGGCATCTGCACCTGTCTGTCGATCTCCCGTAATTGAAGTAAAAGTCGTACGAATCAAAGAATCAAAAGGCAAAAGAATTCCATCCTGAATTCAAAGATTTTTTGCAACAACATCAAGTTTCTGGTGATAAGCTTGCTCCACCAGTTTCCCAGTAAGAGCTGCAATATCCTCTTGAGTCACGGATCCTACCGATGTTGTAGATCCTCCATAAAATTCCCCTACACTTACCCCTCGAAGTTGTTTAAATGAAGCCGATTCTTCCAAATTCCTTATCCACATACGAGTTCACTCTCAAACATTTCCTCTAATTCCTACCACTTCTCCATTCATATCTTTATCCATCGCCTGCACCATTATTTCTGTAACGGAAGGATTTTCTCTACTTCCTGTCGCTACTTCAAACCCATTCAACGCCCTAAAAATAACTCCATCTTCCGTAACAAATTGAGTATTCGCAACTAATGAATACGAGATTGGCAACGTATTAAACACCTGAATTTTTCATTTTGCAGGATTAATAAAATATTGCAAATTCGCCACAGAAATCGTCAAATCATACTTATAATCCAATGAAGCTGTGTAATAAGGAATACTTAAAAACCTAGTATCTTGCACATACTCCGTATTTTCATGAGGATAATAGCGAAAATTATAAATAACCTGTTCTCTTTCTTCTGCCGGATATAAATACACAACAGCACTCGGGAAAATCAAAGAAACAAAAGCAAAAAGGAAAACCACTCCCACCAAAACCTCTAATCCAATCATCAATCCAAACAAATATTTTTTCGTCTCATACGCATGCAAATGAAACTTTTTAATATCAAACAAAAAAAGAGAGACAATACTGAAAAGCTTTTCAATATTCCTTTGCTTAATCACTTCCACTTGCAACCCTACTTGACGATAATATTCCTGACTTTGGTTATTTTTTGCAGAAAAAACCGCTTGTAGAGAGCGATCCTCTACAATTTCTTTCAACTGTTTTCCTCGCCATAAATTATCAAATAAAGGATGTTCTGGTTCTATAAAAATCTCCACTTCTCTTCACTTAGACACCTTTTCCAAAGTGGTAAAAATCTTATAGATACTATCCATTTTTGTAAAATAGAGTTTCATTGTTCCCCCACTATAGGAAAAGTCTCTCAAAAATCCAGTCTATTTCTTTTCAATAAATAACAACACTAAGGATGACTTTTTACGAACTGCCAATATCCTCGAATTCCTAACCCCACAAAAATTACCACCAAAAGATACTGTTCAAACTGTCATTGAGCAACAATGGAGATAGACCACTGATTTCCTACGTTTGCAAACCAAAAAATGAGCGACATTAAAAGTTTTACAGGAACAAAAACAAAAGAAAAAGCTGAAAACAACAACGAAACAGCACCCATTACCGTAATAATTGGCACCAACGGAACAATGAAAAAATTTAAAAGAATGCCTACCAAATTTACTCAATTCATAAAAAAGAGTAAAACAGGCGCCGTTCCTAAACTAGCTCAAAGAGTCGCCAATACCGTCGTCCTAATTCCTTCCCAAAAATGAGAATCAGCTTTTTTCTTTTTTTGTCCAAGAGAAGTACGAGAGTCAGCTTTCAATCTCCTCTTTTCATCCCGTTTTCCAACTAACACAATTCCAATAATAGCACCAAAACTGAGTAATAAGCCAACATCATACACTAAAGCGAAAGGGTTAAGAAAAAGCAATCCTATCAACGAATATCTCATCAAACGCCAAATGGAAATTTCTCTTCCTCGAAATAGTGCCATCAACGTCAATCCTCCCATAATCGCAGCTCTCACAACACTAGAATCCCCACCACAAAGCAAAGCATACAGCGAAATCATGACAATAATCAAGCCATTTCTAATCTTTACCGGCACCCACATCAACAAAAAATTAAGCAAAACGACCACCATCGCAATATTTCCCCCACTAACAGCAATAATATGTACCGTCCCACTCGCCACAAAAGAATCATAAAGTTCAGGAGGTAATAAGGATTTATCCCCTATCAAAAGTCATAACAAAAGCCCAGCATATGCCGTACTACCATACACTGACTCCACAAAGCTCTGTAATTTTGCACGCAAAGAATCAATCCATCCTAACGTAAAATTCACGCTTGTTTTCCCCATCATAGTAGCTCTTCCTCCTTCACGCGTTACCAATAAACTATTTTTCTCATACAAAGATCCATCTATGCGCTTCATAAATAACCATTTATCATAATTGAACTGATATTGCCAAAATTCTGGCTTCCATATCCTCATTTCTCCAAGTCCAAAAACTTTTTCATCATTTCTTTCAGAAACCGAAGCAGACAAAAAAAGCTGATCTCCCAAATGATGTGCTTGATTTGACGTGAGTCTCCAAATCTTCCCTTGCTCATCTTGTACCAGATACGTTTGCCATTTTTGTGTATCTACCACCTGCACAAATCCGTTAAAGGATTTCCATTTTGCAAGGTCTGCTCACATTTCTTGCTGTTGCACCTGATGACCTCCACGCATCCAAACATGAACCTGCACAACACCAAAAGCCAAAAAAACGCTCAAAGTAACCAGCAAAATCGTTCTAAAGCATCCCCTTACCAAAGAAAAATTTCAACGATATGAAATAAAAAATCTAACCAAAACAATAACACTCAAAAGCACAATCAAACCACAAGAAATCAAAAGGCTAACCTTCCGATCAAGCCACATCGTATTTACAGCAATTGAGAGCAAAAAAGCCAAAAATCACATCTCTACGGCAAAAAAACAAAAAAATTCTTATAATAATTTTCTTGACAAGCACAAGAGAAAAAATATATTTTTACTATGAAAAAATTTCTCTATGTTAGCATCCTGCTTTTTCTTTCTGCTTGTTTAGGAATTTGAGACAAAAAAGACACTCCCATTATTTCCTCAGAACAACCAGTCATAAACGCAGAAAGTAAAGCAAGCACCAAATGAAAACAAAACTTTGCCATTATTCCACATTTTATGCTTAATGCTGCAAAAGTAGACGAATTCTATCAATTACTCAAATCTACACGATATCCAGACTGATCTCCTGAGACAATCATCGTCATTTCCCCAAACCACTTTAATACAAAGTCAAAAAAGCCTCAAACCATCTGCAAAAAATCAGAAATAACATTCCACAACAACACCTATACACTTTCTCCCTTCCCAGAAACAGATTGCTCTGAAAACATTTTCTATTCCTTCGGAAACCTCATAACCACTCAAGAACATGGGATAGGAGAGCAACTTCAACGAATCCATAAATATTTCCCAAATGCCAATATCATTCCACTTATTCTCCCAACGCATCTACAGCCAGACACTCAAACAAACAACTTTTTCTCCAGCGAATCCACCCTCATAATCGCTTCAATCGATTTTTCGCATTATCAACCAGAATCCACCGCCCTAACGAATGATCAAAACACAATCAAGCTCCTCACCAGTCAACATTGAACCCGAAATGAATTCAGATCTCTCGATGTAGATTGTCCTGCCTGTCTCTACCTCATCGATCAACTCGCCCAAAAAGCGAATCTTTTACCAAATATTCGACGAAGAGACAGTTCTTCTACGATTCTTTGAAAGGATATGCAAGAAGAGAATACCTCTAGAGTATTCATATGGTATCAATTATAATGCTCATTCCTGAATTTTTCCTTGAAAACTACCAAACAATCAATAATAAATTAGTAATTTATAACTCATAAATAACCATGCCTACAGAACTTTCAGAACAACAAACTCCTTCCTTCGAACAATTTGCCAACCGCGACGAAAGCGGGAATATCTTCCGATGGGCTTCAGATTTTTTGCTGATGCTCTGATATTCAGAATTAAAAGAACAAAAAAAGCTGATCGACAAAACGATAAAAGCACTCCTCAACCTAGAGATAGACCTCTACGATAACCTCCAAAAAACAGAAAGCGGAGGCAGAATAGACTACAAAATGTCACGTTATGCCTGCTATCTCATGGCAATGAATGGGAACCCCAACATTCGCCAAGTAGCACTTGCACAAGATTATTTCGCACAGCAAACCAGAAAAACAGAATTACTCTCACAAGATCCAGATCGTCTCGCCATCAGAAACGAGATTTCCGAAGGAAACAAAACTCTCTCTAAAACAGTCGCTCGCCACGGAGTTTTTGATTATGGAAGATTTAATGTCGCAGGATACGAAGGAATGTACAATATGACAAACCAAGACCTAGCCGAACGCAGAAATATCAATAAAGAAAAGCTATTGGAATATATGGGACGTACCGAGCTTGCAGCCAATCTCTTCCGTATCACACAAACTGAAGAAAGAATTAAAAACCAAAACTTACATGGACAAGCGCAACTTGAAGATGCACATCGCCAAGTAGGGAAAGAAGTGAGAGCTTTCGTGCAAATCAATACAGGAGACACTCCAGAAAATTTAAAAATTGAAATGCCTCTCAACGAGATGAAAAGAGAGTTAAAAGACGCAAGGAAGGCACTAACAGATAACGAAGCTCCCACTGATTCGATTTAATCTTGATTTTCTGCAAAACATCGATACAGTAATCTCAACCTACACAACGCAACAATCATTGCAAGGAAGCCTCAATCAAAACAACGTATTTTTTTGAGTTTTTACATGTTTCTCAGCATCTTTGATGAAAAAAATCAGACTTTTCCTAACTTTTTCTTTTTTTCTGGCTTCATGCATCCTTTTATCTGCATGTCAAAAGACCGAACTTACGGCTGAAGAACTGCAAAAATCTTTCCATCAAGCAAACCAATCACGACTAGAAAATATAACAAAAACCCTTACTCCATTCTCTACCGAACAAACTCCTACACTTCATTCCGTTTCCCAGACAATTTTTTCTTTTCCAGAAAGTTCACTCAAAGGAGGTGGAATACTCAATATCCAAAAAATCATTAGCAATCAGAAAGAAAAAGCTGACATCACACTAGACGTAGATCGACAAAGTACTGACAAAAAAATAAACAAAGAAGAAAAGTCACTCTCTCTCGCAATAGAAACGCTTTCTGCAAACCAAAACATGTATGGTCAAATTCACGACTTTGACATTTTCCTTTGAGAAGGGAATTATCAAGCTATGACACTGAATCTTGTCCTTAAACAAATCAAAGACAAACGAATCGATCTCTCTTCCAACCAAAGCATAGAGATCTCCATTTTCAATACCCCAAGATATGATGAAATTGCACAAATCATCACTTCACTCTTTTTCACGGATTTCTCTCCGCAGCGAAAGAAAACCAAAAACGATACCTACCGTTGAGAAATTCTCGAGCTCCCTACAACCTACACACTTCAAATGCAAGAAATTATGCGCCTGTTAGCACCTTTCGGCATCTATATTGACCAGTCAGAATTTGTTTGGGCTCCAGAGATGGACAATGAAATCTTACTTTCCCCAAAAGGAAAAGAAATCAGACTAACATTCAAAAGTTACAATCAATTCATTCCTGTCACATTACTGCTCACAAAAGAGCAATTAGAAATACACATCAGTGTTGTCTCTTCTGAAGACGAAACATACCCAACATTATCCCTAACACTCAGCCCAAAAAATGCAAAGACCTATACCTTTACAGGAGAATTAAGAAAACTACATAATTCTCCAAAAGAACCTCCAGAACGGACAATTAACGGAAAATTCCAACTCGCAGAAAAAAATGGAATACTCAATACCACCTACAATATCTTAATGCAAATCACTTCGCTGGCTTTAGCAGATGATCAAAAATTAAACATTGCCATCCAATGAACAGAGACACTCCAAGCTACTTGAGCAGACAATATCGATCTCAACGAGCCAACAGAAACTATCCCTTTAGACAATTTATTTAATTAAACCAATGACAACAAACTTTTCAGCAAATACTTTAGGAACATCGTCAGAATCAAATACCCAGAATTCTGCACATACCATCCTAAAAGTCAGCTTTTTTATCCTGGGAGCCATGTTAGTGCTATTTTTTTCTGCAAGTATGGTTTCAGGATTCAAAGAAATCTGGACTTCTCTAAAAGAAAAAGGCATTGCAATCGTTACAAAAACAGTGGGGACTGAAATGAAAAAAGACGAAAACGGGAATGTTAACGTTCTACTCTTGTGATATGGAGGGAATGGACACGATGGAGGGTTCTTGACGGATTCTATCATCATCGCAAGCCGAAACCCTGAAGTTGGAACGGTCTCTATGTTTAGCATTCCAAGAGATCTCCGAGTAAAATACACAACAGGAGGATACGGACGTATAAATGCCAGTTTCTATCTGCTCTTAAAACAAAATAACGATGATCGAGAACTCGCAACGAGTTGAGCAAGGGCTGAATTCTGAAAAATGCTTGGATTAGATATTCCATATTATGCGACCATTGATTTCACCGCCTTTAAAGGACTAGTTGATGCTGTAGGAGGAATAGATATCGTCGTACCAGAAACCATTCACGACACAACATATCCAAATGATGCAAACAGATGATACATTACCTTCCATATCGACGCATGAGAACAGCATTTAGACGGTGCAACAGCATTAAAATACGCTCGTTCCCGTCATTCAACATCAGACTTTTCTCGCTCTTTAAGACAGCAAATAATTCTTAAAGGAATAAAAGAAAAACTGGTTAATTCAGGATTCTCTACTTCGACTGCATTAGAATTATATGATGTATATGCACAATACATAAAAACGAATATTGCTTCTCAAGAACTCCTTTGGGCTAGTCAATTTATCAAAAACATTGGAGAATTCTCAAGCTTTGGATTTACTACAAACTGTAGCTTTCAAAACTTTCTCAGAATGGTACCAGCATGCTTTCTGTATTACCCAAGCAGAGAACTATTTTGAGGAGCAAGTGTAATGCTACCAATGGACGCAACACCAAAAGATATCCAACACTATGAAGATATGCAAAAGTTTACGCAATTCATCACGAGCCATCCTCAAATGATCAAAGAAAAAACAAGTATCTCTGTCGTAAGCGCTATCGACAGCCAGCTTGCAAAAGACCACAGAATGGGAAATACAAAATTTAACGATCAACTAGCCGTAAAACTCAAAAGATATTGATTTAATGTGATAGACAGTATGATTCGAGCTGACCCTATGGAATATTCTACTGTTTCTGTAAATAATATCGGAGATTACACCGCAACAATTGAAGCTCTAAAAACCTTCATTCCAGACCTTAGAGTCGAATACAATACATGAAATATCCAATCCTGACGAGACGAAAATGGAAATCCAATAACATTTGTAGAAGGAGCAGATATAACCGTAATTTTAGGAAACGATTACCTCCTCGGATCACCAACAATGTCTGGCTTAGTAGAAACAAAGTTCAGTTTCAAATTATAAAACAAGCCCACCAAATTTATCAATAATCACTTCATACCCATGGTTAGAATCCCTATCAGCATTTCAAATCGCCACATTCATTTATCTGAAGCAGACGCCAATACGCTTTTTGGGACCGGATATCCCTTTAAAGAGATAAAAAAGCTGTCTCAACCAGGACAATTTGCTTGCGAAGAAACACTGACAATCAAAGGCCCAAAGGGAGAAATTAACGGAGTAAGAATCTTATGACCATTCAGAAAATTCACGCAAGTAGAAATTCTTCAATCCGATACGTACAAACTCGGCGTACAAGCTCCCATAAGAGAATCTTGAGATTTAGAAGGAAGTTGAGCAATCACAATCAAAGGCCCAAAGGGAGAAATACAACTTAATCAAGGACTCATCGTAGCACAAAGACATATTCATCTCAGCGTTGCAGAAGCTAAAGATTTTAATCTCAAAAACTGACAAATCGTCAGCGTAAAAACCGTAGGAGAAAGAGCCGTCATTTTTGAAAACGTTATTATAAGAGCAGGAGACGCCTACGCTCTAGATATGCACCTTGATATGGACGAAGCAAACGCAGCTGCCCTTTGAGCAGGAGCACGAGGAGAAATTCTGGCGTAACATTTTACCTTTCTCGCAAAAATACCAATGAAAATTTTAGGGATCACCTGAACTCTCGCAGCAGGGAAAGGAACGGTTGTCGAGTATCTCACCAACAATAAAGGATACGTGCATTATTCAGTCCGCCAATTTCTCATAAAAGAAATAGAAAAAAGAAAACTGACTGTAAACCGCGATACCATGCGTGAAATCGCAAACGAATTAAGAACAACATTCGGACCATCATACATTGTAGAACAGCTGTACTTACAAGCTGAAAAAACAGGAAAAGATGCAATCATTGAATCAATTCGTGCAGTTGGAGAGGTAAAAGCTCTAAAAAAATATCCAAATTTCTTTCTTCTCGCCATTGACGCAGATCAAAAACGCAGATATGAAAGAGCTATAAGCAGAGGAAGTGAGACTGACCACATCACCCGAGAGCAATTCCAAGCTCAAGAACAAGCAGAAATGAACAATTCTGACGAGAGCAAACAAAATCTTTCTCAATGTATCCAACTTGCAGACCTTGTCATACAAAATAACGGGACAATCGAACAATTATACGAGCAATTAAAGCAGATATAAAAAAACAGCAAGATGTGCTTTCCTCCTGCTGTTTTTTCGTATAATTTCCCAAGAAACACTATTCAGCTTTTTTTGTCTTTTTAGCTGGAGCTTTCTTAGTTGTTTTTTTCTCTTTAGTCTCTACTTCTTTTTCCTTAGCTACCTCAGCAGTTGAAGTCTCTTCAGCATCCTTTGCTTTTACTTCACGAAGAGAAGAGAAATAATCTGCATGCTTATAAGAAGCCAAAGCCTTAATCGTAACTAAAGCATTATTCAACTTATTATTAGATCCAATCATCTTTGAAAGCATATTGGAATATCCAGCCAATTCTAGCACATTACGGATAGAAGATCCAGCTTTAAGTCCAGTACCCTCTGATGCAGGCAATAAGCGAACTCTCGTAGACTTATATTTCATCTCCAAAGGATAAGGAACAGTGTCTCCTTTCGTAATAGGAACTTGGAACAAAGATTTATATGCTTCATTCGTTGCTTTAGCAACTGCTCCTGCAACATCATTTCCTTTCGCTACTCCAAGTCAGATTTTTCCTTTCCTATTTCCAACTAAAATCATAGCCCTAAAAGACATTCTTCTACCTCCAGTAGTAACTCTCGTTACTCTACGAACCTCCAAGAGAAGCTCATCAAATTCCTTCTTAGGTTTCTCTTTTTTATCTCCACGATCACGTCTATCGTCTCTTCTTCCTCTTCAACCCTTTCTATCTCTAGGGAAACGCTTTTCTCCAGATTCTTCACGAGGAGTTTCAGCAGACGCTTCGGTTGCTGAAGTTTCTACCTCAGTAGTTTGAACAGTCGTTTCTTCTGGTGTAAGATGTTCTGTTGTCATACCAAATAATAAATATAGATAATAAAATTATAATTGAATTCCTCATTTCCTAAGCCCATCTGCAAACGCTTTAATTCTTCCATGATACAAATATCCATTCCTATCAAAAGCCACTTTTTGAATCTTCTTTCCTTTTAAAACTTCAGCAAAGGCTACTCCAGCATTTTCTGCTCTTTCAGTCTTTGTAGCTCCAGCTTGTCCTTTATCTGTAATAGAAGCAACCGTATTACCTTGCAAATCAATAACTTCTGCCTTAACATAAAGTAAGCTTCTAGAAACTACAACTCTAAACTCAGGATTAACGAGTTTTACTTGCGTATTTACTCTCGTCTTTCTCCTAAGATATTTTCTCTGCTTTTCTTGCAGTTTATTTTTCAAATAAGACATTATTTTTACAAACAATAAATAAAGAGATTTAGCTTTCTTTTCCTATTTCTTAGCACTCTTTCCAGGCTTAATCTTCACAAATTCATCAAAGTATCTAATACCTTTTCCTTTGTATGGTTCTGGCTTTCTAAGTAATCTCATCTTAGCTGCCACTTCACCTACAAGTTCTTTATTAATTCCTTCAATGATAATGATAGTATTTCCTTTTGCATCCTGCTCTGTTTTTACCGTAAGTCCTGCAGGAATAGGGAAATTTACCTTGTGAGCATATCCAAGTGAAAAAACTACTTTATTACCGGAAACTTGAGCTCCATATCCTACTCAAATAACCAAAAGCTTTTTCACATATCCTTCAGATACTCCTACAATCATATTATTGATAAGAGTTCTAGAAAGTCCTCGAAGATTTTTAAGTTCATCACTCTCAACCTTCACTTCAATCATTCCTGCATCCTGAGTAGCAATAACCCCAGCAGGCATAGTCCATTCAAGACTTCCTTTCGGTCCTTTAACTCCTACATGAGATCCCGTAATCGTTACTTCCACCCCAGCAGGCACCGTGATTAATTTTCTTCCAACCTTAGACATAAGTAATAAAATCTGAAATAAAAGCTTAGATTGACTCCAAAACCGTGCAATTTTGGAAGTTTTCAGCTAAGTCGCAAAATAATTTATATAGAAAAGCAGAGAAAATGCAAGAGAAAAGCATTTAAAAAAAGCAATTGATAATACATTCATAATCTTTAAGCATAAATATTTAACCAAAATTTTTGATCATGCTCGATATACTGTTTCCTCGCGAATGTGTAGGATGCTGAAAAACCGGATCTTACCTCTGCTCAAATTGCAAAAAAACCTTATACGCACACCCAGAAATCTGTCCATTTTGCCACAAAGCTTCAATACATTTTCAGACTTGTTGTTCTTGTAAAAAAGAAGGATACAACGCCATCGAAGGAATTATTGTTGGATTCGCCTATCAAGAACTAATAAAAAAGCTGATTCTCAAACTAAAATTTTATCACAAATACGATGTTACAGACTTCCTCGCTCAAAGACTAGCACTTGCCATCCAAACAACCGCTGGAATCAATAAAAATGACCCCATCATCGTAAGTTTCATTCCTTCTCATCGACGCAGACATTACTTAGAAAAAGGCTACAATCAGTCTGAGCTCCTCGCAAAAAGCCTTGCAAAAGAGCTAAATTTACCTATACTTACCATCGCTAAAAAGACAAGATATACCACATCTCAAGTCAAACTTAACAAACAAGAAAGACAAAAAAATCTGAAACAGGTTTTTATTCTCCTTGATCTTCAAAAGATCCCTACAAATGCAACGCTCCTCCTCATCGACGATATTTTAACAACAGGTTCTACGTTGCTAACACTAGCCAATAAAATAAAAGAAACGAGACCTGATATAAAAATTTGGGGAGCTGTCATTGCTAGAAATATGAAATAAGACGATAGTGTAATGGTAACACGTCGGTCTCCGAAGCCGAAAACGGGAGTTCGATTCTCCCTCGTCTTGCAGTAAAAATTTTTGCACTTTAATTTACCAATATCTCAAATGAAACAACGTTTTCTCCACCTCTATTATACACTTCTAGGAAAACTCGCTAAACACTATCTCCGCCGTCATCAACCAAAAATCATCGGAATCAACGGAAGCGTCGGGAAAACTTCGTGTCGTATGATTATTTTTCAAACGCTTCAACAATTTTTACCAAACAAAAAAATCTCAACCTCCCCCAAAAACTTCAATGGAGAATTGGGACTCTCTCTCTCAATCCTAGAAATCACTGAACGAGAGCCAAAAATCAGTTGCTTTCTCTCTACATTACGAAAATGCCTGTATAAAGCACTATTTGGAAGAAAATCGTATGATATTATCGTGCTAGAATATGGGATTGATACCCCAAACGAAATGGAATTTATCCTCAATATTGCCAAACCAGATATCGGAGTTTTTACCGCTATTGACGCAGTACATAGCGAACAATTTGGCTCTCCAGATGCCATCGCCGCAGAAGAAATCAAAATGGCCCTCAACACTAAAGAAATCGTTTTTCTGAATGCTAATGACGACTACGCAATGCAATTATATCCTCGCATCACCATAGACAAATTCACATATCAAACAGCCGCTTCACTGACTCCAAATACCAAACATAAAGAAAAAAAAGCTGACCTACGATATGACAATATTGAATTCACGCTACATCAAGAAAAAGATGCCAAGAAAAAAATTGAGATAAAATCAGCATTTTCTGCCTTTTTAAAAGGGAGACAATACAAAGTCGAAACCAATCTTCTCGGGAAAGCAAATTATGGCTACATCACGTTAGCTCTTGTCATCGCAGAGATTCTGTCAGGGAAAGCCATAGCAAACGACAACGAACAAATAAAAACAACATACAAACTCCAACCCGGAAGAATGTCCTTTTTCGCAGGAAAATACGACACACTAATCCTAGACAGCACGTATAATGCGGCGCCTCGCAGCATGAGAGAAGTAATAAATACCGCCATCCAAATCCGTTCCCAACTCTTTCCTCAACGCGAAATCTGGCTTATTTTAGGAGATATGAGGGAATTAGGGGACTTTACCGAGCAAGAACACAGAAAACTCGCCGGCTACGTATCTCAAAGTAGCGACCAACTCTTTTTATTGGGGACTTCCATGACAAAATTTCTAGCAGACGAATTAGAAAAAATTTGATTTGACCTCAAGAAGCTACACCTCACAAAAAAGAGAGAAAAGCTGAATGATGAACTCGATTCCTTACTCAAATCAAAACAAAAAAACGAAGAACCGCCAATTCTCGTTTTTAAAGGAAGTCAAAACACTATTTTCCTCGAAGAAAGCGTAAAATATTTCCTTCAAGACGCCTCAGATCAACAATATCTCACTAGACAATCCTCCTTTCGACTACAAAAAAAACAAAACTAATCAAAACAATGTATCCTATATTATAATCGAAATTTTAAAAAAGTCAAGAGATTTTTCGTTGCTATTGTTTAGGAAATTACTAACATAAAAGTCAGTTTTTTATTACTTTTTACAGATTATTATGAAAATCGCAACTAACGACGTAAAAAAAGGAACTATCCTCCTCATTGAAGGGAAACTCTTTAAAGTAACTGATACTGCTCATACTCATATGGGACGCTGAGGAGCTACCGACACATTCAAGGTAAAAGATATCGTAACAGGAAAATCTAACGTCTTCACGTACAACGCAGGAACGATGCTCGAACAAGCTGAAGTAGTTACTCAAAACGCTGTATTCTTATACAACGCGGGGAATACCTATTCTTTTATGGAAAACGATACAGGAGAAATCTTTGATCTCGAAAGAGAATCTATCGAAGAAGTAGTTGATTATCTCAAAGAAAACCTCGATGTATATCTTCAAATGTATCAAGGAAACGTACTAAACGTAATCCTACCTTCTACCATTACATACAAAATTATCTCTACCGTGCCAGGAGTCAAAGGAGATAGAGCACAAGCAGGGACAAAACCAGCAACCATCGAGACAGGACTTGAAATACAGATTCCTCTTTACAAAGAAGAAGGAGACGAAGTTACTATAAACACCTTAACAGGAGCTGTAAATTAGAATTTTTTATTTTCTAGCAGCCATCATCATGAAAGACCTTTTCAAAAGAATTGTTTCCATCTCAATTTTTGGAGCGTTTTTAGCGTATCTTCTCTATCTTCTCGTTAATTACATCAAAACAAACGGAGAAATAATGCTGACTACTCCAGAATATGCAAGTCTAAACATTCCTCTTTTCATTATTCTAATCGGAGTTTGTATCTATTTGATTGTCTTTTACGGAATGTATCCTATCCACATCAAATTCTCACGTTCAACGCTCTTTGTAATCGGACTTGCTTTAGTAATTCTTGCACAAACAATACTAGCAAACAACGGACCTGAACACATATACGTTGGAGATTTCTTCTCAGTGATGGGAGTCTTAATCTTAATTCTCATTCCAACAAACGTTCTCACCACAGACAAAGTAAAGAAAAGCAAATCCAAAAAGAATGAAGTCGTAATAGAAGTATAGATGGTAACGGGAAAACCCGGCAGTATCATCAAAAGATTTTCACCAAAACATTAAAAATCTTAACATCTTTTCTTAATCTCAATATAGCCAATATGATGAGTATGCGAACCTATTGGTGCATGATTTTCTTGATGAGACATTTCCTCCTTATATTCAATAAGAAAATTTTTCTGATCTAAAAAATCATCAAAAGTATAAGAAGATAAAGGATTTTGACTCATTATTTCATCATCAGAGAAAAAGAAAGACAAAACCATCACTCAACCATCTTCTAAAAGTTCAATTAATTTAGGCAATAACGTCTCAAGAAAAAATTTCTTTTTCAAAAAAGGAACAACATTCAACAGTAACAACAAAGAATATTTTCAATTTAAAATTGAATCCGGAAGTTCTCTCAAATCAGCTTTTATAAACGATATATTTGGATGTGATTGCAAATATTCAGGCCATAACCAACTCTCTTTAGATTGATTATCTAATGCAATAACCTTATTTCAAAAACTTGCACAAAAAATACTATATCTACCATCTCAGGCTCAAAGATCAAGAACTGTTCATTTATGATTAGAAAGAATTTTCGCCAAACGCTCACAAAAAATCATAAGGATAACGACACAACGAATAAATTAAAGAAACATGAAGAAATATAAAAGAATTATTAATAAAAATAAGTTTATTTTCAATCAAAAAAGACATCCGCATTGCACGGATGTCTTTCCAAAAATAAGATTTAAACTAATAAATTTCAGCAATAAGTTCACCTCCAAGATTTCTTTTCTTTGCTTCATGAACTGGCAAAAGTCCTTGATTAGTTGAAATAATTCCAATTCCTTTTCCTCCAGCTACAAGCTTCAAATCTTTATGACCTACATACCAAGGTCTAGAAGGTTTAGAGAAAAATTTCACTTCAGGAATATCGTTGATAGGATCTTTCACCACGTTAAGTGTAATGTTGATAAGTTTCTTATTTCACTCTTCAACGATTTCATATCCCTTAACAAAATGATACTCTTTTAAAAGATCAAGTACCTTTACCTTAAATTTTGAATATACAACGCCATTAACAGCTGTTTTTCTAGCCATATATGCGTTTTTAATCCTGATAAGTAAATCATGGATAGGTGCGTTTACATAACTCATTGCTTTAAAACCTCGAAATAAAACATGTTTCACTACAAAGACTTGGAATCTACCAAGAAGCCTTTCTTAATCACATAATCAAACCTTCACGAGCATATCTTCTCAAACATACACGACAGATACCAAAATCTCTCACGTACGCTTTAGATCTTCCACACAATCTACATCTATTATAGAATTTTGTAGGTTGTTTAAGAGCAACTCCTTGAGTAAATCTCTTTTCATACATCTTAGATTGCTTTGCTTTTAATGCAGCTCTTGCCATAATAAATAATAAATAATAAATAAACTATTTGAAGATAAATCCTAACTCCTCCAAGAAAACTTGCGCTTTTTCTGGTGTCCCAGCAGTAGAAACCACAGTAACTTGCAGTCCCATAGGGATAGTAACTGCATCCACAGCAAGTTCAGGGAACAAAGCATAATTCTTAATACCGAAATTCAAATTCCCTTTTGGATCAAAACTTCTCTTAGAAATTCCCGTAAAATCTCTTACCCTTGGAAGCACCAATTTAGTCACTCTCTCCAAGAAATCCATAGCTCTCTCCTTACGAAGAGTAACATTAAGCATCACAGGCATTCCCTCACGAAGCTTAAAGTTTGAAATAGACTTCTTAGACTTACAAAGACGAGGCTTTTGACCCGTGATAATCTTCAGATTTTTTTCAAATTCCTCAAAATCTTTATGTCCTTTTCTCGTCACAAGTGATCCAATACCCATAGACACGACTACTTTATCAATTTTCGGCGTCTCATTGATATTTTTCAGCTGAAGTCTTTCCTTCAGATGTTCAAAGAGTTCTTTCTTAGTCATCTAACAAAAACAAATAAGATAAATAAAGCTGAATTAAATTACCTTTCAAGTTTTAACGGCAATTCTTGTCTTTTTCTTTCCATCAGCAGAACGCTCAAATCTAATTCTCGTAGGAGCTTTTTGATCTGCCAAATAATATGCAACATTAGAAATATGACATGGTAAATGTTTATCTACGAAACCTTCACCTTTCTTTGCCTTTTTCACAATATTTACATCTTTTACGTAAACGAAGTCCCCATCAACTCTTCCAATACTAGAGACTTTACCCTTATGTTTCCCAGCAATGACAATCACAGGATCTCCTTTTCTGAGTTTTTTCATCTGAAATTAACGAAATAAATAAAAGCAATCAACAATTGAGAAATAGAGAATATTAAACAACTTCTTCTGCCATGTTAGTAATATTCCTCCATCCAATATCACGAAGTTCCTTAGCAACAGGACCAAAAACTCTTTTTCCGATAGGATTAAGATTTCCTTTCGCATCCTTAGTCAAGAGAACAACTGCATTATCTCCAAAACGAACATACGTACCATCAGGTCTAGAAATCTCTTTCTTTACTCTTACTATTACAGCAGGGACTACCTGACCTTTTTTCACTGATGCTATAGGAGAAGCCTCTTTAATAGCAACAACTACTCTATCACCAATACTTGCAGTATCAGCATTTCCTTTAATAATTCTGATGATTTTAGCTTTTTTTGCCTGCGTATTATCCGCAACTATCACCATACTTTCTTGTTTTAGCATGAGATACTCATTAACAGAAATATAAAACCTTTGCTACAGCATAGAATCTAGCATCTATTTTACAATAGTCCACCTTACAAGTTTACTCATAGGAGGAATTGCTCTAATCTTCACAGAATCTCCCACTTTCGTAGCATTTTCTGCATCATGAGCATAATATTTTTTACGAACAATAAATCTCTTTTTGTAGAGAGGGTGCATTTTAACGCTTTTTACCATCACTACACGAGTTTTGTCCATTTTATCACTAACAACTTCTCCAACAAGTTCCTTGATACTCTTATTTCCAATAATAGTCATTACTTTGCAATCTTAGAAGATAAAACCGTATTAATCCTTGCGATTTTCACTCTAATTTCTCCAAGTTTATGTGTCTCTTTCAACCCACGAATCGCATTTTTCATTTTAAGAGCAAAAAGTTCATCTTTTAACTTTTTTCTCATCGCAACAAGTTCTTTTGGAGATTTTTCTCTCAAATCTTTCATAAAGTCTCTACTTTTCATAGGAAACAATAACAGAAAGGGTAAAACAAACAGTAAAAAAAATTCTGATTTCCGATCCACGAGAGCCTAGAAAGTAAGCACTCATTTATCCACGGAAACCCCATCGCCCTCTAGCCAAATCCCATCATGAACTGGTTGTAGAGACCGACTTTTGAAACTAGATATACCCTAATAATATAACAATTTAGAAGTAAAATGCAAGAGAAAATTTGCATTTTCTATTTTTTTTCAGTACTATTAGATATCGACTATCAAAAAGGATAAAATAATCAGCTTTTTATTACTCTTTCTCTATAGTACAATGAGCGATCAAAAAAACCAAAACACGGCTTTAAATGAGAAAATGTCTCTCACAAAAGCACCAGAAACTGAAAAAAGAGACGTTTTTGAGGACCAGCTGAACATCGCCAAAAATGAACAAACTCGCGAAAATATCACCAATTCCATAAAACAGGAGACCAACGACCACAAAATCGAAATTTTTAACTCTCAAGAACCTCCAATTTTCAGAAACATTCTCAATACGCCAACAGGGGATTCCCTCACGAAAACACTAATGAATCCCTATTTTGAGAATATGTACAAAGGGAAAAACGGAAATGAAAGATTACAAGCATTCATAAACCGTCTCCATAACACACTTGCTCTAACATTATATACAAATTTCGAGATGAAAAAGGGAGAAAATCCTGAACTCGACAAACTCTTCGACAAAACAATTTTACTAGGAATAGAAATGGAAATTTTATCTTCCTTGGCAAAAAACGGAACAGAAAAGAACCAAGAGACAATCCAAACCATCAAAGAAGGAATGGAAGATATTACCACAATTTTCAGCAAAATCACGACAATAACTTCCACGTTCAAAAACGGAAATAAAATCATCTCTGCAATGAACGTCTTAGCCAACAATAAAAAAGATATTCTCAACGCTCTCAAACAAGGAAAAACCGCGGAAGCATTCAATGATCCTATCAGCTTTAGAAACAAATATCTCAATCACCCACTACGAGAACATGCAAAAGAAACCTATAAATTAACGCTTAAAGATTTTGGAATTGACCTCAATACTGAGATTAATAACAAGCCATTAACCCAAGAGCAGCAAGCAAAAATTAAAGAGGTAGTCTGAAATATTCCTTTCAACGGAAGGCCTGAAACCCTCAACCAAATTATGAATATCGCACAAAAAGTAGACAATGCTCAAATCTATCAGCCTCAAATACAAAATAAAATCTTTGCAGGATTAGACAAAATAAGCTGAACAAAAAGGGACGTTATCGGTTTCCTTGAGGGAAATACCTGACTCAAAAACATCCTCAATATCATCGTATTTTTACTCACAGGAAATAAAGACGGAATCGACGGATTAATCAGAAAACGATCTGCCGGAAAAATCGAAAAAAATCTCACAGCGAAAAAAGAAGATCAAATTCAGGATATTTATGCCTTTTATCAAAACAAGCATACCACTAAAACAGCTACTACAAACAAAGAAAATCCACTAGAGACAAAAGACAAAAAAGCTGACGAAAATAACCTTAAAACTATCCTTGGGAAAAGAATTCCTAAAAATATGGAAGAGCTCTTCGACATCGATATGCCTCTATTACATACTGCTCTAATGGAAAGATCCGACGCAGAAGAATTTAGTGCAGAGACTCTCCTTGCTATGGGGAAACAAGAATTTCTCAAGAAAGAAACAATAAAACAAGGAGACAAACTCATTACTACATACAAGATAGATCCCGAAAAAATAAATGATTTGAACCGCAACAAAGAAGATTTGATTGATGAATACTTAAGATTTATCACTGAAGATTTAGCAACCAAAGAAAGTTATCTAAAAAGTTTAAAAAAAGCTGACGATAACAAGGAAAATTCACCTGTAGACAAGATGGTATTCACGATCATTTCTGCCCTGTATGTCCCAGAAAATGTTATCATCAATGGAATTAGAAGTGAAGTATTCCTACCTAAAAAGCCAAAACTTGCACAAGAAATCATACCTGAAACACCAAGCACAGAAAAAGAAAACATCAGAGAATGAGAAGTTATCATCTGAGAACCTACAACAATTCCATATAATCAGCAGAAAAAATTTAATGGGAAAGGTCAACCTTCAAAAACTATGGGGAGCAAAAAAAATAAGCAACAACGAGGGAAAGATACTGAAAAATATGTATAAAATAAAAAAACGACCCCTCCGAGCCGTCTCTTAACCAGTATTCCTCCTTGAAAAAATAAAGAATAATAGGTATTAATTTACTTCTCCTTTTGCAATTACTCTTACCTTCACAGGAAGTTTCTTTGCAGCACTTAAAAATACTTCTTCAGCTTTTTCTCTAGGCAAACCAGTAATTTCAAATAACACTTTACCCTTTTTAATAGGAGCTGCATAAATATCTACATCAGACTTTCCAGATCCCATCGGCATCTCCAATCCCTTTTTCGTAATAGGTGTATCAGGGAAAAATCTAATCCATACCTGTCCTACCTTCCTGGTATGACGCACAATTACCTTTCTGGCAGCCTCTATCTGTTTATTGGTAATGACTCCACTCGTTGTAGCCTTCATTCAAAACTCACCAAAAGCAATAGTGTTTCCTCTAGCTGAAACTCCTTTCAAATGAGGTCTAAACTGTTTTCTATACTTTCGTCTTTTAGGCGTTAATAACATCCTGATAACTATCTAAATAAATAAAACCATTTAGCCACGATAGGGGACTGAAAGCATCAGAGCCATTCAATCTCACATATCACACGAATAATAACATTATGCTAGATCTAATTTCTTATTTACATTCTTCTTCACTGAAGAATATTGCATTCCTTTTTGGATCCAGACTTTTATTCCTAATACTCCATATTTCGTCATTGCTTGCAAATAACAGTAATCAATATCAGATCTAAAGGTCTGCAATGACACTCTTCCCTGAATAAAATGTTCAGTTCTTGCAATATCAGTACCATTAAGTCTTCCTCCAATCTGAATCTTTGCTCCATCAGCTCCTTTTTCCATAATCTTTGCCAAAGTATTCTTTACCACTTTTCTATAAGGCATACGATTTTCAATCTGCGTTGCAATAAATTCAGCCATAACCTTTGCAGAAAGCTCTGGTGTACGAACCTCTTTTACATTGATTTTGAAATCCTTTCCAAATTTCTTTTTCAAACCTTGCTCTACAGCCTTCATCTTTTCTCCATTCTTTCCCATCAAAGCTCCTACTTTCGTAGCAAAAAGGATAATTTCTCCTTCTTTAGCTGTCTTTCTGATGACAATCTTAGAGATTCCCAATCTCGGAAAAGATTTTTCAATAAATTTTCTAAGTTGAATATCTTCAATAAAGAAATCAGCTCCTTGTCTCTTAGTTTTTGCAAACCATTCAGACTGTCGAGATTTCATGATACCAACTCTCATCCCTACTGGATTAACTTTTTGTCCCATAATGCAACAATTATTTAGTAGTTAAAACGACTTTTACATAAGTTCTATATTTTTCATAATGACTAATTCTAGAACGAGAAGTAAACCTAATTCTTTTAACCTTTGGTCCTCTTCCCACCTCAATTCTATCTATCACAAGATCATCCAAAGCTAATTTCTCATTGGTAACTGCATTTGCCGCAGCAGATTTAAGCAATTTATAGAGAATTTTAGCTCCTTTTTTTGGTAGATGCTCCAAAATCGTGAATGCATCTGTTACCTTTTTTCCTCTGACGAGGTCCGCAATCAGATTCATTTTCTTATCTGAGAGCAAGGCATATTTTAAGGTTGCACTTACTTGAGTCATAACACAAATCAATAAAAATTAAATAAATGTTGTAATCACTAACAAATATAGTTAGTAGCCCTGCCAAGCGGGGACTCGCTTTTGCGATATAACAACTAGAAAGGATGTCCTTTAAACGTTCTCGTCAAAACGAATTCTCACAATCTATGTCCGAGCATATCTTCTGTAACATACACACTCACAAATTGCTTTCCATTGTGCACAGCAAAGGTAAACCCTACCATTTCAGGAATAATCTGACAAGCTCTATCCCATACTTTGATAACCTTTCTATCTCCCGTCTCATTCATTTTGGTCACCTTGCGAAGAAGTTTTTCATTCACATAGAACCCTTTTTTTAGCGATCTTGCCATAATCTAACTAACAAATAAGCAAATAAAAATCTGATAACCGTTATTTTGTCCTCTTTGATACAATAAATTTCGTTGACCATTTCTTATTATTTCTCGTTCTAATTCCTGCAGCCACTCTCTTTCCTGAAAAAGATTTCTGCATCTTAAGTCCAATAGGTGAGTGAGCTTCTCCTCCTCCATGTGGATGATCTACAGGGTTCATATTTTTACCAAGTACTCTAGGCTTTTTACCCATCCATCTTTGTCTTCCTGCTTTTCCAATTTCAACATTCTTATGTTGTTCGTTTCCAATAACTCCGATAGTAGCCCAACAATTATTATTAAACTTTCTCACTTCTCCAGAAGGCATTTTAACAAATACCAAACCTTGCGTATCATCTCTACCTGAAATCAAAGCAGAACTTCCAGCGGATTTAATAATCTTTCCAACAGAGAAAGGAGTCACCTCTAAGCAATAAATATTCATACCTTCAGGAATATCCTTAAGTTGTTTCCTATTTCCATTTGCAATAGGTGCCTGGTCTCCGGACATAATCTCATCTCCTACGTTAATTCCTTGCCAAGCCAATACATATCTTTTTTCTCCATCAGCATAATTGAGCAAAGCAATTCTCGCAGTTCTATACGGATCATATTCAATACTTGCTACCTTAGCAGGAATATTTGCCTTATCATACCCTCTAAAATCTACAAGTCTATAAAGCCTTTTATGTCCTCCTCCCATAAATCTAGAAGTAATACGTCCTTGGTTATTTCTTCCTCCTGTTCTACCAAGAGAAACAGTCAAAGACTTTTCAGGCTTTTTAGCTGTTAAATCTGAGAAGTCGTACCCAACCATAAATCTCCTAGAAGGGGTATACGGCTTATATTTTTTCAACGCCATCGTAATCCAAAATAAAAGAGATAAATAAATCTGACTATACACCAATTTCAATATTCTCTTTATCAGAGAGAGTAATTACTGCCTTTTTATAGCTAGTTCTCACCAATTTTCTCTGAGAGCGACCTTTGAAAGGGACATTCACGATATTAATTTTAAGAGGATGTACCTTGTAAAGATACTCCACAGCTTGTTTTATATCATTTTTATTTGCATCGCCATGCACTTTAAACGCATATTTATGAACTTCCTGATCCTTATGAGTCTTTTCCGTTAACAAAGGAGACAAAATAATATCATAAGGAGAAAACGTTTTCAACGCTTTCGGAGCTGTGTTTTTCTTTGCTCTCTGTTGGAGTTTTTCTCTAAATGTCATTGCTACAATAATTTGTAAGATAAATCAACCTGTTATGCTGAGTAACGCTACAAAAGACCCAATCAGCAAATAATAACTTATTTATTCTCATTAAGAGAAGCTAATGCATCTTCCAAGAATACAATTTTATCTGCATGCATCACATCTCTAGGATTCAGATAATCAAGCAAAAGATATTTAACTTTAGGAAGATTACGAAATGATTTTTCAATACCATCTTGCTTATTTTTCATCACAAGAAGTACTTTTTTACCAGTAAGTCCTAATGCTTCAATAATAGTAGCTGCATCTTTTGTCCTAGGTTGCATCTCTGAAAGTTTCAATCCTGCAAGACCATGTTCTTGTGCTTTTAAAGTAATCAATCCATTCAAAGCCAGCTTTCTTGCCTTTTTAGTCATAAACTTCTCAAAATTTCTTTCAGAAGTAGGTCCAAACGCAACTCCTCCATGCTTACGAACAGGAGAATTCCTATCTCCAACTCTAGCATTTCCTGTACCTTTCTGTCTATAGAGCTTGCGACCAGAACCAGAAACCTCTCCTCTATTTTTAGTAGAAGCAATTACATGACGAGCATTCGCCATCTGAAGCAAGTAGTACTCCTGAATCAGCGTTTTATTCACTTTTTCATCAGCAAAGAGTTCCGCATTAAGCTCTACCTTTGAGACTACTTTACCATTTTTATCATAAACATCAACTGAGTAAGCCATTGAAACAACTAAGATAAAGAATAAATAAGTAACAAGCACCGTTTAAATATCTAACATCTATTCTATCACAAACTTCAAGAGTCCATTTCTTGCTCCAGGCAAAGAACCCTTAATAGTCAATAATTGCTCATCTCCTCTCTGCAAACGATCCAAAATAGCAATCTTTTTGAGAGTGATAGCCTCATCTCCCATATGTCCTGCATGAGGATGATTTTTCATCGTTCTACGAGGTTTTCTGTTTCCCATAGATCCAATATGCCTATGAAATTTTGAACCATGAGTTTTTGGACCTCCAGCAAGATGAAATCTTTTGATTGCACCTTGATATCCTTTTCCTTTGGTCGTTCCTTTAACCGTTACCAATTCAACGCCTTCCAAAAAAGCAGCATCCAATACGCTTCCAACCTCATGAGCGGCAACAAAAGCATCATCTACTTTGAATTCTGTCGTCATCGTATAAGCCTTTTTATGTCCTTTTGCTTTTTCTAAATCTTTTTCTTCAACACCAATCACTACGGCAGAATATCCGTCCTTATCCATAGTCTTGTATCTCAATACTTTCTGTGGCAAAACTTGTACAAGCGTTACTGGAGTCATTTTCCCATCAACCCAGAGTCTTGTCATCTCCTTTTTTGCTACAACTATACCTCATTTATTATACATTGTCATACACAATTATAGAGTATAAAGCTGATCCTCCTTTTTTGTAACATATGATGTCGAGCGAAGCGAAGAATCCAATCTTGCTCAAACAAAAATCAAAACTAGCGTCTAAAACTTCTTAAAACACCTTAATATCCACTAGAATCCCCACAGGGATTGATAACGTTTGCAGATATTCTACAGTTTTTGGACCTGTTTCTGTCACATCAATCAACCTCGTATAAGAAATTCTCTCAAACTGCTCTCTAGAACTCTTAAATTTAAAGTTTGATCTCAACACAGTATATACCTTTCTCTTTTTTGGCAGAGGAATAGGACCTTTAACTTCAGCTCCTGACTTTATCAATAAGCTAAGTACCTTTGCAACTGCCGCCTCAAGCATTCTTACATCGTAGCTCTTTAGCTTTATTCTTAATTTTGGAGTTTGATCTTTTTTAACAGCAGACATTATCAATCACTTTGAAGTATAAATAAAAGGCTGACTCTTCATCCAGCGGGAATACAGACACGAACATCTGCCTCCCGCCGAACAATAAATAAGTCAGTATAAAATTACTCAAGAACTTTAGTTACCACTCCAGCTCCTACAGTTCTACCTCCTTCACGGATAGCGAATCTCAAACTGTCTTCGAGAGCTACAGGGTAAATCAAATCAACGATAATTTTGGCATTATCACCAGGCATAATCATTTCTACACCAGGTGCTAATTCAATATTTCCAGTTACATCAGTAGTTCTGATGAAGAACTGAGGTCTATATCCTGCCATAAATGGAGTATGTCTTCCTCCTTCTTCCTTTTTCAATACATACACTTCAGCTTCAAACTTATGAGCAGTTTTTACAGAACCTGGTTTACAAAGAACCTGTCCTCTTTCGATAGAGTCTTTATCAACTCCTCTAAGCAAAAGTCCAACGTTCATACCAGCTTCAGCTTGATCAAATGCTTTATGGAACATCTCTACTCCAGTAACTACTGTTTTAGTAGGTTCAGCTCCAAGACCAAGAAGTTCAACTTCTTCGTTCATTTTAACGATTCCTCTTTCAATTCTTCCTGTTGCAACAGTTCCTCTACCTTTAATAGAGAAAACATCTTCTACAGGCATCAAGAAAGGTTTTGCTGAATCTCTTTCAGGAACAGGAATGTAAGTATCCAAAGCATTCAAAAGTTCCCAAATACATTTAGCAGCTCCTTCAGCATCAGTAGGATTTTCTACTGCTTTCAAAGCAGATCCTCTAATGATAGGACAATCTTTGTCATAGTGATGTTTAGCCAAAAGATCTCTAATTTCTTCCTCAACGAGATCGATCATATCAGGATCGTCTACCATATCACATTTGTTAAGGAATACAACGATCTTTGGAACATTTACCTGGAAAGCCAAAAGAACGTGTTCTCTTGTCTGAGGCATAGGTCCATCAGTAGCAGCAACTACAAGGATAGCTCCATCCATCTGAGCAGCTCCAACGATCATATTTTTTACGTAATCGGCATGTCCTGGACAATCAATATGAGCATAGTGCCTAGTTTCTGTCTCATATTCCACGTGCCTTGTAGCAATAGTAATTCCTCTTGCCTTTTCTTCAGGCGCGTTGTCGATTTGATCATAAGCCGTAGCTTGTGCAAATCCTTGCGTAGCTGCAACCGTCGTAATTGCTGCTGTCAGTGTAGTCTTACCGTGATCAACGTGACCGATAGTACCTACATTAACATGTGGTTTTGTTGCCATAGTTAATAAAAATAAGTAATAAAAAGAAATCTGATTTCCTGTCCTCGATAGCTTCCAAATCAATGAGCCATCAATCAACTGCGGAAATCAAGTTTATCACTAGCCACGTTTTCACAGATGAGAACTGGTTGTAGCGACAAACGTCTAAAGACTAGAACACTATCACTATACGAATCTCCTATGTAATTGCAAGAGATTTTGACAATTTTAAGTTAAAAAATGCCTTTTTTACAGTAATACACACTTTAGCAGATCATATCTGCTATATTCACAGTTCAGCTTTTGCTTTTAAAGACTTTCTCTTGACTTTTTAGAAAAAATGAATATAATACAGAATACTAACAAAAGAAAACATATCAAAAACACGCTACCCTCCTTCCAAAAGGAGATTTTTTAAATACAAAAAAACTCTCCATCCCGAAGGACAGAGAGTTTTTCTAGAGAAGAATTTAAACTAGACTATTTACCAGCTAATCTAAAGTCTCCCCATTTGATAGGATCAGCATAAGTGCTGTCGATAGCGTAAGTAAATGTTCCATCTTCATCATCGATAGAATAATTCAATCCATCGAGAGTCATAGTCTTAGAAGCATTTACATTAAGCTTCAATTCAACTGGATCATCTCCCTTTGCAAGAGTAATAGCAGAGAAAGTTCCAGTTTGTTTAGTTCCTTCAGTAATAGTAACAACATTACCAGCGATAGAAGCACCAGCAACGTTAGTAGCTACTATACTATCAAGAGTAATTGGAGTATCATATCCGTTAGAGATTTGGATAATCATCTCGTTCTTATCAGAATTTACGCTCTTTACAGTAATAGTAGGGATAACTTTTACGAAGAAGTATTTCAAGCTAAGAGCTCCTGTCTTAGTTGCAGATCCATCAATATCGTAGCTATCAATGGTGATTGCCGTTCCTGTTGGAGCATCAGTAGGGATGCTAGCTTTAATCTCTACAGTGTGTTTTCCTTCTGCAGCGTAGAAGTTGAATCCTGTAAAGCTAAGTTTATTTCCTGTTGTAGGTGATATAGCAGCAATAGCCTGTACATCATCTCCATCAATAAACAACTTATGAGAAGTAGATCCAGAGAATGCACCACTTAATACAAGACCGCTAAGTTCAGCAAATCCATTAGTAACATTAATGCTGAATGTTGCCAAAGTCTTGTTAGATCCAGCTATAGCGATAGTATTAGCGCTTCCAGCATTTGAAACATTAATACTTGCAGCAGGAGAAACTTGAAGATCTACAGTAGTAACTGTATTAGACTTCGTATCATTTCCATCTAATTTTCCATCTGCGTAGATATCGAGAGCGATCTTTCCTGCAGCAGCACCATTCGTAGCGTCAAGATATGCTTCAACTTTAACTTTCGTAGGAGTTTCTCCAATAGTTCCAAGACCTTGATTTACTTTACAAGAAGTAAATGCATTACCAAGACCTTCAGTTCCACAGCTATAACTCTTTCCATTAATGTATACAGTAAGAGCTAATTTAGTATTAGCATTCAATGTGTTGCTATTAGCAGCAATCACAATAGATCTTCCTGCAACATCTCCTTTCTTTGCAACCAAGTCTCCTTCGAATACAACTCTAGTAGCAGCGTCTCCAACAACTACTTTCTGAGCTGAAAGATTAGAAGTTTCAGTAAGAGAGAAAGTAGGAGTCTTTACATTAATTCTAGCTAACTTAATTACTCCAGCAATAGCTTGTCCTGGAGCAAGAACTTCTCCATTGTTAAGGAATTCAACATTAGATGCGAAAGAACCAGCAGTAATGTTAGAGAAAGCGATTGCATTTCCAACAGCATTAGTTTCAAGATCTACTAATACTCTAACAGATGCATCACGACTTACTGCGATTTCATCAATTGTCCAAATTCCTGGAGTTGATTCATCTAATCCATATCTAGAACCAGCTACTTCAATAGACATATTCTTAATAAGTGTATTACCAGCAGGAACGCTGATAGTAAGATCTTTCAACAATACAGGTTCTGCTACTTCGAGAACACCTTTTGCAACTACAACATCGTTAGATCCTGTACCTGCATCTATAGATGTAGCGAAAGAATTGTCGTTAACAAATCTGATCTTTCCTCCTTCTATTGCATAAACAGAAGATTTAGCTCCAGCTACAGCATCGTT
Organism: uncultured bacterium; assembly: GCA_947169045.1. GTDB lineage: Bacteria > Patescibacteriota > Gracilibacteria > Absconditabacterales > Absconditicoccaceae > UBA3291. The sequence goes on from CAMVOC010000002.1 coordinate 102,327, forward strand.
AGTAGTTCTAAACTTAGTTGCTTTTTCTTCAGCTACAAGATCAGAAGTCTTTTTAAGTTCTAAGTTAACATAAGAAGGAATTCTCTCAAGAGAGTCGATCTCTCCCATAATAGTATAGGTAGCAGTTCTTCCTCCTGCGATCTCATCGTCATCCAAAGCAATAACCATAGTTTTTCCATCAAGAGTAACATGCTTTGAAACAACTTTTCCATCTCTATATACTTGAACATTGCTAAGCAATCCTTCAAGATCGAATCCAGAAGCATTGTTCAATACTACACTTCTTATTACGATTTCTTTGTCTTCTTTTCCAGTAGTGTCGTATACATTTTCGATTTTGAATTCTCCAAATGTGTAAGTCTTCTGAGATCCAAGCTTATAAGTAGCATCATCACCGTTTACAGCAGTAAACTTAGCAACAGCTACTGTATAGTTTACAGTCTGGTAAGTAGTAGTCTCTCCTTCTACGCTAACATTTTTAGCTGTAGAGGAAGCATCAACAAGTTTGAAAGCAACTTGAGATCCTGCAGCAGCACCATTAAGTTCTACTACGAGATCAAGAACTTCATTAGATTTTACTGTAAATCCTCTTGTGAAGTTAACAGTTACTTTTCCATCTGAAGAAACTTTTCCTTTAGAAGAGATAGCTTCACCATCTTTCTCGAATCGAACTCCAGAGATATCAGCTCTGCTAGAAAGTCCAACTCTCTCCAAAACTATAGAATTAATAGTGATTGCTTCTGAAGCTTTAAGAGCTACTGAGTTGAATACAACAGTTCCTTTCATAGGAGCAGATTTAATCTGTGAAGAGTAATCAGCAACAGAAACTTTTAAGTCTCCAGCCTTTACTACAGTTGTATCTATCTCATCTGCATGTTCTTTACAGATTGCAGGACATTCAGAAGTTTCAAGAGCACATGCAAGAGCAACTAAAGGATCTTTACATTGAGAAAGTCCTCCAGCGATTACGTCTTCATTAGATTCAGCTCTCTGAAGCATAATCATTACATATCCTCTAACTTCTTTCGTGTTCTCAGCATCATCGATTTTAGTCATGATACCTGCATTTTTAAGTGCATTAAGGTGAGCTAGATAATAAGGAGTACCTCCATCATTTTCATCTCCTCGGATAGCTCTAGAAAGAACAGTACCGAATTCAGCACGAGATACAGTATCAAATGGACGGAAAGCAGAAATTCCTACTCCCATAAGACCCATTTGACAAGACTTAACGATCCAGTCAGCTAAGTCTCCTTTTACTGAAGCCGTGTCAGTAAATGTACAAGACTTTGAAGTGTCTGGAGTTATTCCAAGAACAGATTCAGCCCATGCTCCAAGCATTTTAGCCATTTCAGCTCTGGTCATAGCACCAAACATGTTTGCATTTTCTATTGGGTACTGAGTAGTAACCCCAGCGCTATACGCGTATGCGTATGCATCTTCCATTTCTTCTCCGAAAACAGTTGCACCGAGCACGTTTACAGGAAGAAGTGTTTGTGCTGCAAGAATCACTCCTGAAACTGCAGCGAACATCTTTTTTAAAGACATGTGTGTAATAAAATAATGATATAAAAGTCACAAAATTCTGACCAAACAGGGCCGTCATTCTGTCTCCACAGAAATAGACTGTCGTCTAAGATAAGAATATTAGACACAAATGCAAGACTTTTTTGGACATTTTCTGACAGCGTTGACAACCATAGGTTATCAGCGGAGTTTTCCATAGCAATCTCAGCCAAATAGCATCATGAATGAGACAAAAGACCTTCGACAGCCCTCCATCACATCCAAAATGACAATCGTGTCATACAATTCTACCCAAACGATGCCCATACAACCACGTTTACGACAAAAGCCGACAATCGTGACAAATTAAACGTTGACTTTTTAAAATTTAGACATATTTATCACAATTAAAAAAAGAAAACAGACATAAAAAGCTGTTTTCAAACATAAGATCAAAAGCGTTAAAACGAAGGATTAAAACGTCCCAGGTCCAAACAAATTTACCACAAGTTTCACCAACGAATACGACAAGAAACAAATTGCAATTCCAACTGCAGAGCCTAGCATTCCTGTTTTCGTCTTATCAAAATCTTTACTATTTCCCCTCGCCATAACAAGCATCACTCCATTATAAGCTAGGAAAATAAAGCACAAAAAACCAATAAAAAACCACAAATACCCATTAATAAACGAGATAATACTCCAAATATCAGATTGTCCCGTAACAATCGTCGAAGGAATCTCAACATCCGCTTGTAATCCATCCTTAGGAACATGTAATTGAATTCCTGCAGTTAACAGCCTTATCATCTTTTTTATAAAAAGAAATATAAAGATACAAAACACTAAAAACTCTCCCCTAGAGCATCCCATCCCTCCTTTGCATTAGCAGAAACCCCAGAAGTCGCTTCTTCCAGATCATTTCCCGCCGACTGAAACAGCGTAACAATAGAAATACTCATCAAAGCAACTAAAATTCCAATAACAAGATATAAAAGATTATCTCTAACATCATTAGGATCCTTACCTCCTCCAGATTTAACAATATAAAGGATACCATTATAAATGATCATCGTCACCGAGATTACAATGGTAAAAGTAAGAAAAAACCTGATAACTTCAGATAATAACGGTCCTTTTTTATTCACTTCAACCATCTTTTTATGTTCTCATCCTAGACTAATCTCAATCTCCGAAGAGTTCCTAAAAATACGGTTTCAAACCGCTTCTGGAGTATTTCCTCGATCGACAATCGTACTAGCATTCTTTGCAGCACAAAACGCCTGTTGCATCAGTTCTCCATTATCACAAAAATCTGTTTCCTGAGCATATTGCCCCTGAGAAACAGCCACAAAAGAACAAAAAAGAAAGTTGATTGCCAACAAAGATTTCTTGACCATCACGATTAAATCTGACTAAGTAAAGCGTCTGCTTCTTGCTCTTCTTGTTGTTTGGAAGCAGTCTCTGCTGTTTTAAGAGCTTGTTGTTGTTTTTGATATTCAGGAGAAGAAAAAACTTTTTCATATTTTTGTTTAATTTGTTCTTGCTTTTCCTGATATTTTGCTTCAATTTCTGCAAGTTTTTCCTTTTCTTTAGTTAAAATCTCACGAAGTTTAGAAATCTGCTCTTCATTCATTAAAGGATATAAATCGAACCAGCTTTGTTTTTCTTTTTCATCTGCGATAGATTTAGATTCCAGCACAAGAACTACTAAATCAGCGTACTTTTGGAGAAATTCTTCAGGAATCGTAAACTTACTAGCAAAATCCAAAAGATACGGAGGAAGATGTTTAGCAAGAAGTTCTTTATTCATTGAGACATAAATAGAAAGATAAAAGAGGTGAGTTCATATCATACAAAATATTCATAGTCAAAGGAATAGATAGGAATGAGTTAGGTTCAAAGTGTCGCATCCAATAGTTTTTCCAAATTCTGAGCTTCCTTTTGATGATATTTTTGAGCTTTTTCATGAATTAAATCAACTTTTTTCATATTTCTTCTCATTTCTTCAATTTCTCTCCTCGTCATCGGACGTTTACGTTGATTACCACCAAAGTATTGTTCATTACTCATCGTTACCGTCAACTTAAAGATTAAAGGAATCTACTATTAATCAACTGATCTACTTCTTCCTGGCTAATAAGATCCCTTTCTTGAAGCTTTCTAGCATATTGTTTCGTAGAAACCATTCCGGTTTGACTAGAAGTCTCTATAATATTAGGAATCTGATCAAGCGTTCTCTTTTTAAGGTTATTTCTCACTGCAGTATTATTCAACAACAGTTCAAATACCGCAATTCTTCCAAGTCCATCCTTTTTCTTTACCAAAGTTTGAGAAAGGATTCCAGACAAGGAATCTCCTAATCTATCCAAAATTCCAAGCTGCATATCAGAAGGAAAGAAAGAAAGAAATCTGTTAATACTTGAAGGAGCAGAATTAGTATGTAAGGTCGAGAACACCAAATGTCCAGTCTCCGCCAAATCAAGGACTGCTTCAGCAGTTTCCACATTTCTAATCTCTCCCACAAAAATCACATCTGGATCTTCTCTCAGAGCAGATTTTATCGCATTACTAAATGACCACGTATCATGTCCAAGTTCCCTCTGAGAAATCAACGATTTTTTTGGTTTAAAAATATATTCAATAGGATCTTCAATACTAATAATATGATAAGGCTGACTTCTATTAATTTCTTCTAACATAGCAACGATGGTAGTCGATTTTCCAGCTCCTGTAGGCCCAGTCACCAAAAAAAGACCCTTCTTTGCCTGCAAAATATTATCTTTGATAGACTGAAGTTGTGTCTGAAACATAATATCTTCCAAATTTCTTGGTTCTAGATCAATTTTCCTCAATACAGCACCTAATTTCCCTGTTTTCAAGAATGCATTTACTCTATAAGGATTTCCTCCTTTTGAAAGGTAAGCAAAATCTGCTTCTTTATCCGCTAAGAATTTATCATACCTTTGAGGATTATTACGAAAAAGTTGTCTCAAAATAATTTCCATCTGCTCGTCAGAGACTTCTCCAAAGTCTTCATACCTAGTGAGCTCGCCATTGATTCTATAAGCGAGACGTTCTCAGGCAGACACATGCAGATCGGAAATGTTTGGATTCTTTGCAACAAGAGCAAACGTTTCCTCGATATCCAGTCAAAATTTGTGCATTGAGATTGAGGGTAAATAAAATGCTTCTCAATTGTACTGAAAATAAACAAGTTTGTCAAATTCTGGGCGAGTTTATTTCTTGTTCTTGTATTTTAGTCATAAATCCATATCTTTTACAATGGATTTTTATCACATTTCTCCGTGTTCTCTCCCATGAAAATCCTCATCAAATGATACTATGGATACAAAAATTTTGGAGACGAAGTAATCCTTCTCTCACTTTTGAGGTGGGTGGAACAGGCACTACATCCTGAACAGATTTTTATCTCTGCTGGAAATAAAGACCGACTTGAACACCGAATCATCAGTCATAAAAAGCTGGTTCCTACAGGAATTTTAGATAAAATCGAAGTTCTAGAAAAATCCAAAGCCATCGATCACGTAAGAAATATATGTTGAATCAATCAAAACTGGGATTTTATCGTATTTTGAGGAGGACAAGTCGTTGATGAAGAAAGAAAATTCCCTCACGACGGACGAAATTTACCACTTTTATACAAAAGATACATCAACACAGGGAAATTTGCTCTCATTGGAGGTCTAGGAACACAAAACAAAGAGGGGACTGCTCTTCTGCACAAAATTCTCCTCGAACGTGCAAAAATCGTACTTCTCAGAGAACATTTTTCGACCGGCATCGCAGAAAAGATTTTAAACGTTTCTTCTTCCGACAAAACACTCCAAAACGAAGCAGAAACCTACCCAAAAAAGCTGAAAATGGTCGGAGATTTAAGCATCCCCATCCTCAAAGAATTTCTCAACAACGCAGAAAAACAGCAACCACCTCACGACCCTTACGTGTTAATTAATCTTTCTCCTGCTGTAGACCTCAACACTTCAATCAAAAAAATCAAAATCTTCCTCACAAAATATCCGAAAGCGCATCCCATCTTTTTCCCAGCTCACCTTTCAGAAGATCTCCCGTTAGGAAAACGTCTCCAGGAAGACATCCCATCACTAGAAATCATCGATTGGACGAGCATGGGACTCGATCAAGCATTAAAACTATTCTATTTCGCAGAAGCAGGAATTGGAGAGAGACTTCACTTTCTCTCTACGCTTAAGCTCTTTGAAAAAGAGTATGAAGTCCTCGAAATGAGCCATAAAATCCAAGTAAATTTATTAGAATTATGATAAACCTCCTTCTCTTTTATCTTTTCTCTCTTTCCCCATGAACGTCCATCAAAGAATTAACGCTCGCAAACTGGTACTTTCCTATCTTTACCACTATTGTTTTCTCCAAAAGCTTACTGCCAACCTCGAGCAAGCAAACACCAATCCAGATCGAGATATAAAAGCGGAAAACGACCCTTTTTTCGACGAAAATTTCCTCGCTGACTTGCAAGATCTACGAAATAAAACCAGCAAAGAAGGAGAAAAGTTCCAAAAAGAGATAAAAAAAATGCTGACTTCCGACGATCAACAAGAAATTCCTTACTACCTCAAATCATTCTTCGACCAACGAAAATCCGACGATGTAGACGGTGAATATCTTGCAATAATGATTGATAAATTCCCAGAGTTCACGGAAACTATCAAACAGCTCGTCAATACACACAACGATTCATTCCCCTACGAAGAAATGGAAGTATGTAACCAAGCGCTTTTTCTGCTCTGATATACTGAATACAAAGCACTCAAAACTCCAAAAGCCGTCATCATCAACGAAATGGTAGAACTCGCAAAAAGATACGCCGACGACGGAGCTCCAAAACTCCTAAATGCAATTTTCGATAAAATCCTAGACTAAATCAGCTTTTTACACCTTTATTTTTCTTTCATACCATGGACCTAAAAACCGAACTTCAAGCTCGTAACCTCATTTATCAATTCACTGACGAAAAATTATTCGACCTCTACAACCAAGGAGGACAGAAATTCTATTGCGGATATGATCCTACAGCCGACAGTCTCCACCTAGGACATCTCCTCACCATCATGACTGCAGTCAATTTTATGAAAAGAGGAAATACCTTTATTATGCTCATTGGAGGAGCAACCGGCTTCATCGGAGATCCTTCAGGTAAAAACTCAGACAGAGCGTTTCTCAACGAAGCAGAGCTAAAGCACAATCAAGAAGCTATTTCTAAGCAAATTCAACAGTTTATGGCTAATCTCAATAAAATCACCGGGAAAGAGCTTAAAGTCGAGTTTATGAACAACTACGATTTCGTGAAAGAGATGAACCTCTTCGATTTTTTCACCAATGTCGGGAAATATATCACCGTAAACACCATGCTTACCAAAGAATCTATCAAAAAAAGAATAGAAAATCCTGAATTATCTCTCTCGTTTACCGAATTTAGCTATATGCTCCTCCAGGGGTACGATTTCCTTCACCTCAACGAAAAACACGGCGTAAAACTCCAAATCGGAGGTTCTGATCAGCGAGGAAATATGGTCACAGGAACAGAAATGATTCGTAAAAAGCTCGGAGGAGACCAAGAATGTTACGTAATGACAATCCCTCTCATGTTGGATGCATCAGGGAAAAAGTTTGGAAAATCTGAAGGAAACGCGGTATGGCTCGACCCTCAAAAAAACAGTCCATACTTCGTATATCAATTCTTTATGAACACGACAGACTCCGAAGTACCTAGATACCTCAAAGCATTCACCTTGATAGACTTACCAGAAATTGAAGCCATCATCACTCAACATCAACAAGCTCCAGAAAAGAGGTTAGGACAGCAAAAACTAGCATCCTATATTGTCGAAATGATTTTCTGACACGATGCAAGTGTCCAGGCGGAGAAAATATCCAAGATCCTATTCGGCGACCCTCTAGAGATTTTACCGACCATGACCTCCGATGAAATCACAGCTCTCGCCAACGAAGTAGGAAATATCAACCTCCCAGAAGGTGGCATCAGAATTCTCGAACTTCTCGTACAAACTTGACTCGCTCCTTCCAATGGAGAAGCTAAAAAACTCATTGCTTCCGGATCTATTTTCTTCAATGAACAAAAAGTAGAAGATATCCAAAAAGAGATAAAAAAAGCTGATCTTATCAATAATATTTGACTCCTTAGAAAAGGAAAAAAATCTTACAGACTGATAACTAACCTGTAATTATAACCGAAATTTTCAAAAAGTCAAGAGGTTTTTCTCTTGCAAAACCTCCTGAAAAGGATATCCTTCCCAAAAGCTTTTCAGCTTTATCTTTTATTTTTTCAGTACTATTCACAATGAATACGAAACAACTCGCATTGATTGCACTAGGAAGTACCACACTTTTCCTAACAGCTTGTGGGACGCAAACACCAGTAGACGAAAACCTACAAGACGACACAGAACAAACGCAACAAATCGAACAAAATACCGGGGAAGACGAAACCACCCTTTTATCCAATACTTCATCTACCATGACGTGTCCAGAAGCCGTACAAAACTATTTAGATGCCGCTTCCCTAACCGGAGAAGGAACTCAAACAGTAAAAAGCGGAGATAATATCGTTGTTGATTACATCGGAAGATTAGCAGATGGAACTGTTTTTGATACCAGTGTAGAATCTGTAGCAAAAGCTTGTAATACCTACACTCCAGAGAGATCCTACACAGAAGGATTATCATTTAGTGCAGGAGCTGGGCAAATGATTGCAGGATTTGACGCAGGAGTATTAGGAATGAAGATCGGACAAACCAAGACCATCAATATCCCAGCAAAAGACGCTTACGGAGAAAGAAGTGAAGAAAATATCGTTACATACCCACTTTCTGAAGCACAAGAACTTGCTGATGCTAAAGTAGGAGATAAAATCCCAACTATGTACGGTACTTTAACTGTTGTAAGCAAAACCGATACAGAAATTACGCTAGATTTCAATCATCCACTTGCAGGTAAAGATCTCATCTTTGATATCACAATCAAAGCCATCAACTAACGCTTTATCCGTAACCGCACGCCCATGAACCTAACCGTGTACAATGGAGAACAGTTTATTAGATCAAAACTGCGATTTATTATCTTTTTTATCATCGTTTGAGCAGTAGTCGTTGCTTCATTCCTTTCTAAAAATTGGATCGGAGCAATAATTGTTCTCATTTTTGTAGGTGGTTATTTCTTTTTCCTAAACAAAATGGATAAAGACATCATCATAAAAATAGAAGAGAACTGACTCTTTATCGATGAAAAATGCTATGAACGAAACAACTTTTCAGGATTCGTACTAGAATATCACGTAGAAAAAGAACAAATTCAAAATATCGTATTCCTTTCCAACAAAGGAACTCTCATCTTTACCTTACATGATACCCCAGAGCACCTCGAGACATTCATCCAAAATCTCGTGAAAATAGGAGAACTCCCTCAGAAAGACAATTACGAGCAAACACTCTGGGAAAAACTTTGTAGAAAATTAAAACTCTAATCGTAAAAAATCCATATCCCATTAGCATTTTCCCCCTGCTAAGGGAGGAAAAAAAGGGGCATTAAACAAGATACATCTATGGACAACATTCCTTCTCATAAACTTGTAGTCAAAGATGCAGCACGACAACTCTTTGGGAGAATTATTTCTGCATTATTTGGCTTTGTCATCACAAAAATCATCTCGTCTTATCTCTGACCGCTAAGATATGGAGACTACGGGACGATTTTTAGGTTTTTTGCACGATGGACAGCTTTAGTAGACTTTGGAATTTATGTCATCGCGCTCAAAAGATTAGGAACTATCAAAGAAACCGTAGATGAAGGGCAAAAAAGCCACAACGACGCCGATGTTTCAAATGCAAAACAAGAATTAGCAACAACCTACCACAAATTCGTTTGAATGAGAGTGTTTATGATTATCGTAATTTATACGATAGCCATTACAACTGCTTACCTGATCCCAGCCTACACCGACAATCAATTTATCATTCGAGGACTACCGCTTGCTATGCTCTATTCTGCAAGTAATATGTTCGTAGGAATCCAGCAGCTCCCTCTCCAACTCTTCCGAAAAATGGAAAGATTGAGTGTATCACTCATCATCGCAAGATTTTCACAACTTGCCGTATTACTCCCTACTGTGTATCTATTTTTCAAAAACGTTAATTTACAAGCAGAAGGACCTGTAACGCCAATAATGATTGTAGCCTTTTGTTTGGTAGTATTCTCCGTTACAGCAAGTTCCATCGGACAAAATATCGAAATCCACCAAAGATCAAAGAATCTCCTTCCTTTCAAGATCGACATTGACCTCTCTTTCATCAAAAATATCTTCAAAGGAAACCGAAAATACGGAACAGCATACTTCTTTTCCAGTTTTCACACCCTCATTGTATTGATGTTTCTTGGACGATTTTTCCCGACTTCAAGCGGATTTAAATACGTTGGATTCCGAGCATTATCATTATCACTCATCGAAATTCTCCTAATTATCCCATCGTCACTAGGAAATTCTCTCCTCCATAAAATCCCAAATTATTCCACCGAAAATAAGAAAAAAAGTTTTGGAAATCTGCTCACTCTCATCGTTTGGATTGCTGGAATTATCGCATTAAATTTCTGCATTTTTAACGACGAAATTATCCGATTTGTCTCCTCTCGTGATTTCTTAGGGACACGAGGAGATCTTGCAAACCGAGGATCCAACCAACTACTCCCTTTCCTAGGAATTGTCCTCGCTCTTTCATTTATCAAACAAGTATTCAATTACCTATTTGTCGCTGTAGATAAGCAAAATGTACTGTTTTGGAATAATCTCATTGGAGTGACCATAGGAATACTGATTGGAATTTTTCTCATCCCTCGCTGGAATCTCCTCGGAGGAGTAATTACACAAGTTGCTATCGAATGTTTCTTCACATTTGGAGCAATAGGTATCGCCACAAAAAACAAGATTCTTCCGATCATCCAACCAAAAACAGCTTTTTTTCTCTGATGAATCTTAATTATTGCGAGTATCATCGGTGTTCTTTTCCATCATTTCTGTTTACAAGAGTTAAATGCTATCCTCTTCATCATATCTGCATTAGTACTTAATGGAGGTATTGTCCTCGCTTCATTAAAACCTCTGAAAAAAATTATGAAAGGGTTAACCTTGGATTAACTTGATTTCAAAGATGTTTTCGATATAAAAAAGAGGTAAATCTTTATCTTATCTTGTCACTAGAATGTCACAAAATATCCTAGAAAAATACGCAGATATCCTTCGCGAAGAAATCAATGTCAAAGAAATTTCAGAATTTTCATCAGATACTCCCATTGTAAAAATCTATAAACCTCTCGGATCTCAGCTTTCTCAAAAATTTGGGAAAGATACAGGGCAAATCATCGCCAATGGAAAACAAGGAAACGTACGCGAAACCGCAGAAGGTATCGAGGTATTTTCTGCTAATGGGAATACACGACAGCTTGCACCAACCGATTATGAGATCACTTATGAAGGACTAGAAGGAGACAATATTTCTCTAGAAGGAGGAACTATTGTAAAACTTGACCTCACGCTGACTCCAGAGCTTCAAAGAGAAGGTCTTGCCCGTGAAATTTCCCGTTTTCTCAACCAAATGAGAAAAGATGCTGATTTCCCTGTGGACGCAAGAGTACAGATGACATACAGCTCTTCCGACCCTGAATTACTTGCAATATTGACAGAATTCAATGATTTTTTCAAAGAAGAAGCTCTGCTTCTTTCCATCACTTCAGCCACTCCAACAGGAGATATCATAGCAGAATTCACTTCTGAAGGCAGAAATCTCAAAATTGGACTCACAAGATAAAACCAAAGAGAAACTCATTTACCCCACCTCCAGTAAAGCATGAAAAAAATCAGATTTTTCTTACTCTTGACTGTTTCTCTTGTTTCTTTTTCAGTAAATCTTTCTTTTGCTGGGATCAATGACCGATTCACTAAGCATTCTCTCGACGATCTCTTCGCTGGAAATCTTACCGACCGCCAAGCAAAACAATTGCTCAATACGAGACTTTCCGAGCTCTCCAATACTGAAATCAAAATTGAAATCTACAGAATTACCAATTACATGAAAAAAAATGGATACATAAAAGGAAAAGTTCCTAAATTCGAACTACACTTTGACAACTGTTATTCTCTACTTGGACGTTTTCGAAGAGAGGGGACTGCCATCGCTGAAACCACCATCCGAAAACCTACAAAAATCCAATATTATTTCTGCAAAGAGCACACCTACAAAGTGCTTCTTTCCACAGTGTTGCACGAATTAGGACACGTAAACAACATCTACGACTCTGACAGTCCTTTCGACTCCACCAACAACCAATTTTCCAATATCTGCCGAAATCTTTCCAAAAAAGGAGATACTATCACGGAAACCAAAAGTTGCCCCACCAGTGCGTTCGTAGGAAGTTACGCACAGGTTTCATCTACGGAAGATTACGCCGAAACGTTTAAATATTACCGACTCAGGGAATACGACTTCAACATCGGCAAAGATTTCAATCCTGAAAATCCACAATTCCAAAAGAAGCTCCAATATTTCCAAAAAATGTTCGATAAAACTACAGAAAAACAGGAAAAAAATGCAGAATCTCCCACCACAGAAACCCTCGAATACAACGGACAAATAAACAACACCGAAACTCAAGAACGAACTGAACGAACCAGCAACTACGAAATCGACCGACAAAATAGCTAAATTTTACTCCATAATCTGCAAACAACATGGCAAGCTGCCTAGACTATGCAATGTCCTATCTCTCAAAATACCCAAAAACAGAGCAAGAGATCAGGATCCTTCTGTACAAAAAATGATATAACAGCGATCAAATCTCTGCGACGATGGAAACACTGACCAAGAATAATTTTATCAATGACAAAAATCTTGCCACAAGTTACCTGTACTCTGAAGTCGTAAAAAAAGGAAAACCTCTCTTTCTTATCAAGCAAAAGCTCCTCCAAAAAGGAATCGATAAAAAACTCCTAGAAAAAGTCGTCGAGGAGATGAAATCAGAAATGCACGAGGGAATCCTCAAAAACATCTACAAAGAGCTTCAAAATTATAAAAAGAAAGGCATCGATTGATTCGACGCCATTCAAAAACTGATTCGTAAAGGTCACAATATCCAAGATATCAAAGACTCTATCAAGAAAAATACGCAATAAACTATCTATTTCTTACGGTATACGTATACCATTCATTAAAAGCAGATAAAAAGTCTGAATAATCTTTAAAGACTCTATAATAATTTCCTGAAACTACATCTCTCATATTCGTATATAAAGAGTCAGAAAGTCTTTGCCAATAAGAATCAGTCCTCAGAGAATAGGATTTATTTTTCAGCTGATCAATAACGCTATTCCAGATTTTTGAAAGATTCGTAACTTTCCTAAGTTCAGCGTTAGTAAATCCATTCACAGAGCTAGAAGAATCAGTACTTTGGATATCAAACTGTACATAATCTTGATTACCAGCAGAATCTTTGACATACAATCTATAAGATCCACTTTTTGCAAATCTTATAAAATTCGAAAAGCTACGATATCCGCGATCAGAACTCGTAAATTGATATCCATTTCTCAAATAAGAATCTGCCGTAAAATAAGAGCTAGAAGAAGTTCCTAATTTAGACCAAGAACTAGAAGAAGTAGATCTATATTGCACCTCAAAATCCACTCGTCCTCTGTAATCAGAAGAAGTCTCCAACGTAATATTAACATATTGATCTACATCAGGATAAGATCTATTTGTCGTAATTCTAATATAATCATTTACCGTTGAACGAGACTCTTTCACATAAAAAGTCAGACTTCTTTCTCTTCCTGTATCATCTTCTGCAGTTAATCTATATTCTCCTGCTTCATAAAATTTTAAGAAATCATAGAATTTTTTATATCCACGATCAGAACTCGTAAATTGATATCCGTTTCTCAAATAAGTACTAGCTGAAATATCACTCGAACTACTAGAAATCGTTTTCCAACTAGAAGAACTTGAAGATCTATATTCCAAAGAAAAATCTACTCCTCCTCTATAAGTTGAATCCGTTTCCACAGTGACATCCACATACGTATTGAGTGATGGTGAAGTAGTAGAGGCAGAAAGACTCAAAAAGGAATTAGTAGTAGAATCTTCTTCCACAAAGAACTGAGCGTATGCCGTTCTTCCTGAGTCATCTTTTGCTACCACTCTAAACTGTCCAGCTTTCATAAAAGAAACAAAGCTACCAAAAGTCCTATATCCATCATCATAACTAGTAAATTGATATCCATTAGTAAACGCATTAGATGCAACAAAATAAGAACTAGAAGAAACATTTTGCCAAGAATTAGAACTACTAGCTCTATACTGCATCTCAAAAGTTACCCATCCTCTATAATCACGGTCCGTTTCTGCTGTTAAATTAACATACGTATTAATACTTGGAGAAGTCTGAGAAGAACTAATAGACAAATAAGAATTAGAGTGTGAATTACTATTACTTCCTCCTCTATTTCAATAAGAATCCCAATCTCCATAAGTAAAATCATAATAATCTACAATTCTTTCTCGATAACGACTATTATCATACCTGACATTCAACGTTACTTTCTTATTCCCATTACAATAATTACTACTACAAGTAAATGAACCTTCACAACCACCTAAAAAATGCAACACTCCGTCCGGAGTCTCAAGTTCGCATGCCAAAGCATATCTAGAAAGGTTGGATCCTAGAGAATAAGACGCAACAGTAACATCATACGTCGTTCCGCGTTTATCCATTGCAATACAAATGCTGTCTCCATTATCAAAAACGACGTCCAAACAATCAGTATTGGAAGCTGCACATGTAGCTCCTATTCCCAAGCATACAGAGCAAAAAGCCCAAAATCAAAGAATTTTTTTCATCGCTACATAAAATAAAAGATAAAAAGCATCCTAAAACTAACTCTAACGATTTTTTATTAAAAGTCAAGAGAAAATTCATCTTGCATTCCATAACGAAATCCATACGATCACAACCGCAAAATAAAAACTCCCTGATGCCAGGGTGATGGAATTGGTAGACATGCTAGACTCAAAATCTGGTGACTTCACGGTCGTGTGGGTTCGAGTCCCATCCCTGGTAAAAAAGCACTCAAAAAAATAAAGGACGACGTACGATCTCCCTTATTTTTTTTAATTTCTTAGAATTAAAATACATCTATCCTTCAGAAAATAATTTCTGTTTTCCACTCGCATATCCTTGTTCAAAAGAGCTATGTCGTTTATGTTTATTAAGCTCAATGATTCAGCATTTTATATCTTCATAAAACAAATATTCCATAGCCATTTCCTCAGGAACAAAAAATCTATTAATCATAATACTATACGAATTTACCAACGTAGAAACCAAATTTTTCGGCTTTAAACTAGTCTGAAACTTACTCAACGCCACCCCAATAAGTTTATGATCCGGATAGGCTTCCCTAGCTTCTTTTACAGGGAAATTATTAACAATTCCTCAATCATTTAATAAAAAATTCTGATATTTCACCGAAGGGAATATCCCCGGCAACGCAATGCTGCCTAAAAGAGGACGCATCAGCTCTCCAGTACGGAACAAAATAAATTTGCCGCTTAAAATATCTGTCGCCCCAAGATAAACTGGGATTTCTGTCTCTTCAAAGGTGTGTTTTAAATCTTTTTTGAAATATTCTTCCAAAACTTCTGTCTCTAAAAGATGTTTTGTAGGACTACGAGTTAACCACTTCATCGTAGCGATCGGCAAATCCCTAAATCTCTCCCAAATCTGTTGAGCCGACCATCCACTTGCCCAATAACTCGCAATAATCGCCCCAACGCTCACTCCATACACAGCGTCAATACGTTCTCTCAATCCAGCTTCTTCCAAAGCTTTCAGCACTCCAAGAGCATAAAAACCCCTCAAACCACCTCAAGAGAGTACGAGTACATAACGATTCTGTTGTGCTACGTGTTGCTTTTTTTTTCATACTGAGCGAGGTCAAGCACCTTTCCTCGCAAATAAATTACGAAACATAGTAATCATTAGAAATCATTTTGTAATTTTTCAAAAAAGGATTGTGGATGATCACAACTTGGACAAACCTTAGGAGCTTCCTCACCAATTACCATATATCCACATTCACGGCACACCCAAGTTTGCAGTCCTCTACCTTTAAAATAATTTCCACTTTCCACCAATTCTAATAGCTTCTCAAAATTCATTTTATGATGTTCCTCAGCATGAGCAATTGCTCTAAATTTTGCAGCAATTTCTGGATATCCTTCAGCCTCTGCCTCATCAGCAAATCTAGGATAAAGATCTGCAAATTCCTCATGTTCTCCTTTGATAGCATCTCTTAAATTTTCAGCCGTAGTCCCCAATCTTACAAGAATATCAAGATCCGTATTCAAATGAATCATATTTGCAGGTTCAGCATCTTTGTTAAGCTTTACAATAAACTCATAAAACGTCTTCCCATGCTTCTTTTCTTGTTCTGCAACCGTAGTGAAAATCTCAGCGATCTGTTCAAATCCTTCCTTTTTCGCAGCAGATGCATAAAAAGTATATCTATTTCTTGCTTGAGATTCCCCCAAATATGCATGAATAAGATTATTAAGTGTTTTCGTCATGATAGATAAAAAAAAGAAATAAAAATCTGATAAGATAAAGGCATATCAATGCTATAATTCCATTGTATACGAATAATCCAGAAAATCAAGAGTTTTTCTTGCAAACAGAAGAAAGAACTCTACACTAACCAAGATCGAAAACATAAAGCTTAACATCTAGAAAATCCCCATTCTAACATACATTTTATACCCCACAAAAAAACAGATGAACTCCTCTAAAATCGACGAAATTCTCAGATTTTATCTCTTAGCTACTCAACTAAAAGATGTAGTCCGTTCAGGACGAATTACACGAAATATCCAAAGAAAAAGAGTAGAAAGCGTTGCTGAGCACATCTACGGAACCTGCATCCTTGCAATAGCTATTCATTCTGAATTTTCCGCAGAATTAGAACACGAAATCGATTTATACAAAGTAATCGTTATGCTCGTCATCCATGAATTAGAAGAAATCGTAATTGGCGATTTAACTCCTTACGATACCATGTCCCCAGAAGAAAGACTAAGACAAGGAAGAGAAGCTGTACAAATGGTACTAGGAAATTTAACAAAAAAAGCTGAATACCTCGCTCTTACCGATGAATTCAACAAACAAACTACTCCCGAAGCACGTTTTGCAAAAATGTGTGATAAATTAGAAGCAGACTTACAAGTAAGAAAATATGAAGAAGAGGGAGCAATTAGCATAGAAAGAGACGTTAATAACGCACGATGACACGAGCTAATTCAACAATTCATCCAACAAGGAGAATCCACCATTGCAGGAGTTCGAGCAGAATTTGATCGTCCAACATTCGCAGCTTCAGAAGTCTTTACAGAGATTCTAGAAACGATAAAGAAAGATTGGAATGACGAGCGAAATCATCTCTAAAGCAACTTTTCTTCAAATAAAAAAACGGAAGGCATGGGATTCGAACCCACGTTACACAGAGTGTAAACACGTACTCCAAACGTGCGCCTTCAACCGCTCGGCCAACCTTCCTTAATGATTTCTTTATACAAAAAATCATCTAAAATTGCAAGAGAACTTGCATTTTCAAACAAAGCACAAGATATAAAGAATACATTACGTATCTACAACGAAACGAGTTCCACTCCCGGATAATACCATTGCAAAATTTGTTCAGCTTTCATTCCTTGTTTTGCAAACCACTCAGCTCACTGACCAGCTAACCCCACTCCATGACCTGCGAATTCTTTACATCCTCCAAAATCATATACAGACCTCAACCAAGGAGTATCTGTCCATCCTCGTTTTTCCTGTGCAGATAAAGTAAATCCTGCAGAGCATGAAAAATACGGCAGAATTGGCAAAATTCAATCATACAAAACAATCTGATTTTTAGTCGCTTCTAATGCTTCATATCGCTTAGTCAGCGTTTTTTCTGCTCCAGCGCCGACATATTTTTGAAACATCTCAGGACTATCAATCGCCGTATAAGCAGAGCCAGCAGGAATGCTCGGATGAATATTCCCAGCACTTTTATCCAGATAAAATAATGCATAATTCTTCGCAATGAGAGCCATAACTTTATTTTTTTCTAAAGTCTCTTGATCATTAGTTTCTACCACTCATTTCATATAATCAGAGAAAGAAAGGGTATTTTTCACCAGAGGTCCTGTCACTTTTTTACCCTCCACAGTCATATAAGTATCCGTATAAAAACTCAACTTCCCACGGAAAGTATTCCAAGGAATTCCAGCATAAGAAGCACGACTATAATTAGAAATAGTAACAAGTGCTGTATCTTGTGTATCTTGAACCGTTACGTGATCAACGCTAAAGGTATCGGATCCAACAGTTAACAAAATAGTTCATCCTTTAAACTGAATTTTCACATCAGAAGCAGATAAAGAAGTCGAAGAATCAGCTTTTTTTGCCTGATAATGTACCGTACAAAGATGTTCACATTGCAAATGAAATTCAGTATATTTGGTCGTAAGTTCATAGAGTAAAACATCCACAAGAGAAGTTTGTACCAATTGTTTAGCCTCAGCAAGCGTAATTGTTTTCAGCATTTTCTGGCTTAAATTAGTCGCTTTCGGTAACGTACCTTTATATCTCGAACGTACTAAATCACGCACTTGAACTAACAATCAAGGATTCTTTCGTTGTAAATTCGCCAATTTTTCCGAAAAAGTTTTCTTGGAAGTAGAAGAAGTTGTTGTCTTAGGAGCCTGCACCTCACCAAAAGAAGTTGTTTCTTTAGTAGTCGTTTTTGCATTAGTAGTTTGCTCTTCCGGATGCTGAGGTTGAAGATTATAAATCGTTACTTGTTTAGGAGTTTGCCCAGAAAGTCTATTCTTTACCTCTGTCCTAATAGATGGCAACAATGGATAAAATAATTTTCCTGGACATGCAGTAGCTGCAACATCCTTATGTCCTACAATAGTAGGCAATTTTTTCGCAACAATATAGGGAGAAGTAGTCGTTGGAGAAAAGTAAAACTCAGAACCAGCAGGATCAATATTGTACTTTTTAGATAACGCAGTAATAAGGTCTGTAAGCGCATTTACTTGAGCTTGAGTCGGCGAGTAATTTTCGAAATTCCCAAGCAAAGAGATCCCAATCGTCGCCACATTATTATAAGAAGCATGCATTCCCGCAGTTCACTCTCCACCAGCACGCCCTTCATAAATATTTCCCAAATGATCAATCAAGAAATTATAGCCAATATCACCAAAATTACGATCAATCGTATGATATTTATAAATCTGCTTCAGAGATTTAAGGATTTCAGCCGGTCCCCATGACTGATCATACGTAGTTGCTGTATGATGAACGATAATCTTTGTCTTATGATTATTAATTTGATCAGGATAAATCAGCAATTCTCCATTTAACGTATTCACCGTCTTATCATATCTCCAATCATTAGGAAAATTCATCTTCATATACGTGCTTCTAACCGAAGAAATTTGAGAGTTTTTCGTATTTGGATCTTTAGGTTCTGTAGAAGTATTTGGATTGCTTTGATCTCCATAAGTACTTTTATACCTAATACTTTCATCAGCTCACCATTGCTCTCTAGTAATAATATACACTCCATCTAAATTCCAACTTCCAGCCCAAGTAATAACAGGGAAAAGAAGAGAAAAAAAGCTGATGCACAACCACGTCACCCTACGAAATGAAGGAAAATATATTCATCTGAAAGAAAAATATCTGTTAGCAAAAAACATCCTATCCTCAAGTACAAAAAAGATAAAACATCCAAACTATAACATTTTTCAAAAGCCTTTTCAAGAGAAAAAACCATTTTTCAAAAAGCAATCAAAATGATAAAGAAAAACCCTGTACAAGACAGGGAATTCCTTTTGTTTTAGCGCTTTTATTAGCACTATGTTTAGTTTTTGTTGAGAACTAGTTAAGCAGTGTTGCAACTGCATTTTCAAAGGCAGAAACAGGTTGTGCTCCAGAAACATCAATGTATTTTCCAGTTTCTCTATCCAAAACAATATTTCCTGGAGTTCCATTTACTCCAAAAATAGTTGATCCTTCAGTATTGCTTGCTTGTACTGCAGCTTCAGCTTCAGGACTAGCATAACATTCTTCAAATTGTTTTCCAAGTCCAAGTTCTGCTCCTAAAGCCAAAATACTTTCATCAGTGAAGTTAGAGACAGCCATAGCTTTTGGAAGGAAACCATAATACGCTTCAGTTCCTCCTACCTTTCCTGCACAATACAATCCCTTAGCTCCAAGAGGTGCAGTAGGATGAAGTCCTTCAATAGGATAATTCTTGAAAACCATAGCTACATCATCAGGATGACTAGCAACTACCGTTTCCAATGTTTGATCGTTATAATGTCTCTGACAATAAGGACAAAGCAAATCTGAATAAGAAAGAATAACAATCCTTGCATCTGCATTTCCATAGAAATGAGCATCAGTCAAAACTTGAGAAATTTGATCTTGAGAAATTGTAGTAGCTGTAGCCTCATTTCCTGCAGAAATATCAGTCTCAGTATCAGCTTGAGTATCTTTAGAAGGATTTTCTACTCCAACCATCTGATAGAAAGCTTCTATTTGAGAAGCCTGATTTTCAGTTACATAATCGATGTATTCCTGAGAAGCGTAAAGAGCATTCATTTCTTTCACATTTTCTTTTCCTCCTCCTCTAAGAATCTCCAATTGATAATTTTTATAAGAAAAGATGAAAGCTAAAATAGCAAAAACCATCGTAATAACCGTCCCTGCACAGCAAAGAATCTTTTTTACACAGCAACAGTTGCCTGCACAACAAGCAGTTGCCTCAGAAGGTGCAGACTGAGTAGTAGCGCGTTCTTTTTTAATCATAGAAATATATAATAAAAAATAAAAGAAAACAGATTACATCCAAAGATTCTTTCCGCTAACCATGAAAAAAATCGCTAACAAAAGGCAAAAATTCACCAAAGTAAAAAACGTTATCACAGCTACCCAAGTGAGAAATACCCCATGAGAGATGTTCCCATTAAAGAAAGAACTTTTCTGTTTTTGTAACGTTTTTGTTTCAACAATCACAGCAGGTTTTGTTGTTTTTTTCACAACAGAAACTGGCTTTTCGTTAAATCTTTTTTCAACCATTCTGTCAAGAAAACATCCGAAATAAAGTCAGTTTTTCTTTTCTCTTTCCCTTTACTATAGATTCTTGATAAAAAAACAAGAGGACTTCCGAAAAGTCACTTAAAAACTTTTGACAAACGAAATATTTATGAATATACTTATCATACA
>CAMVOC010000003.1 GCA_947169045.1 uncultured bacterium
CTGATATACATCAAAAAATGGTATCCATTCAGCTTTGATCGAAAATTTTTTGTAAAAAATATATTGATAGTCTGACTTGTTTGTCTGCTATTTTACTGGATAAAAAATATTTCACAGTTATTCTATGTGGGGCAGAATAGGTGGCAATTGTTATTTATGCTTGCGTGAATCTGTATGATTTATGCGATGGTTGTGTGAGGCTTTAACCGAAAAAAGATTAAAGGTTTGCTAGAAGAGGTAAAAAAGATAAGAAAATCTGATTCGCATGTGTAGGAGAGAAGTAACAAATTTTGAGAATAAAAAATTGAGAATAAAAAAACTCCCACCACACGAACCACGAAAGCCAAGGTGAGAATTACTATTTCACAATTTTAACTTTGCAAATACCGGGAACAGGACTCGAACCTGCACACCGTAAGGCACTTGGTTCTAAGCCAAGCATGTCTACCAATTCCATCATCCCGGCATATATATTTTCGGGACCTAGGATTCGAACCTAGAACCCCCAGATTCAGAGTCTGATGCTCTACCAATTAAGCTAGTCCCGACTATCAAATCTTTTTTGGTTGCGGAGGATGGAATTGAACCACCTACCTTCGGGTTATGAGCCCGACGAGATACCGTTTCTCTACTCCGCAGCGAGTTTGCTTAGTGGTTTCATCATATGAATTTAGTCTTGAATTGCAAGGGGAAAGTCATAAAAAGAGTCCAATGAAGATGAGAAAAATTTTCTCTTACAGGGGATAGATTTTTTGCGGGAATTTGAGGTATCTTTCTTTTATCTTTTCTTTTATCAAATGGAGATAATAGCAACCGGAGAACAGGCTACGGGCATGATGAATACTATAGAAACGGCCGTTAGAAGCGGATTCTTCGCTGATTCTTGGACGGTTGGATTGATTATTCTCTGTTTTTTTTGGCTGATTGCTTTGATTTGGGTCGTGAAAGATGTCAATGCGAGAAGTGAGAATATTGCTTTTCAGATTTTAGCAATTGTGCTGGTGGTTGTTTTAACTCCGGTATTTGGTTTGCCGTTGTATGTAGCTTTGAGGCCTCGCGGTTGGAAATGGGATAAAACGGTTTGGAGAAATATCGTAGAATTACAAGGTACTGTTTGTGAAACTTGTGGAAGTATTCAGTCTATTGAGCATCGTTGTTGTTCAAAATGTGGCGATACTTTGCAACATCCTTGCCGTGAATGTGGAGAATTTTATGCGCAGGCTTATGAATATTGTCCTTTTTGTGGAGCTCCGAATATTGATCAATAATTTAGCTTTTATTGGTGAAAGATGCTAATTGCCATCGTCATTCTTTTGCTTTTTGTATCAAGTGCGTTAGTTGGAGCAATGTATTCCAATTTTACTGCTTTTTTAGTGAATTTTTCAGATCTTGCTCAATATAATAAGGCGTATTATTCTGCGATTTCAGGGTTGGAAAGAGCAGAATTAGTTTTGAGGTATAGAGCTCCGTGATATGAAGGTATAGGAGGACGAATGGGAGGTAATCACTATTGATCTGGTGAAATGGACTTTCAACCTTCAGCTTTTTCTTTTCTTTCAGAGGTTAATGGTTGAGGAATTTTGCGAGAAATTGCTTCTAGGACTAAGAAGATTCCGGCTGAAGGACAGGGGAATATCGATTGGATGTTGGCGTCGGGAAATCGTTTGGATTTCAATAGATTGGATTACGCAGATGCAGAAAATTTTACCTTTATGCTAGATAAAGGGGATCGCGCTCCTTATATTTCAGGTACGATTGAGAAGAATTTGGTGTACTCGTTTACTTGAATTGTGCAATTGCCGTATCTTTTAAAGGCGGGATTTGCTCATTTTACTGGGTTTTGACCTTTAGATGTTGATAATATTTCTTTGCATGATGGGAAATTAGGGACGCTGGGAATTAATGAGACGGATGATCCTATTGTAGATTGGTCGTTTAGGAGAGAAAGTACCGATGGCCGTTCTTGGCAAGTTATGTCTGTGCGAAGTACGGGTTATGGAGCATATTACGATGATTCTCGTTTATTGGAAAGCCGTATTAATGCTTCCAATATTATGGAGTTTTGAAGTATTTGATGGTGAGGTTGTGATTCTTCTCCTTTTTGTAATCGAGGAGCTTTGGGTTCGTCGGCTTCTTTTACAGGAATTGTTGAGCATTCTTCTGACGCTTCTCTTTTTGAGCAGTCTTTTAGTGATTTATTGAATGATTGGGATAACGTGTTATTTAGGTTATCCTTGATCAATCCCTTGTACTCTGAAAAAGGTCAGATTTTTCCTTATTTGGAGTATCAATTGTCTTTTTTTGATGATGATGGTAGGCCTTCTGAGATGGCAGATCGTTTTTATTCAATTACGACGAAAGGGAGAAATGGTAATTATGAAGTGCAACTTTTTATGCAAAAACCTACTATTGTTGAATCTATTTTAAGAAGTTTTACGGTGATGTTTGATTAGCTGTTGTATTCTCTTTGCTAAGATTTTTATTTCTCTTTTATGTAGTATTCATGCTTGCAATTACTTCTAAAGATCAATTTATGACTGAAATTTCCAATGGCCTTGTCTTGGTGGATTTTTATGCAGATTGGTGCGGTCCTTGTCAGATGCTTTCTCCTGTCCTTCAGCAGTTGTCAGATGAATTTTGAGCTCAAGGATTGCAGGTTTTGAAGGTCAATGTTGATGAAAATCCTGATTTGTCAGCAGAATATGGGGTAATGAGTATCCCGACGGTGATCCTTTTTCATCAAGGGGGGCAGGTTGAACGTTGGACAGGAGCTTATCCAAAAGAGGTGTATCAGGAAAAAATTAATGCCTTATTGGCTGCTGGTAACTAATGTGTTCTTAGTTCTTTATTTCTTATGCTTATATGATGTTAAGTGAATTAAGTTCTATTTTATTGTTTACGTTGGTATCTTTTATTCTGGCATTGTGCTTATATCCTGGATATATTCGTTTGCTCGCTAAATGGAAGATGGGGAAAACTCTTCGTGAGACCACGGCAACAGGAGAAAAAGCTGAAATTTTTACGCAGTTACATGCAGGGAAAGCAGGGACTCCTACGATGTGAGGAGGAATATTTTTGTTCGTGCTCTTGGTTATGATATGAGTATCTCTGTTGTTGCAGAAGTTTGGTTGGATTACGTATTCTTTATGGAATCAACAGGAAACTTATATTGTTTTATTTGGATTTTTTAGTATGGGATTGATAGGTCTCGTTGATGATATTCTCAATATTAAGAATGTTGGAAAGGTGAAGGGGTTAAGTATTCGTGGGAAGATGTTTTGATTGGTATTATTTTCAGGTTTTATCTCTTATTGGTTTTATGTGAAGCTGGGAATTGATTATATCAATTTACGACCAATTACAGGACAGGTGAAAATAGGTATTCTTTTTCCGATTTTAACGTTTTTTGGTACGATTGCTATTGTGAATGCTATCAATATTACAGATGGGTTAGATGGGTTAGCAGGTGGGTTAAATGCGGGGATTCTTTTGATGTTTATTATTGCAACGTTACTTAATGGAACTTATTTGACGGCTACTGTTTTGAGCGTTGTGGTCTCTGTATTATGAGCGTTCTTGTTTTTAAATGTGAAACCTGCGAAGATTTTTATGGGGGATAGTGGAGCGTTCGCTTTAGGAGGATTGATCGCTTCTACGCTGTATTTGCTCAATATGAGAACGGGGATTTTTATTCCGTTTTTGGTGGTATTTTTCTTTTTTATGGTTGAATTGATGAGTAGTGGGTTGCAGATGGCGTGGAAAAAAGTGTTTAAGAAAAAACTCTTTCCAATTGCGCCTTTTCATCATTATTTAGAGTATAAAGGTATCGCAGAATATACGATTGTGATGAAAGTGTGGCTTGTACAAGTCGTATTGACCTTGATTGGAATATTATGCTTGCTGGTGCAGTATGCGAGCTAAGGGATTAGGAATCTTTTGTTGTAGTAGGTAATATGCTGTAATACTCCTCTTATCCATAGCACATCTTCCATCGCAACATGGATAGGTTTTTTCCCTTGTTGATTGGTGAAAGCTTCCCAATTATCTCGTAAAAGGCTGAGAAACTCTTTATTGTCGTCGAATTCGATGAAGAGCTTGATGGCGACTTCGTTTTCTGTGATGAGTTCTTCGATGATAGCTTGTATTTCTGGTCAACATTTGGCGTTTAATCCTAGAATCTCTAGGACGATTAAATGGAAAAAAGATTGGATATTCACTGGAGTTTTCTTTTGACTAGTATGTTGTTTGATTCCGTAGCATCGCAACAAGATTCCTAGGAGACTGGCTTTCAGGATGGCAATGATATTGAGTAGTGCACATTCGTCGTAGTTTTTTTGCAGATTTCTACTGTAAAATTTTTGAAGAAAAGAGTTTAGCAGTCGGAAATCAAAGGTGTATAGATGATCTTTGAGACGTGCGAGTTCTTGATTGGTGATAGCATTGGAAAGAATTGCAAGGATTTGATCTTTGTTTTTGCAATATTCAAAAATAGGAGCATAAAACTCTGAAACAAATTCAGCTTTTTCTTTTTTAATCATTGAAGAAATTTTGTCAGAAAACTGTTCTTGAAATCGTTTGAGTAGTGTGGGATTTTTTAGGTATAATTTGCAGATTTTAGGATTGAGCTCTTGTAAGACCGTCAGCGTTGCTTCTTGTTTTGCTAGTTCGAAAGCGAAGAAAAGATTTTTTGGTCAGGAATTCTTATTTTCTTTTGTTATCATGAACGCATCTTTACCTTTTCTGATGTTTTTGTAGGTTTGTTCGTAATATCGCAGATTTTGGTTATGATATTGGCGTAAAATTTGGTAAAAATTTTTGGAGGCACTTTTTGTAATCTTTGAAGAAATCTCGTTTTGTATTGTTTGGATAAGCTTTGGTTTAAAACATCTTAGGTAGAAACTGTCTCCTTTGTCAGTAGTTAATCAGCCAGTGAAGGTAATGTAAAAATTGAGGAATTGCTCTACTATTTTGGATTCTTTTTTGACTCGTTGTGGAATTTTTAAGTTTTGCATTGGAATCTCTTCGCCTTCTCCAATTTCTGAGAGCATTTCTTGAAATTCGTCTAATGCTTCCTCTTCTTCTTGATTGATGTGTTTGTAGGTGGTATCTATAAAGCTTTTGATCCCCTTGAAATAGCCTTCTTTGAATTGTTTAGGATTGAGGAGCTCTTCGAGGAGATCATTGAGCTTAGATTCGTTCTTGATGAGTTGGGTCAGCATTTTTTTTATCTTTTTTTTGTCGTACATAGAGGCAATGAGCGTACTTGTCAGTTCTTTAGGGTTGTTTCCTAAAAAGAGATATTTGAGCAAAATGTCCCCTGGAGCAACGTTAAAAATCATTTCTTCCTCGAAAGGGGAAAAAGAGGTGCTGTGTTTTGTGGTTTTGTATCTTGCAAAAAAGAACTTTTGACTGGCGGATCGTGTATCATTACATAATCGCGTGAAAAAATCCTCAGGTTTAGCTGTTGAGATCTGGAAATATTCGTTGATACGACGGTTGTAGTGAAACATCATAAAAAAGATTTCGAGTTGTTTGATCAGCTTTTTTTTGAGATTTTGAAATTGGATTGCGGAGATTTTGTGTCCGAGTTGGGTGGTTAATAGTTCGTAAAATGAAAAAAATACTTCGATAAATCGATTAAAATCGTCTTGCGTGGATGTTTTAGGGAAGACTTTAATTTGTCCAGCAAAGACGAAACTGATGAGATAAAAAGCATATAAACAATCGATAAAAAGCTGATTTTCGTTTTCTTCAAATACATCTTGGAGGAAAAGTGCTGCAGTGAGAGCAAGAGCGTTTGAGGTGTTGGAAATATTGTAAAACGTGTATCCGTTGAAATTTGCAGCGATAAGATAGCCGTAATAGGTATCTAGTACTTTTTGTGAAACTTTTTTGTCTTCGTTTCCAAGGGAAATTTTGGCATCGAAAATGTCCATTCCTACGTCGAAAAGGTTGAGTTTGTAGTTTTCAATAAGTCTTTGGTGAACAATGGCAAAAAATTCTTTCGCAGCAATGAAAGATAGAAACATTGACGCTGGATTGAATGAGGACTCTCATTCTCCACTGGGGAAATAAGAGAGGAGGAGACGTTTGTAGAGTTGCATTTAATTTCTTGAAATCATATCAATAAAAACGCTGGTTGGAACTTCTACGTTTCCGATTGCTTTCATTCTTTTCTTTCCTTCTTTTTGCTTTTGGAGGAGTTTGCGTTTTCTGCTGACATCTCCTCCGTAACATTTAGCGATTACATCTTTTCTCATTGCGGAAATCGTTTCACGAGCAATAATCTTTGTCCCTAGTCCTGCTTGGATAGGAATGGCAAATAGTTGTTTTGGAATCAGCGTTTTTAACTTTTCTACTGCTTCACGACCGAGATAATATGCTTTATCACGATGGACAATTCGTGTCAGCGCTTCGACTTTTTCGTTGTTGATAAAGATGTCGAGCTTTACTAGGTCAGAAGGTTCGTAACATTTAAAATCGTAGTTCATTGTTGCGTATCCTTTGGTGGCGGATTTTAGACGATCGTAAAAATCGATAATGATTTCACCCATAGGAAGATTGTAATGCCGGACAACGCGAGTTTCGTCTAAGTACTCCATAGATTTTAGGTTTCCTCTGTATTCTTGAGCAAGAGACATAATATTTCCTGCGTAGTCTTTAGGCCCTACAATTTCTACTTCGGCGATTGGTTCTTGGATTTTTTCAATCATTCCTTGGTCTGTCATTTCACTTCCGGATTTTACCACAATTCGAGGTTTAAGGAGATCGGAGAGGGATTCTTTTGTCTCAGTTTCGCTTGGTCTGGGAGCAAGAGTCACTTTGTTTAGTTCTGAAATGATTCCTTGGCTTTGCTCAATTTGTATTTTCTCTTCTTCGGTCAGCTTTATCTGTTCTTGTTTTAAGATAGTCTCGTACAATCAGGTAGCAATGAGATCTTTGAGATTTTGCCCCGTTTTGATCTGTGGAATTGAAAGATTTTTGGACTTAACGAGATAAATTACTGTTGGGATTGTGAAAATAGTATCGAGTTTGTATTCTCTCCATAATCTTTCTTTGATAATATCCATATGGAGCATTCCTAAAAATCCACATCTGAATCCCAATCCTAAGGCTCCAGAATCTTCCATCTCGTATTCAATGGCGGAATCATTGAGAGAAAGTTTTTCGAGGGAGTCTTTGAGCTTGTCGTATTCTGTGGAATCGATAGGGTAGACCCCAGCATATACGTAGGGAGTTATTTTTTTGAATCCAGGGATGAGGAGCTTTTGTAATTCATTGGTATCTTCTTTGACGGGTGGAGAAATGATGGTGTCTCCGATTTTTACATCTCTTACTGATTTTTGTCCTGTTGTGATGTATCCAATTTGTCCTTCGGTAAGTTCTTTGTCTGCATGATATTCAGGGGTAAAATGTCCAACTTCTGTAGGAGTGAAAGAAGTCTGAGAGTGGATTAGTTGTACTCGTTCTCCAGCTTTAAAACTTCCTTCTACGACTTTTACATACGCTAAAACTCCCTTGTAAGGGTCAAACACAGAATCGAAAATTAAGGCTCTAGAAATTGTTGGCATTGCCTTCGTTTGTAGCCATTTGCTCGAGAAATGCAACTATTTTAGTTGACTTTGAACGTCATTGTTTTTTCGATAGTTTGATCTTCGTCTGTCTCAAGTGTGAGCTTTACAGTGTAGGTTCCTGCTTTGGAAAAACTGTATGTTGTCTCTTTACAGGTAATTTGTTTACAAGAGACTTCTGGGGATCCGTCTCAGAAATTTCGTGTTAGTGTTTTTGGTAATTTGTTGAATTCAGCGAGAAATTCTACTTTATCATTGACGCTTGCTATGTTGGTAGGATGTGAAGGGGAAGAAATGTCTACTTGGACAAGAGCTTTTCTTATCAAAATGTTTGGTTCTGGAGAAGCAGTAAATGTGATTGTCTTTCCTTTTCTTGTGGTGATGGTTACTTTTGGGGTGTATGTTCCGTTTTCGTTTTCATAATCGTAGGTGTAGGTATGATCAATAATTCCTTGTGTTAGATTTTTTCTGATTTCTCCATCTCCAAAATCGTAGGTGAAGTAGATAATTTCATCGTCTGTATCATTTAAAATACTTTGAGATGCGTTCAGATTTACTTTCACGGGTTCGTATCCTCCGTTTGGAGAAAGAATGAGCTTCCCTTCAATTTCAGGTCTATCTACGACAATCTGAAGCGTAATGGTATTGGAGAGTCAGCGTTCTTTATCTTCTAATAAAATATTTAGCTCGTGATTTCTGTCTTCATTGATCGTAAATTCGTAGAGATTTCCTTGATTGAGAATGATTTTCCCGTCCAGATAAACGTTTTTCTCTACGGCAGGGGAATTTGGAGTGATGCTGTCGATTGAGAGTTGCAGTGTTGTAGGAATTTGTTTAAGCGTGAGTTTTCCCCCTGAAAGTGCGTTTGTAGGTAGAGATTTAAATGTAGTGTCCGTTGTGAGTTTTTGCTTTAGGCTGTAGGTTGCCGTGATGGTTTCTTTTGCGAGCTGTAATATTTCGGATTCGCAACTACCCCTTTTCCCATCGATGGTGATGGAATTTACTACCACGAGGAAAGCTCCTCTTTCAGGGAAAGTAAAGTCCATATCACGATTTGTAGAGGTTTCGTTTTTGATGATTTTATTGGTTCCGTTGTCAATCACTTGGAAATTGTAGCTAGAAATGCTTGAAAGGTTTCCATCGAGGATGTTTGTCTGTATTTTATATTTTGTTCCTTCGAATTGCATGAGTTGTACTTCACAAATAGGCACATCGGAAGGCTCAACTCTCAATGGGAAAGAATAGACAAACGTGCCTTCGTCTAATTCTGGGATTTTGAAGGTTGGATGATAGACTTTTGGCATCTTGAAAATATAGTTGAAAATAGGCATATCTTTTCTGTCGATGGTGTTATCATTATCCATATCTCGTGAAATTAAATAGTTTTCAAGTCCGAGATTTCTGAATGCTTCCGTTGCGTCTACGGTAATTGTTACTGGCGCTTGTCCAACGTTGATCTCCCCTTGAATTGCTCCCAATGGATTGGCTGATTTTTTATTTTGAGTAGAGATAAAAAGCTGAATTTCTGCAGGGATAGAAAGTGTAGCTACCGATTGTTCAAGTTTTAAGTTTTGCTCTTGAGTGATGGTATTGGTATAGGTGATGGTAACGGAAATAGGGTAGTCTCCTTTTTTTGCGTAAAAACATGGGCTATCAAATTTTCCGTTGGTATTGGTGATTGTTTGATTTTCTGGATTCCCGCAGGCAATAGTTAATGATTGAATTTTTACTTCTCCGAGTCCGGCAATCAGTTCGCTCAGAATTGGTTGATTGATTTCGAAGCCTATTTCTATAGGAGCGATTGCGGTTACACTACCATATGACGCTTTTGCTCCATCTTTCCCTATCAAGTAGGGAATAATTGGAGTTTTAAATTTAGATGCTGGAGTAGTGTTAATCTTTGCGATATTTGAGAAGGTGAGACCTGCTAATGCTCAGGTTATTACTAGTATTCCTGTAGCGATTAAGATCCCTATGACAAATTTTCCTTTTGCTTGATTTTTTGCTGTAATGATTCTGTAGATGTTGGATAGTAGAAATCCTAATCCTATGAGTCCAAAAGCTCCAAAACACAGTATGGCAAAAATTTTGATGAACTGTACAGCCATTGATGCTTCGATTCCGACTCCGCTTAAACTTTGTGGGTTACGAATGAGCGCGTTAATCGTTAATGCGAATAATGCTCCAATGATGATCAATAAAGACCCTCCTCAAATTGCTAGTTTTTTGAAGGAAAAATTGGATTTTGCTCAGGATTTTATCTCTGTTGGTTTAGAAACTCCTGTTTTATTTGGTTCGTTTTTGTATCCTAGAGCCTGTAGTTGCCCTTGAATTTGAAGATATGTGGCATTGAGACTGTCTAGTTGGCTTTTGATGCTTGCAATGGTATTGGCGTCTTGATTAGGATTCGCTTTTAAGTTTGCTACAATTTGGTTGTATTGCTCTTGAATTTGTTGTTGCTGAGCAAGCAAAGCTTGGATTGCTTGGAGATTTTGCATGTTTTGAGGCGTCTCTGTTGGCATTTTTTTGTTTAATTGGGAGTAAAAATTTGATGAGTCATTCTGCTTTGTTTAGAATGACGTTATTGTACTTAAGTATACTGATTTTTCTAGAAAATATAAAAACTAGAAAGGAAAGCTTTAACGAATCTCTTGACTTTTTTAAAAAAACGGTTATAATATACAGTTTAGGTCAAAATATCTATCAACTGTTTACGGGAATGATTGATGATAATGTTGCGGTTTTCAAGATGCTTGTTAAAGATGAATTTTCGGAGGATAATATTGGTAGCGATGATGCAGAATCCTAGGAGCAATCCTCCTATAATATCCGTAAATCGATGAACGTGGAGTATCATCCTACTCCAACCAATGACTAAAATACCTATGATTACCAGGAAAAGAAATCAGATTTGTTTTCTTTTTGATTTTATTTGATCATGACATACGTATCGGATGAGTAGGCAGATAATACAACCGATGGTGGTGTGTCCGCTGGGAAAAGAGTAGTCGGAAAGTGGAATTAATGCTTCAAGTGGACGAGGCTTTTGGATGAGCATTTTGATGAGAGGGAAGATTATCAGTCCAGAAAGCATTGTAGAAATAAAGACGGTGAGCTGGTAGATAAGCTTTTTGCGGTAGAGATAGACAATAATGATAAGTCCAATCAATCCTATCGATCGGAAGTCGAATATTTGGTTAAATTGGAGAGTGAGATTCTCAATGACGGGATGCCTGCCGAAAAAACTATTTACTCGAAGATCTAGGGAAGCAAAGGAAAATTTATTGGCATGGATTTTTTGTGCAAGGAAAGAAAATGCGAGTATTCATCATATATTTCCTATTACTAAAGCTAAGAAGCTTTTTTTGACGGTTGTTTGATAACGTTTGAAGAGTACGAACACGATGATTACTCCAATAATGGTTGCAGCTCCTATTGCGAGGAACTTTCCTATTTTAGCTTCGACGATGTCATAACTCGTACCAATGAAATATCCTGCTGCAATTCGGCAACAGCTTCGTAAGATATTACTTATGCATGACAGTCCTAGGACTTTCTTTTTGTTGATGTTACTAATTCCTGCTACAAATGGTAGAATTCCTCTGGTTCGTCCGTAAAATTTTGATAAAAGGATACTTCGTAATAGGTTCTTTTCTAGAATATGTTTGACCTTTTCGAGTAGTTCGTCGGAAATTTTGAAGTGTTTTTCGAATTTTTTTAAGAAATTTAGTCCATATTTGTGTCCAATGAAATACGCGATAGTATCTCCTATTTGTCCTCCTATTCCAATGAGCCCTAGGATAATTGGTAGAGAAAAAACTTCCATTTGAGCTAAAATCCCAGCCACCAAAACGAGTGTTTGTCAGGGAGTTATGAATCAAAAGGGTGGGATACTTTCTGCTATCTGTGCAATAAAAACGATGAAGTATCCTACGGTCTGAACAATGGGAGTTGGAATCTCTAAAAATCGCTGTAATAGGGAAGTCATGGTCTGGACTAAGATAAAAATGTTGCTGGAGTTACATGCTGTTCTTTATGCGATTCTTTTAGCTGGTTGAGGTGTTTTATCTTGATTTCTTGGGTATTGAGGAGTGTTTTCCCAGCGGCAGTCAGTAGCTCTATGAGTTTTTGCTTGTCGTTTCGTGCTCTTTTTCCAAAATTTGTGAGTTGGACGCTTTCGTGTCCCTTTCCTGCGAGAATGACGACGTCTCCTGGCTGTGCCGCATCTATGGCAAGTTTGATGGCGTAGCTTCTCTCTGGGATAATAAAGAGTTCTTTTTGCTCGGAGATAAAGGACATTTGGATCGTTTTACTCATATCATTGAGGATTTTGAGGCGATTCTCTGTGTCAGGATCATCGTCGGTAAAGATAACGAAATCTCCGTATTTTAGTGCGATTTCTCCCATTAGCGATCTCTTGTCTTTATCTCTGTTTCCTGGTGCTCCGCATACGACAATCAGCTTTCCTTTCTGTTTATGTTTTGTCGCAAAAGAGAGAGTTTTTTCTAGTCCGTCTGGGGTGTGCGCGAAATCTATGAAGCATTTAATATTGTCTGCAGTATAAACTCCCTCCATCCTTCCTGGAACTCCTGGAAAGTTTTCGATAGATTTGAGAGCAAGAGGTATTTCGAGTCCAATTTCACAGCTTACAGCGAGGGCAGCGAGAATATTTGCGATATTGTAACTTCCGGTGAGCTGTGTCGTAGCAGAAAATGTCTGTCCTAAATAGGAGAATTTGAAGAATGTTCCCTCGAGCGTTTCTTCGATTTGAGTGGCTTTGAGAATAGAAGAGTTTATAAGGCTGAAAGAGACCTTTTTGTCAAATGCCATTTCGTTAAATCGCTGGCGTCCGTATTTGTCATCAACGTTTATTGCAGCGTATTTGATATCTTTCCCGTTTTTGAGTACTGATTTGAAGAGCTTTTTCTTGGCTTCTGCGTAATTTTCCATGTTTTTATGATAATCAAGGTGCTCCATAGTGATATTAGTGAGTACTGCGAAATCGAAGGTAATTCCTTCAAATCTTGCTTGATCGAGTCCTTGAGAACTAGCTTCTAAAACGGCTAGTTTACAGTTTCTCTCTCTCCCCGTGGCAAGGAGTTGTTGGAGGTCGAAGGTATCCAATGATGTCATCTTTTTTTCGTTTTTGAGCTCTTCGTCGCCAATTTTAATGAGTGCGGTGCTGATGGCGAGGGTAGGGGCTACGTTATCATTGAGAATTTTGTGTAAAATATTTACTACGGTGGTTTTCCCGTTTGTCCCTGTAACTCCGATAATAAAAAACTCTTTTGATGGGCTACTGTACAACAAATTTGCTAGTTTTGCTCTTCGTCTTTTGTAAATTTGGTACAAAAAGCTGTCTTTGATGGTATTGTAAAATTTTTCGTATGCGATCAGCTTTTTTATGAATTTTTTCATGAAACTCTTTTGTTGTAAAATAAAAGCTACGAGGTCTTACCTATTAGATGTTGAGCTGTTTATCCTAACTGATCAATAAAACTTTGTTTTACAGATTGATTTTTTTGCTCCTCTTTGATGAGGAAGTAGGCTTTTCTGATGAGTTCTCTCAGGTCTTCGTAAAAGATAAGGTTAATGATTTGTTGGATATCCATTCGTTTGTAAATGCCGATGTATCCTTCTCCTTCAATGATTTTGATGAGGGAAGGGTCTCCTGTGTATTTTATCAAAAAGTATGTTACATCTTTGTCGAGATGCCCTTTTTGAGTTTCGCTACTTCTCAGAGAGGTCGTTCCTAAGAGGGATTTGATGATGAGATGTTGCTTTTGAACTCAGATTTCTTCTCCTATTTCTCTAAGCGCAGCTTCTTTTTCTGTTTCTCCTTTTTGAATTTTCCCTTTTGGAGCTACTCGTTCCATTTTCCCGCTAAGTGCGTGGCGTTTGATGAGGAGAAATTTTGGTTCTCCTTCTTCATCGAAAAAATAAATAATTCCTCCAGCACTTTTTACGATTTCTGCCATTAAAAAATGAAAAAAATAAAGCTGTGTAAGTGTAGTAGTTTGGCTTGTAAAAGCAAGACTATTTTTGTTAAAAAATCCCTTGTATTTGTTTGGTAATTTGTTATATTAAGGGTAGCATCGCTCATATCGGATTAGCCATCTGTAGGGTGTATGTTTCTTTTTATTCTTTAATGGTATTTTTTGTCATGGCTGTAAAAAAAGTAGGTCTTTCTTTGAAAAGACACGACAAGGACACAGGTTCTCCAGAAGCACAAATTGAAAATCTTACGGCACAAATTAGTGTTTTGCAAGAACATGTGGCACAAAACAAAAAGGATTTTGATGCTAAAAGATCACTATTGCAGAAAGTTGCAAGGAGAAGAAGATTTTTGAAGTATCTCAAGTCTATGAATCTAGAGGCTTACACAGAAGTTTCAAAAAAAACTGGGTTAAAAGTATAAATACAAAAAATTATCAGCTTTTTTTATTTATTTAACGTTTTATTTCCTAATGGCGAAGAAAAAAGAGGCTATTGTTAGCCAATTTGATGTGCCTTTGATTAAAGAAGGGCAGAAGGTGAAAGGAGTTATCCTCAAAGAAATAGAAAATGGAATTTTAGTTGATTGTGAAGATGGAGCATTTACGGGGATTATTCTTTCAAAAGAGGCAAAAGAGTTAAAAAAATCTGATGTTAACCTTGCTCCAGGTACTGCATTAGAACTTGAAATTGTAAATCCTAGTATCAAACACGAAGATGGATATTATATTGTATCTGTAACGAGATTATTGCAATATGATGTTCGAAAGTCAGTTATTGATCAATTTGAAAAGGATACTATTATTACGGTAGTTCCTACTGAAGCTAATCTTGGAGGTTTGCTGATAGATATGCACGGTATTAAGTGATTTATTCCTTTATCTCAGCTTGCTCCTATTCATTATCCTAGAGTAGAAGACGGAGATCAAGAAGTAATTTTTGATAGATTGTTGGCTTTGGTTGGACAAGAAATCAAGGTAAGAGTTATCAATATTGACGAAGAAGAACGTAGAATTATTATGTCTGAAAGAGAAGCTCTTAGAGAAGAAAAGGAAAAAGTACTTTCAGAATTGGAAGTTGGAAAGGTCTTCGACGGAGTTGTTTCTGGAATGTCTTCTTATGGATTGTTTGTGACGATTGGAGGAACTGTTGAAGGATTGGTACATATTTCAGAGCTTACGTATGGACACGTTAATGATATCGAAGGACTTGGAAAGATTGGAGATAAGATGAAAGTGAAAGTTATTGGATATGAAAATGGAAAAATCAGTTTGTCTGCAAAGCAACTTAAGGGAGATCCTTGGGAACAATTACCACAAAAATGTCATGTTGGAGATGTTTTTGAGGGAACGGTTGTAAGATTTGTTCCATATGGAGTATTTGTTCGTGTGTTTGATGATATTAATGGACTTGTACATTTGAGTGAGCTTTCAGAAAAATCTGTAAATAATCCTAATGAGGTTGTAAAAATCTGACAAAAAGTGAAGGTAAAATTGATTTTGCTCGATCCAGCTCGTAGAAAAATTGGACTTTCTATGAAAGGACTTGATGATACTACAGGATCAACGTCAGAATCTGAAGCAAAACCTGAAAAAAAAGCTCCTGCTAAGAAAAAGAAGTTAGCAGAAGTTGCAGAAATGCTTGAAAATGATGCTTAATGATTGCATCTTTATTGAGAAGTCCAGACTTGTAACGGTCTGGATTTTTCGTTATCCTAATAATTTTGTTAAATCGTCGTCTAAGGTTCTCTGAAAGCTTAAATCGTTGACGTTGGCAGTAATTCCTAGTTTACCTTTAGGCTTGATTGTTGGCTTTTTCTTGGCCATTTTGGTTGCTTCTGCGGTAATGAGCTCAAGATACGCATCTTTTAGCTCTTTTTGGGAATTGAAAATTTTTTTAACGACGAGCTTTGCCGTTTCTACGACCGAATTGATTCGTTGTTCTTGGCTGGTATTCAGCATTTTTTCGCTTTTTTGTTGTGCTTCTTGGATAATGAGATCCTTTTGTGTGTTTCCCAGCTCGATAGCTAGTTTTCTTTCTTGTTCAGCGAGTGTCTTTCCCTCTTCGATGATGGATTCTTTTTGTTTGTTGGCTTTGGAAATGATGTTATCACTTTCTTTGCGTGCGAGCTCAATGAGTCTGATATATTCATCATCAGCATTTTTTAGCTTTTTAATGAGCTTTTTCCTTTCTTCGATTGATTTGACAAATTTATCACCAAATAGTCGTTTGGTTACGAAAAAGAGTAAAAGGAAATTGGCAATTTGAGTGATGAGAATATCGATGCGGATGGATTCCATGGAGATGTTGGTTAAAATTTATATGTGTTTTCGTTGAATTTGTGTTGGTAACGGGCATTATCCCAATGCTTTGAATGCTACGATCAATGAGTAAATCGCACAGGATTCAATCAATGCGATGAAAACGATCATTGCGGTCAGGATTTTCCCTTTTGCGTCTGGGTTCCTGAGGACGGCATCTAGCGCAGTTTTGGCAATATTTCCTTCGACGATTCCTACGATTCCCGCTGGGATTCCTATGGTGAGTCCTACGATTACGGAAGTAGCGGTGGTAATATTTTCTGCTCCTAAAATCTGAAATGCTACAATGAGTCCATAGATTGCACAAGATTCGACTAATGCGACTCCGAGAATTGCCATCATGGTAAAGGTTGAATTGAGTTCTGGATTGATTCCGAGGTTTTTTACGGAAGTTTTTGTAATCCGTCGTTCACCGATTGATACTCCAGTAGTTGCGAGGATAATGGCGATGGCTGCTCCGATTGCAATGGTCATAGTTTAAAAGAATAAAATAAAAGGGACATATTTCTTGGGTAAGATATGGTTTTTGAAGAAGATTACAAGGTTATTCTTTTTTTTGATTAAGCCCGCAGGGGAGCTTTTTGTAAATGAAAAGGTAGGTATTAATTCCGAAAAACATCAGCGCCATCATGACGAAGATAATGATTTTATTGAGTCTATTGGTTCATTGTAGTAGCATCAGAATCATCATGAAAACAGAGAATCACCAGACAAAAAATCTGACTTCTCCTCTGGTTCGTTTGAGGCCGAGGAGGCGATGATGAATGTGGGTATAATCGCCTTTCATAGGGTTTTTTTTGAGAATGAAGAGTCTATATCGGATTGTTCGAATGGCATCGAAAATGACGAGAGAAAGCGCTACGATAATGGTTCAGATTTTTGCTCCTCCTATGACAGAGAGATATGCAAGTCAAAAAGCTAAGAACATGGTCCCGACGTCACGGATCAGCGCGAGTGGTTTATATTCAATAACTGTATAGATGAATGAAATGAGGGCGAGAATGAGTGAAAGTTCTCTGACGAGTAGGAGTGTCTCGAGGTTTGTGTATTCCGTGTAAGCCGGGAAAACAACTCGTTGAATGAGTGCAAAAATAGTGAAAAAACCGATGGTCAGGATTCCGTTTCCTTGTGCGTTGGTGCCGTCGATTCGATTGATTGCATTGATAACGAAGGTAGACCATAGTGCGAAGGCGAGATAGAGTAGTCGGTTGGGGATAATCAAGACATGAGAGAAGATGATAAGTTCGTAATCAGAAATTCAACTGATTCGTAAAGCTAGTACAGAAGCAAACATTTGCACAAAAAATCTAGAAATTGGAGGTACTTTGAGTTTAATTCTGCCTATGTATTCGAGTTCTGCGATGATTTCAAAAGCGACAATTATGGTTCCTCCAATGAGAAAGCCTCGGATGAGACTGGATTCTAGCATTGTCGGGTGGAAAATGGCGATTAAACAGATTGTGATGAGATACACGAAGATTCCTTGCAGTGTTGGTACTGGTTTTCTGGTGTTTTTGAGGTCGTTTCCTGGCTTATCTAGAATGTTTAATTTTTTGAAAAGAGTGATGCCTGTTGTGGCTATACTGATGGCTAAAAGCGCTTCTAAAACTCGTTTCATTGCCTTTGAATCATGAATTAAAGGATGAGATAGATAGTATGTGCTTTATATGAAAATAAGAGGAAATAGCAAATGAAAAAGACTTTTTTTATTTCTTGTAATTTCTTATCTAATTCTTATTGTCTATTGTATGAAATATTATGTTGTCCGAAAAGGAAAAAAAACCTGAATCTTTACTTCGTGGAATGAGGTACAACCCTTAGTTTCTGGTTTTCCTGATGCAAAATTTAAAAGCTTTGATTCGCGTGAAGATGCTGAACGTTGATTTGCTAGTTCCCGAGAGAAGTTTTATGGTCAGCCTTCTTTATCTCTTTGGCAAAAATGGTTAGAGAATAAAAGTTTAGTAGTGCCATTTGAGGTAAATGCGCTTGCGGTGGATGCTAGTTCGTTGGGGAATCCTGGAATTTTGGAGCGAAGAGGAGTACATGTCGCAACGGGGAAAGAGGTGTTCCGTCATAAGGTAGAAAGATGAACTAATAATGTTGGAGAATTCTTAGCTCTTGTAGAAGGGATAACAATTATGCAGGATTCTTCTTTGGTTGAGAAGTTTCAGGTTTTGTATTCGGACTCGAAAATTGCGATGTCATGGGTGCAAGAAGGGAAATGCAAAAGTACTTTGAGGGTACAAGAGCCAGATTTGCCGGTATGGAAACTGGTAGCAGAGGCTGAACAGCAATTGTTGATGCTGAAACCTATCCCTATCTTGAAATGGGAAACGAGTGAATGGGGAGAGATTCCTGCTGATTTTGGTAGAAAGTAAATCCCTTGCAAAGCGAGAACAAATCGTTATACTCTAGACTAGAGTGAGGAGAATCCAAGATTTTCCTTGACAGAATCAGAATTCTTTATTGTTTTAGGTTCTGAAGTACTATATTCGTTCATTTTTTATCTTTTTATTGATTGCGAATCATGAGAACTGTGTTGTTGGTAGCACTTTTTGCTCTTTGAATCATTATTATGGCATGTATTTTGATGATGAATCCAAAAGATGCTGGAATTGGTATGGGAATTGGTGGAGTTTCTGCTGGAGGAGGAAGAAACGAGTACGGAAGCAAGAAGACTATGGAAGGAAAACTCAAAAAAGTAGCTTTTGTATGTAGTATTCTGTTTGTGCTTGTGTGTCTGTTTTTACCTTTTGTTGACTAGTATGCGAAATCCTTTGTATAAAATGAGTACCGCACAAAGAATTTTTAGGTATTCATTGGGAATTTTGTTTGTTTTTTGGTGTATTCTAACAGTAATTTTAGGATATTTTTATGTGCTTTCTACGAGTTCTCAAGAAGATGAAAAGGGAGGAACTTTTGTAGAAGGTGTTTTTTCACAATTATCATATTTGCCTTATTTGAAAACGGATTCTCAAAGTTTATTTTATCAGAATCTTTTGTTTAGAGGATGCTTGTCTCCTTTTGAGACTGATGAAGAAGGAAATCTAGCTCGAGATCTATGTAAAGTATATACACAGGATCATCAGAATTATGTCGTTAGACTTTTGGATCATCCAGGTGAATTACCTGCTTCTGAATTGACTTGGAGTGATGGACATCCTATTACGATTGAAGATGTTTTTTTCACGTATGATGAGATTTTACGTACGAATAAATGGTGAATTGATGCTTTAAATGCTTGGTCTTCTATTACTGTAAGTTTGAAAGATGGGAAAGTATCTGTATCGTTTCCTACACCTTCCCCTGATAATGATCAGTTTTTTACTAATCCTTTACTGCCAAAACATCGTTTGGCTCAGGCGAGTTTAGACGAATACAGGATGGATTTTGCTTTGGCGCCATTGACGAATGGATGTGCAGAGATTAGTCCTCAGGTAAAGGATATTAATAGCTTGGTTTTTGATTTGGCGAGGTGTGATCGTACGAATTTCGCTTATTATCAGATCAAAAAATATCAAAGTTTTGAGGAAATGGATGCCGGTTTGCAAGGTGGGAAAAAGTTTATTGTGGATGTTTATGAGTCTCCTTATTCTTTGGAGGGATTTGTTCCTAAGCGTGTACTGACTCCTTATTTGGTAGGAGTATTCTTTAATACGAGTTCAGATAAGATGAAAGTCAGACTCAGAAGGTCGCTTGGAGGATTGATTCATGCACGTTTTCATACGGGGGCGTCTGAGCAATATTTACAACCGTATCAAGGTCGGCTTTTTTCTCTTTTTTATTCAGAAGGGGAGACAGTTAAAGATTTGATTAGTCGTATGTCGGTAGAAGATGATTCTTCAGTTAGTGAGTTGGATTTAAAAGAAAGTGGAGCGAAAGAGCTTCCAAATGCGATTACGATTAATGGTGTTGATAGAAAGTTTGTCTTTTTTATGCAAAAACCTACGGAGTCTAGAACGTTGGATATTTCTTTCAATAATGCTTTTGATTCTCTTAAAATTATAGCTCCTAATGGTGATACCTTTACTCCAAAGAATTATAAGCCTGAGAGTAAGAAGGTTTCTTATAAACTTACTTTGGGAGAAAATTTGCATGTAGGATCTAATCAATATACGATTCAAGGGACGGTAAGGGGAAAAACATATGTGATTGCGAGTATTGATGTGTATGTTTTTGAGCAGTCATTGGCTCATAAGACGTGAGATTATCAGTGAAAACTGAATGTTTTGTATTTTAGTGATCCTGTATCGATTTTTGTGGCTCAACAATTGAGGGCTATTTTTAAGGAGGCAGGTATTTTGGAGTATTTCTTATTTGAAGAGGTATATAATCCTGAAGAATTGGAGGGAAAATTGCTGATGAAAAGTTACGATTTGTATATTGGGACGGTAGATCTTTGAACGAAAAAATCGCTGTTGTCGCTCTTTTTTACTGATGATGTTTTGCTCAATCCTTCGGCTTATAAGAATCCTATTTTGATTTCACTCGTAAAGCAATATGCTCTTAATGCTAATAAAACTGTTGAAGAGCAGATTAATACGTTATTAGCTCAGGATATGCCAGTGGTTTTATTGGGATATAAATTTAGTTTTTTGCAATTGCAGTCAAAGATAGTGGATGAAGTCTTTAGTGGAGTAGACTTTTTGCAGGAAAATCAGTGGAGAAACCAGATTTATACGAACTATTCTTTATTGCACGCAAGACGTATTGATACGGGAAAGGCCTTTAATTTTGCGAATTTCCGTGACTTTTTGCTCAGGAATTTGGTAGAGGGAGACTCAAGTTTTATCTCTTCATTATTTCAATAGTGGATGGGAGCTATGGATCTGCTTTATTATGGGTATCTTGCTATTATTTTGTTAGTTTCAATTGGGCTTCATGAGTATGCTCATGCGTATTTTTCTTATAAATTCTGAGATCCTACCCCAAAATTACAAGGGAGACTGACTCCGAATCCTTTCAAACATGTGGATCTGGTTTGATTTTTTCTTATTTTTGTGATTGGATTTGGTTGGTGAAAGCCAGTGCAGATCAATCCGATGTATTATAAAAGACCCCTACGTGATGAATTAGTTACGTCGTTAGCGGGTCCTGCGATGAATCTTTGTCTGGCGTTGATTGGGATGCTGTTGATGATGGGGTATGCTCGATTGATGTGAATAGGGCTTCAAACGCTGATTTTGGAACAGTTTGATCTTGTCCTTTCGTTTTGGTTCTTGTTTATCTCGATTAACTTGGGATTGGCAGTTTTTAATTTGTTGCCGATCTTTCCGTTGGATGGATATAGATTGATAAAAATCATACGACCTAAGGTCGCTATGCGAATGGAACAGCATGCAATGGTACTTACTATTGCTCTTTTGGTGCTGATTTTGGGACCTGGAAGTGGAGTGATTGGAAGGTATATTTCTCTTGTCGTAGGGAAATTATATGATTTCTTGTTTATGGTGAGTAGTCAGATTTTTTATTAGGAAAGTCTTAGTTCTTCATTTTATTTCTTGCTTTATGCTACATCTATGGTAGACTTTTTTGTGAGTATTTCTTATTATACATATTTTTCTTAAAAAGTCAATAGCAAGATTTTGCTTAAAGTTGACGGGATTGAGAAAATCCAGTATACTTAGTCAGTTTTATATTTCTTTTTTTATTAGTATCATGTGACTAGAGAGTTTGAAGGAATTTGAACCAAAGATGGGGACGTGGGAAGATTTTGATGGTTATGAAGATGTAAATCTTAGTGATCAACAGGATGAAAATGCTGATTCTCGCGATTTTGGGCGTGAGTATTCCTATGAAGAAGAACTGTTTGAGGCAATTTCTCAGGATGATGAAGAGCAATATGCTGTGTATGAAGAGGAAGAAGATGAAGAATTTCTGAAAATGGGAAAGAAAAACTCTAGACTTGAAGACTAGAGTTCTTTTTTTGATCAGATTTTTTTATTGATTTTTTAGTGCTGCTATTTCAGCAAAGATTTAATGATTTCTCCTTCAATATCGTGCTGGATGTATCTTTCGATTGGTCTGGCTCCGTATTGAGGATTGTAGATTTTGTCGATGATTTCTGCTACTTGCTTTTTCGTGAATTTTGGTAGTTTAACAGATGGATTTTTCTGTCGTACTTTCAAAAAGTTTGCAAGCTGATTATTGAAAATGGTAGTTAAACTCTCTTTATTGAGTGGTTTGAAGATGACTTTATAATCAATTCTATTGAGTAGCTCTGGTGTTAGGTAATTTTTTAGTTGTTCGGTAATTCTTTCTTTGATTTTATCGAAATCTTTTTCGTTAATGTCAGCTTTTTGATCTGTTGAGAAACCAATACTTATTTGTTTTTTTGAAAATTCTTCACTACCGATGTTGCTGGTCATTACGATAATGGTGCTCTTGAAGTCGATGAGTCTTCCTTTGTTGTCTTTGAGCGTTCCTTCGTCGAGGATTTGTAGGAGAATATTGAGGACGTCTGGAGCTGCTTTTTCGATTTCATCAAAGAGTACTACGGAATATGGTTTTCTCCTTACTGCTTCAGTGAGCCCTCCGCTTTCTTCAAATCCTACGTATCCTGCAGGAGAACCGATGAGTTTAGAAACAGAATATTTTTCCATAAATTCGGACATATCGAGCCTAATTATGGCATCTTCGTCTCCAAAATATTCTTTAGCAATGAGCTTGGCAAGGTAGGTTTTTCCTACTCCTGAAGGTCAAAGGAATAAGAAACTTCCAATAGGTTTTTTTTGAGAAATCATAGAAAGTCTAGATCTGGTCAGCGTTTTCACTACAGCATCAACGGCTTCATCTTGTCAGATGATGTTTGTTTTGAGGATTTTATCGAGTCTTTTGAGCTTGGAAATCTCATCTTCATTGACGATGTTTACTGGGATCCCTGTTTTTTCTGCGAGGACATTACCAATATCTTTTGCGTCAATTTCGCTTCTCAGATAGCTTGGGATATTTTTGTTCATTCTGATTTGATTCAGATTTTTTTTGAGCTGTTCTTCTTGTTCTTTAAGCTCTGCGGCGACAAAATATTCTTGGTTTTCAATTGCTTTTTCGATTTTTGTCTCGATTTTTTCGATTTCTTTTTCGGTTTCTTGATAGGTATTGTCGTGATTGAGTTTTTCTTGCATAGTAGATTCTCTAGCGCAGGCTTCGTCGAGGATGTCGAGCGCTTTGTCTGGGAGATGCTTATTGAGAATGTATCTTTTACTTAGTGTTACAGCAGCATCTATGGCTTCAGGGAAAATATTTACTCCATGAAAATCTTCATATGCTTGCTTGAGACCGAAGATAATTTGTTTCGTAGTTTCCTCGTCTGGCTCATTTACAACTACTTCTTGAAAACGTCTTTTGAGTGCGGCATCTTTTTCGATGACTTTTTGGTATTCGTCGAAGGTAGTTGCTCCAATGAGTTTGAGTTTCCCCCTTGAAAGGAGTGGTTTCAACATTTGAGCGGCGTCGTTATGCTCTTGTCCTCCAGCTCCGATGATGGTGTGTAATTCGTCGATAAAAAGGATGATATGATTGGTTGGATCTGTCGCCTCGTCTAAAATGGCTTTCATCCTTCCTTCAAACTCTCCGCGGTATTTCGTACCAGCAACGAGTGTTCCCATATCCAAGAGGAAAATTCTTTTCCCTTTGAGCTTTGTTGGTACAGATCCTTGACTGATTCTTTGAGCAAGTCCTTCGATGATTGCTGTTTTTCCAACTCCTGGTTCTCCGATGAGAAGCGGGTTGTTTTTGGTTTTCCTGAGCAGTGTATAAATCACTTGATT
The DNA here is from genome assembly GCA_947169045.1 of uncultured bacterium. Classification (GTDB taxonomy): domain Bacteria; phylum Patescibacteriota; class Gracilibacteria; order Absconditabacterales; family Absconditicoccaceae; genus UBA3291. The sequence goes on from CAMVOC010000003.1 coordinate 23,656, forward strand.
AATCTCGGTTTCTCTTCCGATGACAGGATCGATAAATCCATCTTTGGCTTCTTTGGTAAGATCGGTTCCAAAGTATTCTATTGTCAGCTTTTTTTCTTCTTTTTTTTGTGTTGTCGTTGTGGTGGAAGAAGTGTTGGCACTGTTTTTATTGGTACTATCGGCATCAGTTTCGAGCCCAATATCACTTTCGATGGCATCTAATACCCCTTCTAATTGCCCGAGATTCGCATCAATATGCTCTTTTGGGTCGCTGATAGTTTTTATATCAAATTGCATGTCTGAAAGATCGTTAATACTAAAAGGTAATGATGCTAAAATTTTATTCAAAAGTTGTAAAAAAGCAAAAGTTCCTTGAGCTTGACTTACAGGATTAAAAAGCACTTTTTTTCAGTTCTCAATAAGGGTTTTTTGAGTGATTTTATCGTTTTTGAGCAATTGAAGGACGTAAGAATCTCTAGACAAGTTTAAAAAAGATATATAAAACAGGAAAAAAAAGTCGATTATTTTCATTTTTCGCTTGTTTTTGTAGGAAAATAGTTTGTTGTTGAACGCTTTTTCGATTTTTGCGTTTCCGTGGGCAGAAATTTTCGTATGTTGTTTAATGAGATTGTGATAGGTAGTGAGATAATAATTATCTAGTTGAGAAGCTTTCTTTAGCCCCATTATTGTTGAAAAAGCTTCTCGAAGTTTGGATTCTCTGACATAGGCGTAACTTCATCGGAAAATGCTTTCAGCGTTGAGTACTTCTTCTTTTTTGGTTTGTTGGATGATTTTCGCGTTTTCAAAGCTGAAAATGGCGTCCGGAGAAAATGCTGTTGTTTCTTGTGGAGTAGGTATTTGAGAAGCTTGTTGCATAATTGTAGCAGGTAATATAAATAGGTGCTATTTAGTGTAGTGATTTTTTGAGAAAAATCAAGTAGAATGTGGGAAAATTTTCTCTTGCTTTTTGTAGGCAGAGACGTATATTTATTGGCTAGTTATTATTTGTCCTTGACGATCAGCTTTTTATTCTTTTTTTGTTAAAATATCGATGCTTAACTGGATAAGCTCTTTGATGTGAGGTGACTACAATCAAAAACAGATTAATTTGATTTTGCCATTGATTACTGAAATTAATACGCGATATGAAAAATTTGAGACTCTTACAGATGAACAAGTGCAGGCAAAAACTGAAGAATTTAAAACAAGGTATCAGAATGGAGAAACGTTGGATCAATTATTGCCAGAAGCTTTTGCAACGGTAAAGCAAGCGTGTAAAAGGATTTTTGGAAATGAATTTGATGTAAAAGGAGAAAAACAAGTCTGGAATATGATTCCTTATGATGTGCAACTTTTAGGAGGAATCGTGCTTCATCAGGGGAAAATTGCTGAGATGAAAACTGGAGAAGGAAAAACTCTTGTGGCAGCTGCTCCGGTGTATTTGAATGCATTGTCTGGAAAGGGAGTTCATGTGGTAACTGTTAATGATTACCTAGCTTCTCGTGATGCTCAATGGATTTGATATTTGTATCAATGGCTGGGATTGACGGTAGGAAGCGTGGTGAAATGAGTTCCTTTGAATCAGAGGAGGGCTGAATATGCGAAAGATATTACGTATGTAGAAAATTCTGAATTGGGATTTGATTATCTGCGTGATAATTTGGTGCAGACGATGGAGAGGAGAAATTTGACCTGGAGACCTCTTAATTTTGCGATTGTGGATGAAGTAGATTCAATTTTGATCGATGAGGCGAGAACTCCGTTGATTATTGCAGATGCTCGTGAAGAACCTACGGAAAAATATTCTTATTACGCTAATATTGTACAATTGCTTACTCCTTGTTCTTCCAAAAAGAAGGTTTCTAAGGGGTTCCTTGCTGAAGTTATGCAAGGATCTGAGCCAGAACAGGAAGAAGATGGGGATTATTATGTTGATGAAAAAACGAAAACGGCCTCTTTGTCTGGGAAAGGTATTGAAAAGTTGGAAAAGATTTTGAATGTAGAAAATATCTATCAGGATTTGGGATTTGAAGAGATTCATCATATTGAGAATGCTTTGCGTGCTAAGGCCGTGTATCAGAGAGATATTGATTATCTTGTTTCAAATGGGGAAGTTTTGCTTGTAGATGAGCATACGGGGCGTACGATGCCAGGAAGACGTTTTAATGAAGGACTTCATCAGGCAATTGAGGCGAAAGAAAAAGTGCAAATTCAACGTGAATCTCAAACTACAGCGACCATTACGTATCAGAATTTTTTTAAGCAGTATCAAAAACTTGCAGGTATGACCGGTACTGCAGTGACTGAAGCTGAAGAGTTTCAAAAGATTTATAATTTGGAAGTGCTTGTCATCCCGACTAATAGAGAAGTAATCAGGGTTGATAAGGCTGATAAACTCTATTTTAATCAACGTGCGAAATGGAATTTTGTGAAACAATATTTGAAATTTTATCATGAAATGGGGCAGCCAATCCTTATAGGAACTGCGGATATTGCAACATCAGAAAAGATTTCTCAGATGCTTGAAAAAGAGGGGATTGTACATTCCGTCTTGAATGCAAAATATCATGAACAGGAAGCTCATATTGTGGCTCATGCAGGGAAATATCAGTCAGTAGTAGTGGCTACTAATATGGCAGGTCGTGGTACGGATATTAAGTTGGAACCTTGATTAAATGAAAAACTTGCAGAAAATTATGCAAAATGGATTAAAAAGCAGATTAAACTCGGGGAAAATTCTTTGAAAAATACGTTATATTCCCAGTTAGAGTACACCTTGACGATTGATGGATTGAAAAAGATCTTTGGTCTGACCGATGAGCAGATTCAGACCATGGAAAGAACAGGCTTAGAAATAGAAAATGCGAAGTTCTTGGTGCAATTTAATTCGAAGAAAAAAGAAAGTTCTGATTGGTATGCTCAGCTTTTTGTGACTATTGCTGGAGCGACAGGAGAATTAGTTCAGGATTTTCATTATGGATTGTTTATTTTGGGTACCGAAAAACATGAATCTAGGAGAATAGATAATCAGCTTCGTGGACGTGCAGGAAGACAGTGAGATCCTGGTATTTCTGTATTCTTCGTTGCGTTGGATGATACGCTGATGAGAAAAATGGGGGGAGAAAGATTTCAGTCTACAGCAGCGTTGCTCTATAAAAAAGATGAGTTGGAACAGTATGAACTTTGACAAAAGCAGTTTACTTCGTTGATTACGAGGTTCCAAAAAGAGATGGAATGATGGAATTTCAGTATCCGTAAGCATCTTTTTGATTATGATAGTGTGATTGATAAGCAAAGACAAAATGTGTATCATCAGCGTGATGCTATCTTAGAAGCTGATGCTGATGCTGAAAAAAAGAAGATTTGGCTTGAACAAACAAAAGCACAATTTTTACTTAATGCTCAGGAAGTTTTAGCTCAACAAGTGCAGGTTGCAGAAGCTACAGGGCAAGGAGTGACAGATTTGTTGGATGTATTAATTAAAGAATATGGATTGCAACTTAGTAAGGAGCAAAAAGAGCAATTTAGTCAGCTTTCTTATGATGCTTTATTAGAGCAGCTCACTGTCAAATTGGTAACGTATTTCCAGAATGTTTTTGAAAAGGAGGATTCTGATTTGCTTTTTGAGGTGTTTAGAGATGTGCATTTGCGTGTAATTGATAAGTTGTGGATTCCTCATATTGATGAGATGCAATATCTCAAAGATAAAGTAGGATTTATGGGATATGCGCAGATGGATCCATTAGTTGTGTACAAAAAAGAGAGCTTTGAGAAGTTCCAAGATCTGTTGGCAAATATTAAGACGGATACTACAAGAATGCTTATGGGAATTGATTATACTAGAGTAGCAGAATTTAAACAAATGCAAGAGCAGTTTTTGATGGCAGCGAAAGGGGATCCAGAATTGATGAAAAAGCTTCAAGAAGCTAGTAAACAAGGAGGGAAAATAGTGGTTACTGGGCAATGATCGGTTGCTCCGTGACGTCCTCGTTCTGCAGGAGGCACTCCTTCTCCTTTGATGAATTGAGGTGAAGATCAGAGGAAAATGCTCTTTGCTGATGAGGATGGCGTAGAAGTATTTGAGGTGGATGGAGATAAAAGAGATGCTGATGCTGTAGCAGTAGTTTCCACAAAATCTAGGATTAGACCTAATGATCCATGTCCTTGCTGAAGTGGAAAAAAATATAAAAAGTGTTGCTGAAAATAATAGACTTTTAGCATAGCATACGAATTGGTTTGTTCGTATGCTTTTTATTTTTTCTTTTTGCTGTACACTTTTTCAAAGAGTTTATCGATTTTTTTCTGGTTTCCTGACTTTGTATTGCTGTATTTTGAGGTTCTTTTTGGAGCGGAGCGCTTTTTTGATGGTGTTCATTTTCAGGAGCGAGTGCTGGTTGTTTTTTTGTGTTCGGATTCTTGTTTGTTTTTTTCTCGTTTTCTTTTTCCTTTATTGTTCAAGGAAAGATCTTTTGCTGAGTGAGTTTTTTTGTTTGATGAGGTTGTTTGCTCGTTGTTTGGTAGGATGGATTGAATCATTTCGAAGGTTTCTTCGTTTCGATTTTCAGCTTCTGATGTAATTTTTTCTCCTCCTTCGTATTCAGGATAATCTCCTTTCTCTCCTCTGTTTCTATATTTGATTACGAGAGGAACTCCGATAAATCCAAAATGTTTTCTGATGGTGTTTTCAATTCGTTTTTTGAAAGCAAAATTAACTCTCGATTTGTGATTCACAAAAATAATGAAGGTTGGGGCATCTACTGCAATCTGGGTTGCATATAGGATTTTCGCTATTTTGGATTTTGGAAAGCGTGGCGGTCTTTGGATGTATTCCTGTTGGAGGATTTGATTGAGCTCTCTTGTCTGAATTCTTTTCTGATTTTCTTTTTGGAGAAGGTTGACCATTTTCATGGTTTCGTCTATTCCGAATCAGTCTTTTGCGACCATCGGTACGATTGGCAGATATTTGGCAAATTCTAATGATTTTTGGGTGTTGTGAATCATTGTGTTAATGATCTTAGGGTTGACGAGGTCTACTTTATTTAATACAAAAATAATAGGGAGGGCAAGACGGTGGATTTCTTCTAGTAATGTGAGGTCTCTATGTGAGATTCCTTGGGTGCAATCAACCATAAAAATTACAACGGGACGGAGATATTCTAACATTGCGGTCGTTTTGTCATAGGCGATTTTTTCGATTCCGTGTTGTTGAGATTTCTTTTTGATTCCTGCGGTATCGTAGGCAATGTAATTTTTCCCTTTGTATGTAAATTCTCCTACGAGATAATCTCTTGTAGTCCCTGCATAGTCTGCTACTTTTGCGAGAGGCTTTCCTGTCAATGTATTGAGAAGCGTAGATTTTCCTGCATTTGGCTTTCAGAGAATGGCAATTTTAGATGCTGTAGATGATGTGTCTAATTCTTGCTTTGATGAGTCAGATTTTTTTATTCCTTTTGTTTTGCTTCGCTTGGTGTAGTATGATTTAATGGCATCGTGAATTTCTGTCAGATTTCTTTCTGTTTTTGCTGAAATCCCAATAATGGTGTCAAAACCGAGTGAGTGATAATCAGCAAGTGCTAGGTCAGTTTCGCTTTCTTTTCGTTTAAGATCGAGCTTGTTGATAATGAGAAATGTTTGATTTTGCTTTTTTTCTTTTCTTATAATTTCCAAAATATGTTCTTCTTTTGCGGTGATTCCTACGCTGTCATCCATAAGAAATAAGAGGAGATCAGAATGCTGAACAATTCGTTCAATGTATGAAAGTTCCTCGGTAAAATCTAAGAGTCCAGGACTATCAAAAAATGTTAGCGTATCGCCGTTTTCGAGTTGCATTTTATGGTTGATGATGTCAGTAGTAGTGCCTGGAATGTCGGTTACAATTGCTCTAAATTGTCCGATAAGACGGTTGAAAAGAGTAGATTTCCCGACGTTGGTGGCTCCGATAAGTCAAATATTCATCCACATGAGAGGAAAAGATAAAAATTCTTTTAAAATATAGGGAAGTACTAGAAAAAAACAAGATTAAAACTGATTTTTTTTCTTTGATTGCTTGTTTTATGTTGAAAACCATATTATGTCATCGATCTTGGTATGTCAAGGATGTTAGAGTTGAAAATGATAGGTAGTTTTGTATGATAAAATGGAATTCAGCTTTTTTAGCTTTTTTATTGTTACGGTATGTCAGAAGAAACTACTACTCCTATTACTCCAATTAATAAAGAAATGGAGCACTCTGTGGAGAAAGAAATTTCTCAATCTTATATTGATTACTCGATGTCAGTGATTGTCTCTCGTGCTTTGCCGGATACGAGAGATGGATTGAAACCTGTAGTTAGGAGGATTCTTTATTCTATGTATCAGCAGGGGAATTTTTATAATCAGAAACATAAGAAATCTGCGACAATTGTTGGAGATGTAATGGGAAAGTATCATCCTCATGGAGATGCTTCGATTTATGAAGCGATGGTAAGGTTGGCACAACCTTGGTCGATGAGGTATCCGTTAATTGATGGGCAGGGAAACTTTGGTTCTATTGATGGAGATGGAGCTGCTGCGATGAGGTATACAGAGGCAAGAATGACAAAGTTGACCGAAGAAATGCTTAAAGATATCGAACAAGATACTGTTGCATGGAGAGATAATTTTGATGGGTCTCGTCAAGAACCTGTGATGTTGCCTACGAAATTTCCTAATCATCTTTGTAATGGTACTATGGGAATTGCGGTAGGAATGGCGACAAATATGGCTCCACATAATTTAACTGAGGTGCTGGATGCTGCTCTTTTGCTGTTGCAAAAAGAGGGGAAACCTATGATGGCTACTGTGATTAATGATCTTTGACTTGAAGAGGAAAAGGAGGTGAAATATGAAGTAAGTATTGATGAAATTATGGAGATTATTAAAGGACCGGATTTCCCAACTTGAGGATATATTTTTGACTCAGCTAATATTAAGGAAGTTTACAAAAAAGGAAAGGGTTGAATCGTTGTACGCGGTAAAACTCATACTGAAATGTATGAAGATTCTCATGTAATTGTGATTGATGAGATCCCTTATATGGTTAATAAATCTGCACTTGTTGCAAAAATTGGGGAATTGGTAGTCGATAAAAAGATTGAAGGAATTGTGGATATCCGTGACGAATCCAATAAAAATAAGAATCGTATTGTTTTGTATCTTCGTAAAGGTGTCAATCCTGATGCAGTTTTGATTCTGCTTTATAAATTTACTGATTTGCAGACTAATTTTAATATTAATAATGTTTCACTTGTAGATAACGCAACTCAACCGCGTTTACTTAATATTAAAGATTTGCTTTGGGAATTCGTGACTTTTAGGCGTGAGGTAGTTTTTAAGCGTTCTAATTTCCAGTTGAAAAAGGCAAAAGATAGATTGCATATTCTTGAAGGTTTGAAAAAAGCAATTGATATTATTGATGAAGTAATTGCAGCGATTAGATCTAGTTCTACTCGTGCAGAAGCGAAGGAAAAACTGATGGCGAATTTTGATTTTTCTGATGAGCAGTCAGAATATATTTTGAATATGAGGCTTCAGGCATTGGTTGGCTTGGAGATTCAAAAAGTGGTTGATGAAATAGAAGAAAAGAAAAGGCTGATTGAAGATCTTACAGAAATTATTGCTAATCCAGCAAGGCTTGATGAGGTCGTGGCAGAGGAGTTTGAATATATGAAAAATAAGTATTGAGACGAAAGAATGACGGAATTAGTCGATGATACGAATGTTTATAATATTGCTGGAAGTATTAAGGCTTTACAAGCTCAGGCTGATAAGGTGAAAGAAGATGTCATTTGTTGGATTGGAAATGATTATTCATTGAGAGTATTGTATCAATCAAGAATTCAAGTAATCCCTGATGAGACGCTTGATTTAATTTATACTCATAACCAAGATAAACTTATTATTGTTACGGATAAAGGTGAGTTGGTAGTTCAGAGATTGAAAGATTTTTGAGGACTTACTATGGCAAAACCTGCGATTAACCTTAAGAAACATTTTGATTTGAAAGGAAAAATCGTATTTGCTAAGACGTTACATTTTAACTATGATTATCTGGTATTTCTGACGAATCAAAATAATATTAAAAAGATTGATAAAAATCTGGTTCTTTCTTTTAAAAAGTTTCCAACCGTGGTGATGAATTTGGCAGAGAAAGAAAGAATTGTGGGAGTTGAAGCTGTAGTTGATAGTTATCATTTATGAATACTGAGTAGACAAGGACAAATGTTGTTGTTCCCTGTATCAGATCTTCGTCCAATGGGAAAAACTGCTGGTGGAGTTAAGGCAATTGAGCTGCTAGATGAAAAAGATGAAGTAGTTGATCTCTTCTTACATAAAGATGAGCCATTTATTCTTATTCACTCTGATAAGAATGGAAAACTGCTTTCTCTTGAAGATTTGAAAATTTGGAAAAGGGCTAAAAAATGACAAATTGTGTCTACATGAAATGATGAAATTGAAGGTTGAATCTCTATTGTCGAGGGGTCAATTAGGATTAGGTTTGATGATGGATCTTTGACTACTTTGCATTCTAATAATGTCTACTTGGATGAACCGGAGACTCCGCTTCGTAAAATGGTAGATCAGCATATTGATATTGTTTATCGTCCATGGGAAGAAAAAGATGAAAATATAAGGTATAAAGAAGAAAAAAAGAAAGCGGGAAAAGAAGAAGTAAGTTTATTTACGGATGTTGAAAAAGCACCAACAGAAGAGGAAAAACAAGAGGAAAAATCTGAGTAAGTTTTGGGAATATTTAGGGTAGTTGTATTTATTTTCTTTGTCGTTATTTTAATGGCTATTACTTCAAGAAAAGAAGATTATTCTGCACGATATAATGATCTTGTGCAGCAAGCAGGTTTGGCTGAGAATTCTGCGGTTAAAGGTTGTATGGTAATTAAACCGTATGGATATGCTATTTGGGAGAAAATGAGAGATATTTTAGATGCAATGTTTAAAAAAACGGGGCATCAAAATGCGTATTTCCCTTTGTTTATTCCTAAAAGTTTTTTTGCTAAAGAGGCAAGTCATGTGGAAGGATTTGCTAAAGAATGCTGGGTAGTTACTCATTATAGGTTAAAGAATAAAGTTGATGGGAAAGGCATTGAAGTTGATCCTGCTTCGAAGCTAGAAGAACCGTTAATTGTTCGTCCAACTTCTGAAACAATTATTTGGGATAGTTATAAAGATTGGGTGCATTCTTATCGTGATTTACCGCTTTTGATCAATCAACGAGCGAATGTTACGAGAGCAGAGATGAGGACAAGACCTTTTTTACGTACTTCTGAATTTTTGCGACAGGAAGGTCATACGGCTCATGCTAGTGCGGAAGAGGCTCATGATGAAGCAATGAAAATGATTCAAGTCTATCATGATTTTTCTCAGCATTTTATGGCTCTTTTTAGTTATCGAGGAGAGAAACCTGCGCATGAGAGGTTCGCAGGAGCTGTACATACGTATACGTTTGAGCCAATGATGCAGGATTTTAAGGCATTACAAGCGTGAACTTCTCATGATCTATGACAAAATTTTGCTAAGGCATTTGATGTAAAATTTCTTAATAAACAGAATGAACTTGAATATGCTTATGCTACATCTCGAGGAGTAAGTACAAGGTTAATTGGAGGATTGATTATGACACATTCTGATGATAAAGGATTAGTATTGCCACCAGCATTGGCGCCTATTCATTTGGTTGTAGTTCCGATTTTTAAATCTGATGAGGATTTACAAGAGATTTTAAATTATCTTCAGTCTGAACTTGAAAAGATACAAAAAGCTGATTTTGCGATTGAAAGTGACTTTTTGTGAACATGGAAATCAGCTATTTCGGTAAAATTTGATCTTGATACTCAAAAAACTCCTGGTCGAAAATATGCAGAATATGAATTAAAGTGAGTGCCTTTGAGAATTGCGATAGGGAAAAGAGATGTACAGCAGTGAATTGTTGAAATTTTTAGGAGAGATACTGGTGAGAAATTACAGGTTAACATTAGTGAACTTGCAACGGTTGTGCTTCGTTTGCTTTCAGAGATTCAAACTAATCTTTTCAAAAAGCATGAAACGTTTACTCGTGAACATACCTTTGAAGTTGATCGTTTTGAGGATATTAAAAGCAGGATTGATCAAGGATTTGTACTTGCTCCTTGGGATGGTACAAAAGAAAGTGCTGAAAAGATTCAAGAGGACTTGAAGGCAACTATTAGGTGTTTGCCGTTTGGAAGGGAAGATGGAAAGGTCCTCTTTGCAAAAAGTTATTAATGAATTGTCGCTTGTTAAGCTCTTTTTCTCGTTGCGTTATTCTAGGATAAGTTTGCATTGTTTCTTCTCACATTTTACTCCTTGTACGGCAACACAGTCGTATTCACATATCATACCGTGGCTTTCGACTTGATATTGTCTGAAATCTTTGATGAGACTCTTGGCTGTTTCTACGTAGTTTTTGTGAATTGCTCTTCCACAGCCAAAAGGACATTCTGCGTAAAACCATGAGCAATCTGAGTCTTGTTCGCAGTAATTATGATCGGATAAAAATTTATTGATTTCAAATTCTGTTGGAGGAGTTGTAAGTCTTTCGTTGGGACATTTTGTTGTGATATTTGCAGGATTGGAAGTCATTTCTTCTCAGATTTTTCATGATTGATTGTGAGATGATCCTATCCAGAACATTATAAAACATATTATCGTAAAGAGTACTACGAACGTTTTTTTCTCCATTTTTTTTCTTTAAAAGAAATAAAAAACGATTCCATCGTAGGAAATCGTTCGTGAAAAGCAATACAATTTGTGAAATTTATGCAGTTTTTTTTCTCTTGTTTATTTTTTGTTCAGAACTATCGATTTTAACTCTCGTTGGAGTCGCGTGTTTGTATTTCTCTATACAAGTGCTTATCTCTCATTCTAAAATCTCTTTATCGATGATCTTCTTCTTGTTTAATTGCATAATCTCTTTCTTGAAGAAAGGGAAATTTTTAAGGATGTTCTCTAATTTATGAGGGTTGAGCTCCGTTGATAGGAGGTTAAAAATCTGTTGTTTTATTCATTTTTTGACATGAAGTGGCTTCATTTGGCTTTTTAATTCCTGTTTCATCTCTTGTTCAATCATGTTTATTAGAAGAAAAAAAGATAAAAATTCTGACACTTAACTGTTTGCTTGTGATTTACATTTGAAAAATGCGTATGTTTGTCTTGCTTTTTAGATAATTTAAAAGATGAATATCATGTGTGATAAGACATATTGTTTGTCCGTTTTTGTTTGCATCTATTAAAATATCTCCGATTTCTTGAGTGTATTCTCGGTCGAGATTTCCTGTTGGCTCATCGGCAATGATACATTTTGGCTCATGGATTAAAGCTCTTGCAAGAGCAATTTTCTGTTTCTCACCTCCTGAAATGTTCTTGCTTGTCTTTTTGGGATCATCTTCAAGGTGTAGTTTTTCTAGTATTGCTTTGTATTTTGCGTTTATGGTATTTCTTCCCATTCCTTCCAGTTTGAGGGGATAGAGAATATTTTCTTTGATGGACATGGAGTGAATTAGTCTATCATCCTGGAAAATAATTCAAAGTTTTCTTCTATATCTTTGAATTTCGTCGTCACTGAGTGTAGAGAGATCATCCATTTTATAATAGACAGTTTTACTGTATGGTCTGAGCTCTCCTATGAGAAATTTTACGAGTGTTGATTTCCCAACTCCGGATTTTCCAATGATGACTGTGAAATCTTCTGGGAAAATATCGAAATTCAGCTTTTTAAAGAGAGGTTTTGTTTGCTCAGGATATCCTCGTGTGAGCTCTGTGATAGTGATTAAAGGTACTCTTTTTTCGCTCATTTCTGAGATTTTTAAGAATAAAATATTCTTTATAGTATATGTGGAAAATAAAAAAATAGCAATAAAAATCTGTCTATGAGGTTGCTTTTGCGTTGACTTTTTAGCTTATTTATATAGTAATAAGATCTTGTGCTTGAGATTACTATTTTTTTGTTGTTTTATTTTTACCTATTTTCTTTATTTACATGCATAAATTTTTTAAGAATTTCCCAGTTCAGGTCAGATTTATCTCTCTCTCTTTATTTTTATTTATGTTGGGTTGGGGATTGGGAACTGATACATATTTTTCTATTTATGTACAAACGATTGTTGAAAGTCCTTGGGGAGTGATGATGATTGGGGCAATCTTGGCTTTGGCAAAGCTGCTTTTTGTCGTTCCTGTAGGAGAGTTGAATGATCGTGTGCATAGTAAACATTTGTTGTTGCTTGGGAAAATTCTTTATGTGGTGTGTGCTTTCTTTTTCTTTTTCGCAGGATTTTGGCATTCTTGGGAATGTTTGTTAGTTGCTGTTATTTTTAATGGGTTTGCAAATGCAATTACGTTTACGACATATCGTAGTTATTATGCTAAACATTCTACTCAATTTACGCGTACGCAGGTATTTTGATTGTATTTTTCCAGCTCTGCAGTGGCTCAATTGGTTGGGGCGCTGATTAGTGCAGTGCTGGTTAACTGGTTGGCATTGCCTTTTATGTATTTTTTTGTGGCAATTTTTGCTTTGCTCTCTCTCTTGCAGGATGATTATTTGAAGGAAAAAATCTCAAGACGTACTACTAGAACTCGAAAATCTTTATATCAAAGAGAAAGTCGTCAATATCTTATGGAAATTGAAGATCCAGAGTTAGTCACTACTTCATTTTCTCATTTTTTATCTACGTTTTTTCAGGGAATCTTTTCTTTGAAAGCCTGGAAGAAAGTTTTTGATTTGTTAAAAGTTTCTCCTCGTGGACTAATTGTTGCGATGGGAACTGTGCTTTTTGCGTATTTATTAAATTATGTAGGATTCCTTTTTATCCCATTAGTTGCTTTGAATAATCAGCTATCTCTTTCAGAAATTGCTTTGCTTTTTGCTGTGATGAAAGTGCCTTATCTGTTTACTATGTTGACAGGGAAAATTGGGGATAGATATAGTAAAAAATTAGTTATTGGAATCATTCTGATTTTTATGTCTATTTTTTATTTCTTGCTTGGAATGCAGGAAGATTTCTGGATTATTCTTGTATTGACGTTTGCTATTTCTCTAGGGATTTCCTTTTTGTTACCTCTTTCTTCTGCGTTGGTAGTGGATTATACTCCACCTCAACATCAGGGGAAATTGGTTGGAGCTACGGATTTTTTAGGAAAACTTGGCGAAATTCTTGGTTCGCTGGGATTTGGGACTTTGGTGGCAATTGTTGGAAATCAATTAGGATTCATGATGATAGGAATTGCTACATTTGTCCTTGGACTTTGGATTTCAGTTAAGAGACTTGTAAAACAGCGTAGATTAAAACATCGTGTCTAGTAGATTTTCTAGATTATCTACTTCGTCTTGCTCTTGTTTTGCTTCTTGCGCTTCTTTTTCTTTCGTTTTTTGTAAATTTTTGATGTAAGCTTCTTGAAGCTGTGCTCTTTTTTCTACTACGGCATTATGAATTGATGTCGTAAAGTGATTGTAAAGATATTCTTTGTATTCAGGTGTGAGCTCGTTTTTTTCCATCATTTTGATGAGATTTTCAGCTGGTTCTCGTAGTCCTTTTACTTTGTTAAGGACTTTGAGGATGTATTCGTCTTTGGTCATTGACTGCTGGTTATGTAGTAAAATATTTCTGACAATTATAGATAAAAAGCGGTCGTTTTCAAATTTTGGCAGTTTCTAGCGGAAATTTTATCTTGACTTTTTTATTTTTTCGATTATAATTTATTTTTAGCTCTTATGGCTTTTTATTAGTAAGGTATCACATTTTTTGTAAAAAGCAAGGGGAAAAAGCGAAATTTTCCTCTTTTTCTTTTTTTTTCTTTGTAAAAAGTTACAATTATTACTATGCACAAAGGTAAAAAGAAATTAGTTTTTTTAACGTTGTCAGTGTATTGTGCGGGGCTTTTGCTTCAGCATTTTTCAGCTTTTTTTGAAGTAATTGCAAAAGAGGTGAATGTTCCTCATGTAAATATTGTTGCTGTTTTAGTTGATGATCAGCTGGTTTCTCCGTTGAATAACGATCTTCAGCGATATGCAACTAATTATATTCAGCAGGAAATTGTCGATAGTAAGGCGCTTGTCTTGCCTTTAGACCTTGCAAATCTTGATGCTCATGATGTTTATACGATGCTCGAGAATGTGTATTTTGATGGGCTTTCTTGAGTCAATTCTTCCCTTGTTTGAGTTGTTTTGATTGGTGAAATTCCACTTCCAGTCGTTAATCAAGATGGATATATTTTCCCTACGATTTTCCCGTATGTAGATTTCTTGGATCAGAAATATGTACGAGATGCTTCATCTCAGTATTTTATTCCTAATTGAAATGCTGATTCTCAAGCTGAAATTTGGCATGGTTTGATCGATTTTGATACGGTAGAGGAGTATCATCAATTTTTTGAGAAAATTAGACAATATAAAGCTGATCCATCGTGATTTATTGGTGATCAACTACGATATGAAGATTTTATTGCGAGTAAAAATGCTTTTTTGTCTGAGAATACTCAGTTTTATCAAAATAAATTATTATTCGCAGAGGATCTAGATTATCAGAGATATACTCCGTTGATGCTTCAGCTTTTTCAGGCTGGTCAAAATGAAACAATTAATTCTTTATTGATGGGGCTTGGAGATGCTTTGCAAAAGATGTGAGGCGCAGAGCTTGCTTCTGATTTTACTTATACGGATGCTGATGGGAATCTTCAGACGATGAGTGTCTCTGATGGGTTGTCTGCTGGAGTTAATTGACAACTTCAAACAAAATCCGTTGAACAGGCCGTCAAAAAGAGTTTTTTGTTGGATTATTCTTCCTTATTTAATCCGATGTTGAGTGTGGTGCAGAGAGATAACGCTTTGGCAGGTGGAAGACGAGTAAAAACTATTACTTGATCAGATGGAAATGCGACATTGTCGCCGAAAGTAGATTCTTCTGCAGAAATGATTACGATGAAGGATTTGATTAATGGGGGAAACGTGAATATTCAAGGTGTGCTTACGAATTTCAATACTTTATTGGAGGATGCCGTGGATAAAAAAATAGAGAAAGAGCGTTATGATATGGATATTGTCTTGCCTGTGAGTTATAAGTCAGAGTTTCAGTTGGGAGTAGATATTGATTATCCATGGTGGTATCCGAAAAAACGTGAAACGAAGATGATGCCGTTCTCTGTGCAGTATGATACTTTTTATTTTGGGAAGCGTGCGAATTTCATTACTTCGGCTCAAGAATTGAGCATGTATAGGGGGACGTTTAGAAATTTAGAGACATTGAGTGGAGTGCAATATCCAGCATTGCCATATTCTTCACCTGATCAAAATCCGGTAAAGTCTGCTCATGATGTGACTAATCTTATCTTGAAATCTATTGGTGCTTCTTATGATGTGTTTTCTACGCAGGTAGAGGCAAATAGGGGATATAATTTGAAAAATTCGCAAACTGAGTATGAAACGTATCAGGCAGAAAAGACGTATGCTAAGTTTGAAATGACTTGTAAAAAATGGACTCTTGATTTGAGCTGGATTAAAGAGAATTGGAAATTTGGTTGTCAATTAGTACAACGATGACCTGCAAAAGATAGTTTCAAAGGGAAGACTTTGGAATGTGATCCAAATGATAGAAAGAAACAAGGTTGATGTGAGGATCTTTCTCAGTTTGCTCAGAGGAGGTGGGGAGGAGCTTCTCCGATTAATTTGGATATGACAGGGCTACAAAAAAATGGAACTTATGAACTTGTTGATTTTTCTGGATTTAATGCAGTAAAGGAGATTTACGATATTGGAGGTAGTAAGGCATTACAGGAACCTGAACGGGATGCAAATAGTTATCTTGCGTATCAAACTTATGCTTCTCCAACGGCTATTAAAACGTATGAATGGTTACGCTCTGACGAAACGGAAGAAAAGGATTGGTCTCCTAGTCAGATATTGAATACGAGTTTTTATTATGATTCTTTGCCGGATGAAAGATATCCGAGGCGATCGTTACATTTGCCATTTGAAGAGGTAGATTATTTTGCTGATCGTATAGGTCTTCCTGGTCTTACGCAGTGGGATGTTAAGCGTTGAGAAGAGGAGAATACGTTTTCACAATCTCAACAAAAGGTTCCTGAAGATAAAAAGAAATGTACCAATAGTGAAAAGACAGGAGATCCAAATCGTTGTGCTTCTTACAAGGAATATACGTATAAAATTATTCCTTCTGTGGTGAAAAATACGGCAACAAAACTCGATGAATTAAATGGATATCAAACGACGTTGTTTGCTACGGGAGGGGAGAGACATTATTATTTCCAAATGTTGTCGAAAGCGATTGGGAAATTGGAAGCGAATATGACGGGCGCATCTGTGCGTCAAATTCATGAGTTATGATCAGGAATTCAGCTTTCTTTATCCTCTCTTTCAGATCGTTTGTTGGCGATTTCTGGAGAAGTGGCTTTAGCAGGGAATTTAAACAATAGTAAGATTGCGGGGGAAGTGGATGCGATTGCAACGAATTTGAAAGAAAATCAAGAATTATTCACTCAAATCTATGATTTGTTGGATGCTATTGAATCGAGCGCAGTTGTGATGGCGATGGAAGAGATTAGAATGGAAGAGGAATCTTTGATTAATCAGGGGGTAAAGATTCCGTTTGCGAGCGGTTGGTATGCAGATATTAAGCAACATTTGGAGAGATTGACGAGCTTGTATGTTGCTAATATGGTTTCAGCATATAAGGAGGAATATTCCGCTATTGAAACTCAACTTGCTAGTTTGTCGAGCACTACTCAGGACATTATTGATTCTGATGCATATAAACTTGCTGTAGATGCGAGATATTTGGATGTTTCTACGCAAGAACAGCTTGAGAGCTTGATCACTTCAGTTGGTGAAGTGTATACTCCAAATAGAAATGCTTCTGCGTATTTCTTTACTAATTTCTTTCATATTGTTCCTCAGAATCAGGCGTTAAAAAAGGCTGCAGCTACTTGACCTGTTGCTAAAAACTTGCATCAAGAGGCTTTAGACCTTTTTGATGCTACTTTTGAGTCTAGAGAAAAAGATGAACCGTTGAAAATTCCATGACTTAATCTTTTAACTCTTGATCGTCCTGTGGATTCTCCGAGATATGTTACGTTTCAGTCAATTGGGAAAACAGAAATAAAGCTGATTTATCCTGATCTTTATAAAGTGCCAGTGTTTAAGATCTCTGGTGATACGCAACAATTAAAAACTATTCCTGAAATTACATCGGCTTTGGAAATGTATTTCCGTGCGAAAATTGCGGAATATAATGATTCTTTAAGAAAAGTTGTTCCAACTACTGACACCCCAGAAAAGTATCAGCAATTACGAACTTTAGGATTCACGGGAGCAACTCCAATCAATCGTTCTTATCAGAATTTTTTTACTTATGATGATTTATTGCAGGCGATAGGTGGAGAAAAGCAATTGCAAGTGATTGCTGAATTATTGTATTATCAGAATCTTACTAATCTTGAGAAATCTTCTTCAAATAATGTGCTAGAGGATCTTAATTTGATTAAGAAGACTTTTAATATTAATAATAAAATTTCCTATGTGCTACAGGAATATTTGGTACATGGAAATCAAAAAGATGCTTTGCTTATTCCTAATTATCAAAAGACTGGATATGAAGTAGCATATATTAATTCGGATGGAGATGATTATTTACAAACGGTTGATACTCCGGATTTTATTTCTGCTACTCAGGCGAGGCAAGAACTCTTTGATGGTGTTAATGCTACGTCTACGGAGGAAGATGATTTTTTTGGGGCATTGGAGGATAGTTGTGGTATTCCTGAAGATGGTGCGGTTATGATTTTTGAATATTCAGGAGGGACTTTGACTTCTCCTCGATGGGATGCATTTAAGTGTTGGCTCTATGGGACGGGAACGCTTTCTGACCCTCAAGATCCTGGAGTGTTGCGTACTCCGCTAAAAATTAGATTGAATAATGCTGAAGCGCTTTGACCACGGTTGGATGATTTGAGTATGAGTGGTGCTTTTGATTATCTTCTGCGTGAAAGTGGAGTAGAACGTTGGTTAGATGAAATAAAAGATTTTGGAAGTGAATGGGTAGATTATGCTAAAAATGTCCGAATTGATACTGGAGTGGATGTTGTGACCACTAAAACATTGCAAGAAGTTGCCAATCAGAAACAGATTTCTTCTAATCTTCAACTGGCAAAATTGTATGGAGATGTAAAAGTGTATGTAGATCCTCTTAGTTTGCGTGTTGATGATTTAAAGCCTCAGACCTTGGATATTACTGCAGTTGCGTCAGCTGGTGATGTGTTTTTCAGGATTTATGGAACGGGAGATGCCTGTTTGCAAGCGGATGGAATTGACTTGTGTACTCAGCAGATTGAAAAACAATTTGATCCTGTTAAAGATCCTCAGAGCATATCGCTTACTTCTACAGCAGGGAAATCTGGACGCTTTTTGGTCAGTGTGGATATTTGTTTGCCTGGAGGAGAAAAATGTGTGACAAAATCACATACTGTTACGGTACAACCTGGTATGGTAGATCGTTTTGAATTGAAGAGAGATTCGACTACTTCTGTGAAATGAATGTATACAAAGATGCAATTGACGGCTTTTGATGCAAAGGATAATCTTATTGATTGGTCGCTTGTCCCTTATGAATTAAAGGCGACAGAATGACAAATTTTATATGATGGAGTACTGAGTTCTTCTCACACATTTAATAGATTTAATAATCAGACGTTTTATTATCGTGCATTTTTGACGGGAACAGCTTCTTCTACAACGATAGAGATTCTTCCTAATAATGAGACAGAACAGCTCAAGAATACTACTTATGAACAAAAGCTTGTTACGGGGACCCCTGTGGTAAGTGTTGATAGAAAGAAAATTGCGTTGTATGAAACAGGTTCTGAACAAATTAACATCTTACTTACGAATGATGCTACAGCTTCCTTTAGGAAAAATGTTATTTTGCAGATTCAAGATGCTCAGGGGCATGTTGTTGGCGTAGATAGTGATGTACGTATTCGTTCTGCTCAACAGCTTTTGCGTGTCGGAAATCAGTTTTCTGATGGAAGTTTTTCAAGCACTACAGTATTCCGTCTTTCTAAAGGTCTGCTTTCTTTTTCTCTTGATTCTCTTAAACAGGCGGGGGAAGATCTTGTGATTATTGAAATTCCTGGGTTAGATCCTATTTATCTTACTGTTTTAGTTCAGGCGGCCCCTGCTTTTAAAGTATCTACGGTATTCCCTGTTGAGAAAATGCAGGTTGGAGAACAATTGACAGGGTTCCTTACGATTACGGATCTTTGGGGAAATCTCGTGTCTTCAGCGACCAATATTCAGTTAACTATTACAAAAAATTTGCAGGTTGGCTCTGTCGCCCAGCAAACGAGGATTTTGATGATTACGGGATCGAAGGAAATTTCTGTAAGAGGTACTGAAGCGGGTATTGGATATTTGATGGGACAAGTGATGAGTAATCCTGATGCAAGGCCAGATTATGTACGTATTACGGTGAGTGATGCTTTGTTGCCACAGACAGGACTTAATGTTATGTATCTTAATTATTTTGGTAGTGATTGGTGAAATCAGCGATGATATTTTTCTCATAATTATAAACAAGTAGAAAAGTTGGCTACTCATTCTGAAAAATTGATTACTACGACGACACAATTGGTGGATGAAGAGAATATTAGGCAAATGGTTTGGTGAATTTCTCCGGAATGATTTATTTTAAATGCAGGAGGATTACAAACTTTTCTTACAATTGACGGAAATCAGCTTTCTTTCTCTATTGGATCAGTAGCTGAAGGACAGTTGATAGTACAGAATTTGCAAAGGATGAAAGTTAATTCTGAAAGAGATGCAGTTGCTAGGATTCAAGCTGGACGTTTACATGCTACAAATGTGCTATTTTATGTTTTAGATGATACGGAAGATCGTTTACCAAGGAATGTATCTTTGCAATTATCCAGTTCAGCTTTAGGTTGACGCTACCAAATTTGGAATTTAGTGGATGGAGATATATCTTATGGAACGGCGATTCTCTGGCTTCCAAATTTTACTTTCTCGAAGGATGCTTTTCAGGTGAAAGATGCTAATTATTTGGTTGCATCAACTTTTTCTTGTGGTTCTACGGATGCTCAAACTACGATAGGAATCTTTGATATGAGGACTACATTGAGTTTGGATGCAGGTTTCCTTTCTTTGCAAGATAGTGATCAGAGAGATGAATATATTGGATTTAGGGGAGGTTTTAAAAATATTTCTCTTTATGCGGAAGGGGAAAGTGTCGGAGAAGCAACGAAAAAATTCTGATCAGAACTTTTGATTAATCTGGGGGATCCTTTGTTACGTACTCGTGATAAAAATCCTGATTTATACGGTACTACTTATGATGGAGGACTTTGACAAGCGGTATTTACTGATCCAGATAAAACGATTTTGCAGTCTCATCCTATTGATTTTAATAATGATGGATTGAAGGATTTAGTGGTGGTGTATACGGATGGGACAGTGAGACTTTTGAAAAATTATGGAAAGCCTGTATCTGGAGGGCAAAGTCCTTATCAAGATTTGGAGACCTTATTACTGGTTGCAGACCATATTGATGAAGTATTTGTGGGAGATGTAGATGGAAATGAGTATGAAGATTTGCTGTTTAGGCTTCAAAATGGTGAAATTCGTGTGTATCTCAATACGTGAGGTAAATTTGCTATTGATGGGCAATTAGTGTGTTTGAATATCAATGTGCAGGATGGACAGCAACAGCCTAATCCTTCGGATATCTCACGTATTCAACAGATCTTTTTTGAGGATATGGATCATGATGGAGCGCTGGATATTATTACCAATGACGCAAGGTGATTTGTAAAGATTTTTTATGGTGGAAAAACTCAGGGACAGGCAAATTATTTGAGTAGGGAATCTACTCATTGTGATGATGGGCGATATGATAGACAAAAAAATACAACGCTGACGGTTGCAAGGTTTGGATTGACGTTGGATGAGCGTTTAAAAGTCGTTGATAATAGTATGGTAACCTGGGAAGGATTGGATGTTTCTTCACTGAATCCTGCAGAGAGTGTGGAAATTGATGAGAATTTGCAAAAAGAAATTGATGCCAAAATGCAGGAAATGGAGCAACAACCTTGAGAATCTGATGATGATTTTGCTGAAAGAATGGAGAATTTTCAGGCTGAAGAATTACAATCTCATCTTCAAGATATTATTAATGAATATGCTGGTAAAGATCAGATGCTTGGTGCCGTATCGGAAGTTGTTGGAAAATATCAAGAGTTGACTACAGATACTCTTAATGGAACTTCACAAAAACAGAATGTGCGAGTCCCTATTAGTTATTTGGAAGAGGAAGAGTGAGACGCTGTGCAAGTGTATAAAACGTATAAGAATCTTAGTGGGGACATTTTGGAACCGTGAGATGTTGTGCAGGTGACGGTGCATTTAACTGCGTTGAAATCATTTCATGGAGCCTTTGGAGATAAGATTCAGTGACCGCGAAAGTATACAACTACTGCTTGAGGCTATCTTTCGTCTTTAGTGTCTGATTTGCGTTTCTTTACGAGTAATGGCGGTGGTGCTATTCATAAAAATGGTATTTATGTCGTTGGTAATAATAATGGATTGGTCCTTCATGGGAAAGATCAGAATTTTACTTATATTTTGGATAATATTGTTTTACATCCAGGGGAGACTCTTGAATATTCTTATCAGTTGATTTATAGAGAGATACCGCTTCAACATATTACTCTTGAAGATGTCGAAGGATCAGATTATGACTTGGCTTTTCAAAAAGATGAGCTTTTGGATATTAAAATTCAGCCTGAGGATGGATGTCTGCGTAAGATGAGGCTTTGGGTAAATGATCATAGGAAAGCAAATAGATCTTATACAAGATATGATGTTGATTTACAAAAATATGTAGATGAGACTGTGGATATCTTGCAAAAAACAACTGATGAAAATACCGCAAGTTTGTTGTCTGGACTTACTACTATAGATGATTTAGAAGAGATTGCGAATGAACAGCCTCTTCTTAAGTCTTTGCTTAGAGCAATAGGAGATTCATTTACGGAGGGAACGATGTTGAGTATCGATCTGAGTCTTTTTGAGGATACGATGCAAAGCGTTGAAGAAACTTTGAATGAAGTTGCAGAAGGACTTTGTAATGGATTTACTTTTTGAATTTCGAATCCATGTAAATGACTTCCTGTGCCATTTAATCAGGCTTTTTTGGCTCCTGGAAAGTATCATATTTTGGGATGCTATGATGTGGATGCATTAACGGAGATTTTATGAGGAGGAGTTCCGATATTTCATTATCCTGGAACTAGCTTTGTACTTGAACTTCCTATTCCTTTCTGAAAAAAGTGACCTTGAGATGAGTTTGTATGGATAAAGGGTGGAGTTTATCCTTCTATGTTTAGAATTTATGTTGCTCCTACGTTGACTGCACAGTTAGGAATTGCAATGTGTTTTTGACCATATTCGGTCTGAAATAATATTCCTTCTCCTTTTGCTGATTTGGGAGGAAATTGTATTGTTACTTCTATGCCAAATCCTCTTTGTAAATCTACAACTTCTAATCCTACAGAGACAGTAACGTCTCCTACTAAAGATTTGGGAAATGTAAGTTGTACTCCATCTCAGAGAGGATCTGTTGTAACCAAAGTTGGCTTTGGAAGTAGCCCTTTGCGTGATACTATGACGAATGGAGCTTGAGATGAGGCAAATTTCTTATCGGATGGTTTTGGTTTTGTTATTTATGATATTGATACGGTAGCAGTTCCTGATAGTGTAGGTCAAGAGCCTTTCCCTAACACTTCCATCAATATTGATGGAGTAAAAATACAAGCTGATACTACTCAACGTAATACTCCAAAACAATGACGATTTGCAACACAATGGCAGGGAATTAGGAGAATATTGATTGATAAATTTATAGATCCTCAAATTAGATATCTGGCAAATAACTTGACGAAGATGCATTTGGAAATTAAGCGACCAGATATCAATGGTATTATCAATGATTTGGGTAATATTAGGATGTTAAATACACAGAGTGTTTTAGGAGGAATCGGTCAAATTAAGAATTTGTTTAATGCTAAATGAGGACAAACATTTGTGAATGATTTGGGTAGTGCTATTTCATTTAATGATATTTCTAGACAGCAATCTTGGCTTTCTCAGGCTACGGACTATGTTAATGATCAGCTTTTGTCTAATCCTTTTGAGGAATTAGCGGCAATGTTTAATGCTACGAATATTATTAATGTAAGTACTCGTCAAGTTTCTGTGAAAGTACCATTGATTTATGTTGAAGATATTAATGCATACGAGCTTTATCTTCGTCAGTGGATTGATGTGAATGGGAAAATTATCGCAGATTGGATTGCTATGGCGGATACATTGACGAATTTGTGCTTGAATGAGAGGAGAGAAGCACAATGTGATGCTGATATGGAGCAAAAAATTAATGAAATTATGAGTTTTACGCAGAGATATGATGAACTTCTTAATCAAGTTAATCAAAATATTCTCACGTTACAAGAATATAGAATGTTCCCTTTCCAGCTGTATGAACGAGTACATGCGATTGATAGATATACTGCGGAAGTAACAGCGATTTTGAATAATACGTTTGGTTATGTAGCAATGTGGATGACAAAGAATGCTACAAGATTTTCGAGTTATATTGATACCATTGTTTTGACGATGAATATTATCAAAACTTATCAAGTTTTGGTTGATTTTTCTGTGAATTGGTCGACTAGGTGCGGAACTTGTACTAATGATACCTATGATCAATATATGTGTAAACTTTCTTTTCTGTGTGATGGAGTAGATTTGCCGATTATTCAAATTCCGAGTTTTAAACTTCCAAATTTGATTTTTGATCTTTCACAAGTCAATTTGAAATTAGATGTGTTGCTGCCAATTTTTAACCTTCAACCTGTGAAAATTGAATTACCAAATCTACCAAATCTTCCGACTCCTCCTGCTCTTACGTTGGATATGGATTTTCTGAACCTCTTTCCTCAGTTGAATTTGCCAACGATTCCTCAACTTCCTACTCCACCAACATTGCCTGATTTGCCTTCATTTATTCCTAATGTTGAATTGGCATTACCTGTTTTACCTCCAGCTCCAGAGTTACCAAAGATCCCTACGACGTTAGAGACTACGCTGAATTTTTTGGAGACAATTGGTTCTATTTATTGTCGAATTAAACATGGTATTGGATTTGTAGCAGAAAGTGCAGTAAAATCGAAGATTGAACAGCTTACTCAAAGGACGTATCGTGTGTGATATATTGATGATATGCTTAATCTTTTGAGTTTTAGGAATGATCCACCTGAATTGCAAGGCTTTGATTATGAAGTTTCTACTCAACTTAATTTGGAGTTTAATTTTGAGTTAATTTTTAACTTTTTGGATACCTTTATCCAGGAGATTAACGATTGGTCTACCAGTGCTATTAAAGATATTGAAGACCTTAATACTGATTTGAGAGAATGGTGAAAGTCGGCTCAAGCATCTGGCGCTACTCTTCAACAGAAAGTAGATGATGCACCTGCGAATCTTCTTAGTTTATCAACGCCTGCAGATCAATTGGAATATGTAGATTATCAAGAGGCGAAAGAAAGATTTGATCAAGCTTTGACGTCATTTAAACATGCAACAGAAGAAAATTCTGAATTCCAAAAACGTTTAGTTGCTCTTGAAAATGAGGTTCATACTCCTGCTCAGGTTTCTCCTAATCAGGATCAGTTATCTCAGATACAGGGACAGGTTTTGGAAGTTGTTGCTTCTTCTCAAGATGTTCTTAAAAAACAATCTCAGCTTCTTGCTAATGCAAGTGATGATGAAGTGTGGGATGCTTATGAATGAATGTTGGCGAAGTTACAGGCTTCTTCGTCTTCTGAAGCTCTTGCTTGATCTGGAGAGAATCCTGATGTTGAAGAAAATCTTGCGTTTAATTTCAGCTTTTTCTCTGTTGATACTTGATTGCAAACTCAACTTAAACAGTATGAACATCCGTATAAAATCATTTTGGATAATAGAGTAGGTATTATGAGTGGATTTATTGGTGCATTGGAAACTCATACTGCAGAGGAATTTGGTATGACGGAAAAAATGTATCAAAATACGAAACAGTCTTTCTCTCGTGCGCAACAGCAACTTCTTGGATTTTATCAGAAATTTACGCCAACTCAGCAAACTGTTTTGACAAAGAGTTCTTCAGAATCGGCTACTTTCTCTAAGACGTTAACGACACAGCTTGGAGATAATACTTCTCCTTCGTTAACTCAAAGCTTGCAGGTAAATGCCAATGAATACGTAGGTGGAGTGCTTGTAAGAAATTCTTTAGGATCTTTTACTAATGCGTTGTATTCGTCTTATAATACGAAGAAAGTGCAGGATTCGTTCTTTTTGGAGGATGTAAATAACGATGCGTCTGAAGATATTATTATGCGAGATACTCATAGTGTGTATATTAAATATGGTAATCAAAATGCTAGATATTTATGAGGAAATCCTACTACTGATACTAAATTTTATTTGGCAAGTACTATTTCTTCTCTTTCTCATCAGCCAACACGAATTACTTTCGATTCGGCTACAATCTTAAAAATTTCTGATTATCATGAAGAAGTGAAAAACTTTGCTATGCATGGTCAGAGTTTTGATGATATTTCGTTCTCTTTTAGGAGAAATGTAGAGGATACGGTCGCAGGATATCTGATAAAATTTACAGAGAGAGTAGATTATGCTCCAGAAAAAGAGGATCAGAAGACTCCAAGTTTGATCAGTGCTTATGTATTGGTACTGCCTCAGAATACTTCTTTGGATGAGCTTCAGCTTTCTCTTCCTTCTTTACCTCTTATTAAAAATGTTGAGGAGGAGGTACAGGATTGGAGGACTCCAGAATTGAAAAAAGCTACAAAAGACAGATTGATTCATGAGGTTGTGTATTATGATACTACGCTTCCTTCTACGACGGTGGTAGTGCAACAGATTGAGAGGAATTGGCAATATGCAAAGATTGCAACACTTAGAAAAGATGGGGCTGGAGTATTGAAAATTGCGTCTCCTTGGTCTCATCAGGTTGTTGCTGGAAGACAAATTTTGGCGGATGATCAAGGACCTGAGATTAAAGCTTTATTGATGAGGCCTCTTACTTTTGAAACTGTTAGTTCTGGAACTATTTTAAATGGTTTTGTCGGTACTAATTATACTCTTATGATACAGTGAATAGATACTGTTGCGTTAGCTGATTTGCAGGTGTCTCAAAATGGAGTCGTTCTTGGGGAACTTACGGGTATTAACAAACCTACAGCTACTATTCCTATTCCGAAGCTGTTTTTTACGGGGACGCAACAACAACTTTATGATGTTATAGCGAGAGATCATGCTTGAAACGAGACAAAAAAGACAATAAAGCTGAATATCGATGTGCCGGAAGTCACTATCACATCAGTAGAAAAAATCAGCGATACGTTAGCTCGCATTGTTGCTGAACTTTCGCAAGATATTGATCAGGGTTTTGTTTCTTTTCAAAAAAATAGAAATGATACATGGACGAATATGATGACTGACAATGGGGAGAAAGATTTCGTATTAGCTCCGAAGAAAACTGTTATTGTTGGTGAGACTTATACTCTTGATAATTCGATTGGAATGTATGATAACAATAAACAATTGATTGCTAAACTTGATCCGGAAACTGGGAAAATTACGATTCAACCTGAATATCAAAAGACAGTTTCCCTTGCTGTTGCAACACAGAACAATCATCCAGTAGTTCAGGTTGTCAGGGGGAATACGGTACTTTTTGTTGTGAATTTTGAGCCGTTGGAATTGGTAAATATTACGGTACCTGCTTCTGCTTATAAAGTAAGTGTGATTGATAATGCAGATTTTTGATCTTTTGTTGGAGGTAAGGCAGTATCTCGTAATGGAGATTTGATTTTACAGGTGTCTCCTAGTGGAAACATTCTTATTCCGAGCAATAAAAAACTTACGGGAAGTTATCAGTACAATGAAGAACATAAAACCGTGGTGTACTCTTTGAGGGAAAGTGCCTTATCCGCTGAGGTTATTCAAGTAGAAATTAAGATTCAGCCTTTTAATTAATGTGTTTATTTTTTGATGAGAATTGATGCTTGGCTTACTCAACAATATCCTTATTCTAGAGCGTTTTTTCAACATATTTTAGAGAGGGGAGGAGTGAAAGTTGATGGGAAAGTGGTTAAAAAGTCTTATCAGGTTGCTGATGACTTGCAAAAATCTCAGGTAGAAATTGATAATTTAGAGCGTTATCTTTCTCCGATCATTTTGGAAGAAGCTCCGAAGATTGATTTGCCAGTGGTGCTGGAAAAAGAGGATTTTCTCGTGATTAATAAGCCAAAGTGAGTGCTCTCTCATCCTAATTCGGTGTGGGATGTTAGTCAGCCTTCTGTTGTCTGATTTTTATACCATCGTTATAAAGGATTGCCGAGTTATGGGAATTTTATCAGAGCTGGATTGGTACATCGTTTGGATAAAGATACAGATGGTTTAATGATTATTGCGAAAACTGAGAGAGGATTGGCTCACTTTAAGCAACTTTTTTCTGAAAAGTCGGAATCTGAGACTTTAGAACAAAAAATGCAGGTGAAATTACAGAAATTTTATCGTGTGAAATGCGAAATTTTACCAGCAGGAAAGAGGTTTTTAGAAGAGGTAAAAAAAAGCTGATTACCGTTTGTTATCGATGAAATTGTCCGTGCAAAAGTGCCAAATGCAGTTGCGAAAAGAGGTATTACGATGATTGAGTCTTTTGCATTTTTAGATGAAACTACGTTAGAGGTGTTTCTTCAGCTTTTAACTGGTCGTACGCATCAGATTAGATATCATTTGTCTCACCATGGCTTGCCGATTATTGGGGATTATTTGTATGGAAAACCGTCGTCAAAGGGAATGCAATTAACTGCATGGAAATTGGTTTTTGAGGATTTAGATGGGAAAGAAATTACGCTTACTTGTTAATTTTTTTTGATTTTCTTGTTGAGAACTGGAAAATCGGAGATTCACAAGAAAAATCTCTTGACTTTTTTAAAATTTCAATTATAATTACAGTTTATATTACACGTTAAACTTAAAAATCATTACGTCTCCATCTTTGACTATATAACTTTTCCCTTCTTGTCTGAGGAGACCCTTTTCTCTTGCTTTTGCTCGACTTCCTGCTGCGATAAGGTCGTCATAACTTACGACGTCTGCTTTGATAAACCCTCTTTCAAAATCTGAGTGAATAGCTCCTGCTGCTTGGGGAGCTGTGGAATTTAATGGGATTGTTCGTGCTTTGGACTCTTTTTCTCCTGTGGTGAAATAGTACATCAGACCTAGAGTGTTGAAGGCTAGGAGAATTGCATCGTCGAGCGTTGGGATTTTATGGTTTTCGATTTCTAATAACTCAGCTAGAAAATTGATTTTTTCTGGGGTAGTCATTGACATCATTTCTTCTTCAATTTTTACGCAGATGATGGCTACGGGAGCGTTGAGTTTTTGTTCAAATTCAGTTTTTAATGCTTCACTATTTTTGATGTCTTCTTGGGCAATATTGAGAGCGTAGATAATAGGCTTGAGCGTGAGGAAATTGTATGATTTCACTAATTTTATTTCTTCAGGTGAGAGTTGTAGTGTGTTTGCTAATTTTCCCTCCATGAGTGTGGCATGGATGCGTTCGAGGATTTCGACCAGCTTTTTATCTTCTTTTGATCCATTTCCTGCTTTAGCTTTTTTTTGGAGGTATGGCAATGTTCTATCGATATGCTCGAGATCGGCAAAAATTAGTTCGGTATTGATAATTTCTACATCTCTGAGTGGGTCGATTTCTCCCTCTGTGTGGACGATGTCAGGATCTTGGAAATATCTTAATACCTGGAAAATCACGTCAGTTTCGCGAATATTGGAAAGAAATTTGTTTCCTAGTCCTTCGCCTTTGCTAGCACCTCTTACGAGACCTGCAATATCTACGAATTCTATCGTTGCGTAGACGGTTTTTTTGGATTGAGAAAGCTCTGCAAGTTTAGTTAAGCGTTCGTCTTTCACTTCTACAATTCCGATGTTTGGATCGATGGTGCAAAACGGGAAATTCGCAGCTGGAGCAGCATATGACTTGGTGAGAGCATTGAAGAGAGTGGATTTCCCGACATTAGGAAGTCCGACAATTCCGATTTTCATATGAAATTCTAAGGAAAAGAATAAAAATTCTCGATGTTCGTTAAAAACTAGCTTGCAGTTTATGCTTTTTTTTGTATAGTTCAAGAGTTTTTATTTTACGAGGGTGGTATGTTCTCTATAAGTGCTTTTTTATCTGAGTGGTGATCCAAGGTGAAATATGGTTTATTTCTGCTTTTTATTGTTCTTTGTGTGCTGGTAATCAATACGTATGTGAACTATTCAACGATCCTTGAAACTATCGATACGGTGTCTCATAAGACCGATCTTGTGCAAAATGAAATGGATTATTCTAAATATTTTCAGTTGAGATATCTGGCTTCTGAATATGGACATCTTTTTTTGGCTCATGATAATAATATTGTTTTTCGAGGTGAAGTGGTTATTGGATTTAAAAATACTCAGGATTTGGAGCGTACGTTGCAAGATCCTTTAGTTCATCGCATCCCTGATCGTTCACAAACTCAAGAATTAGAAAAAGTTAAGCTGACTCCTCAGGAAGGTTGGAAATTGTTTTTGCAGGAGAAACTTGATATTTAATCTCCCTCGATTTCTTTGATTTGGTCGCGGATATTTGCGGCGTCTTCGAACCTTCGTTCTTTGATTGCGAGGTCTAATTGAGATTTTAAGTCCTTGGTAATCAGATTTTTTTCTGCTTTTGTCATTTTTTTGAGGCGTTTTAGTTTTCCGCGAGTGAAGGAAGAAAATTGTTGGAGATCGTCGTCAGTTTTTACGGTTTCTAGGTGTTTTACGTTTGATTGTGCGGCTTTTGGCGTTATGTGATGCTGCTTGTTGAATTTCTCTTGGATCTCGCGACGACGGTAGGTCTCTCGTAATGATTTGAGGAGAGACTCGGTAAAACTGTCTGCGTACAAAACGACTTCTGAATTAGGATTTCTGGCAGTACGACCGATGATTTGGATGAGAGACGTGGTGGAGCGTAGGAATCCTTCTTTGTCTGCGTCTAGTACTGCGATAAGAGAGACTTCTGGAAGATCGATTCCTTCACGGAGTAAGTTAACTCCAACAATGATGTCAATGGCTCAGCTTTTTAGCTTTTTGATAATTTCTCGTCTGTCCATTGTTGCGACTTCACTGTGTAGATAGAATGCTTTATATCCTTTGGAAATGAGGAAATTCGTCACTTCTTCACTGGATTTTTTCGTGAGTGTGATGAGGAGAATTTTTCCTTTTTTTGCAATATGTTGATCGAGCTTTTTGAGTAGGTGATCCAAAAAGGCATCATTCTCTTTATCCTTTTGCTTTGCGATTTCTGCTTCGGAAAGTTGGAGATATTGTGTGAGTTTGTTACGATTTTTAGACATTATGTATCTTTATTATTTAGTAAAGAGGTCTTTGTCGAAGGATTGTATGTATTTTGTGTTGCATTTTCAACCTGAAACACTATATTTATCAGCGTTTTTTTATCTTTTTCTTTTTCCTGATGAAACAGTTTTGGAATAATAGGAAAGTGGTGTTATCCATTGTACTTTGACTTTCTATCATTATTGTGTTTTTTATTGCTTGGACCTTTAACGGTGAGACTCTTAAGAGAGGATTGACCTTTACTCCTCAAGGGGTGTTATCTTTCAGAAAAGGATTGGATATCTCTGGTGGAACTAAGTTGACGTATAGAGTAGATTATAGTAAGTATGCAGAAACTTATAAAAATTCTACTGAATTACAGTCTGTCCAAAATACGGTACAAAATATTATTCTTCAGAATATTGATAATCGTATTTCTAAATTGGGAGTTAGTGATTACAAATCTTATACTCAACAATTAAATAATGAAACGCAGATTGTTGTAGAAATTTGAGGAGTTGCAGATCTCGATCAGGCAAAAGAAATTATTGGTAAAACCGTTGAACTTGAATTTAAGTTGCCAAATGAAGACGAAGGTGATGTAGAAGCTAGGAAAGCTCTTGCTGAAGAATATTATCAAGATATTCAAGGAAATCCTAATAAAATGGCTGAGCTTACTGAAGGTAAGACTTCTGAAAATGTGTTTTATCATAAGTACGATGAAGTAAGTTTGGCTCAGTTGCCAACGTTTTATCAGAAACAATCTCAGCTTTTAACTTCTTTGTCTGCTACTACAGGAAAATTTAGTGCAATTACTGAGGGAGTGTATGGAGATTCTGTCTCTTATGATCAAGAAGGAAATCCAATGGTACTTCCAGTTGAAGGATTTACGTTTTTTCGTGTGTTAGATTCAAAAACTCAGGAAAGAACTGCTGTTACTTATCAAGATGTGATTGAAGTCCTTGCTCAGATGGGAGTCTCTTATAGTACAGATTTGAATTTACAAAACTCTGATCGTGGCGTTGCATCTGGGGATTATCAGTTTATTGATGGAACATTGCGATTTAATAACGGAGAATTCTATTCAGGTCAAGAAGTACTCAATACAAGGATTTTAGCCTTAACTCAGGAGAGTACATTAGGAAAGACATTGGAAGAAACGTTAGCTGCTAATGAGGCTTTTGCAGAAAAAGTAACAGAGATAAAAGATGAATTAGCTAAGGACTTAACTCAAGATATTCCTGATACATCAGAGGCTTTTGATGGATGGATTGCACTTAGCGAGCTTCAACAAGCAATTCCTAGTTTTGATGCCGCAGCGACAGATGTGATTCAATCATACGAAGGGGATAATGGAGTGACTTATATTTTGATTATCAACGATAAAAAACTCGCTACCGAGCATAAATATTCTTTTTTACAGGTAGATTGAGTGGATCAGTCAGCTTTTTCTTCTGCTTTAAAGACGCAGACGTTGTATACCATTGAAGATCTCTTTGTACAGGACCGTTTGACGTGGGTAACTGCTCAAACTCCAGATGGAAAGATCTTGAATGGAGCTAACTTTAAATATGCGGGAGTAAGTAATTCACAACTTGGACAACCTGTTGTTGTGCTGAATTTCGATGATCAAGGAAAAGAAATTTTCTGTCATATTACAGAGAGTAATATTGGAAAACAAATGGCGATTTTTATTGGAGGTCAGCCTATTACTGCTCCAGTTATTCAGTCAAAAATTTGTGATGGATCTGCTCAGATTGATGGACAATTTACTCCAGCTTCTGCTAAGGAACTTGCCAATTCTTTAAATGATGGAGCATTGCCTGCGCCTTTGATCTTGATGCAGGAGGAGAAAGTGAGCCCAACGCTTGGAGATAGCGCTTTCTCTGGGGCTGTCTTTGCGATGTTTATTGGACTTTTCTTGATTTGGGTGTATATGACGATTAAGTATGGATTTAAAAAAGGTCTGATTTCACTTCTTTCTTTGGTAAGTTATTTGCTTGTGCTTTTGGCAGTTGTTAAAGTGATTGATTATGCGTTGTCTTTGTCAGGAATTGCTGCTATTATTCTTTCGATAGGAATGGCTGTAGATGCGAATGTTTTGATCTTTGAGAGGTTAAAAGAAGAAAAAGCTGAAGGAAAGACGGATGATGTTGCTATTAAAAACGCTTATGAGAGGAGTCGAATTGCTATCAAGGATGCTCAGCTTTCTACCTGATTGATTGGATTATTGTTATTTATGATGGGAATTAATATGTTTAAAGGTTTTGGAGCTATGATTATCGTTGGAGTATTGTTGACGTTGTTAATTAATGTGCCTTTGATTCAAGAATTGTTACATCTCTTTTATCCTGTTAAGAAGAAATAATGAAAAAAAATGCTTGTTATTTGTGTTTGTTAGTACTTTTGTTACTCGCTGGATGTGGTAAACAAACGGCGATAGAGTACAATGATGCTTTGGTTGATGCTACTAAGGCGTGCTTGACGGCTGAAGTGCAGGTGTGGGAGTCTCTAGCTCAAAGTGATATTCCTTCATCTAGCGATGCTTTGCAAACGGCGAAGTCTACGTGTGAGGCTTCTCATGCGACTGTTAGTGATTTGGGAGATTTTGATGGTGATGGTCAGCTTTGAAAGACTGTTGAAAATGTTTTATCTGTGGAACTTCAGTATTTGTCTGTTTTGGAAGAAGTGCTTTCTTATAGTACTGATACTCCTTGGACTGATGCTCAACAAGAGGAATATCTTGATCTTCAAGAACAATTAGCTGCTCTTAGAGCTCAAGCGATTGAACTGTCAGAACAAGTGGTTACCTTGCAAGAAGAATTTGCTCAACAGCATGATTTTGTCATTGAAGAAAGCGTTATTTCAAATGGTACAGAAGAAGCTTTAGTAGGGGATGGTGAAGGTACCGCTGAGGAGGAAGCTTTCATTGAAAGATAATTTTTTGTACTTTTTCGCTATTTTTTTGGACGTTTTTTGCTTTTTTAGATGGTATTGAATATACTTAAAGAGATTCTCAGGAGTCTCTTTTATTTTATGATGCTGGAATGACCGATTTGATCAATTCAATCCTTGATCTTTCACAAGTCCAAGCTTTGCACGTGGATTTTTCCCGATTGCAAAAAATTCCTAGGCAACAAGCGGAACAGCGTCAGATAATCCTTTTTGATAGAGATGCCGATAAATTTGTACACGTCTTAACTACCAATAATCATCCTGAGGAATTAAAAAATTTTCTTGTGCAACTTACGAATCAGGGGGTTAAATATAAGGTATTTTATACTTCATTAGAAGGATTTTTGCACGCAGTGACGTGGTATGATCAACTGGAGCAACAACAAGAACAGGAACTTCAGCAATTACAAATTCAACAACAAGCAAAAGGTCAGTCTGCAATTACTATTATGAAAGAGCTTTTTCAAAAAAGAGCAACTTTCGATCCTGGAAAATTTATTATGGAATTAGTAAGACTTTCGTTTCAATCTGGTGCTTCGGACTTACATTTTCAGCCTTCTGATACTTTTGTTGTTCTGCGTTTGAGGTTGGATGGAATTTTGCATGATATTTTGCAGTTTGATATTAAAGATTTTGGGAAATATTTGCAGAAACTTAAGTTTATCTCTGGAGTAAAGACGAATGTGAATTCTTTACCTCAGGATGGAAGATTTAGCTTTGAATCTCATACTCCACAAGGAGAAATAAAAAAAATAGATGCAAGGGTCAGCTTTATTCCTGGTCTTTTGTCTGAATCTACGGTGATTAGATTTTTGGATTCTTCTCGTAAGATCTCTACATTTCAGGATATTGGCTTTTTGGATAGAGAATATAATATTTTGAAGCCATATTTGGCTAAGACTACAGGAATTATTATCGTCGCAGGTCCTACAGGATCAGGGAAAACAACAACGCTTTATACGGCGTTACAGACGCTTAATACCTGAAAAACTAAGATTATTACGTTGGAAGATCCTGTTGAATATCTAATGCCTTGAATACAACAGTCGCAAATTGATTATTCTAAAGGGTATGATTATGAAACGGGGTTGCATGCTGTGCTTCGTCATGATCCTGATGTTATCTTGGTGGGGGAAACTAGGTCTCAAGAAACGGCGGATATCTCTATTACTGCGGCACTTACCTGACATTTAGTGTTTACGACTCTTCATACTAATAATGCTATTGCTTCGATTGAAAGGTTGCTTTCGATGAACGTGAAACCTTATCTTTTAGCTCCAGCTTTGCAGTTGGTAGTCGGGCAGAGGCTTGTACGTAAGGTTTGCCCACATTGTAGTGTTAAGACGGCTGCGAGTTATGCTGCTGATGCAGAGATTCAGCAGACGCTTTCTGCTTTGCGTCCTTTTGGCTTGAAATTGCCTGAATATGATGGACAAGTCTTGGCGGTCAATGGTTGTGAGCAGTGTAATCATACGTGATATATTTGAAGAATTGCAGTGATAGAACTTCTAGAAATTACTGAAGAGATAAGGAATCTGATTGTTAATTCTGGGACTGCATCGGAGATTTATGCTAAAGCTAGGGCTAACGGCTTTATTTCTATGCAAGAAGATGGAATTCTTAAAGTATTATCTTGATTGACGACGATTGATGAGCTACATAGAGTGCTTTAACTATATTACTTTTTATTTCTACCTTTTATCTCTTTGGTTGTTGTATGGAAACATTTGTTAATTCGACCAGTCTTCTCTTATTGGAACCGAGTACTCTTCTTTCGGTCGTTTTATCAATTGCTGTAACATTGTATGGGTTAGGAGGTTTGGGATCTTTTTACGCGTATATCCCGCAGGTAAAGGTGGAAAATGATACCATGACAAAAATGAATTTGTGACAATATATTTGTTGGTTAATAGGGTTAATTTTATTATTTGTGTATACGATAGTTATCGCTCAGGCGCTTTGGCTTTCAGTCTTGTTGATTGTGGAATTAGTTGTGATGGTGACGTTGTTCTGTCTGCTGTTATGTAGAAAATATTTGTATGTGAAAGAATTATCGAAAAAACTGGCTTGTAATAAGAAAAATTGGTTTTAATCTTGCTTTACAGCATATTTTCAGTTTATCAAAAAGAACCCGTTTAGGGTTCTTTATTTTATTATGCACAGTTTACGGCTAAATTTCCTTCTTCTCGCTGGATTTTCTTTGCTTTAGTGACTCCGATAAGATCGTCTTCAAATTGCTGGATAGCAAGTTTTTCTTGTTCAGTACACGTGATTTTGAGTGTTTCGATTTCTGCTCCCATAGAGATTTGGGATTCAGATTTGTATTTTCTCACTTGTTCAACGACGTCGAGTGTTAGATTCATAGCAGAGAGGAGATTTTGCTTGTCTGCGTTTGTTTCGTTGGCTGTAAGAGGTTGTGGAAATTGTGTCCTATGGATAGAAGAAACATCTGTTTTGAAGTATTCTTGGTAGATTTCTTCGGTGATATGTGGAAGATATGGAGCAATGAGTTGTAAAATAGTATAGAATACGTAATAGAGTGTTTGTTGTCAGCTTTTTTTCTTTTCTTGTCCGTTTTGGAAACGCTCTGGTTGGTATAGGCGCACTTTGATGAGCTCAAGATAGTTGTCGCAGAAATCTGCTCGGAAAAACTCTTCAAAAGCGATTTTTGCTAGTCCGTATTCGAAATTATTTAGGTGCTTAGTCATTTTTTCGATAGTGAGGTTCAATTTTGCGAGGATTCGTTGATCAGTTGGATATCCTGCTTTTTCTCCTGTTAGTATTTCTTTATCGGTCCATGATGCTTTGTTCTCGTCTACGGATTCTCCAAGTTGCATCTTTACGAATTGGAAAGCGTTCCAAAGCTTAGTAACGAGTTTTTGCCCTTTTTTAAGTTCTTCTTCGTCAAATACAATATCTTTTCCAAGTTGTCCACTGGCAGTTCGGTATCTTACGGCGTCTGCCCCTCGTTGTTTGATGAGATTTTCTGGTTCTATTTTTGCGTTTCCGGATGATTTTGAGATTTTTTCACTTTTCCCTGCGAGTACGTGTCCGGAAATCATGATGTTTTCGAAAGGAATTTCTCCGGTTCTTAAGTAGGATTGAAGCGTTGTATATAACAGTCGCGTCCTGATAATATCGTGAGCTTGTGGTCTCAGAGAGAATGGGATAAGATTTCCTCCTGTCCGACCGTCTCTTTTGAGGAAAGTCTCATTGATATATGGGGTGAGAGCTGATGTAAATCGCGTATCAAGAACGAGCGTTTCTGGTTCTACTTGGTCGGCTGTATATCCCTCTGGAAGATCTCTGTACGGATCGATCATTCCTTTTGCTAATTGGGTTTCGCTTGGAAGGATGATTTCGTTTGTTGTTTTGGAATATCGTACAGGGATAGGAATTCAGAATTTTCTACTTCTGGAAATATTCCAGTCTCGAGCGAGATTATTGATCCAATCGCTAGATCTTTTTTTCATAAATTCAGGAAACCATTGCATTTTTTCGTTTTGTCCGAGGAGGATGTCCTTTTTGTCCAAAATTGTTACAAATCGTTGATATACAGGGATGATTTCGATAGGAGTTTTCCCTCTTTCGGAGATTTTTTTTGCTTGAATAATAGGATCACGTTTGACGATAATTTTATCTGTAGGGTTGGTGCAGTTTTCGTCTTTATGTTCGAAGAATTCCATGATTTGACGTCTAGCTTCATCGATTTTAAGTCCTTCGATAGTTTCGCACTGAGAATTCTCGATTTTTCCGTATCTGTTGATGATAATTTTTTCTGGGAGATGGTGCTTTTGCACTCGGTATACGTCAGTTTCGTCTCCATAGGTACAACACATTACCACTCCACTTCCTTTGTCCATTTTTACTTTGTCATCACCGAGGAAAGGTACGGTGTCACCTAATGGTGTGGTGATTTTTCTACCGATATATTTAGCAAATCTTTCGTCTTCAGGGTGACAAAAGACGGCAACACATGCTGGAAGCATTTCAGGTCTGGTGGTAGCAATAATTAGCTTTTCTCCGTCGTCTAGGGTAAAATTAAGATAATTGAAAAATTCATTAAATTCTTGTTCTTCAGTTTCTGCTTGAGCGATTGTGGTTTGAGTCTTTGTGCATCGAAGGGCTGGGAATTTTTTCCCGATAATATCACCGGATTTAACCATTTCTACAAACCTTTTTTGTACGAGTTGTTGTACTTCTGGTGAAATGGTCGCATATGTTCTGTTTCGATCAACAGACATTCCCAGTGATTGTCGTAGAGATTTGTAAAGATCTCTATATTTTTGGTTAATTTTTAGGCATTCTTCGACAAAATCACTTCTTTCCATCTCTTTGATGTTGATTTTGAGCTCTCTCTCTACTAATTGTTCTGTAGGGATTCCATTGTCATCGTATCCCATAGGATAGAAGACGTTAAATCCTTGCATTCTTTTGTATCTTGCTATGATTTCTGCTTGAGTATAAGAAAAAATATGCCCAATATGAAGCTTCCCACTGACGGTAGGAGGAGGAGTATCAATAGAGAAAATCAGCTTTGGATCTGTCCTTGTGAGATCGAAAGCATTAGTTTGTTGTTCTGCTCGAAATTGTTGTCGTTTCGCTTCAGACGATCTGAAATCGTATTTGGACATAAAAATTCTCGTAAAAAAAGATAAAGAAAAAAGATGCTATCGTAGCATCCTTCAAAGATAGTGATTTTTGTTAGGCTTTCAAGTTTTTTTCAATTGTTTTGATTATCTCATCGATTGTTTTGTCACTGGTGTCGATGACGAGAGAATAGTTCTTATGGTCTCGGATGTCAATATTGTATAGCTTGATATATCTTTCTTGGTCAGCTTTATTTCTCTTTTTGACTTCTTGTAGACTTTGTGCTAAGTCTTTTGCGGTTTCTGTGCTTCTTTGGTCTCCTAAGATCCTCTGGGCAGCGACTTTATCTTGTACGTCCAAAAGTATCCTAAAAGCCTTAGGTTGAGCGTAAAATCCAAGTCTGCTATCCAAAATAATTTTCCCATTCAAAGGGAGACTTTTTTGATATTCTTCGTATTTGAGGTCAAAGGTTTCTCTGTTTTCTGGCTTCTCACCCAACAGATTAAAAGACTGGATATCTAATCACATTTCGGCTGCCAATTGACGTTTCATATTCCCGATAGAAATTACTTCATATCCTAGTTTTTCTGCTAATTTTTTAGCTACAGTAGACTTACCGCTACCGGCTTTACCTCAGAGCGTTATGAGCATAAATATCGTACTTATTGATAAATAGTGCAATTATTTCTTTTTAGCTGGAGCTTTTTTAGCAGGAGCTTTTTTAGCAGCTGGTTTTGCTGTAGTTTTACAAGATTTGCAACAAGGCATAGTATTTGTTGATAAAAGATAAAAATTTGTCGCTGTGAGCGTATTCAAGCAAAATGAAAAATCAATCCGAAAACGTGCATATTTCCTTGACTTTCTAAAATATTGCTTATAAATTATGATGACTTTGGGAGAGGGGATGAGATGTTGTTTCCTGGGGTAGTGATTTGAAACTTTTATTGAAAATGGTCCTTGAATAACTATGTTTATGATTGTTTATTTCAGCTTTTTTTTGCTTATGGATGAGGTGCAACGTCTTATCGATGCAGAATATGCTCGTCAACAAACGGGAATAGAACTTATTGCGAGTGAAAATTACCAATCTCCTGCTGTTTTGAAGGCACAGGCGAGTGTTTTTGCTAATAAATATGCGGAAGGGTATCCTGGAAGACGTTATTATGGAGGGAATCGTTATACTGATGAATTGGAACATTTGGCAATTGATAGAGCAAAAGCTTTGTTTCATTGCGATCATGCTAATGTTCAGGCACTTTCTGGTGCGAATGCGAATCTTTGTTTTTATACGGCAGTGATGAAGCCAGGAGACACGATTTTGGGGATGGATTTAACTCATGGTGGGCATTTGACGCATGGAGCTCCCGTTACATTTTTTTCTCATGTGTTTAATTTTCAGAGATATCAGACTTTACCTACTGGGGAAATTGATTTTGCTCAGGTTCGTCAGCTTGCTCGTGATTTGCGCCCTCAAGTAATTTTGGCGTGATTCTCCGCTTATCCTCGTGAATTGGAATACGCTAAATTTGCCGAAATAGCTCAAGAAAGCTGATCTATTTTGTATGCAGATATTTCTCATATTGGAGGGTTTATTGCTGCAGGACTTCTCAAGAATCCTTTTGATGAGGGGTTTCATGCTGCGATGACGACTACTCATAAATCTCTGCGTGGACCTCGTGGTGCACTTCTTCTTTCTCAGGGGAAAGTTTCCAATCCGCTTAAAAAACCGGAAGATACCTTAGAAAATCTTCCTACTCGTATCGATAGGGCGGTATTTCCTTGATTTCAAGGTGGGCCTCATATGCATACGATTGCAGGAATTGCTATTGCTTTAGAAGAGGCGACTACTCCTGCCTTTAGACAGTATGCTCAACAAGCGCTTTTGAATGCACAGATTCTTGCCTCTGATTTGCAGGCTTATGGATATCAGTTAGTTACTGGGGGTACGGATAATCATATGGTGATTCTTGATTTTACTTGAACTGGGTTGGATGGGGCGAGTGCAGAGGAGCTTCTGGAATCTATCGGCATCTCTACTTCAAAATCTACTATTCCTAACGATCCCAATCCTCCTTTTCGTCCTTCTGGACTTAGAATTGGGACTCCGGCAATGACGACGAGAGGAGTCAAAGAAAGCTGAATGCATCACATTGCAACTTTTATTCATCAAGCACTCAGTAGTGGTGGAGATGAAACCATTTTAACGAGATTACAGGCAGAGGTGACAGAGTTTTGTACATTGTATCCTTTGCCATAAGGAGAGAAACATGCTATTTATTTGGGGTCGCCATTTCGCTTTTTCTCCCTACGAATCGGCTATTTCTTGCGTTTCTCCACTCTTGTGTGAGTTGTCCGTTTTTATCAATGTATCCGCATTCTTGTAAGACAAGACTTCCGGAGAGAGTCAGCTTTTTTAATTCTTTTAAGCTAAAGAGATGGTAAAATCTTTGGTAGGTTTTTCCTCTGTTTTTCCGTGGTATGAATACGTCTCTTCGGCTTTTTTTTCATAAAGAAAGTGCTGTCTGAGTGAGGGATTTTAGGAAAATTTTAGGATGTTTGCGTAAAAATCGGGTAGAAAACGCTCGGTTTGTCATCAACATGATTCCGTTATACTTGAGCGTTCTATAGGCGTATTTTATAAGGAGGTAGCGCTCGTTTCGAGTTGGTAGATGTTGGAAACTTGCGGTGGCAATGATGATGTCGCAGCTTTCTTGAGGTTGAGTTGCTAGAAATGTAAGCATATCCGCAGTTTCGAAGTGCATTTTGGGATTGTCTTTTTTGGCATATTTTAATAGTTCTGAGGAGAGATCACATCCGATGTAGGTATATTCCCCGTCGAATTGTTGGTTGAGAAAAGTGGCAAATCTTCCGCTTCCAGCTCCAAGCTCCAAAATATGGAGGGTTTCGTCTTCTCTTTGAGCTTTTTTTTGCTCTTGGAGCTTCTCTATTTGTTGGAGGATTCTTTCTCCTTCGTGCCGGAATTTTTGTCTGGTCTCGGCGTATTTTTTAGCTTCGTAGTCGTAGAAAAATTGAAGGTCGGTTTTGATGGACATATGTTTTTGTTAGTGACTAAAAGCGTTTTCTTGTTTAAGATTCTTTTAAGGTAGAT
Organism: uncultured bacterium; assembly: GCA_947169045.1. Taxonomy (GTDB): domain Bacteria; phylum Patescibacteriota; class Gracilibacteria; order Absconditabacterales; family Absconditicoccaceae; genus UBA3291. The sequence continues at coordinate 64,851 of CAMVOC010000003.1, forward strand.
GTGATATAATTTATTGTCATACATTCGTTATACGAAAAAACTTCTTGACTTCAACTCGAAAAAGGATATTATTTTGACGGTTTGTAAAGCTTTTTTTTTAATTTGGTTTTTATTGAAATGAAACGTACTCGTGCATGGATTTTTGCTCATAAAAAACTTTCCATTTTGTCCGTAGTTGTGCTGGTTATTGTTGGGGTTGTTGTTTGCAAGCAATTGACAAAGAATCCCGTGAATTCTGATTTTGTTGGTAGTGAATATATTGTACAGACGGGGGATATTCAGACTTCTTTAACTCTTCAATGAACGACTCAATTTTCTGATTCTCAAAAACTGACGTTTAGTAATAAGGGTAAAGTTACCGCTGTGAACGTGAAAGTTGGAGATGAAGTCTCTAAAGGTCAAGTATTGGCGGCGATTTCTACTGATGATTTGGATGACCAAGTAAGGCAGGCAAGAATCAATTTAGACGATGCAAATCAGGCGCTTCAAGATCTTTTGGATTGACGTAATTTGGAGCTTGAATTGCTCGCTGAACAGGCTGATTTGGATCAGTTACTCAATAAACAAAAAACGATTGATCAAGATCATGCTTTAGCTTTGACAGAACTTAATCAAAAAATTGAAAAAGAGAAACAAGATGTTGCCAATGCTCAAAAGGATTATGATGAAGTGAAAGCAGATTATGATGAATTATCTGTTGGTTCTTCGTCTGCAAATGCTGATCTTGCGCTTTCTAGTAGGATGAGGGAGAGAAATGATACCTTTCAAAATGCAGTTCTTGACCTAAAAAAAGCGATCAATGATTTGAGAGGGACATTGGATTCTTATGATCAAGTGATGGGTATTTCATCGGCTTATCGTAATGACAATGATGATTCTCAGTCTCTTGGAGCAAAGGATGCTAGTCTCGTGGAGCAGAGTAAGACGCTGTTTGATGATATTTCTTTGCAAAAAGCTTCTTTGGAAGAGAGCTATCAATCTTTAGCATCAAAAAATGTGAAAGATCTTACGGATACGGAGGTTATTTCTGCATATGCGATTCTGAAAACTATCGGTTCTAATCTGATGATTCGAGGAGAAAAAAATTATGCGATGTTTAAAGCCTCTCTTACGACGATGACGCTTACGCAGAGTAAAATTGATGGATATGCAAATACGTTTGGTACTCAGGTACAAAATGCGGGGATTCAATATGTACAGAAATATAGCACGATGGTAAATACTTTTGCTAATCTGAAGGATGATACTTCTTTAAGTGATAAAGAACGCGAGTTGAACGCGGCTCAACTTAAACTTGATCAAGCAAAAACGACCCTTGAAAGGGATCAGCTTTCTATTACTTCTTTGCTTCTTTCTCAACAAAAGGAAAAGGTGCAACTTTTGGATGATATTGATACCAAAAAGAGGAATATTGCGAAAATTAAAGGGGGAGATTCTTTGGATGAGAGTAGGGTTAAGCAGGCGAGAAATGCGGTTACTCAGAGGCAAGATGCTTTGAATTCTTTGATGGATAAGTATCAAGATTATCTCTTGGAGGCAAATTTTGATGGGGTAGTGACGCAGATGGATATTCAGGTGGGTGATAATATTGAGATGGGGAATAGTTCTGAGGCAAAATATATTTACGTGGAAAGTAATAATGTCTTGGAGATGACTTTGGATGTTGAACAGGTAGATATTATTAAGCTGATTAGGGGGATGGATGTGATTGTCTATCTTGATGCGTATCCAGATAATACGTATGAAGGAGTTATTTCTGAAATCAATACCGTGCCAGTGGGGTCTACCTATGAGGTGATTGTTGCTTTTGAGAAGCAGAGTCCTGAAGAATTGGTGTATGCTGGTATGGGAGGAAATGCTAAAATTTTGACTTTTCAAACGAAAAATGTTTTGATTGTCCCTAATCAGGCTATTACGAGAAAAGATGGTAAAAATGTTGTTCAACTCTATAAAAATGGTAAATGGATTGATCAGGAGGTAAAAATCTGAACTTCTGATGAGTATCATACGCAGATTTTGGATGGCTTGTCCGTTGGAGATCGTATTAGAGCAATGTATATCAGTTATGAAGGAATGCGTAATGCTGGGTTAAGCCCTGAAGGAACTCAACTGGATATGGAAGCTATGATGAGAGAAGGAGGTGGAATGCCTGATGCTCGTCCTAGTGGTGCAGGAGGACAGTGAGGAAGTAGGCCAATGATGTGAGGTAGTAGTTCGAGACCTTCAGGCGGAGCTCCTATGATGAGAATGTAGGGAGAGATAACTATTTTTCTCACTTTTGCTCTAGAATAAGTCCTAATTATACCATCCACTTGGATATCCTCTTCGAAGAGGACTTCCTCGTTATAAAAATCTCCTTGAAAAACAAGGGGATTTTTGTATAAATGCAGTGTTTTTTTACTTTTTTTTATTTTTAGCAACATGGCAGAAATTACCCCACTCGAAAGGGTGAGAAACATTGGAATTATGGCTCATATTGATGCGGGAAAAACCACAACTACCGAAAGAGTCCTCTTTTATACTGGAAAGAAACATAAGATTTGAGAGACTCATGACGGAGAGGCAGATATGGACTGGATGGAGCAGGAAAAGGAGAGGGGAATTACTATTACCTCAGCTACAACAGTATGTTTTTGGAAAAAACATCATATTAATATTATTGATACTCCAGGGCACGTGGATTTCACTATCGAAGTGGAAAGATCTCTTCGTGTGCTAGATGGAGCAGTAGCTTTGCTTGACTCTTCTCAGGGAGTAGAGCCTCAGACGGAAACTGTTTGGAGACAGGCTGATAAGTACCATGTTCCAAGAATGATTTTCGCTAATAAAATGGATAAAATGGGAGCAGATTTCTTTACCTGTTTGGATTCTATTAAAGAGAGGATGACAGATAAAGCTGTTGCTATCCAAATCCCTAATGGAAAAGCTGATACCTTCGTTGGAGTGGTAAATCTTGTGAATATGAAATATTATACCTTTGAAGGAGATAAGGGTTCTGAGGTTGTAGAACATGAGATTCCTGCAGAACTTCAAGCTCAGGCAGAAGAATATAGAGAAAAAATGCTGGATACTATTTCTATTTTCGATGACGAACTCGCAGAAAAATTCCTCGAAGGAGAAGAAATTCCTGAATCGTTGATCAAAAGAGCTATTAGAACAGGAACTATTAGTGGAAACCTTTTCCCTGTAATGTGTGGTTCATCACTTGGAAATAAAGGAGTTCAATTGATGCTTGATGCTATCGTTGATTTTATGCCTTCTCCATTAGATATTTGAGCAGTTGTTGGAGAAGATGAAGATGACTCAGAGAAGAAACTCGAGAGACAACCTTCTGATTCAGAACCTGTTTCTGCTATCGCGTTTAAGATTTTGACGGATCCATTTGTAGGAACATTGACGTATGTGAGAGTATATTCTGGAATTATTCATTCAGGAGATACCTTATATAATCCAATTACTAGACAAAAAGAACGTGTAGGAAGATTGTTGTTGATGCATGCAAATAAGAGGGAAGAAATTGATGAAATTCATGCAGGTCATATCTGTGCATTCCTTGGATTGAAGGATACGAGGACAGGAAATACTCTTTGTGATCCAAAACATCCAATCGTTCTTGAAAATATGGAGTTCCCTGAAACAGTGATTTCTATCGCTGTAGAACCAAAATCAAAAGCTGATCAAGAAAAAATGGGACTTGCTTTGGCAAAACTTTCCTACGAAGATCCTAGTTTCAATTACAGATCAGACGAAGAAACAGGTCAGACTATTATTTCTGGTATGGGAGAGTTGCATCTAGAAGTGATCGTAGATAGAATGAAGAGAGAACATAAAGTTGAGGTAACAACTGGTGCTCCACAAGTAGCTTACAGAGAAACTATTACTCAGAATGTAGAAGGTGAAGGAATCTTTAAAAAGCAGACTGGAGGTCGTGGACAGTATGGACATGTTGTATTGAAACTTGAGAAAAATGACGAAAAGGTGTACGATTTCGAATCTCAAATCAAAGGAGGAGTGATTCCTAATGAATTTATTCCTGCAATTGATAAGGGAGCGAGAGAAGTTGTAGCACAAGGTCTTTTGGCTGGATATCCTATCATTAACGTAAAAGTAATTCCATTCTTTGGATCTTATCATGATGTGGATTCTTCAGAAGTATCATTTAAGGTTGCTACTCATAAAGCGATGAAAGATGCCTTCTTTAAGGCTGGACCTATCCTACTTGAGCCAATTATGGCTGTAGAAATTGTAACTCCAGATGAATATACTGGTAGCGTGATGGGAGATCTTAGTGGAAGACGTGGAATTATCCTTGGACAGACCCCTAGAGGAAATGCAACGGCAATTAGTGCAAAAGTTCCTTTAGCAGAGATGTTTGGATATTCTACTGATTTGCGTTCAAATACTCAGGGAAGAGCTCAATTCACGATGCAGATGTCTAATTATGAAAAAGTTCCTGATCATGTAGCAAAGAAAATTATTGCAGAAAGAGCAGGAAAGCTTAAAGGTGATGATGATGAATAATTGATGCTGAGGTTAGTAGTTGAAAAAAAATCAAAAAGCTGATCTTCGTTGTGAGGTCAGCTTTTTCTTATAGATTATTATTATAATTATTTTTTGCAAAAAGTCAATAGCGTTTTTGTCGCATAGTTTTGCTGTTTTGCATTCTGATGGTATTCTCGGTATAATGTAATGAACGATACTAGACTCTACTTGGTAGATGCTGGATATTTGTTTTTATCTTTTATGTTGGGAACTATGCAAGTTAAACAAAAAACGGATAAAAAGAAAAAAGGGATGAAAACTCCTCAGTCGAAATACGTTTTTATTCTGCTTTTTATTGCTCTTTTAGCTTTTGCAGCTTGGACTATTTATTTGCAGGTGAATACTGTTATTACGAGAAGATTTGTAGAATCCAATAAGCAACAAATTGCTTCTCTTACCCAAGAAATTACTAATTTTTCTTTGATTCCTGGATTTGATAAGTTTCAATCCGTGGTAAAACTTGAGAATTCATTGCAAGAGATTCCATGGTCTAGGCATATCCAGATGGTGAGTCAGATTTTTGAAGATGTTGTGAGTACAGATGTTTCAGAGACAAGCAATATTATTCTTTCAGATTTTCATATTTCTTTGGATGAAATTAGTGTGCATGGATATGTGACGAATTTGCGTATTTTGTATGTTTCTCCTGATCCGCTCAGGAGGCCGTCTTTGATTGAAAGATTTGAACAATTACCTTTTTTGACTGATATCTCTATTAAAAATTACGAGAGAGATCCTAGTGGTGTAGGATATAATTTTACTTTAACTGCTAAAGTGATTAATAATGACGATGAATAATGAAATCCTTTCTAGGATTATGGGAAAGGCCTGAGAAGAGGCTCAAAAACCAAAGATTGATGCTTCTCAAGTTGCTCCGGAAGAAGTTTCTCCTTCAGAGGCAGCTGCAGAGATTAAATCGATGGAACAAGATATGCTTCAGGAGCATCAAGTGCTTTCGAAGGCAAGGATTGTAACAGCAAGATATAAAGTGTATTCTGCGGTTATTTTGCTGGTTTGAGTGATTTTTTACTTGAATTATTATCCTTCGTTTTCTAATGCGAATGTTGCTGTACATTCTTCTTATGATCAGACTCGTCAAGAAATTCAGTCGTTAACTGATAAAAAGGCTCAATATACAGCAGATGAGCAAACTCGTCAGGAAATAGAAAAAGAGGAGTCAACTATTAAGCAATGCGTGAATAAAGAGGATATTACAGCGTGCTTTGCTTTACCTGAATGGATGACTCATTATCAAGATATTCAGCAACAACTTTCTGCTTTAAATGCAAAGGCTCAAACAGGGGTTCTTACTGATTTAGAGCTTAGAAAACAGACAGCGATGACGAGCTGTGTTAATTCTAGGAATTTTAGCAACTGTGAAACGCTTTCTAAATGGATGAAGGGAATGGACGTTCCTTTGTCTTATTTGCTAACGAATTCCTTGTTCACTGAGCGTATGCCTGTCGATGAAAAGAAAGTACTAAAAAACATTAACGAATATTTGATTAGAAACGGAATTTCTGAAGGATCTAATGTCATTAATGGTGAGATCGCTAGTATTACGATTTGAGATCCAAAATTGGTAGATGCGACGAATCCGTATTTTTTCCAGGTTCCGATCGATTATACTATTGATTTTGCTAAGATTGATGAATTGATTTCTTTTGTTCGTAATGTAGAGAAAAGGCTGATTGAAGCTCCAGAGGATCGTATTCTCTATAAAATTCAAGAGATTGGGTATGATATTATTGCGGCCAATCAGATTCAATCAACGAAAATCTCTATGATTGCTTACTATTATTATAATCCTAGTTTATCGAATGTCGCTAGATAAGGTTACTTCTTCTTTCTTTATTCTCTCTTTTATTATCGGTATTGATGAAAAATATCAAAAAAAATCTTAAAACGGTGTCAGATAAATTAACGTTTAAAAGCTCGGCTATTGATAGTTTTATCGAGAAGGTTTTGGAATCTAGTGATAAATCGTGATTTACTGGTAAAGAAAAAATATTATTCTATAAAGAATTGGTATATATGATGAAGGGAGGAGTGTCTTTGATTGCAGCTATGGATATTATTATTTCAAGTTCTGATAATTACGCTATCAAGAATGTAGCACAAAAAATTAGGTCCTACCTTAATGATGGAAAGTCTCTTTCTTATGCGATTAGTAGGATGTCGGAATATTTTGATGAAGGGGATGCAGCTATTATTAAGACTGGAGAAGCATCTGGAAATCTTCCTGTTGTTTTGAAGTCTCTTTCTGAAGAATATGCTTATATTAAGGCCATTAAGGCTAAATATGTTGGAGCAATGATTTATCCAATTGCTTTGATTGTTATTTCTTTTGTTGCGGTGATTTATTTGTTTGCCTTCGTCCTTCCTGGAATTTTTGAAATGATTAGTGGTGGTGTGGAAGAAATTCCTAAAATTACGATGTTTTTGATGAATTTAACAGATTTCTTTGTTAATAACTGGAAAAATCTTTTAATGATTTGATGAGCTGTGATTTTATTGTTTGCAGCGTATTGTTCGACAGAAACCGGTAAAAAATGGTTCTTTCAAACGATTATTCATGTGCCAATTTTAGGAGATATGACAAAGTTTTATTATTTGATTAAATGGGCTAGATATTTGAGATTGATGGTCGCTGCAGGAATGGATTATGTAGATACGTTTAGGCTTTTGAGAGATATTCTTAAAATTCCGTTGTATCAAGATATGATTGAGGAAGTATTGGTGGATATTTCGTTAGGTAAGTCGTTGTATGAGCCAATAAGTCAGTATCCGCATGTAGTGCCTTCCAATGTTGCAGTTTTGATTAAGGTAGGAGAAGAGACAGCTAATCTTGAACATGCAATGGATAGTGTTATTGAATTGTATCAGGAAGAATTGGATAATTCTATTGAAAATTTCTGAAAAGCGATAGAACCTGTGATTTTGGTCGTTGTGGGAGCTATCGTGATGCTGATCGCCCTTGGTGTCTTTGGTTTGATTTTTGCGGTGATGGATAATGTAGGTAATTTGGGATAATAACCTCTTGATTTTTTCTCTCTGCTTTGTATAAGTGGAGGTATGAAAAAGGCATTTTCTTTGATAGAATTGGTTTTTGTAATGCTTCTTTTAGGAGTCATCGTTGTGCTTTGTATGACGGGGTTTTGATCACAATTTCAAAAATTGCAGCAAAAAGTTGTTAAAGAGGCGTTTTTAACTGAGTATCAGCAGGTGTTTACTAGGAATCTTACTTCAGCAATCCAGTTTGGTCAATTATATACTGGTATGCATATTTCTTTTTCTATAAATTCTTCAGGTTTTAGCGTAGAATATCTTGGTACTTGAGATTTTAGTCAGGCTAATTTTCAATATGCTGATCCTCATTTGGAGATTAAAGAGATTATTCCTTCTCCGTTTGCGACATTTCCAGATTCGTTAGAATCTCTTGTCCTTTCTTCTCGTCCTTATAAGTTTTCTTGTTCTTTTGTCTGACAAGAGGATGAGGATATTTGACCTATTGTTATCTCTACTCTTGTTAGGGGAAATCAGCCTTATTGCTTTTTGATTAATCCGCTTATGTGTAGATTAGTAGAAGTTCCTTGTAAACAAGTTCGAGTTGCTGATGAATATAAATATTTGTTTAATTCATAATGATGCTTATGAAAAAGAAGACTTTTACACTTGTAGAAATGCTTATTGTTATTGCTGTGTTTGGGACAGGTATTTTGACCGTACTTTACGGGCTTTCTCAAACTTTAAGGATGCAAGATAGAGCAGATATGATGGTCTCAGCTTCTTTTTTGGCGAGAGAAGGGATAGAGTTGATCTATAATTTAAGAGATGCGAATTATGCGAAAAAACTTGATTGGAATTGTATTTTTAGAAAGGTGAGTGTATCGGAGCTTAAGAAACTTGCTTCGGATTCTGATAATCCTTTTTGTGCTTGATATTTTACTGGAGGGGATCTTTTAAAACTTTCTATGGGGACTGATTGACAGTATTTGGCAGTTGAACGTTTGCCTGAACAGGAGAGTCAAAAACTTGAAAATGAGTGATTTGATGCTTTGTTCCAGAAATATCAGCTTTTTTATCTTATTGATGGGGCAAGATATTCGTTTGTTTATACTGGAGAGCATCAGGGTGAGCCTTTACGATATGCAAGATATATCAAATTACAACCAGTGACCGATGGTATTGACGTGCTTCCTCTAGATAAAATTCTTAAGGTTGAGTCTCATGTTTTATATAAAAAAGGTGCTTTAACTGGGGAATCTATTATGGAGACTTTCATTTGAAATTATTAATCTTAATCTCTTTTATTATGTGTGTTTTACCTCTTTCGAATTGTTGTTCTTATGAAAAAAGCTTTTACTCTCGCAGAAACCATTATTGTCCTTGTTATTGTGGGGATTTTGGCGTGAGTGATCATTCAAAGTTATATGACTATTAGCCAATTAACGTTTAGGATTGAACAGAAGAAAATTCTGACAGAGGAAGCGTTGATGTTGACTCAGTTTTTTGATTCTTTAGTTCAGGACTCAGAAATTGATTATGAACGTTATGCTAGTAGTTTGCAATCTACGGGTGGATTTGCAGATGTACTTTATTTGACCGGTAAGATCTGGAGTGGAACGATGATTTATTCTTCTGGTGAGTGTCTTGATTTGGAGGGAGCATTTGAAAATGAGGGAGGCAAATCTCTTAATTTGACCGATTATTCCGGTTGCCAGCTTATGTTAAAACAAGGAAATAAACCTGAAGTTTCTCTCCTTGCGACAAATACTGATCAGTATAAAAGATTGATTCCATCGAAAGTGCAGTTTAGAATTATTCCTTTTGATTCTGATAGTAATTATATTCGTTCGGAATCACAAAATATTACCAATGATTTAGGTAAGCAAGGTGTTCGAGTCTTTTTACATTTGTATTCTTCATTTTATCAGCCGATAGGAGTGAATAATATTAGTCAGCCTTTACAACTTTTCTTTAATTTTAATGTGGCAAGATAACTTTTGTCTTTCATCATCGTCTTGGAAAAAAGGAAACATTACGTTGTTGGTGATTTTTATTTTGTTGGCTTCAGCTTTGATGTCTTTGCTTGCGATGACTCAGCTGAAAAACATGATGAAATATGGAGAGACGACTAATAATTTTTTTAAAGCGTATTATTTGGCGAAAGCTGGCTTGGAACTTGCATTAACAGAAGTAAGTACGCGTGATGTAGGATTTCAGATTGTACATGTTAATTCGGGAGATGTGATTGTATCTGGGAATTTGAATACTCCTGATTCTCCTTATGTACCTTATCGATCTTGGACTATGTATGCGAGGAGTACGGGTATGGAAGTGGAGCTTTGACCTAAAGAAAATATTACAATTCCGCTTTTTTTGGATCAAACCAGTACTCATCTCTTAGCTTTGGGTGATGGAATTCCGCTTGAAAACTTGGATTTTGTTAACAATAAGATTCAAAATATGAGATTTGAAGAACATGAAAAACCTGTAGATCCTTATATGGTCAGTGTTTTCTCGTATTCGGGGGATCAGAATATTTTTCAATTAGCGTTGAAAACTGATGATTCTGGAATTAATGGAATTTGGCAGAGACCTGCAGTAGAAAATTTTTTAAAGAGCGATAAGGCTAAGAATGCTAGGACTTATTTGGTAATTTTTAATCAAGACACTCAAAATACAGGAAGTTTTAGGATTGATTGGAGTAATGAATTTGGCTTGCGAACTACAGATATTACCTCTTTGGGACATTATGGAGATACAGAGATTGGAACACATGCTACGTTAACAGAGAAACCACCTTCTTGGAGTTTTTAGTAGCTTTTCCCCTTTTTTGTGCTTAATTTCTAATTCTAAAAACTTCGTAACTTATTTTTCCTCTAGCAATAGCTTCTTTGATCATCATTTCATTGCGATTGAGCTTTGAAAGTCAGCTTTTTATTTCTAGTAGGATGATTTGTTTTAATTCTCCTCTAGCGAGTCAATCGAATACGAGGTAATCAATACCTTTTCCGATAAAAACTAGATCTTTGCAATCGTAAGGGAATCCGGGGAGAGCAGGAGCTATTTTTTCGTTTACTTCTCCGAGAATGACGGATCTTGATTGTTTTGTGGCTCGTTTCCTGGCGCTGTGAATGCTTTTTTGGAAAGCTATTTTTGCTAGTAAGTATCCTCAGATGATTCCGATGATTATTCAGGTAATTACTATAGGAAGTTGCTCTTTAAATGCTTCCATGTTGTCAAAAATAAAGAGATAAATTTGTATTAACCTATGGTTTTTTCTTTGAGATGCAAGAGATTTTCTTGTGTTTTGGTGCATTCATTGTATTTCTGTTCTATAAAAGCGATAAAAAGCTGGAATTTTTCCCTTGAAATGATATACTTTCTATTATGAATACTCCTTTGGCATATCGACTTCGTCCTAAGACTCTTGATGAAATGGTTGGTCAAGACGCAATTCGTCAGACCGTGCGTGTTTTTTTTGAAAAAGATCAGATTCCTTCAATGATTTTTCGAGGGACGCCGTGATGTGGAAAGACTACTTTGGCACATGTTATTGCTCATCATATGCAATCTTCACAGTTTCATGCAGGGCAGACGGATTTTTTTGAACTTTCTGGGGTTGCCAGTAAGAAAGAAGATCTTAATCGTATTCTTGAAATTGCTGGGAAAAATAAAGGATATGGGAAAAAGACTTTACTTTTTTTGGATGAAATTCATCGTCGAAATAAGGCTCAACAGGATGCCTTGTTGCCGTTTGTGGAATCAGGGTTGATCACTCTTATTGGTGCTACTACGGAGAATCCCTCTTTCACGATTATTAATGCCTTACTTTCTCGTTCTAAAGTCTTAATTTTTGAGTCTTTAACTCAAGAACATATCATTGAGTTTTTTGAGAAAAATATGGAGAAAATTGTTACGTGTCCTTCTTTTTCTTCTCGTTGAAAGATTTCTTCAGATGATAAGCGTCAATGGGAGATTCAGATTACTCATGAAAATCTTCAAACGATAGCTACACTTGCTCATGGAGATTTACGTAGTGCTTGTAATCTCTTGGAAGCGAGTCTGCTTTTATCTTCTGATGGGACATTAGAGGATTCTACTATCAAAAAGGCTTTTGGAACGCCTGTGTATTATGATCGTGATGGTGAGGAGCATTATAATATTATTTCCGCGGTACATAAAAGTTTGCGTGATGGTGATCCACATGCTGCGTGTTATTGGATTCAGAGAATGCTTATGGGAGGGGAAGATCCTCGTTATATTGCTCGTAGATTATTGCGTTTTGCTTCGGAAGATATTGGCCTTGCGGATAATAAAGCTCTTTTACTTGCGAATCAGGTTTATGATGTAGTGATGAAACTCTGAATGCCTGAGTGTAAAGTCGCTATTTTTCAGCTTGCTTTGTATTTAGCAAAAGCTCCTAAAAGTAATCTAGCATATAAAGTAGACCTTTTAACGGCAAAAGATGTTGAAAAATTCTGAAATTTACCTGTTCCGATGGTAATTCGTAACGCACCTACGACCTTCATGAAAGAAGTCTGATATGGAAAAGGATATGTTTATGCTCATGATGTTCCTCCTGGTGAGGCGAATAATCAGCATTTCCCTGATGAATTACAGGGAAGAAAGTATTTTTAATCTCGTAAAGACTGAGCTTTACTTGTTTTTTCTTCAGCTTTGATTTCTTGGTTATTTGCTAATTGTAAAAATTTATTTACTTCGTATAGGAATTCCTCTCCATTGAGGGAGATTTTTTTGAAATAAAGAAGGTAAAAAAGCAGAAATGCCGTCATTTTTACATCGTTTTTGCAGTAAGATTTGATTTCTTTGAGAAATTTGTCGTCTCCGGTAGCTTTTCGTTGTTTTCGAAGGGTTTCTACGCTTGCTCCTCAACCTTCCAAGTTTTTTTTCATCCCTACTAAATCAGTAACGATTCTGTTGAGACCGATTCTTTTTTTCGTGAGATTTCGTACGAAGACGAAGAGATCGAGGCTTTTTTCATTCAGCTTTTTAATCCTTTCTTGTCTAGCTTCTTTTTCTTCTGGTGTTGTTCATGGCATTACATTGTAGATGCAGACAGGATTATCAAAATAGATGTGGTTAAATCCTATGATATATCATTCATAATTTAGCATTTTATCAACAAAAGCTGGGAGCGTTTCTTTTGTGATGCAAATATATTCTGTTTTCCCTGGTTGGCTTTCTTCCATATAATATCCTATGTAAAATTCAGTTTCTTCTAGGTCGTCATTGATGAGAGAGGTCTCAATATCATATACTAAATATGGTTTTCCAAGTGTTTCAAGAAATTTTCCTTGTGAAAATTCATCCTGCAGGATGTCATTGATGGATCTTTGCTCTGTTTGACGTTTATGTTGAGCATAATTTGTAATCAATCTATCTAAGCGGCTTCTTTCTTCGGATGAGACCTCAATTTCTATCGCGTCTACTTCATCGTAACAATGTAAAGCTCCGTTTTCTTCTAGGTAAATTTTGAAGATGATATTTCCTCTATCAAAATAAAAAGCTTCTTGTCCAGTTTTTCCAAAATCTAAATCTTTTTTTAATAGAGATTTTATAGATCGATCGCTTTCTTTTTTAAATTCACGTTTGATTACATCAAGGAGATGGGGAATGAAATTATTTTGGATCGTTGAAATCTCTTTGAGAGTGAATTTTTTGTACATCTCTATTACAACAGAAAAATAAATCTAGATTAAAATACCTATTTTCTTGTTAAAATCAATTGACTCTCGTTTTTTTTTCTGTATGCTCCTTTTTGAGAAAGAGTTTTGATGCTTTTTATTTCTTTTTTGGTACTTATGAAAATCTTTACAGGGTTTGATACTAAGTTAGATGAGAAGGAGCTTGCCAGTGCTATTGAACAATATGGTGTTGGTAATGCCATTTTAACTAAGAAACATCGAATTTTTTTGCTTCGACCTTTGGTGTATCTTTTCCTTTCGATAGGTGTTTTTGCGTTGATGGTCTGGGTTTCTTATGCTCAGTATATTGATATTGATAAGGATTGGACGCTGTTTTGGATTATTGTTTCTGGACAGTCTGTGGTGACGTTGGTTTGGATTATTCATAGTATTCAGACTATTTTTTCTACTATTAAAAAATATAAAGGACATACCTATTTTGGTACTGTTTCTAAAGCAAGTATTACTACGGATGGGAAATTTGAGCATTATTTGAAACATAGCTTTGTTTCCCTGATTTTACAGGTTATTTTGATGTTGCTTGATATTGTACTTACTGTGATGTCTGGAGGACAAGATGTTAAAGCTCGATTTGTTTTGTTTGGTGGAGTTTTGCTGAATTTCTTGTTTATTTTTATTATTTCAACGACAGTCTACAAGATTATTGATTACGAAATGCGATTTAATATTTTTACTCCTGATCATTTTAGTATTTATCGTCAAAAGGGATTTTTCAAACCGGAAAGAATTACTCTTCCAACGACGAATATTATGATTAAAGAATTGCCGCAAGGTATGGGGGCAGTCTTAGGATATGGTAAAATTGGAATTTTCCCTGAAGGAGGAGGTGATACTAAACAACCTATCAAACTCCCTTATGTGACGAATCCGACTAAGCTTAGGAAGAAATTGGAAGAATTTACTAAGTCGAAACAGTAGGAAGTATCTTTCTTAGAAAGAGTTTACGGTGTAGGTCGCAAGGTCAGAATTCTTTTATTTTTTCTCTATGCATTTTTGTCCCGTATCCTTTGTGTTGCTCGAAGCCGTATTTTTGGTAACGCTTTGGTAGCTCGTTCATTAGATGATCACGGTTTACTTTTGCGATGATAGATGCCATTGAAATCTCTTTTACTTTGTCGTCACCTTTTATAATTGTTTCAATTTCCCATTCTGGATGTGTTTTCTGGAGTCAGAAATCTCTATTCCCATCCAGATGGAGGAATAGCTTAGTTTTTTCTTTTTTTAACTGACAAATTTCTTTAATTCAGCGTTCTATGGCTAACGCCTGAGCTTTTGTCATTCAGAGTTTGTCGATTTCTTTGACGCTTGCATAACTGACTTTCGTTAAAATCAGCTTTTTTTTCTCCATTTCTTGAATTTTTTTGAGAAGATTTTCTCTTTGTGATTCGGAGAGCTTTTTACTGTCTTTGAAGTCTTGTATTTGATTGCTTTGTAATTTTTTTATGGGTATAATAATCCCAACTGCAAGTGGTCAAGCTAAAGGTCATCTGCCTGCTTCATCGATGTACATGTGGAGCGTTTTCATGTGATGCTTTGATGTAAAATAACGTTTGTTTTTTTATGATAGGGGAGGAACTATTTCTTCTCCTATTACTTGTCGTCAACCATTGAATGTATCTCTTTGGATTTTCCCGATCAGAGAAATGGTGTCTGGTATATTGCTTATTTCTTCTCATTTCCCCCGAAAAATAGTTCGAAACATTTGGTCTCCAAATTGTACGAGGAGTTTTATATGAGTTCTTTCTCCTTTTCAGATTTCTTTTTTTTCTTTTATTTTTAGGTTTTGGAAAAGAAAACGTGGTTCAGGATTTCCTTCTCAAAATGGAGCGATTTTTTCAATTTTATTAAATATTTCTGCATTTCGTTCGTGGGTGAGAAGCTCTGTGTCGACAAGAATGGTTTTTTCTATGTCTTCTTCTGTGATTTTCTTTTCGCATCGTGATGCCATTTGTTGGCAAAGTTCTTCGAAATGCTCTAGGTTTACGGTTAATCCTCCTGCTCCTTGATGCCCTCCATATTTTTCGAGGAGATGTTGGTGAGCACAAATCATTTCTATTACGCTAAAGTATTCTGGTCCTCTTAAGCTTGCTCCTGCAGTTCCTTTTTCATGGTCGATTTTAAATACGATTGAAGGTTTATGATATTTTTCGGTTAATCTTCCTGCGATGAGTCCTATTATTCCCTCGTGAAACTCTTCATCTGCTGCAATAAGGAGCTTTTTTGTGAAATCTAATTTTTTTTCCGAGATTTCTACCATTGTTTCTTGCATTGCTTTTCTTTGTGTGTTAATTTCTTCTAGCCTTTGAAGGTATTTTAGTTGTTCGTTTCCTTGTTTGATAAGTATTTGTAGGCTTTCTTCAGGAGATGCGATCCTTCCTCCAGCGTTAATTCTTGGAGCGATTTGAAATCAAATATGATAGGTAGTTATTGGTTCTTTTAAGTTGAGAAACTCTAAAAATCCTTTTAAGCTTGTGGGGATCTTCTCTTTTTCATAATTGATTAGATGTAGTCCTTGTTTTACTATTCGTCTATTTTCATCAATTAGAGGCATAATATCTGCTACAGTTCCGATTGCCACTATTGGTAAAAAGTAGGTAAAAATCTGATTTTTTTTCTCTTTTGGTAATGTTGAATGATTGAGTAATGCGGTTACGAGTTTGAATGCAACTCCTACTCCTGCGAGATATTTGAATGGATATTCTGGGCTACAGAGGGGGTTAATGATGGCGATCGCTTCAGGAAGCGTTTCTAGAGGGTGATGATGATCGGTAATGATGAGTTTTAATCCGAGTTGCTTTGCGTATTCTGCTTCTTGTATTGATGTGATACCGTTGTCTACCGTGATGATCAATTCTGCTCCTGCTTGTTTCATTTCATCGAGATGATAGTTCCTTAGTCCGTATCCGTCTTTTTGTCTATTTGGGTATTTGATTTCAACATTTGAGTAGTTGAGAAATTTTTGGAAGAATTCCCAAAGTGTCCAACTTGCCGTGATCCCATCGACATCGTAATCTCCAAAAATGATGATTTTCCCTCTTTTTTTCATTGTTGAAATTATGGTGTTGACGGCTGTCTCCATCCCATTGAGTAAATGACTATCATTCCAAGAATTGCTACATGTTGGAGAAAAAAAATGATCTTTTGTTTCTGTGAGATTTCTGATTTCGAGGAGTCTCTCGATTACTGATTTTTCATAATGTGTATTGAGAAGTTGATATTTCATTCTTTATACCATAAGATTTTACCTTGTATTTACAAGTAGTTTTTGTATTAAAGAGTTATGAATCTTACCTCGATTACTACTCAGCTGAAGAGTACTCAAAATCTTCAAAGAATTATTGGTGCTTTGGAATTGACTTCTTCGATAAAATTTCAAAAACTTCTTTCACAGTCAGCTTTTTTTAGGTCTTTTCTTCGTGAATATTTGTGAGTTCTTGGGAAAATTCAGGGGAAAATTGCACTTTGGGATGGAATTTTTGAAACTTTTGCAATAGAGAAAAAAAGGCTGATTATTGTTATTTCTACTGAAAAAGGTTTTGTTGGAGGGCTTAATACTAAGTTGTTTAGTGTTATTGAATCTACGTATGGTAGCCGTAAATCTACGGTGGATTTATTTGTCTTGGGGAGGAAGGCAGAAGTGTATTTTCAGAAAAATGGTTGGAATGTTGTAGCTTCTTTATATTTGTGAGAGAATGTTAGTTCTGAAGCGTTTGTAGAGCTCTATCAATATATACAACAGGCAATTCAGTTGGAGAAATATACAAAAATTAAGATTTATTTTACCTATTATCAGAATTCGTTATTTCAACATCCTATTAAATTTACAGTTTTCCCTATTACGAGAGAAAATTTTACTCATTTTTTGCAGGCAGTAGGATTAGAGTTTCCTGAGACTTCTTTGGAAGATTTGCAGGGTGGTGAGGATGAGTTGGTTATTGAGCCAGATATTCAGGCTTATAAGCAATATATTTTTCAATATTTGATGGAATCTATTGTCTATTATAGCGTTATTAATGCTAAATTATCTGAATATCAAATGAGGATTACCCATATGAAAAATGCGAAAGATAATAGTAAAGAACTAGAAAAAAAGCTTCAACATCAGCAACAAAAGCTTCGTCAAGCTACGATTACTGCGGAGATCTCGGATATTGTAGGTGGTAGAATCTTAGAGAAGAAGTTTTAATTCACTCTTTCTTCTGCTGTTTCGAAAATATGGTACCAAAAATTGATGAGAAATGCTTCATAAATGCTATTGAGGTAGGTGATTAGTAGTAATGCTATTCAGACGATACTTCGTAGGATAATTTCGACCGCTTTGTATTCAATCAGTCAAAAGGTTACTGCTCCATAAAATACTCCTATGGGGAGGATGGCGATGAGAATGGCATTGAGAAATAGTTTTCCCATAAAGAAAAAATCCATGCAGAGTGCTTTAAGTGTTAATCTAAAATTTCCTAAGGTGAGAAGTACGCTTTTTTTCATTGCATCAAATACAGGAATGTCCTTTAGGACAACGTAGAATTTGAGATAAGGTCGAAAAATGATGGTAAATAAAGAAGAAATAAGTCGGATAATAATGATAGGTTTGATGATGATGCTCTCTAATATTCCCATTACCCGTAGTCTAATTGTAACCGTGATAATTGTATATACTCCCAAAAAAGCACTTAAACTTCTGTATTCTAGCATATAGAAGAATTTTTTTAATCCTTGGTTCAAGGCTTTTGCTAGGTTGTTTCCTCATTCCTTCATGGTGTAAATGAGCGTTGCTTCAGCTACTGGATAAATATAGAAATATCCTATGAGTGCAATGAGAATAAAGGTAATAATTACAGCTAAAATATTGAGTTCTTGGATAGTGTTGAAGATGTAGATAAGTGCTTCAGAAACATTAATTCCTGCGTTATATTGCATGCTAATGATGCTATTGAAAAAATAAGCAATGAAAAAAACGTATACGATGGTATGCCCAAAGGTCATCAAAAAAGCCGCGTGAATTAACTTCGGCTTTTTAATAAGGAGACTGATTGAATCTTTGATAGTAGATTTGAGCGTCATGAGAAGAGACGATTAATCAACTAATTTAATTTGTAATCCTGCTATTTGACTTGCTAATCTTACGTTTGACATCTTTGGTCAGAAAGCACGTGGAAGATCTTCTGTGGCAACTTTCACGGTAGCTTCTTTTTGTTCTGGGTTTATCTCTACATCGAGCACTTTAGCAGGTGCTAAGAGCTTTTTGATGAATTCTTTGGTGTCGTGATTCATTTCGATGAAATCAATTTTTTCTCCATCTAGGAGAGATAATACTGTATGAATTCTATCTCCTTGACTTCCAACCATTACTCCTACAGGATCAACTTTTTCGTCATTTGAACTTACTACGATTTTAGTTTTAATTCCTGCGATTCTTGCAATTTTTTCAATTGTTACTGCTCCACTTGCGAGTTCTGGTACAAGTTTTTCGAGGATTGCTGCTACGTATTCGCTGTTAGTTTGGGAAATATCTAGGGTAGTCCCTCAGGAATCTTTAGCCATTTTCTTTAAAAAGACAAAGATATTACTTCCTGGTTCGTAGTTTACGTTAGGTAATTGTCCTTCGCTAGGGAGTACAACAGTAGTTTGATCAATCTCTAAGAGTACGGTATCTCCTTGTACTTTGAGTACCTTTGCTTTTAAAAGCTCTCCCTCTTTGTCCTTAAACTTTTCGTAGAATTTTTCTTTTTCCATATTTTTAAGGTTTTGCTTGATAGTTTGTGCTGCTGCCTGTGCTGCAATTCTTGAGAGCTCCATGGTTTCTGGGGTAACGTCTTCGAGTAATTTTTCACCTATACTTGCATCTTTTCTGATCTTTTTAGCTTCTGCTAATGTCAATTGTGTATCTGGATCTTCAACTTCTTTTACAATTTCCATTGCTTTGTAAATTTTTACAGTCCCATCATCTGCAATATCTACGAGAATATCTGATTTTTTGTAGTCGGGATAGTCTTTTTTGAATCCTACTTTAATCCCTAATTTGGAAATCTCTAAAATTTGGTAAGGATCAAATTTATAATCTTCTACAAGTTGCATCATCGCAGTTTGAATAGCTTTTCCGTCAAGTTTCATAAGATGAAAGGAATAAAAAATAAAACAAATGCATTGTATTAATTGTTTTTCTCTTTTCAAGTGAAAAGTTGTTGTACTTTTGCAAGTTGTTCATCGTCTGCTTTTTCTCCATTATCTATTGATAAGTAGGTGTTGGGATAGAGGGGGTATAATCTAAGATGTACGTGGTTGACCATGAGCCCTTCAACTACTAAAGCGACTCTTTCTACGTTAAGATTTTTTTTGAGAAGCTCTACCACGGCTTTTCCTGCTTGTAAGTATCTTTCGTAAAATCCGGGTTCGTCGATGAGAAATAAATCTGATTCGTAGTGCTTTTTTGGAATTACGAGAGTTTGTCCTTCTCTGTTTGGACAGATGTCTAAAATTGCTTCAAATTCTTCGTTTTCTCGGATTTTGTAGGATGGAATGTCTCCGGAAACGATGTTACAAAAAGGACAATCTTTCATATGAATGATAGGTTAAAGGTTAAAAGTGAGTTATTAACTATTACTTATTAGTGATGAAAATGCAATCAGATTTTTTTTCTTGTTTTTTTTGAGGAAAACGTTACACTGAAAATAATGGCACAGCAAGCTACTTCTCAAATTATGTCTCGTGATGAATTTGAACTGCGTTTCACTGCTTATCGTGGAATGAAGACTCGTTTTAGGCTTGAATGGGATACGGAGATCTTGATTAATTTGACAAAGAGGACCGATCAAGGACAGCTGACGCATGCGCTTAACCAAACTTCAGTCGATGAGCTTCATCTCTTGACGAAACAAACGTATACTCCTTTTAAACAACAGTTTATTACGGATCAAACAGACAAAAAAGTCTGATCGGATGCTAGATTTTCCTTATCTGATTATATTGAACGTTTGGAGTATGAACTGAAGGTAATTAAAGAAATGGGCTTTAATTCGTACTTTTTGGTCGTTTCTGATTATGTTCGTTGGGCGAAATCTCATCAAATTTCTGTGTGACCAGGAAGGGGTTCTGGAGCGGGTTCTTTGCTTGCGTGGTTTATTGGGATTACGGAGCTAAATCCTTTGCCTTTTGACCTTCTTTTTGAGAGATTTCTTAATCCTGCGAGGGTTTCTATGCCAGATTTTGATATTGATTTTGAGGATACCTTGAGACAGCAGGTGATTGAGTATGTCACTCAAAAATATGGAGTAGAGAATGTGTGTTCTATCGGTACGTTTATGAAAATGGCAGGGAAAGCAGCCTTCAAAGATGCGGCTAGAGCTTTGGGAGTCCCTTTTGAAAAGTCAAATTATGTTTCTAATTTAATTCCGGATAAAGTCTGACTTTTAGATCTTGTGACCAAGACTCCTGAAGATGAAAATCAAGAGATAAAAAGGCTGTATGAAACAGACGAAAAAGTGAAATCTGCGATTGAATACGGAAATGCTCTCACAGGAAATATGCGTCAATTGTGAGTCCATGCTTGTGGTATTATCATTGCTCCAGAACCAGTAACGACCTTTACTTCTACGCAGTACAACAAAGAATCTGATCATACTATTGTTTCTCAATATGATGGGCCAACTCTTGAAAAGATTTGACTGCTTAAAATGGATTTTTTGTGATTGCGTAATCTTTCTATCATTAAAAATTGTATTAAAATTATCAAAGCGAGAGCAGATAATCTAGGGAAACAAATTCCGGAAAATTTTCAGTATTTTTTGGATACTATGAGTTTGGATATTCCTTTGGATGATGCAGAGACTTTTGAACAAGTGTTTAAAAATGGGGAGACTACGGGAATTTTCCAATTTGAATCTGCTGGAATGAGGAGATATTTGATTCAGCTAGAACCAGATAAATTTGATAACTTGATTGCGATGGCAGCGTTATATCGTCCTGGTCCGATGGATTATATTCCTGCTTATATTGCTAGAAGATTGGGGAAAGAAGAGATTGAGTATTTATACCCAAAACTTAGAGATGAATTGTTAAAAAAATACTGACCGGAAGTTGTAGAAGAAGAAAGAAAAAAGCTGATTGAAGACCTTGATCCGATTATGCATACTACGTATGGAATTGCTGTGTATCAAGAACAATTGATGTTTTTGGTGCAGGCGATGGCTGGATTTTCGTTATCAGAGGCAGATGAATTACGTAGAGGAGTTGGAAAGAAAAAATTAGAGGTCGTGGAGAGACTTAAAGCGGAATTTATTAAGAGAGGTGCGGAATTTAGGAATTATAAGCCAGAAACTGTTAAAACGATTTATGAAGAGATGATTATGCCGGCAGCGAATTACTCTTTCAACAAATCTCATGCCGCTTGTTATGCGTTGATTGCTTATCAAACCGCTTTTCTTAAAACACATTATCCGATTGAATTTCATGCTGCTTTGGTAAGGTCTGTCGAGGAAGACGTAGATACGCAGAGTTTTTATATTTCAGAGATTCAAGAGCATGGGATTCAGCTTTTTTGACCTGATGTAAATATCTCTTTTAATCATGTTGCAGCTTTAGATGAGTCGATTAGACTTGGGTTTATTTCGATTAAGTGAGTAGGATTTGATGTAGGAGAATTCATTCAAAAAGAGAGAGAACGCTGAGGAGACTACACATCTTTGGAAAATTTTTGTAAAAGATGTTCGAGTGTGATAAATAAAAAATCTTTGGAAGGGCTCATTAAATCTGGTGCTTTGGATAGATTCGCTGATCGTAAGGTGTTGCGAAATAATTTGGAAGTGATTCAGGATTGGATTAAGACCTCGGCAAATGCAGATCAGGGACTTTTTGGGGGAATGGAGACGGTCATTCCTCTAAAATCAGTTACTCCTGCAACTCATATGGAAAACTTGATGATGGAACAAGAGGTGTTTAAGACCTTTGTATCTTGAAATCCTTTGGATGGATTTTATCAGTTTGCTAAAAAACACTCCTTCCTTTCTCAAGTTCTTGCGAAAGATGATTATCCTTATTTTGAAATTATCGCTTATATTAGGGAAATTAGAAAGGCGAAGAAGAAGTGATTCTTCGTGAAAATCTCTGATATTACTGCAGATTTCGAGATTTTTTTATCGGATCTGTGTGGGTTAGAGAGATTTGATTTTGTTATTCTTTCTGGGGCTAAGAGACGTTATGAGACCAAAGATGGAGAGAAAAAAAGCAGAATTAATGTCTATAAAATTATTAAGACTACGTATGAGAAACTACAACATTTAGCTTGAGGTCTTTTTAATCCAGCAGATACCGTTGTTGCAGTGATGAAAGTTAGGACGGAAGACTTGAAACCTAAGGTTACAAATGATTCTGTTGCTTCGACTCTCTCTCATGATATTTCTAGTTCGATCAATGTGTGATCATCCTCTGATTCTGAAGATGATGCAGATAATGAGCAACATTTAGATGTATCAGATCGTGAAGAAATATTAGCATGACAGGAAGAAGGAGAAATTATGCTGGAAGATGAAACCGATGAACAGGAATTGGATGCTCAAGATCTTTCTGATACTTTGGATACTTCGGATTTTGGTGCATTAGTTGATAATTCTCTTGGTGGGGATTGCCCTGAGACTGATTCCTCGGCTTGTAAGACGACTTCTGAGTCTTCAGAAGAGCCGGCTTCGAATGCTGTTTCTCAAGATGAATGAGACACAATGTATACTTTAGAGACTTTGCATCTTACCATGCCTCAACTGCAAGAAGTTAT
Source organism: uncultured bacterium (assembly GCA_947169045.1). Taxonomy (GTDB): domain Bacteria; phylum Patescibacteriota; class Gracilibacteria; order Absconditabacterales; family Absconditicoccaceae; genus UBA3291. Next base: position 87,891 of record CAMVOC010000003.1, read on the forward strand.
CCAAATTATTAAACAGTATCCATGAGAAAAACCTCTTCGTGTTATGGGTAAAGAAGTTTTTATTTCTGAAGCAGGGCGAGAATTATTAGGTAAATTTAGAATGTAAGTTTTTGGAGCTTATTCTTCGTCGATAAACATTGTTTTTGATCTGTATTGAATCGCTTCAGCTAAGTGTTTTACTCATATCTTTTCTTCGCCATTCATATCTGCGATAGTTCTAGCTAATTTGATGGTTCTATGAAGAACGCGACCAGAAAGATTTAGTGTATTCGCTGCTTGTAAAAGAAAATCTTTTTCTCCACTTCCTAGGGGAACTAATTCTTGAAGTTCTTTCGGAGTCATATGTGCGTTGGCTTTGATGGAGAGTCATGTGAATCTTGCTTGTTGAATTTTTCGTGCATTGATTACTTTTTCGCGAAGGGAGGCAGAATTTTCTCCCTTTTGAGATTCTAGAATCGTATCAATATCTTCTCTAGGCACTTCTAAAATGATGTCGATTCTATCGAGTAGTGGTCAGGAAATCTTGCTTTGGTATCTTTTGATGTCCATAGGTGAGCAGGTGCAAGCTTTTGTTTTGTCTTTGTAGAATCCGCATCTACAGGGATTCATCGAAGCAATAAACATAAAATTTGCAGGGTATTCTACGGTTCCGGTTACGCGTGAAATATTGACCATACGGTCTTCTAGTGGTTGTCTAAGGGTTTCCAGGGTTTCTTTTCAAAATTCTGTTAATTCATCAAAAAAGAGAATACCTTTGTGGGCAAGAGAGACTTCCCCAGGTGTTAATTGACTTCCTCAACCAATGATGGAAAATTTTGATGCAGTATGATGGATTTGTCTAAAAGGTCTTTGGGTGATTAGGGGGAGATCTTTGTTGAGTTTCCCTACTACAGAATAGATTTGGCTTACTTCTAAAATCTCTGAAAAATCCAAGGGTGGAAGAATGCTTTTCATGGCTTTGCTCATCATTGTTTTCCCGCTTCCGGGAGCTCCTATCATGAGAGCATTGTGGAATCCTGCTGCGGCAATGGCTAAAGCTCTTTTGGCAAAAATCTGTCCTTTAATTTGTTCGAAATCTATTTCAAACGTTTGTCCTTCTCTTAATATTCCGAAATCTTTGTGCTGTGTAGAATGCTCTAATTCTTCTCCTTTTACGAAATATCCTACTAACTGCCTAAAATGCTTGAGGGGATAAATGGTAATGTCTGGAATATATTCTAATTCAAAAAAGTTGTCTTTAGGGATGAAAAATGTTTTTCGTCCTTTCTTTTTTGCGGATAAGACGCTAGGTAATAATCCATTAATTCTCTTTACGCTTCCATCGAGGCCTAGTTCTCCAAAAAAGAGACTTTTTTCTAGGATTTCTGTATGTCGCAAGTGTGTGCGTACTTCGTGTAATAAAATCGCTAATGCCATAGGGACGTCAAAGCTGGTCCCTACTTTACGGATGTCGCTAGGTGCTAAATTGAGTACGAATTTCCTTTTGGAAAGGGATACTTCGCAGTTTCTAAATGTGCCTCTGATGCGTTCTTTCGCTTCTTTGATTGCGGTGTCGGGGAGTCCGATGATATCAATAGTTGGTAATGCTTGGGTCGAATCTGCTTCGATAGCAATTTCATGTCCAATAAGTCCGAGATTTGTGAATGTTTTGATAATTTGCACCATGTCTTTTGTTTTGTATGTCATAAAGTTTATGACAAAGATATAGTGTTTTGATTTTTTATGTCAAGAGATTTTTTACAATTTTTATTTTAGGCTTTTCCTTTGGATTTTTTGTCGTTCTTGCTGTAGCATTACGTGCATATTGGGTTAGAGCGTGATAAGTTCGACGGTTCTTTCGTTTTCATTCAGCTTTTTTATTTCTAGTTTTACAGCTCCGGAAAGCCCTAATTCCTTTTCCCATTTAGGTCGCTCAATCAAAATATAAGAGAAATTAGAAAGCTGATCGAGAATGCCTTTTTCTATCATTTCGTCGAATTGTTCTAGGCGGTACATATCTACGTGTAACAGCTTATTATCATAGATATTTAGGTATGTGTAGGTAGGGGATTGCACTTTCGCTGGATCAATACCTAATCATTCTGCAAACCCTTTTGCAAAGGTCGTTTTTCCTACTCCGAGGTCGCCAGACAAAAAAATTACAGGATATCATCCTGCAAGTTCTTTTCCATATTGATGCATGGCTTCTGGAGAGCTAATTTGTTGTATCATACCTTCCATTATATTCGAAATTTTCAAAAAGTCAAGGGTTTCTTGTTTTTTTGCCTTTTTAGTTTCTTTAAATACGTATGTATAAGTGGTATTTTGCTTGATTTTGAGGAGAAAATTCTTTATACCTAGGAGGAGGCGTGTGTTTTCTCTTGTATTCCTTTTAAAAAACTTTATTCTATGAGGGACATTTTATCTTGCATTTTTTTTAGTGATGAGCAGGTAATGCGGTGCGGATGCTCTTGGCAGGAGAATATTTCGTTATCTTAGAGTATGTGCGTTTTGAACCATTCTTCCGGGCGTGAAGTCTGCTTTTTATTTCTTTTCAGCCCATTTATGACTCAACAACAAAGAACTGCTAATGGAGAAGCGATCATTCAACGTCGTGTATTTCTTGTAGATATTGTTGATAAATCTACGAAGCCGGATATCTTAAAAGATAGGATGAAAGAGCTTAAAAGTCTGGTTGAGACCTATGGTGGTATTGTTATTTTGGATGAATATCAAAAAAAAGATACTCCTGATCCTAAAACCTACATTTGAAGCGGAAAATTGAATGAAATTATTGAAGCAATGCTTGCGGAACAGGCAAATCTTTTAATCGTGGGGAATGCTCTTAAACCTGCTCAAATTTATCAACTTAATGAGAGGCTTCGTCAAGTCTCTGAAGCTCATCATCTCCCGGTTAAAATGGAGGCTTGGGATAGAATTGATTTGATTTTGAAAATTTTTGAGAAGCATGCAACGAGTGGGGAATCCCGTTTGCAGGTTGAATTAGCTGCAATTAAGCATATGGGACCTAGGATTTATAGGATGTGACTAGACCTTAGTAAACAAGGAGGTGCTGCTTCTGGTGCTGGAGCTGGTGCAACGAGATGATTGGGAGAGACTAATACTGAAGTTATGAAGCGTCATCTCAAGGAAAAAATTAGAAAAATAGAAAAAAAGCTGGAAGAATACGCGCGTACGAGATCTCTTCATCGTGAAGCTCGTAGAAAACGCAGGATGCCTACTGTAGGAATTGTTGGATATACTAATGCGTGAAAATCTTCTTTGCTCAATGTTTTGACTCAAAAAGGAGTTTTAGCTGCGAATAAGCTTTTTGCAACGCTCAATTCTAACGTAGGTAATCTTTACATTATTACAGATCCGGTTACTGGTCGTGGGAAGGAGATTTTACTCAATGATACCATTGGTTTTATCCGTGATTTGCCTCCTAAATTGATAAAATCTTTTAGTTCAACTTTGGAAGATAGTATTGAGAGTGATTTGTTGTTACATGTCATTGATGCATCTGATCCTTATGCGAAGGAGAGAATCGAAGTGGTTAATCAGATTTTGTCTGATATTTGAGCGGTGCAACCTCAGATTTTGGTGTTTAATAAAATCGATTTAGTTGATCAGGCAAAAAAAGCTGATTTGGAAGAACGTTTTGCTGGGGAAAATGCTGTTTTTGTTTCAGTAAAAGCGGGTGAAGGTTTAGAACAACTTAAAGCATTATTGGCTGCGAATTGCTAAGGTTTTGTGCTCAATGATGGCCGTGGAGGTTGCTTGTCGCTTTGGCATTGGTAAATTGGGATGAATTGGCTTGTTGTGAGATATTTCTTGATTTTTTGGTACGAATACGTATGCTGAGGATGTCATAATAATTCTTAATATTAACGTAAAAAATGGGGGGTTTTTATGTCATCGAAACAAAAACATATATTAAATTTGTCAGATGTAGGTGTGGATGATTTTATTTTTCAGGATTGGGAATCTACTTTACGAATCGTTTGTCGGTTTTGTTTATTTGCGGATAGATTTTATTCTCGGAGGGCATATGAAGAAGATTATGTATGCAGTAAGCTTCCTTATTGTATTTATAAAGACTGGCCGGAATTTCAAGATTTTGAAGCTGTGGTAAAAGAAGTGACATCTTTGGCACAACATGATCCTTATCTTGATCGACTTTTGGCAACAATTTACCATCGTGTTCATGGAGATTATTCATAGAAAACGCAGTGTATTACTGCGTTTTTTGTTCAGTTTTTTTTATCTTTTTTACGATAATGTCTTGCCATGTCATTTTTTTGTCTAAAATTGAGGAGGTATTTTTTACAAAGTCCCCAAAAAAAAGAGAAATAAAAATGCTGACCTACAATAAAAAAAATGTAAAAATCTCTTGCAATCGTTCAGGAAATAGTTATAGTAATCCCTGCTTCGTTGAAATGACGGAAGCGAGATGTTGATCCTTAACACCCCATACTATGATAATATATTACACAATTTTCGAAAGAAATAAATTTGTTTAAGAGCAATGGAAGGATGCCTTGGGTAAAAAAGAGTGAAGGACGTGACAGGCTGCGAAAAGCTACGATGAGGTGCCAATAGCCGCTATGAATCGTAGATCTCCGAAGGGGTAACCTGACTGCTATAAGCGGTCACCAGGATGGTAAAAACCCGGTGAAGTGAAATATCTCAGTAACCGGAGGAAAAGAAATCGTAATGAGATTCCCTTAGTAGTGACGAGCGAACAGGGAAGAGCCCAAACCGTATCGGTTCGCCGATAGCGGGGTTGTAGGATAAATCATATGGAGTTACAAAATATGGTTAGAAGAACTACTTAAAAGGTAGACCATAGAGGGTTTAAGTCCCGTATTTGAAAATCATGTTTACTTCGATTTACTCCTGAGTAGTGTCAAACACGTGAAATTTGGCATGAATCTGCCCAGACCATTGGGT
>CAMVOC010000004.1 GCA_947169045.1 uncultured bacterium
GTAAGGATGAGCGGGTAGAGATTAAAATGTTCTTACTTCCTTTAGGTTAGCCTAGGAGTTTACGTCTATCTATCTTAAATTCTCATTTTCCTTTATGCTTGGGCGGTTTTTTTGTTTCAAAAAAATCCCTAAATCCCACGCAGTCATTGCTTTTAATGAGTTCCTTCCCACTTCAATACTTTCAAATACATCGACAAAATACCGTCTTTTACAGCATTTCACGTCCAAACGTCATTTTCATATCCTTCTCGAAAATATCTTGGAGCCATAGGAGTGACTTCACCATACACCGTTGAACCACTTAATCAGTTATACAAAGCAGAAAATCTTATCAAATCCGTAAAACTTGCTCCCGTATAGCTCAGAGTAATTGCGAGTCCATTTTTTTGATTAGCGTTGTTATATCGCTGAATTTTATGATGAGCAAAATCCAAGAAATCCTGCACCGTCTGTGCAAAAATAGCTTCAGTGATTTCTCAACTTCCATAATCTTTACTTACGATCTGAAATGGACCATCTCCGTTTTTAGGTAAAATATATCCACACGTGGTTTCTCTATGCCATACAGCGATAGTTAACGCGGTAGGAAAATTATTTGCATAACTGAGATTATCTAACAAATTATACCATCCTAAACAATTGGTTGGAACTTCACTATCCAAGAGGAGTTTATCTTGATAATCAGTGATAAATTCTTGCTTATATGGTTTTGCAAGCTGTTTAGAGAGACTTTTTTGTGATGAGAACTGACTATAACTAAAATCACTTAAATTGCTTAACAAATAATCAAGCCTATCATCGTGACCACGTACAGCAGTTTTCAACTGAGAAAGTTGCTTATAATACTTCCAAAGATCCTCTGCAGACACATTCGCAAGAGTAGTTTTTAGAGAAGTAAGCTGTTCAGTTGTAGCAGTATCTGGCGTATACGCTGCCAAGCTAGCTCCACCAAACGCCAGCAAACTAAAGCTCAAAAGAAAGAAAAATCTGACTTTTAACCTCATGAATATCACAAAAAACAGATAAAGAATAATGCTCAGTATACAAGCATCTTTCCAAGAATATACAAAAAAGCACCCCTAGAGCAAGAGGAGATACTGTTGACTTTTCTTGTATTTTGCATATGCTGAGGATATATCCATGCAAATTTTACATAAAAGAGAGAATTCTTAATGGCAACCTCCACAACCTCTGCTCGTCATGAAAAACTAAAACGTAAAGTAGCTCCCCAAAACGCTCCTGATACCGAACAGGTAATGCAGGACACGATGGGTAATCTCACGACAATGCAAACAGATATCCAGCTAGAAAAGCTACAAACAGAAATCTCTGAAAAAGAAATCCAGCAGATACAAAAGAAAGTGGATAAAATGAAAAAAGAAGAGTTTAAAAAGCTGATCAATACACCAATAGCAGAGCTTCCTTCAAACGAAGTAGAATACCTGTTCAAGTTTTGAATGGCACGTAGAATCAACGAGATGAGAAAAGAAAAAAAGCTGAAAACGCTAAAACGGGACAAGAGATTAGAACGTGTAGCTCAAGACTTAGTGGAACAAAAAATTATCGACGGGAAAGAGCTTCCTTGGGATTATCCTACAGAACACGAAAGTCTTGATGGATTATATATTCATGAAAGATTAAAAAATGCAGGACTTCATCCTCGTTATCATCATCAACCAGATGGACTTGATTGATGAGTTGGGGAAAATATTGGTCGATGTGGTAATCTACATTATACGACCATTGAGATGTTAATGCAAGAAGTCTCTAATTACCAAAAACATCCTGGGCATGCAAGGGCATTATTTGATCCAAGTGTAACCAAGGTAGGAATTGGCTATAAAGGAGGATATTTAAGATTAGTTCAAGTATTTGCAGATATCTAGAAGAGATGCTGAGCGCTATTGTTGTAAAGAGATAAAGTGTCCACTCATTTTAGCATATTTGTCCTTATTCTCGTTGGTATTTACGTACATATTTACTTGCACGTCAAGGTTAGGAGATATGTCTCAGCAGTTTATTAAGAATGTCATCAATCTTGCCAAACAGAGCTGTTTCTGATACTCAATTTGTTTAACTCCTCCATATTCTGTATCTTCACTGAAGACGTTTTTAAAGTCTTTTTGGTTTTCTACGCTATTTTTCCCCTGATTAAATAAGGCATCTTTCACATCGTCAAGTTTAGACCTCTGTTTGTTAATATAGTATTGTATAGTCTCTATTTCTTTGTGCATTTGTTGGCCATTATTATCTTGATAAGGCTTATCACTTACGCAAACATTCAAAGGAATGGCGTGTGTTTGCTTGTAGTTGGGGTTATCAGCGAGAGCATTAAACGTTTTAATCCTATTTTTGAATTCCTCTAGTCCTTCTTCGCCTGATACAAGCTTTTCTTGTGTATCTTTAGGCTTAAGAATTCTGAAACTTTTATATTCCCCACTATCAAATAACGTTTCAGTAGAGAGATTGATGTAATTTGCAAAAGGAGTTTCAGGTTGTTCAGAAGTCATATCTACCTTTGGAGCTATGATATTCATGGATATCTCATCATTAGACGTATTCTTCACGTGTATGTTTATATTACCATTTTTTACGGTGTTGGGAGGAAACTTAAGGGATAAATACGGTTGATCTTTAACACCTGTGTATATGTTCTTCAACTTATACGGTTCATGTGTGTTACTATTATAAGCTTGTTTAACGTCTATAGTTTTGTTAGAGAGTCCTGCTTTAATTTGTCAATAAGTTCATTCAATTATTATGGTCTCATTAGTGTATGTCTGGAAAGAAATAGTAAAAGAGATTGGTCTTATGCTGCTTTCTAAACCGGTAAATAATATCATGACCTCAGATTCCTTCTTCTGATCAGATAATTTAATAGAAACATCATTCTCGTGGGGATTGCTAGAATTATACTGAAAATGTTTTGAACTAGCATTATTATCTGTATTGTACAAAGATTTATCAACGCCATCATAGCCAGTACTATTGGTGTAATCTCCTGTTGAGAGGGTAAGGATTTGAGGGATATTATCCTTGTTGCCTCATAAGGTCTCAATGAAGAATCTGTCAATGTCATCTTTTCTCTTCTTCCTTAAAAATTGAGCTATATCATTATGATCTTTAATCATTTGTTCCTTCCCTCAAGGGTATCCCGTATCTCCTTTTCATAAAGGGTTCTCTCGACATAATGAGAAAAATTGGTCCCAATCAGATACATACTTATTGTGGTTTTCTTGGTATTGCTTTATATACTCGTTTTTCTCGCTTAGTTCAATAGGTCTCAAACCAACAATCCTGTAGGCAATATCATATTTAATATAATCTGAACATTCAAGATTAAAACCTTCTATCGTAAGAGTAAAAAAATCATTAGGTCCCTTAATTATACCGTAATCCATAAGACATTCGGCCAAGAGAGTAGCCTTACGATCAAATGATTGAGAGTCTAGAGGAGTCTTGCCTGTGTCTACACAGAGCTGATAAACGGCAGAATTTGGATCCTCAACAACAGAATGCCACGGGATGTGACCTTTACCAACAATACCAGTTACCTGATCCTTGGATAATGTAACACATGTTCATAGATGATCCAGGTTGCGTTTGCTCCAAAAGTTTGTGTCAGAGTTAAGCTCATATGGAGAAATAAAGGTTCCAGGGATTTTTTTGGAATCTTTAAGGTGTTGAATAAACTTTGTTTCTCCTAAATTTTGCAAAAGGGAATATTCTGTATCATGGAGTTGATAATAAACAAAAGGGGAATTCTTTATTTCGTCCATTATTTTTTGTTCATCTTCAGTTAGCTTTCTCTTTTGCTTGAAAAGCCAGAGGGAAGTACTAACGCTATCTAGTGTAGCTAAAATTTCATTAGTAGGATCCCGTTTTCGTACGCCATCCGTCTTTCTTTCAATAGACTTGATAGCTTCTTTTACTCCAATCTCCCACCTATTTCACTCTTCAATATCCATAAATCTCACCTTCAACTTTCCAGTCAAAGATTCCGCAGAAATCGAATCCATTTCACCTTCGAGAGACCTCGGAAACTCAGAATTCTTATCTTCTTTAGGAGAAGCGGAAATATTTTTAATAACCGACATACTAATGCCAATAACGAGTAAAATATCCTACACTACCTAAATTATACCCCAAAAACGCTACAAAAGCAAAAAACACTGCTTATTTTCTTGCAATCACTTCTCAAATAAGTATCCTAATAAACATACTTTACTTCCCACATTTTACCTACAATGCCAGAAAAAAATCAGATTTTAAACGAACTTTCTGCCGTTTCGACTAAGGACGAACTTGAAACTCGATACCAGACCTACCTTGGGAAAAAGGGGAGTATAACCCAGCAATTTAAAACCATGGGATCGCTATCTCCCGAAGAGAGGAAAAATAAAGGCCAAGAGCTTTCTGCGTTAAAAACGGCTCTTGAAGAAGCTTTTGCTGAGAAAGAAACGACGTTTTTAATGTCTGAAATCAATGCATTACTCGAGAAAGACTTGGTAGACATCTCGTTGCCCGCAAAACGCCTTGAAACAGGGCATTATCACCTTTTGGCAAAAACTCGTAGAGAAATGGAAGAAATTGCCCAAAGCATGGGATTTCGTGTAGAAATGGGGAAAGAAGTAGTAAGTAAATTTGAGAATTTCGAAGCAGTGAATATTCCGATTACGCATCCTGCGACAGAAATGCACGATACTATTTACCTCAAAGATAAGGACGAAAGAGGAGAAAATTACGTGATGAGGACTCATACTTCGTCTGCACAAAATGCTGTCATCAAAAAATACGGTGTGCCAATCAAAGTGGTCTTGCCAGGAAGATGTTATCGTTTTGACGAAATGGACGCCACACACGATACAATGTTTTACCAGATGGAAGGAGTGTATATTGATAAAAATATTTCCATTGCGAACTTCAAATATGTTATTCAGACCTTTCTTTCTGGATTGTTACAAAAAAAGGTAGAAGTCAGAATGAGACCGGGGTATTTCCCATTTGTCGAGCCAGGATTTGAAATTGACGCAAGATATGAATATCTCGACCAAAAAACCGGAGAAAAAAAACTTTCCAAGTGGATAGAACTGCTCGGAGCGGGAATGATTCATCCCAACGTCCTCAAAACCGCTGGAGTAAACCCAGAAGAATGACGGTCAGGATTCGCTTTTGGAATTGGAGTGAATAGAGTAGCAGCAATGAAATATGGAATCAAAGATATTCGTTATTTTACGAATGGTGACCTGAGATTTTTAAAATCATTTTAATCTCATAGTTCAGCTTTTTCTTTCTGTTGAGCTTTCCATCTTTCCAAGATCAACATTGCACTGACAGTATCAGTGGCCTCATTTTTCTTAAAATTAGACAAAATCTCTCAGCTCTCGACTGTAGAATAATCTTCATCAATTGTTTCGATAGTGATTTCCTCTTTTTCGATAATATAATTGAGTGAATTCATAAATTTTTTAATTTTCTCTTGCACATTTTGTTGCTTTTTTGGCCATCACAAAACGATAGTTTTTACCCCATATCTTTTAATCAGATCCGCAATATGAAAATACACCATTTGATCATTGAGGAGATATCCTACAGGGAATACGACATTTTCCTTCTTCAATGTATAGGCAAGTCCAATATATTTGCTTCCTCGGTCAATTCATAAAATCGTTGATTGAGTTCTCATAGTACACAACAAAAAAGATAAAAAAGCTGAATTATAACAAGGGGAATTTATGCATCCATAAGGGTAAATAATTCTTCTTTTGCCCTTTCCAATTGATTGTCTATTTGAGAGGCATCATAAAGCTCTGCATCTCGTTTTACCTCGATATCTGGGATAAGCCCGGTACCGCTCACATTGACATGATTAGGACTAAACCACTTCCCAACAGTAAATTTTAAGCTAGAATGATCTGGAAAAGTCTCTACACTTTGGATATTTCCTTTCCCAAACGTTGGCATCCCAATGACCAGTATCTCACGTTCCTGAAGAGCAAGAGCGATAATTTCTCCAGCCGATGCAGTCATCTGATCCACTAGCACCACCAAAGGAAGCTCTGCTAATTCTCCTCTCCCTTGAGAACTGAAAAAAACGGGCTCATATCCATAGTATTCAGAAGTTACAACAACCTCTTTCTTCGGAATAAAATGTCCCAAGAATTTTACAGCCTCTTCCAAATAACCTCCACCGTTTCCGCGTAAATCTAGAATCATTCCATCCAAATGTTCATCAATCAATTCTAATAATTCATTAACAAACAGTTTAGTAGTCTGATCAGAAATACTAGAAACGGAGAAATATCCCACGTGATGTCCGCTGATGGTGAGCGATTTTGCTACGACAGAAGGAATTTCTATGTTATCTCTAATAATCTCTACATCAAAAGTAGTGCTACTTTCGTCCTTTTCGATTCTTTGAATGGTAAGATGAACAGGAGTTCATTTTTCTCCTCTAATCAAAGCTACCGCTTCAGAATTGCTTAAATCTTTAGTACTTCCTGTCTCAATATACAGAACTCTATCCAAAGGTAAAAGCCCCGCTTTGTAAGCAGGTCAGTTTTTTATCACTTCTGAGATTTGAATATAGGTATCCTTCTTTTCTACAACAGCTCCAATTCCGCTAATACCAATCTCATCATGAAGCAAGTTCTGAAGTTGTGTATTTTCCTCAGCCGTAAGATAAGTGGTATACGGATCGTCCAATCCTGCAACATAAGCTTGCAAAGCACGCTCAATCATTTCCTCTTTCGCTCCGGAAAGCATCTCTTGATCGAGATATTCATGCTGTAGCAACTCATCAATCATTGCAAATTTATCGAATTTAGAATAATATCCCTTCGTACCAACCGAAAAAGTTGGAAACCCAGAGAAAAGACGCTGAATATTCCCGCCTGTTGCCCAAATCCCCAGCATCACGGCGAAATTGGCAACTAAAAGACAAATACAAACGATAAGCCAAACGTTTATAGAAGATTTTTTTGTGGTCATGTAAGAAAAAAAGAGAAATAAATCAGATTTTTAATCTTCATATCCTTGTTCTTCTAGTGTCATTCCAATGATGGTATCTTCTCCGGCAGGTTCTCCAGAGATAGCTTCACGATTGATATATACCCAGGTTACCATGAGCATTGGCACTCTTCCGATAATTTTTGTAATTTCTTCTCCCAAAGCCTCTTTAACTTGCTTGAGATTGCTTTTTACATCCATTCTTTTCTTGAGATTCGCATTATAATGGGATTTTGCGAATTCTACAATCTTCGTATGAATAGATTTTACCTCGGATGAATACACAAATCCGCGGGACTCGATCTGCAGATTACCTACTAATTCATGAGTCTTATTATCGATTTTGAAGATCAAAGCAACAACTCCATCAGTCGCCATAATATCCCTTGCTTTAATCACGTATTCTCCTGAGAGATGACCTTTCCCTTTTCCATCAATCATAACGGTATCAATTTTCAGCTTTTTGTCTGAGACTAAGACAGCTTCATCGAAAACCTCTATAAGTTGCCCATTCTTTGGCATCAAAACTTTTTCTTGAGGAATTCTCATTTCCAAAGCAACTTTTCTATGAGCGTTTCTTTGGACAAGATCTCCGTGGATTGGAGCAAAATATTCAGGTTTTAATAATGCCATCATCTCTTTCATATCTTCCTGATATGCATGTCCGGAGGTGTGGAGATCCAAATGAGGATCATCTACGAGATCGACATCTAGATTGATAAGATTATTCATCAGAGCTGCAACAGCTTTTTCATTTCCAGGAATAGCATGAGAAGAGAGGATAATACAATCATTTGGACGTAAGGAGAATCCTTTAAAGGTATTGGTAGCCATCCTCATGAGAGCAGCGAACTCTTCACCTTGAGAACCTGTACAAAGCACCAGTACTCTTTCATCTGGCATTTGATCAGCATCCGCAGAAATTTGCCTAATCATATCTTTAGGAGCATTGATATACCCCAGTTCTTGGCAGAGCTGAACGTTGTTGATCATAGAGCGTCCCGCAAGAAAAATGGTCCTATTCTGACGGATGGCACTCTCTACGATCTGGATAATTCTACCAACATTTGAAGCAAATAACGAAATGATAATCCTTTGTTTCGCATGACGATTAATCATGGTAGCAATATTCTCTCCAATGATTTTTTCAGAAGGAGTATGTCCAGGTTTTCTAGCGTTGGTTGATTCTCCCATGTAAAGTTTTACTCCTTCTTGCCCAATCCTAGAAATCTTTCCTAAATCAGCAGGTCTATCAATCGCAGGGATAAAATCAATCTTAAAATCACCAGAATGAACGATCATTCCCTTTGGAGTATGAATAGCAAATCCCATAGATTCTGGGATAGAGTGGTTGACTCTAAAACATTCAATGGTAAATACTCCAGCCTTGATAATATCGAGATCCGGGTTCACAAGCTTATATTTAAAACGTTTTAATTGCTCAGCGTCAAAATTCTTTTTCATCAATCCCAAAGCTAGAGGAGTAGTGTGTACCACTGGATAATTCAGATCTCCGATAATGTGCTGAATAGCTCCAATATGATCGAGATGTCCATGAGTAATAAAGATTCCTCTGATATTCTGTTTTTTTCCTATCAAGTAAGAAATATCAGGAATGATATAATCCACTCCATGCATATCGTAAGATGCAAATTCAAGTCCCGCATCAATGATAATAATATCGTTTTTGTATTCAATGACCGTCATATTGATTCAGATTTGTTCTAGTCCTCAGAGAGCAAAGACTCTAACAGGGATTTCATCTTTTTTTACCAGTTTTTTGAGATCGGCAATCGTTTGATGCTTAGGCTCAATTTTATGTTTAAGGAAAATCTCTGAAGTAATTCTTTGAGAAGAGGATCTTGGATGTCTAACATAGGTAGAGCCTCTAGAAATTGGAGCTTTTGAAGCAGTTCTACTCGCTGTGCTCGTAGGTCTTGTAGTCTGAGAGGGGTTGTTTTTTGTCTGAGAATGTGTAGAATACGCAGGTCTTGCTGAAGTTGTCCTAGGAGCTACAGATTTTGTAGCGCTAGTCCTTGAAAGCGTTGGTTTCGTCGTAGAACTGCGTGTCTGATTAGTAAGAATCATCATAAGAAGAAAAAAGAAATAAAATTCTGATTGATGTAAGGGGGCATTCCATATCTGCGTCCGCAATACACTATTTTACATCACCAAAGAGAATAAAATGCCATTTGAACACCTAAGAATATCCTGTGAACAAAGGAAAATTCCACTGATTTCTAGAGAAACTCAGGAGTTTTTATCTCAACTGCTTATCGAGAAAAAGCCTCATAACATCCTAGAAATTGGGTCTGCTGTGGGGTATAGTACCATTTGGATTGCTCAAATCGTCAGTCAGCGAGGAGGTCACATCTCAAGCTTCGAAATCAGCTATCCGGCATACTTGGAAGCCCTGAAAAATCTGCAAAAAAATCAAGTAAGAAATGCGGTCATATACCCTTTTGACTTTAAAGAAATCAAGCTAGAAAACTTCTTTTCAGAAAACTTCGACTTTGTATTTATCGACGCTCAAAAGAGCGAATACGGGCGCTACATGGAAGAAATACAAGGCGTTTTGAAAACAGAAAATACAATTATCCTAGATGATGTCATCAAATATCAAAACAAACTATCTTCATTATACTCATTTTTAGCAAAAAATCAAGTAAATTATGAGATTCTTGCGATGGAGGAATGAGATGGAGTGATGAAAATAGAGAATATATAGCTTCTCGACTGCTATAAAAAGACAAAAGAAATAAAAAGCTGATAAAACCACGAGTAAAAAGTGAATCCAAAGAGATCAAAAGAGAGATAAACGTACGTATAACGCAATAAGAAGCCGACTAGGAGACCAATTTTGGGTGCGATTTAGACATTTTTTGACATTTTCTCTTGCATTGACGAACCAATACCATAAAAATAACCTGTTTTTTATTTCTTATTTACAATCGTATAATGCCAGAAAAAAAGTATGTCTACTCTTTCGAAGAAGGGAAAGGAGTAGGGAAAGAACTTCTGGGAGGTAAAGGATCCAATATGGCGGATATGGTTGCCCTAGGATTACCGATTCCTTCAGGATTCACGATTACCACAGAAACTTGTGATATTTACTACAAAAACAACAAGACGTACCCTCAGGAAGTTAAAGATCAGATTGAAACTCAACTGCAAGCTCTAGAAGCAAAAATGGGAAAAAAATTGGGAGATGCAAATGATCCATTGCTAGTTTCTGTACGTTCTGGAGCTGCTGCTTCACTTCCAGGAATGATGGATACCGTTTTGAATCTCGGTTTGAATGATCAATCAGTACTTGGACTTGCAAATAAGACAGGAAATGAAAGATTTGCGCGAGATTCTTACAGACGTTTCATTCAAATGTTTGGAGATGTTGTAATGGAAGTGCCTCATCACGATTTCGAGGTTGCATTGCAGTCTGTAAAAGACAAAAAAGGAGTAAAACTTGATACTGAACTAGAGACAGAAGACCTCAAACAAGTAGTTCAGCTGTATAAAGAGGTTGTACAAAAGGCGACAGGAAAATTATTCCCAAATACAGGAAGAGAACAGCTTGCTATGGCAATTGATGCAGTATTTAATTCATGGAATAATGAAAGAGCAATCATTTATAGAAAGCTGAATGACATTCGCGGACTCCTTGGTACTGCAGTAAATGTGCAATCCATGGTCTTCGGAAATATGGGAGAGACTTCAGGAACAGGAGTTTGTTTCACGAGAAACCCTTCTACTGGAGAAAATAAATTTTACGGAGAATTCTTGATGAATGCACAAGGAGAAGATGTAGTAGCAGGAATCAGAACTCCAGCACAAATCCAAACATTGAGTGAAGTAATGCCAGAATGTTACAACGAATTAGTAAGGATTTACAAAATGCTTGAACAGCATTACAAAGATATGCAAGATATGGAATTCACAATCCAAGAAGCAAAACTGTATATTCTCCAGACAAGATCTGGTAAAAGGACAGCAGCTGCAGCAATAAAAATTGCAATGGATATGCTCCATGAAGGACTGATAGACGAAAAAACTGCAGTACTTCGCGTAAGCCCAGCTCAGCTTGATACGCTGCTTCATCCACAAATTGATCCAGCTGCAAAAACTACTGCTGAATTGTTAACTAAAGGACTTCCAGCATCTCCAGGTGCTGCAGTAGGACAAATTGTCTTCAGAGCTGATACTGCTCATGAACGAAAAGAACAAGGAAAGAAAGTAGTGCTCGTAAGAGTAGAGACTTCTCCAGAAGATATCCAAGGAATGGTCGCTTCTGAAGGTATTGTAACTGCTCGTGGAGGAATGACTTCTCATGCTGCTGTAGTAGCTCGTGGAATGGGTAAATGCTGTGTTTCTGGAGCAGGAGAGTTAGTAATCAACGAGACCAACAAGACAATAACCGTCAAGGGAAAAACCTTTAATGAAGGGGATATGATTACACTCGATGGTTCAACAGGAGAAGTGTTTGCAGGAGCTCTTGCAGTAGTAGATCCTGAACTGAAAGGAGACTTTGAAGAGCTTATGAACCTCGCTGATAAATACAGAAGACTCAGAATTAGAACCAATGCAGATACTCCACGTGATGCAGCAACAGCAAAAAAATTCTGAGCAGAAGGAATTGGACTTTGTAGGACAGAGCATATGTTCTTTGCCGAGGATAGAATTAAGGCAATGAGAGAGATGATTCTTGCTGAAGATGAAGAAGGAAGGAGAAAAGCATTAGCAAAAATTCTTCCTTACCAAAAGCAAGACTTCTATGATATCATGAAAGAATTAGAAGGAATGCCAGTAACAATCAGATTTTTGGATCCTCCTTTACATGAATTCCTTCCTACTGAAGACAAAGAAATTCAAGTGCTTGCTACAGAAATGGGAGTAAGTGTAGAGACGCTCAAAAATAAAATTGCTTCTCTCCATGAATTCAATCCAATGCTTGGACATAGAGGTTGTAGATTAGCAATTACATATCCAGAAATCGCAGAAATGCAAACAGAAGCTGTTATCTCTGCAGCATGTGAACTAAAAAAAGAAGGAATTGACGCTAGACCAGAAATTATGATTCCATTAGTAGGATTTCAGACAGAGTTAAATTTCAATACAGAAATCGTGAGAAGAGTAGCCAAAAATATTATGGATAAATATGGAATCGAAGTGCACTATCTCTTAGGAACGATGATTGAAGTGCCAAGAGGAGCAGTAACAGCCGACGAAATAGCAAAAACTGCAGAATTCTTCTCTTTTGGAACAAACGATTTGACACAGATGGGACTTGGATTCTCTAGAGATGATGCAGGAAAATTCATTAAAGAATATCTCGCAAAAAATATCTTCGAAAAAGATCCTTTCCAATCCATAGATGAAACTGGAGTTGGAGGTCTCGTAAAAATCGCAGTTGAAAAAGGACGCGCTACTAGACCTGATATCAAACTCGGAGTATGTGGAGAACATGGAGGAGATCCAATGTCTATTGACTTCTTCCATAGAGCAGGGTTGGCATATGTTTCTTGTAGTCCATTTAGAGTGCCAATCGCAAGACTTGCAGCTGCACATGCAGCATTGAAAAATGGATAATAACACGTATAATAAGAAAAATAAAGCTGATGGAAGTCGGCTTTATTTTTTTTAATTCAAGAGAACCTAACAAGAATAGGTCTACTTCCAGAAGCAGAGAGAATACCTGGCGAAATAAAGCCAAATACATTTTGTCAAAAAATCTCTTGATTTTTTATTTTTTTTTCTTACAACAGCGATTGTCAAAAAAGATTTTATATTTTATATCTACACAGAATGGCAAAAACGACAGCTTCACATCCTACACCACAAGGACTTCAAGACGCATTAGCAAACATCGAGAAACAGTTTGGGAAAGGAGCAGTGATTAGAATGGGGGATAGCTCCAGCTTTGGACTGGTAAATACATTTCACAGCGGATCGTATGTGCTAGACTTGATCTTAGGAGGGGGATATCCAGAGGGGAGAGTAGTTGAAATTTATGGGCCAGAATCTTCAGGGAAGACAACGATTGCTTTGCACGCTATCGCAGAAATCCAAAGAAAAGGCGAGCTCGCTGCTTTTATCGATGCAGAACACGCTTTAGATCCACATTATGCACGTAAATTGGGCGTAGATATCGACAATTTATTACTTTCTCAGCCAGATTACGGAGAACAAGCACTGCAAATCGCAGAAGAATTAGCAAAATCAGGGAAAATAAAGCTGATTGTTATCGACTCGGTAGCAGCGCTCGTACCACGTGCAGAGGTGGAAGGAGATATGGGGGATAGTTATATGGGATTACAAGCGAGAATGATGTCACAAGGGCTCAGGAAACTTACTTCCGTATTGGCAAAGACGGGGACGACCTGCATTTTTATCAATCAAATCAGGATGAAAATCTGAGTACTCTTTGGAAACCCAGAGACGACTACAGGAGGGAATGCCCTTAAATTCTTCGCATCGCAGAGGATTGAAATCAGGAAAGGAGATAAAATCCTAGAAGACAAGGAGCAAATCGGTTACTTCGCAAAAGTAAAAATCGCCAAAAATAAGATCGCAGCACCATTCAAAACAGCAGAACTTCCTGTAAAACGAAAGATGGGATACGACAAAACCACGGATATCATTGAAGCGGGAGTATTGCTCAAGTTAATTACCAAAGCAGGAGCGTTCTACACTCTTGGAGACCAAAAATTTCAGGGGAAAGAAAAGCTTTCTCAATTCTTAGAAAGTGATTCTAAAGCATTAAGCGAGATATCCAAAAAAATTGAAGGAGCAATAAAAGAAATGAGAATGGGGAAAAAAGTCTTAGACGAAGAAGCATTTGATGATTTGGATGCAATTTCCGAGGAACTAGCTGGGATAGAGATTTCAGGATAATTTCCTCTTGACTTTTTAGAAATTTTGAGTATAATAAAGAATTATTAAACTAACAGAGGAGCAAAAGGACATGATTGTTTTCACTTTCAGAAAGGATCCACTCTTGCTCCTTTTTCGATAAGGAGAGAAAGCTGACTTCATCAAGTAAAACCATACTACCCGGGATAAATGAGATTTCCTGATGTATAAGTTGTTGCAAAAAATCAAAAGAAGAGAGGTGTTTTCCTTTTCGTAAAGCCTTATTCGAAGAGACGTCTCCTGTTGCTAAAAACTCTTCAAGAGAAATCTGATCGTGAAGATATTCCCACCAAGCCTCAAAGACAAATCCCATCCTATGATGGATAATCAACGCGTTATCAAGATGCTGAGCAATAACTTCTGAAATTCCAGTAAAAGAAGAGATTTCTTCCTCTTGGAGTTCCAGGAGATTAAGGAGTAACGGGAAATATTGAGTCATCAGTGGTGGAGAAATAAATAAAATAATGAGAAAACAGCTTTTTAAACTTTTTGAATTACGTAGAAGATTCAGGAGAGAAAAGAAGGTCATGGAAGTCAAAACCTTGTACCTTCCCCATAATCATATTCCCATAACTCTCCAAGATCAATTGTTGCGCAGCTTCCAACGATAATCCTTTGCTTTGCAAATAAAAAAGATGCTCAGACGAAATTCTATGCACTTTAGCACCATGAGAAGCCTTAACATCAGGCGACTCTACTTGTAAAATAGGTTGTAAGGCAGTATACTTCGCCCCATCCAGAAGCACAGCATCCTCAAGCAAATGAGCTTCCACGTGATGAACATCTTTTGAAATATGAATTGCCCCCTGCATTTGTACATGAGCACCTTGAGCCTGGAGAGAAATCAAATGCACATCAAGGTGTACGTTTGAAGCAGAAATATCAGCATGTACCTTGACGGTACTCTCACTGTGAGAAATCGCAGGGACTAAAACAAAGACCTCTCCATGGGTTTCTGGTATGTCTGCATAAATTTGGAGGTCTAAACACGCATTTCTAACAAAAAACACTGAAACAGAATCAGTTTGCTCTGTCAAGTGAAGCGTCCTTTGTGCCTCAGTATCTTGAATCACTTCGTACGGATTATTCGGCTTCTCGACCGTATTCTGCGTAGACATTTTCATATCAATTTTCGCTTCAATTAAAAAACTCCTGTAAATTTTGATAATACTGATTCTCAAACGTATCTTCAGCAGATCCACTTACCCCTTCTAGGCTCGTTGACTCAGCAGGAAGAGAAACGGACGTTGAGCTTTCTGGAGCATGTACCGGATGCCTCCAGCAAAAGATCCCAATCGCTACCAGCAAAATAAAAAGAAGACAAAAAAGCAGAAGCTTACGTGGAGATGTTTTCATCGTCATAAAAGACTAAGAAATAAAAGAACATATTGCTTTCCCGCAGGTACTGCGGAATTAGGGGAGAAGAAGGGAAGAGGTGGGTTTATCATTGTCGTTATGATGACAAAGGAATCGTCCTCCAACAATTGCAGCCGTCTCCATTCTTAGGACGGTGGATCAGAGAGAAACTACGTGAACACTAGGAAAGAGCGAATAATCCGATGCAGTTAATCCGCCCTCAGGGCCAATCACACCTACAGATGCACGTGTTGCCTGAGAGTCAGCATCACAAGCGCAACTTTTAGAATCTTCTTTTTTATCAAAGATTACGATCTCTTTGTCTGCGATAAGAGAAGGAATACGCTCTGGTTCTATGTAGGAAATCTCAGGAAATTTCCATCACCAGGACTGTTCAACGGCTTCTTTAGCAATTTTTAATAAACGTTGATGTTTATGAGGATTTCGTCTAGTGATGATACTTCTTTCTGCGGGTCGAAATAGAAGGTGAGAGACGCCGATTTCAGTAAGTTTTTGAGCAATAAGTTCAGCTTTCTCCCATTTATTGGGCATTGCAACTAGCATGGAAATTTCACGTGTTGTTTTTGCTGGTGGGAGCATCTCTTCCAAAATATTCCCTTCAAGACGCGTATCGCTCCGTTCTCCAATTTGCACATGATACCTCACTTCAGCTTTTTCTTTCTTTTGCACAAAAATCTCATCACCAATCTTCATTCTCAAAACTTTACGAAGTTGTGAGAGCAAATCTGGCACATCAGACAAAAAAATCTGATTCCCTTTCACGACCAACTGATCAACTAAGAATAATTGCATCAAGAAAGCATATTTTTTCGCTTGCAAAATGCAATGTTTTTCGTACGCTTATCGCACCATGAAAACTTCAGAGCAACAACAACTGTACACGCTTCTTGCTAATCGAGAAGAGAATAAAAAGGTGATACCTACATTTTCGGATTTAACGACACATCCGATTTTTTGAGCAACCTTTGCTGCAATGAATCCTCAGCAAAAGCAGGAAGTACAAGAACTGATCAATGAATATATCGCCACTCGCGTCCCACAGTTCAATAAAACCAAGTGAGGACAACTTTTTTTAAGATTTTTTGAATCTCAGCCAGAGATATTTCGACGTTTTAGAGAATTAAATGAAAACGAGCAAACCGTAGCAACGCCAGAATTTCAAACCATAGGAAAACAAGTAGAACAAGAGCTTTTCAGACTAGAGGGGATCCTGACCGACAAAATGATCAATCAAGAAAAAGGGCTCGACAAAGTAGTCGACGCCTTTTATGCTATTGTGTACCTCTTTTTTCCAAGATTTAATTTTGTAGAATAGCAAGCAGCACGCTTGCCAAAATATCCAAGAGAGGTACTAAAAATTTCTAAAGACTTCTTGGAGTTGATGCTGTTTTTGTAGAGCTTTTTGAGCTTCTTCTTTCTCTTTTCTGATTTTATTTGCCAAATCAGTAATTAAAAGACTGAATTTATCGATTTTTTCCTTGATCAAGACGTTATCCGTAGCTTCTATGCCATCCGTTCCAGGGAGGGAATAAAGCTTTTCTTCGTCGACCAAGATTTCCAAGGTGTTGACTGTCTTATCATATACAAATTGTAACAAATGCTCATCTTCTTCCTCAGAACCGGTAGTGGAGATAACCTTTTTGATAAAGAGTTCAATAGTTGAAGGATCGTCTTCATCCTCATCAAATAAAGATACTTGATAATCTACGGTTTGATTTGGTGTTTTTTGCCCTATAAGAGAAAATCCTTCCTCATCTCCAGAGAGTTGTATGACTTCTCTTGTTTGATCAATCAAGCCTAAAAATGCTGAAATTTCTGCATCTTTTTCGCTTTCATGATGTTCTTCGCTTCCTTCATCTCATTCATTCTCTTCTACATGATCATACGCAGGAATACTAGATTCAGGCTGGTTAGGTAAAGGAGCGTCGTTAACGTCCGCATGAGTATCTTCAAGAGGCGTAACGTCCAAAGAAGCTGGATCAAATCCATCTCCTCATCCAAACATAACAGAGGAAGATTGAGCTTGATCTTGAGTAGATTGCTGTTGTGCAGTAGTTTGATCTGGCATGATTACTCTAAAAAAGAGATAAAAAATATCCTACCTCAAGTATAAGGATTTTCGGTACAAAAATCAAAAAAATCAATTGCAATTGCTCTCGAAAATCATACAATACTCAGGCTGTGCTTATTTTAATAGCATCAGCTTTTTATTCTTAATTGTTTAAGTACTAATGGGAGAAGAAATGGTAATCAGCAAAACGAAATTATTCGTTTGAGGGCTGGATCGAGGAATGAGAGGAATTCACCTCAGAGAAGAATTTGAACCTTATGGAGAAGTTGTATTTGCCAAAGTAAATTTGGACAGAGAAACTGGTCGTAGTAAGGGATTTGGATTTGTAGAATTCGCAAACGAAGAAGGTGCTGCAAGAGCACAAAGAGAAATGGATGGAAAAGAAGTAAAAGGAAGAAGTATTAAAGTAGATTTCGCAAAAGAAGATCCTACTAAAATGTATAAAAGAGAAGCATCAGCTCCAGTAAATACGCCAGCTCCAGCTCCACAAGAGGCTGAAGATGACGAAACAGTTGTTGATGAAAATGTTTTCTAAAGAACTTTTATCTAAAAAACTCCCGAAAAATACGGGAGTTTTTTTGCATTAAAAAAATTTTTAAGTATAATGTAAGTACGAGTACTACATCCATCTTGATGAAGAAGAAAATACGAGTAAAGGACTTATCTAAAAATGCATAAAGAACATCAAGAGGTACAATCAAAATTTACCTTTAACAAAAGAGAAAATCATGAAATATGTAGGTAGCTTTCTTCGTCGACTACTATCATTTCGTTATGAACTATCCATAAAAGGGGAGAACCTCCTAAAAACAGGTAAAACAAGGCTGGTACTACCATCCCATGTTGCTTTAGTAGACCCGCTCATTATTACTGCATTGTTTTCATCTCAGGGGACTCTGCGCCCTTTAGCTTCAAGAAAATATTTTGATAGATGGCGAGTGCGTCCTTTTTTTAAGTTAGTAAAAGCTGTCCCTGTAGAGGAATTTGACCATGATAAGGGCTCTGCTCATGATGCAGAAGAGATGATGGAACAAGTGCATACCTATTTAGCTCAGCATCAAAGCATTCTCCTGTATCCTCAAGGAGAACTTGCAGCACAAGGATACCAATCTATCGTAGGGAAAAGATCAGCTTTTTTGGCTGCTAAACATCTTCCAGCTGATACACAAATCATTACGGTAACGATTCGTTGATTGCGAGGTTCTCGTTCATCAAGGGCGCGAAACGGGAAATGACCTCAGCTTTTTCCATTTCTTATACGTGGAGGCCTTTCTCTCCTTGCAAACCTGTTTATCTTTACTCCAAAACGCAAGGTGGAAATTACAATTCACGATGCTACTACAGAGCTTAAAAAAGTAGCAAATAAAGGAATAGACGCTTTCAATAGCCAATTAGAAAAGATTTATAACGCTGAGGGAGAAGAACCAATTCAATACGTCTCCGCATTAGCTCGATGCAATACCGTAAAAAACCGCAAAACACCGATGCATATTGTCGGATCGAGAGAAAGCTTGAGGAAACAGGGAGATTATTCTGCTATAAAATACCCAGAAAAGACGCTTGATGTTATCCTAACAACGTTGCGCAAGATTAAAGAAGATCCGTCACTCACGGTAACCCTCAATACCAATCTTGTACTGGATCTATTCCTCGATTCATTAGATATGGTAGAGGTAAAAAGTGCAATTACAAACCACTTCCCGACGGCCTCAAATCCGCCTCTGATGGACATAAAAACGGTGGGGGACCTTGTCTTGATGGCGATGGGGCAGACACCACTGCAGGAGAATCTCAAACCGTGTGAACGGAATTTCTTGAGCAATCCTACCCCGATTACTAAGGCGTTTTTACAGCGTTATGATACGAATGCAAACATCCTAGAAGTAATGAAAAAAAGTTTTAAAAATCTGAAAAATACATCGGTATGCTACGACCAATTATTTGGAGTACAGTCTACGAAAGATTTTTTGATGAAAGCATATCTGATTGCGGGAATATTACGCAAATTGCCAGATAAAAATATCGGAATTTTACTCCCTTCGTTATCGGCCACTTCAATGCTAGTGGTTGCGTGTTATCTCGCAGAGAAAATCCCTGTAATGCTCAATCGAACCCAGTCAAAAGAAGGATTTAAACATTGCTTAAAAGTGCAGGAAGTGAAAGTAATTCTCACTGCAAAATCCTTTTTTCAAAAGATTCAAACCCCTCGACTAAAAAAATACGAAATGACATATGTTGAAGAGCTTTTAAAAGATATTTCCATGCGAAGAAAAGTTTCTGCGTTCGTACAAGCACGTAGAGGTAAAATCCCAGAAAAACTCGATGAAACCGCAGTAGTACTGTTTACCTCGGGGAGTGAGGCATTGCCAAAAGCCGTAGCATTAACGCATCAAAATATTTTGAGTGATATTGCCGGAGCTTTAGGACGTATCAAAATTAGACAAGATGACGTACTATTGGCATTTTTACCGCCATTTCATAGCTTTTGATT
Organism: uncultured bacterium; assembly: GCA_947169045.1. Taxonomy (GTDB): domain Bacteria; phylum Patescibacteriota; class Gracilibacteria; order Absconditabacterales; family Absconditicoccaceae; genus UBA3291. Next base: position 19,854 of record CAMVOC010000004.1, read on the forward strand.
CACTGTAAATACGATTTTGCCTCTCGTTACAGGGGTTCGTAGTGTCAATACGCCAGATCCCAATGATACATTTCAGCTATCTAGTTTAATAGCTCACACGAAAGTGACGGTGATTACCTCGACTCCCACATTTTTCAAACAAATGCTTGAAGCATCTCATAAAGACCAACTGACGACCTTGCGCTTGGTGATGACCGGAGCAGAGAAAGCGCCAGAAGAATTATTAGATCTCATGAAACAAAAGACAGAAAAAACTGAACTCCTCGAAGGATACGGGATTACCGAGTGTAGTCCGATTATTTCAGTAGGTCAAAAACCGGGGAATGTAGGTTTACCAGTCGTAGGGGCAAAAATCTTAATTTTAAGCCAAGAAACAGAGCAAGAAGTGAAGACAGGAGAGGAGGGGATGATTTATGTCTCTGGACCTTTTGTTTTTAATGGATATGTAGATCCGACATTAGAATCGCCATTTCAGACGATTAATGGGAAAAAATTCTACAAAACAGGAGATATAGGATACTTAGATCGCGAGGGGAATCTGCATATTTCAGGGAGACTCAAAAGATTCGTAAAAATTGCAGGAGAAATGATTTCTATCCCAGCGATTGAAGAAGTGCTACAAAAAAAGTATGCTAGTGAAACGTTACAAATAGCTTTAGAAGCTAAAGAAAAAGCTGATGGGACCGCAACGTTCGTTGTGTTTGCGACAAAAAAATTGGAAACAAAAGCAATCAATAGCTTTCTTCGTCAGGAAGGAATTTCTAACCTCGTAAAAATTTCCAAGGTAAAAGTCATAGAAGAAATACCTCTCTTATGAACGGGGAAGGCCGATTTTATGAAGTTAAGAGAGATGATTGATTAATTTTGCAATAAGTCTGCACCATAATGAATGACGAAATAATATCTCTTCCTTGCGGTGTCGATAGAGATTCCTATTCATATCCGAGAAAATTGTTTACTCACGATGGCTTTATAATGAGACCCTCCTTTTTCTTTCTCTGACATAAAAAAATCCCAAGAACCACGCATGGCTTTCAGCAAATCATCAGTACAGTCAGCTTTATTACACTTATAATATCCTCGTCCCACACTTTCAGAAAAAACATCGTTTACAAAGGTAACATCGTGCTGAGCAAACCAATTTTTAATACTTTGAACGTTATAATACGCGGTATCTGGCGCTCTAGTATGCGTATTTACAGTTCTTGCTTCGTCACGAAGACTTTCAGACCAGATATGAGCTGATCTCTCTAACTCGCTATGATACGAATAACTAGGTAATCATACGCTGTTGCGCTCTTGATTATGCCAGTCCAAAAATGCATTTCTCACTCTTTCACTATCAACATTCGGAAGAGAAAAATAAGTCTGATTAGTACTTGGCTTTATGGCTTGTGCTTTTAATCCAGCTAATGTCTGATTTCCCTGAAGAATCAGTACTCTATTCTGAGTATACGTACTGAGCTCAGCAAAAGTATCTGCGTATTGAGACGTAGTAAAACTTGGAGTATTGAGGAGAGTAGTGAGGGATTGTACAAAAGAAATTTGTTGATTAAGAGTAGGTCTTTTTGCGGTTGCAGAATCAATAGCTGAGATAAAACCTTCAATCTCTATGGCTTGAGTAACAGTACTTTGAACTCCTAAAATCAGTAAAAAAGTTAAGAATTTTCAGAGGTATTTATAAAAAGACATCAGCAAGGGGAGTAAAGATAAAAGCCTATCTAACCGCATGTTGACTGGTATCGGCAATAACAACCGATTCTATGGTAGCATCCAATAATCCTAAACTTGGTCCATAAAGATCTGAATTAGTGATTTTCTCTCGATTTTTCTGTTTAAGCTCGAGAATATCAGCTTTTACAATCCTATAGCTAAAATTGGTATTATCTAGGCTGTTATTTGCTTTCCTAAGAAAATACCCTTCAGTAGAGGCCTTATTAATTAGTAAAATATATAATAATGCACATCAAATGACTCCAATAAACAACAACAAAATCTGAATCATTGTCACGAACTCCTTATGATTTCTATAGATTGTTAGCCCACTTTTGTAGAATCTATGGAACCTCCCTTCCCAATGGAGCACTAAAAGTTTCATACGACTAAGTAACAAATAAATTCAGCGTCTAGAATACTACATCTAGATTCTTTCTATAATTCTCAGTTTGGCACTACGAGCTGCCTTATTTCTCTGAATTTCACTATATTGAGGCATAATAACTTTTTTATTCACCAGGCGGAAACCTCAGTCATCAGCAAGTGACTTAAACGCAGTTTTCACCATACGATCTTCGATGCTATGATAAGTAATAATACTACAGCGTCCCCCACAAGATACGACTTTCCCAAGCTTTTTCAAGAAGATTTCAAGCTGAAGTAATTCTTGATTAGTTTCAATACGTAGTACCTGAAAAACTACAGCAATCTTTTTTTGATTAAAATGAAGACGAGAAAGAAGATCAAAAAGCTGAAAAGTAGTTTCGATAGGTTGCTTTTTTCTAGTTTCAATAAGAGCTTTTGTGATATATTCCGCCGTTTTTGGAGAGAAATCACCGTAAATGGTCAGAATTTTTTCTAATTTTTCTTTAGGATACGTAGCGATAATGTCTTTTGCACTAACACTTCCATCATTACGAAACCTCATATCCAAAGGAGCATCCACCTTGATAGAGAACCCTCTCTCTCCATCCTTGAAATGCTCGAGATTCACGCCTAAATCCAAAAGCACGAAATCAAAAAGCCCATATTTTTCAGCTCGCAAATCAATATTCGCATAAGAGTCGAGGATCGGAGTAATGAAATCTTTCCATGGAGCAGTAAAATGAAGCCCTTTATCCATGATTTTTTTATCTACATCGCAGGCAAGCACGCGAGGCGTGGAAGACATACGAGACAAAAAATATTCCATATGACCGCCATGCCCAAAGGTCCCATCAAAAATCAACTCACAAGTCTCAGGTAAATGCTCAAAAATCTCCCTCGCAAGCACGGGAATATGGCGAAGTGGTTGAGGAGCTGGAGATGCTGATTCAGAGTGCAGGGCAGATCACATTATAACAGAGAATATCCAATTAAAAATCTTGCAACTTCTCTAAACACTCTACCTCCAGTTGCAACTCACCATTGAGAAGTTCTTGGACGAGAGACCCATATGAGGACAAGATATTTAGGATCATCTACACTCACAACTCAGACAAAAGTCGCTTGCGTCCATCCATTTCCTCTTTGAAGTCTTCCACGATAAGCCATTTGGGCAGTTCCAGATTTAGCTCCTAGGTTGTATCCAGAGACAATAGCCGCGCTATAATCAGGATTTTTCTCCATAACTTGATGAAGAGACCATCTCATATTATCGCTAACACTTGACCTCATTAATTGTCCAATAATTTGTGGAGGCTGTTGAATTTGTTCCGTAAGATCGGAATTTTGAGATTTTTTAAGAAGGCTAGAAACAATAGTAGGTTTAATAATTTTTCCCCCATTGATAATGGCTGCGTACGCGACGGCCATTTGGATTTGTGTCACTTGAATTCCCTGTCCGAACGCCGTATTCAAGAATCTTGACATTGCAACGGTGCTCGGATTATCCAAAGTTCCAGGTTTTTCCTCGGCAATTTCGATTCCTGTTAATTTTCCAAATCAAAACTTCTCCAAATAATTATAAAAAATTTCTTTTCCTATCTTTTGGACGATCCTAATCATCGCAATATTACAAGAAAACGCCAATCCATCCAAAAAAGAATGATACCCCTGACAAATAGAACTTGCATTTTTAATAGTAAACATTCAGACTTTTACTTCTCCTGGATCATCATAATAATCGGTACCTCTGATTTCATCAGTATCCATTCCAATGGACATCGTTAAAGCTTTAAAAATACTTCCTGGCTCAAAAGGAACGGCGACATTTCTATCCATAAAAACTTGAGAGCCAAAGCCATTTTTTGGTAAATATTTAGGCAGGCTAGTATCTGTCCTTTCTGCAAGAGTGGTAAGTTTATAAGTTCAACCTGACATAATATACACAGGTCTGTCCATATACGTCAAATCATCTATCAAATAGGCGTGCTCTACTCCGAGAGGTACTAATTCATAAGCATCATTGTAGTTATTAGGATTAAAGCTAGGAGCTTGCGCCATTCCTTTTACCTGTCAAGATAGAGGATCGTACACCAAAATACTAATTGAATCCGCACTAAATTCAGACAAATAATGCTGAGCAATAGACTCAATTTCCTTTTGAATTCCCACATCCACAGTTAAAAATACATCATCTCCATCCTTAGCATTTTCCACTTCAAATTCATTGGCTCCGACAGAACCTACCAAAGACGAGGAACGACCTTTAATCTTCCCATCTACTCAACGCAACAGCGAATCAAAATATTGCTCAACGCCAAAATACGCAGTTTGATTTTTATCAACATATCCAAGAATGTTCGCCATAAATCCTTCACGAGGATAATATCTAACGGCATAAGGCTCCAAAATAATTCCGTGCAAAACAGGGACTTTATCTTTTGATTTCTCGTCATAGTATTGATTTTTTAGGTCCTTAATGTCTTGTGCAATTTGAGGATTTGCTGAGGTAAAGAGCTTAATATATTTATACTCTTGCAAGCTAAACAGCTTATCAACCTGCGTCTCAGAAAGATAATATCCTTTTGCGTTAAAAAATTGTTGTAACAAACGTTTATCCCTTGTTTTATTGATGGATTTAGTAGGAACAACATAAATATAATACTCGTAAGAAATATCAATAAAAGGAAAATTCTGATCTCTCAATCAAGAAAGTAATGCCGGATCGGTATACATTCCTAAATAATTTCTTGGTTTGATTCAGGTTTGTATCTTTTCTTTTAATCTTTGAGAAATTAATTCTTTTGCTTTTTCTTCAGTAAAATTGGCAATGGTGTTTTGTCTAGATTCTTCAAATGCTGCGAAATCGAAGGTATTATACTCAGGAGATTTCAATCCAGAACCAAAATAAAACAGTTCAGGAGCTTTTGGTAAGAGGTCCTTATTGGTAAAAACTTCAATATGCTGGATGCACTCTTCAGGAGTTGGCGTATTCATTCCATAAATGGTGCAAAAATGCTTGTAAACTACAGGCGTCAAAAGCTCAATCAAACGATCCTTCATAAAAACGCCACTGGTGGTATACCCAATCATAGTCGGATCAATGGCAATATCGTAGAGCGTAATATTTTCCGTGAGTTTTACAGGATTTCAGGCTTGATCCTTAGCATAAATATCTCCTCTATTGGCTAAAACAGAAGTGGTACTAGTATGCTGCTTGATGAGTGCTGAAGCATATTTTTCGTGATCGATGATTTGTAGTTGAAAAAGCCTGATGATGACAATCAAAAACAAACAAAAAAAGAAAACAATAAGCTGATTCTCCCTTGTTCGTGAAATATTTCTAATAAAGGGAAGACTCTTGAGAATATTGGGAATATTCAGACTTCTTTTTCTTTTGTATGAGTAATAAGGTTGCATTGAGAAACTAAAATGCTATAAAAAACGACAAAGAACATGTCACAGAATTTATTTTTTTATACTAGCAAAAATGGATTTTTCGAAGTATCAAGGGAAAAAGATTGCGATTCTTGGCTTTTGAAGAGAAGGAAAATCAACATTAAAATTCCTTCTAAACAACGGAATCCCTTCCAATACTATTACAATTCTAGATAAAAATCAAGTGGAAATTGAAAAGATTAAATCTATCAGTTGAGAAGCTTATTTACAAGGGCTAGAGCAATATGACATCATTTTTAAAACGGCCGGAATGCCATATTTCCCAGAATTACTTGCAGTTTCAGAAAAATTAGTTACGCAAGTGCAGTTTTTCTTTGACCATTTCCAAGGGAAAGTCATAGCAATTACAGCCAGTAAAGGGAAAACAACGATAACATCACTCATTTATCAGTTGCTTCAAGACGCGAATTTCCCCGTGACCTTAGCAGGGAATATTGGAAAGCCTGTTCTCGACCAAATTACTGACTTCGACAACCCAAATCAATACGTAGTGATCGAATTATCTAGTTTTATGCTCGAAACATTACAAAAGAAAAATTTGATTTCTATTCTCGGTTCTCTCTTTCCTGTGCATTTAGATTGGCATGGAAATATGGAGAATTATGTCAAAGCGAAAGCCAATATCCTCAAAAATTCAGAGCGAAATATTATGCTCAAAACAACTCATGATCAATATTTTCCTAATCTAAACGACGAAAATTTGATTATAACAGGGAAAGGGACAGAGTACACGCGAGACCAGTCAGCTTTTTATGCTCATGGGAAAGAACTGTTCAAAACAAGTGAAATCCAGTTACTAGGAGAACATAACTTGCGAAATATCTCGGCAGTCGTTGCACTTGCTCAGAAACTTGAAATCCCCTCAGACATCCTAACAAAAACGCTGACACACTTCACAGCAGTAAGGCATAGACTTCAAAAGGTGGGTACCTTCAAAGGGATTGATTTTTATGATGATGCAATCTCTACCTCGCCTTTTTCCTCTATCGCTGCGCTGGATGCTCTGGGAGATAAGGTCGACACACTATTTCTTGGAGGAGTAGATGGACGATATGATTTCTCTGCTCTCGTAGAAAGGATTAAAAAAAGTCAGATTCGTAATCTCGTACTCTTTCCAGATTCAGGGATAAAATTCGCAAAAATGTTAGGTGAGACCAATTATAATATACTACACACTCGTGAAATGCGCGAGGGAGTACAATTCGCCTATGACCATACACAACCGGGGAAAATAGCACTGTTGTCGACGGCGACACCTAGCTTTTCACTGCGAAAAGATTTTGAAGAAAAAGGAGACTTATTCCAGGAACGGGTGATAAAATTATGATAAATTTTGATTCCTGTAATCTTGTCTCCATTAATTGAGTCATGCCTTTTCGCGAAGCCACGCTTCGTCGAAATCTGAAACATTGAGTTGCCCTAAAAGATAATCTTCAGTTCTCGCAGGAATAGGCTTTTTCAATAATCCAAAGACTTTCTGAATGAAAGCATGCTTTTCTAGCCCTCTGTCGTAGAGATCTTTTTCTGGAAGAGTAGTGTCAAACTCCAAACCTTCAGTTTCCTGTAAATAAATTTTCCTTGCAATCGTATTCAAAGGATGGTCTTTTGGTAAAGAATAGTTAGGTAAAACCTCTAATTTTGCATAATCAGCATTGAGATCGATTTCTTGATTGAGATAAATTTGCGTAATAGCAGTTGCGAGTTTACCACTTTCAGGAGTTAATGATGCGATAAGAATAAGTTTCTTTGATGTTGGGATGTGGTCGTCGTTTCCAAATCCGTCTTCAGAAATTACTTTAGTGATATCATAGGAATATGCCTTGATTTTGTATTTTTCTCGTACACGGTATCACAGCTTTTGAAACTTTTGTTCAAAACTAAAGATTCTATCATACCTATCTTCTAGATCGATCAAATTAATCACAATATGCGGTCTAGTCCCGAATTTATTCTCAATTTTTTTAAGATAAATTTCCAGAAATGTAATAAAAGGCCTTCCATCTTGATCAAACGGCTTATTGTCGAGAATATCTTGCGCTTTTACGCAGAAAAAAATTTCCATATCGTTTTTAAACTCTGCAAAAATCGTTTTGTACATTTCAGGGGAAAACCCAGGAATCAACGCAGAAATTTTACTTTGATCAATCAAATTCCCTGTAATCTCAAAATAGAGCTTATCACAAGCGGAAAGCTTAGCTTGAATCTGTTGTTGAAGGTGTTGTATGTAAGCAGCTGGACGAAATCAATTGGATTGCATAAAAAATATGTGCTGGGAAGATAAAGATTTTTTTAATAGCTTAGTATAAGCAAAAAAAGGCTGACTGTCAAATTTTACCAGCTTTTTTTTCATGAAAAAACTTTTTACCTACCTCTAGCACGAAAAATATAGCATGAATTACTTGAACTTAAGGCTTTAAACCGAGGGAAATCTCTTATTTTTAGGAAAAAACGTTTTCAGTTGCAATTTCCCTGTAAAACACTATCTTTTCCCCGAAGTCTTTAACTTTTGAAAAAAAAGAAAATGCTGATTACGATTGGCCTAGAAATCCACCTTAAACTCAATACCTCTTCTAAAATTTTTTGTCGTTGTCGTAATGACCAAAGTCTAGATCTTAAGCCAAATACCAATATTTGTCCGATTTGTACTGGGCAACCTGGTGCATTACCATTACTCAGTCAAGAATGTGTAGAGAAAGCAATCCAATTTTGAAAAATTTTTAACGCAGAAATCGCAGAAATTAGCAGTTTTGATAGGAAAAATTACTTTTATCCTGATTTGCCAATGGGATTTCAGATTACGCAGTTTTTTCATCCCATCATCAGAAATGGAAAGCTGAAGTATCGAACGGATAATTTTGAAACCCAAAATACTGCCCAGATTCACGAAGCACATCTCGAATGTGATACGGCGAAAATGATTCACCAAGAGAAAATGACGCTAATAGACTTCAATCGTGCAGGGACTCCGTTGCTGGAAATCGTTACAGAACCGACATTTTCATCAGCAGAGCAAGCGGTAGAATTTGCTAAAGAAATTCAAAGAGTGGCTCGCCGAAACCATCTTTCCGATGCAGATATGGAAAAGGGTCAGATGAGAATTGACGTAAACCTTTCTCTCAGAAAAAATGAAAACGATCCCCTCGGAACCAGAACCGAAATGAAAAATATCAACACGTTCAATGCGATGAAAAGAGCGATTCAACACGAAACTGAGAGGCAAACAGCAATTCTTGAATCAGGAGGAACAGTCAATCAAGAGACCAGGAAACGAGACGATATGAAAGGGGAAAGTCTCCTCATGAGAAGCAAGGAAGATGCCCTGGATTATCGCTATTTCCCAGAGCCAGATCTGCCAGCATTCACGGCTAGTGCAACTACTACTCACCAAGAGACAGCCTCCAACCAGGAATCTTCCTTAAACTCAGAGATACAAACGAGTTTTGACTACATTCGTACGTGCAAACAAGAGTTTGGATTCTCCAAAGAATATATCAATACATTGCTAAATGATAAAGCGCTTTTTGACTCCTTTTTTCAGCTTGTGGATGAAGGGTTTGCTCCAAAAAATATTGCCAAGCGAATTGCCGGACCGCTGATGAAAAGCAAAATTTCAACGGAGATCTTCCTTACAAACTATGCTACGTTGTTTAGAGATTTTCTGACAAAAGAAAAAGAAGGCTGACTAACAGATAATCAATTGAAACTCCTATTCGACGAACTCCTTGCAACCGGAGATCCACTCGAAGAAATCATCAAAAGAAAAGGCTTCGATACCCCAGCGATGGACACAGAAACCTTAGAAAAGATAATTGAAGAAGTACTTACACAAAATCCTATTCAAGTTCAGCAGTTTAAAGACGGAAAAGAAGCTTTAATGGGATTTTTTATTGGTCAAATTATGAGAAAAACCTGAGGTTCATCTGATCCTCAAACAATAAAAAACCTCATCTTAAATAAGATGAGGCTCTAAATTAGACATTTATAAGTTGGACAACCAACTTATTGGCATAAAAAGAGAAAATGATGCATTCGTGGCATTGCAGCATAAAAAGAGGAAGATTAGAAGATAAGTACACCATGAATGCACCATACATCGTATACTACATTATATACTCAAAAAATGTAAAAAGTCAAGAGAAAATTACAGTAGGTGTGCATTGGTATTTATTGTTATTGTTACCAAAAAGATGTTCTTTGTTACAAGCGTAGTCATAGGGTTAATAATTCTTACATGGTTTTGGTGTTCGCCTGAGGGGTGGTTCGCAGAATTAGCACTCAGTTTTTTACCTTATATTATGGTTCTGCTAGGGATTGTATGTGTTTTGATGGTACTACGTACGTATGGACTTATATTTTTCCCTCGAGGGAAAAAGAAGTATCGATTGCTGTTTGTGATTGCCATCTTGCGAAGTGGGATTTTATGAGGTTTTATGCTCTCGAAGTTCTTAAAAGTATATAAAAATCCCGTAGCGAGTTTCTCTCCCCAAGAGATAATAGGAGTAGTAGATAATGTGCTTGCTTGACCAGAGGACAAAGAAACACTCACCGTGTACTATGCTAATATCTTTTACCAGAACTACAATTTTTTCGCAATTCAGCAGGAAATTCAGGCTCTAGATCCAGATATTGTTGCTTTGGTTGAATATTCAGATGAACACACGGTACTAAATAGCTTTTTTAAAGAGAGATATCCCTATGTAAACGCGACTTCTCGATCAAATATTCATGCAGGGAATGTAATTTTCAGTAAATATCCTGTAGAAAATCTAATGGACAAATATCCCATCGAAGTAGGGAAATGGAGATACAATTACCTCAAAATTAACGCCAACATCCCACTATACTTCTATTTAGTGCATACCTCAGCTCCTGTTTCTTTTGAGAATTTTAACATGAGGAACGACCAACTTCAGAGACTTTCACAAGATTTTCTTACACAAGCAGCAGACAGAAAAGCTGAAGATAATGTGCTGATGGTAGGGGATTTCAACGTTTCTCCGCGATCCACGTATTACACCCAATTTACGCAAAGTCTAAGCCCATGGGTACACAACGCATTTACAGGCAGATCGCCAGCATTTACTCGATGCATGGAGAAATGGAATAAAATTTGCTCACATATCGATCATCTCTTTTTATCTGAGGAATTAGAGCTTACAAACTTAGAAACGAGAAAATTAAACGGTTCGGACCACAAAGCACTCTGGTTTACCGTGCAAAAATAACTACAAAAATTTACAAATTTCCGCTTTCATTTGATCATAATCAGAAATAGAAAGCAGACTGTTTTTCCATTCTCTTGATCCAGGAATGCCTTTTACATAAGCAAAGAGAAACTTTCTGAATTCTACGAGACGATGTCTTAGTCGATCAGCTTTTTCTTCTTCTCCAGAAAAATGCATACGAGAGGAAGGGGTAAGATGAAGCTCCAAATGCTTTAAAATAACCTCCAATTTTTCTGCGTTAGACGGCTGATGAGGAGTAAAAATCCAAGGATTACCAATCGCAGCTTGTCCAATCATCACCCCATCTAATCCGTAGCGCTCCTGATACTCAATAGCTTGATTATAACTGGTAATACCTCCATTTCAAAACACTAAACACGCGGGATTAAGTAACCTTTGCTTCGTTTGCTGAATAAACTTCCAATTTGCCTCTCCTCCATACAACTGTTTCAAGGTCCTTCCATGGATAGAGATACTGGAACAATATTGACTCGCTTCAATCAAGAATTCCTGTTGAGCAGGGAGATCTTCGTCATTAAGTCCAGCTCTTGCTTTGATCGAGAAGGGGAGGCGTTGGAGAGATGCAGAGAGATGCTTGATGATTGTCAGCGTTTTTTTCTTATTTTTCATGAGTTCGCTTCATCAGCCACATTTCATCACGGCATTCGAAGGGCATCCCGTATTTAATTCAATCCCAGAAAAGAGATTTCCATAGGTATGTTCAATGCTTACTGCCGCTTTAATCAGCGTTTCCTCATTCCCTCAAAAAATTTGGGCAATGGGCTGTTGCTCCGGCGTTGTCTCTAGATGTTCAGCGACTTTTGCAGGGTTGATGAGGAAACCGTCAACATTCATAAATTCCGTCCAAAGTTTCAAGGTATCGCCTGGCTTTCCATATTGCTGAAAAACTTCTCGCGTAATCTGACGAGTCGCCATTGTAGTAATCCCATCCATAGGTGCAAAACAAAGTGTTGCCATCAGTATTAATCACTAAGAGTTAATCTTTGCCCCGTCATTTCCTCTGGTGTTTTAATGCCAAACATGCACAAAACCGTTGGAGCAAAATCAGACAATTCACCTTCTTTCTTAATCTCGGCTTGCACTTCTCATTTCTTCACCCACCAAAAAGGCACTAAATTCGTCGTATGAGCCGTTTTTGGAGCTTCAGGAGTACCCATTTCTTCACAGTTTCCATGATCCGCAGTAATCAACAAATCCACATCAAAAGCCTTACTAAGTTCCAATAATTGACGCAAAATATCGTCCAATTTTACAACCATGCGTTTGCAGGCTTCCATATTTCAGGTATGACCTACCATATCTCCATTGGCAAAATTAACAACAAAAAAGTCAAAATGCTGAATACGTTCACGGAGTGCATCCATAATTTCCTGGGCTGACATTTCAGGATCAAGGTCAAAAGTCGCTACTTTATGCGAAGGAATCAAAAGATTTTCTTGTCCGTCATAGAGAGTCTCTTTCTCTGCATTAAAAAATTTCGTTACATGAGCAAATTTCTCTGTTTCTGCCAGGTGAAATTGTCTTAATTCATTGAGAGAAAGCACTTCTGATAAGGTATTTTGTACGTTTCTTGGAGCTAAAAACGTTGGTCAATCATACTCCGAAAAATATTGTGCCATCGTAGCTAAATACACGTTATGAAGCGGTTTAATCATGAGAGAACCGTCCCGTTTTTCAAATAATGCAGCTTTTGTCTCATCTCTAGAGACTTCCAAAGCCTGAGTAAATTGCCTTGCTCTATCTGTGCGATAATTAAAATGGAAAACCGCATCTCCATCGTCGATTCCTTCCCCCTCTACAAAACTTACCGGCGGGATAAATTCATCAAATTTCCCAAGCTCATATTGCTTTTTCAAATATTCTGCCGGAGTATCACTGGTTTGTGTCTGCTGAAAAACGATTTCGTCATAAGCTTGTTGCACCCTATCTCGGTTATTATCTCTATCCATCCCAAAATATCTTCCTCCAAGACTAGCAATTTTTACATGAGGAAAATCAGATAAAAAAGCTGAAAACGCTTCCATGAGTGCATATGCTGAATCAGGAGCTAAATCCCTTCCATCAGTGAATAAATGCAAAAACGTAGGAATATCGCTTGGAATAATCTTAATCAATTCCTCCAAATGATGTAATGTACTATGAATTCCGCCAGGTCAAAACAGCCCTATCAAATGAAGTTTGGAATGGTGTGTTCTCACATGCTCAATTCCATCCGTAAAGGCAGTCAGCTTTTCAAACTGTTTTGTAGCAAATAATTCATCAATCGCAACCATAGGTTGTAAGAGGATTCTTCAAGTCCCCAACGTCATATGTCCAACTTCAGAATTCCCCATTTGCCCATCAGGTAATCCCACAGCACGACCAGAAGCTTTAATTTGCCCATAAGGCTGAGAAAAGAGGAAATCTATGGTAGGGGTAGGAGAAGCTTGAAGAATGGCATTCTCTTCCGGAGTTTTGAAATTAAGTCCAAATCAATCAAGGACAATGAGCGCGATTTTTTTCATAAGCAAGATAAGATTTCAGACAAGGATTGACCTTGTATAAAGATAAAACAGAAATAAATATACAAAAATCAACGAGGTTTGCAACAAAATTGCACAATTTGTAGTATAATAAATTTATATCTACAGACATGCGACCTCTAAAAACGAGATTTTTTGCTGATCACAATCAATTTCTGTGTCACATCACAGAGGTAATACATGCACAGGATCTGTATGTCAAAAGTCCATATTAGTAATAATCGGCAAATGAGAAAGTCACAATTCACCATTAATGACTTTATCTAAAGCTTCTTCATAAGATATTTGCTCTCAAGTAGAATAATTTAGCTGAGACCTTCACAATAAGATTCATGAAAGGACACGAATGATTCATTGAGATCATAAATTTCTTATAATTCTTTCGAATGTAATGAGAGGCATCTTTTCTTCAGAAGTCTCTATGCATAAGATTTTTCATTTCCAATCATCCAAATTAGGCCAAATAGAAGTCCCTTGTAAAAAAGGAAAGACATCTATACATCCTCAAATAAGCTTTCAAACGTGAACTCCCTTTCATTGTATCCATTTCCATCACGACGTTTTTTGCGTTGCCCTACGCTTTAATTGATTCCCGGGATTGTCTCGGGATAAAAACTCATTAGTCCAGCCTCCAGAATTTGGCAAAAATTCTAAGTGATTATGAGATTCAAATAACATCTTCTTAACCGATGTAATCATATAATCAAACATTCATCCATTTTCGGCGAATCAAGCCATAATTGATGGTCAATAAAAAGAGAGAAGTCACACTTTTTGACAAATAAAATGCGTTATCGTAGAATCAGAGAATCACATGAATATTTTAGGATTTTCTCTAATAACATTAAAATCAATATAAGGTAAAATTCTAATACTTTCTTCTCATCAAATGGTAGAAAAAATAGCTTTTACCTCAGGATTTTTAAAAGCAGACATCAAATCTTCAGCTCTTGCTTCTGGGTGAGTATAAACTCGTTCAGGAGACTGCAAGGTGTACTTTCATTCAAGCACATGAACACCAAATTCTTCTTCAAGTTGTTTTTTTCAAATAAGATATCTATCGGGACAAGCTCATGGTCATCACCAAGATAAAGAAAGAGTCATTACGGTATCTCACGGACGAAGGCGATTAGGTTTTATCATTGTACAATACTTTTAATGTAATTAAATCTTTTAATTCAATTTTTATTTCATCAAAATCACGCATATAATTCCATTATCTTCTTGTGTTTTACAGTAGGACTAGTTAATTCCAAGTATAAAGATAAAACAGAAATAAATATACGAAAATCAACGAGGTTTACAACACATTCACCATGGCAAACGAACACTTATTCCTTATCCTTCCACAAAGAAACTCCAATTCCAATCGAAATTCCTCCAACAATTACAGCAAGACTCACTAAACTCGAAAGATGAATATCGACAACGCCTAGTAGCATCTTTACCCCGATAAAAAAGAGGATTCCAATCACTGCATAACTGAGATATTGAAATTTATTTCCCATCGCCTCAAGCACAAAATACAGCGCACGAAGCCCCAAAATCGCGAAAATATTTGATGAAAAAACGATAAACGTATCCTGTGAAATAGACAAAATAGCAGGGATAGAGTCAAAAGCAAACAAGATATCAGACAGCTCAATTGTTAATAAACAGAGAAATAAAGCTGAAGCATATCGTTTCCCATTCTCTTTAATAAAGAAATGATGTCACTCAATCTTTGCATGAACAGGGATGATTCTCTTGATAAATTGAGAAATTTTCGTTTGAGAGTAATCATACTCTTTCTGATCAAGAGGAGAATTGCCAGGTTCTTTCGATTCTTTTTTGTTTTTAATCTCTTCTATCAGCATTTTTATTGCTGTTACCCATACAATAATTCCAAAGACCGCAAGTACCCAAGTTCAGAGCCCTAACAGTGCAGTTCCAAGAGAAATAAAAAGCAGTCTCAACACAATCGCACCTAAAATTCCAAAGTACAATACTCTATGACGGTACTTCTCCGGAATACGAAAGGAAGTAAAAATCGCAATCATGACGAAGAGATTGTCGACAGAAAGTGATTTTTCGAGTAAATATCCACTAAAATAATCCATTGTATCTCCAGCTCCTCTAAACCATCGTATCACTCCACCAAATAACGTCGCGATAATCACCCAAAACAGCGTTTCCAGGAGTGCAGATTTAATAGAGACTACGGTATCTTTTGTATGTTGATAAAAATCTCGCCCCATTGAAGTGATGAGGAAAACTGCAAAAATACCATAGAGGAGGAGTTGAGAATCCATAAAAGAGAAATAAAAAAATAAAGCGACTCAATTTGTACAGTTTCAAGGACGCTTTTCAAGTTTAATGTTATTTTAAGGTTGCTAAGTAAACTACAGTGATAGTTATGATGTTTTTACATCCTTATCTTATATCATGAAAACAAAAGAAACAGTATTGAGCTTTTGAATGCTAGCAGTGGGAGCTGGTGTTGTTACGCTAACGTTACCGATTTCCGAGGTAAGAGCGATAAGAAAGACCTCTGATAGCTCTTGTTTGACTGCAGTCCTCTCATCAACGAAAGGGCAGGGAATTGCTCTTGCGGAGGGGAAAATTTCTCAAGAACTGTACGAAGAAATGAAAATAAAGTATGGAAGTGGAGAATTAGGATATCCAAAAAAATTGCAAAAGAATGATCATCTCATTAGAGAGAAAAAAGAGCTCACAGAAGAGCAAAAAGCTGAAATCCAAATCCAGCACAAAGAAAAACTCGCTCAAGAAGTAGCTGAAGGAAAAATTACTCAAAAACAGTATCGTAAAATGCTGAAAAATCTTGAAAGGTTTACCTTTCCTATGATGCAGAAAAAGTAACAAGATAGGTGAGATAAGACATAATGTGTAGGTGTATATAAAAATTGCTTGATTTTTAAAAAAATATTATTATCGGTAAAAACATATGTATTATTACATTTCCATATCTAATGGTTATGGCAGGATTATGAATTTTTGTGGAGATTAAAGAAGAAACTAACGAAGAAGTAGGTAGAGTTCTTGCAACTAGATGTACATACTGTGGAAACAAATGTAGAGCGTGTGCATGATGCAAGTGACCAGAATCTTTTGAGAAAAAAATGAAAGAGACATTACCTAGCCTTAGCCAGCTCCCTTTTTTATTGAATTACGAATTATAATCGATTATGCTAAGAAACGACCAACACCCCCAATATTTTTTACCAGAAGCCATAGGAGGGTATTGCTCTATTACTTGTTGTATGGGGATTTTAAACTACTTTTGGTGAACTTCATTTAATGGTCAAAATACCTGGCAAATGATGAACCTTTTTAAAGAATGACAATATTCTTGAGAGGAAATGCTAGATTTGCCAGAGATCGCTTGTAAATTAGACCAGTTATGATTCAAGATTACTTATTATATTTCTTACGATAAAGAATCTCATCTTAACTATGTAGATAATCCAGAAAATGTTATATTTGATTGGTATCCAAAAAAATATCATAAATTTATAAAAAGATGAGAAAATTGATTGTATTGGGATGCTTGAAGTGCAATTTGTAGCCTAGTTGACACGACTTTTGATAAAAAAATAATAGAAAGTTTAACGATTGACTCTGAATATAATGCAAATATCACAGAAACCATTAAAAATGAACAAAGGGATTGAGTACTTTTTCTTGTCTGATTAGATTATTACTCACTTCATAATGAAGAGCCTATAGAATGACTACCGTGATGACACGTTGTATTAGTATCCAAAATCGAGAATAATAAGGTCGTAGTCTTTGATCCAGGACCTCCATTAATGCAAAGTCGAGATATACCTGTAGAAAAGTTCATGGAATCTGTAAATGATTTTTGAAATCATTATGCTTTTATGAAAATAACTGATAAACATGGAGGAGATTCGTCTAAATGAGATGATAAGACGGTACATTAGAGGGAATAATTTGAATATTTTTGTTGAATCAAAAAGACTGAAATTTCCAACTTTCCTCAAAAATATTTTCCCTTGAAAACATTTCAAAAATTCCTATAACAGAGCCGTCAACATAGATGCCAGCTTAGCTCAGTTGGTAGAGCGTCTCACTCGTAACGAGAAGGCCGCCAGTTCAATCCTGGCAGCTGGCTAATCTTTTCAAAACATCTTCGAATGCTAGCTTACTTCATACAAAGTACTCAGAATATTCGAGCAGAATTAACCAATCAGATGCCTTTGTTTCTGATTGTTTTTTTGGTAGGTTTCATCATCCAACTCATCAAAGTGATACTTGATTCCATAGATCAAAAGCATTTTTCTCTCTCTCAATTATTCTCTTCAGGAGGATTCCCATCCTTTCATAGCGGAATCGCCAGCAGTGTAACGATGATTACATTACTGCATGAGGGAGTAGGAGGTACTACCTTTGCAATTGCTTTGACGTTTTCAGTACTCTTTGCCTACGATGCGATGAATATTAGGTTCCAAACAGGGAAACACGCAGAATATCTAAATAAGTTAGGAAAAGATTTTCAAAAAACCATCCAAGAAAACAACATGGAAGCACCACGCTGAATAAGCACTTACAAAAAGACAAAACTCAGAGAAAGACTGGGGCATACGCCTTTTGAGGTTTTTTGAGGAATTTTGTTTGGGATAGTGTTAACGTTTGTTTTTTATTACGTATTTTATGTCTAAATCTCTCGTCCGTGCAAGACCCTTTGCAAAAAAAAAGAAGCCACTCTCTCTCAAAAGAATGGCACATAAAGCAGCAAAAAAAACGGGTATTCCTTTACCCTCTTTTTCGTTAAATCTGAGTAAAACAACGAAATCTGTGCTTTCCTGGAGTGCTATCGCGGCAATTCTGCTTTTTTTTACATTTACATTTCTGATTAAAGGCATTCTCTTCCAGGAGAAATTCCAAATTACAAGCGTAAGATTTTCACAACAAACGCTGGAAACCTACGAAGATATCGATTTATTTAACACGGTATATCGTGCGGTAAAAGACAAAAATTTTTATATGTTGATACGATTCGATAAAGAGGAGGTATTAGCCGCGATTCAGGAAGACTTTCCTCAAATTCAAGATATCCGTTTCCAGCTTGAGCGTAATCAAGAGACCCATGCAGAAGAGGAGACTGAGGAGTCAACAACATGATTAGCCGACTTGATCCTTTGAGAAAGCAGAGAAAAAAATCTGACAAATCAACTCCCAATAAACCTGACAAACACCGGAAAAATTCAAGAACGGAATGTTCAATCGACCGGAGGATGAATTCTAGGAGTAGATTTAACGTTTGTAGAGCCTCTGTTAGTAGTGAAGTTATGAGAAAAAAAGTTTGGAGTACGAGGAGACAGTCTCTTTCGAGAATTAGAACCGAATCATGCTTTAGGAATGGATACCTTTTTGATTGATACGCCTCAGTATCTGTCAGGAATCACAACCTTAAGCGGATTCTTCTTTGAGATCCCAGTATCTACCTTTCTAAAAGCGATTCCGTTGATTCAAGAAAAATTCCCTACGATGGAGCGCTTTGTATATCTTGCGGGGTCATCAAGGATAGCAGTATTTACCAATCAAGAACAAGTTTTTTATCTCAATATCGCTAGTTCTGAGCTCTTACAAAAGCAATTCCAAAAATACGATACCTTAAAACAACGATATCCAAATTTTGATCAGCTTTTATCTGTTGATTTATGAGCCTTGGACGAGACAAAGGTAATTGTAAGGAAGAAATAATTTCCTACCTTAAGTATTGAACAATCTTTGTTTCTCTAATTCCTGAGATCCTGATAACTCCAGGATAATCAAGTTGTTCTTCAATCTTCTTTCCAACTTCTTCCAATAGCTTTTCTACTTCCAAATCACTAATTTTCTTTGGATTAACATACACCATAATTTCTCTTCCAGCCTGCATAATATGTACTTTTTCAACACCTTCAATTTCAGTAATCAATTTCTCTAATTCTCCCATCTTCTCGATAAACACTTCTTTCGTATCCATTCTTGCTCCTGGGCGAGCTGCAGAAATCGCATCTGCTGCTGCAACTACTCGTGAAATCGGATGCGTCATTGGTACATCATAGTGATGAGCTTCAGCAGCATTGATGATGACAGGATCCATTCCCCACTTTCTTAGAAGATCTGCACCGAGTTTCGTATGAGATTCTCCAGATGTAGAGAGGATTTTTCCAACATCATGAAGGAGTCAAGCTTTCTTGGCTAAGATAGGGTCAAGTCAGAGTTCAAGTGCAATAGCTTCGGAAATCTTCGCCACTTCTATCGCGTGAGACCAGAGACTTTGTCCGTAACTAAACCTCAAGAAAAATTGTCCAATAGTCTTTGTCACTTCCGGCTTCATAACTGGAAGATTGAGGAGAGTAAGAGCCTCTTTTCACTTCTCAGTAAAGGTATTTTGAAGTTCTTCAACGTTTTGATTATAGATCTTTTCGATATACATCGGATTGATTCTTCCATCCTTGATGAGGATTTCTAGAGTCTTTGCCGCTAAAAAGCGTTTCTCATGATCAAAAGAAGAAATTTTTACAGTTCCAGGAGTATCGTCAATAATCAGCTCAACTCCAGTGGTTTTTTCAAAGAAAGAAATATTTCTTCCTTCTCTTCCAATCAGCTTTCCTTTAAAATTTTCGTCAGGTAAATCAACTGTTTTGGTAGTAAATTCGCTAATATTTTGCGTTGCAATCTTTTGAAGGGAGTTAACGATGACTTTTGCAGCTTCGTAATCAGCTTCTTCAGATTTAATAGTTTTAAATTTTTCGACAAATCTTTTAATTTCTTCAGTATTCTCCTTTTCGACCATAGAAAAGATTTCTTCTTTTGCTTGTTTTGGAGTAAGTTCTGCAATTTCTGTAAGTTTATCTTTTTGTTGTTTTACGATATCTTCTGCTTCTTGACGGAGTTGAACGATTTTTCCTTTCTCTTCTTCGAGCTTTTCAAGTCTTTGTTCCATCTTTTCTTCTCTATCCAAGAGTCTGTTTTGAATTTCTTCCATTTTTGCAAGTCTCTGTTCTTCGATTTTTTCAGCTTTTTTTTGCGCTTGTTCAATTAAATCATCACATTTCTTTTTAGCTTCCTCTAATTGTTCTTCTTCAATTTCTTTCACTCTAGCAATACGCTCTTTAAATTTAATTGCTTTATCGGTAAGAGTCTTTTTGTAGCCGAAGAATCCAGCGACCCCTCCGATCCCTAGCCCAGCAATAGCGGCTATTAAGATTCGTGTCATTATGTTATGTTGTTTTAGTAATAAAAGTATGTGTCCAAAATACACACAAGCATAAATATAAGAAAAAACAATATAAAGTCCAGCGATTTTTTTCTGCTTCAGAACTGCTAAAACAGACTCTGCTGTTGTACATTTTCTTTCCCGTGAGTGGTAGATGCCCTAAGAGGAAGTTCAAGGGCCTTGAGATCAGGAAATACACGCAAAATCTCGTCCCAATCATCATAAATTTTCAATCCTAACTCGCGTGCGATAGTTTCTTTTTTCCCAGCATCATGCCCCACCAAAACAAATTCGACGGCTTTATGCGGAGTCGCAACCCACTGAAATCCAGCTTTTTCGAGAGCTTCCTTAATCTTTTCTCTAGAAATAGGGAAAGTTCAAGTGATGGAAAAGTATCTTGACGCCTTGGTAGTTTCGGGGAGAGATCCCTCTGATAATGAGTCTCCATTTCACACAGAGGATCTAGCTTCAAACTTCATCCCTGCACGCACTAAACCTTCAAGCATCTTTTTGACCTCTTCATTTGCAAAAAAATCAGAAAAAGAAGTCTGAATCTTTTCTCCTATCCCTTCGATATCTAGCAAAAATTCTTCATTCGTGAGCCAAAAAATCATTTCGTTCAGATTTTTTATCTTTTTTTCTTCTAAACGCTGAGCTAAATCTTTAGCAAGTTTTGTACCAATGTTAGGAATTCCTATCCCGTTCAAAATTCTCCACAAAGGTTGAGTTTTTGATTTTTCAAGTCCTTGTAAAATTTCAAAGATCTTTTTTTCACCAAAACCAGGGAGTTTTTTCAGGTAGATTTGGACCTCAGGACGTTCTAAGCGATATAAATCTTCAATCCCTTGTAAGAGCTTCTGACTCATGAGAATCTCCGTAATACTTTCTCCAATACCGGAGATATCTAAGCAATTCCTACTTACAAAATGCAAAACTTTCTCTTTAATTTGAGCAGGACAATGGGGATTCCTACAATAATAATGCATCTCTTCTTGCACGATTGGTCACTGACAGCTTGGACAAAAAAGCGGAGCTGAAATTAAATCTTCTTCTCCCGTTCTACGCTCCTTAATAACCCCCGTAATATAAGGAATAACTTCGCCACTTCTCTGAACCCAAACCCAATCATGTAATTTAATATCTTTCTCCTTTACAAAATCAAAATTATGCAGGCTTGCTCTGCTGATCTCCGCCCCACTGAGTTGCACAGGACGTAAATTTGCGACAGGAGTAATGATTCAGCTCCTTCCTACCTGAAAATCTACACGTAAAATCTGAGTACTTGCTTGTTGAGCGGGAAATTTATAAGCGATAGCCCAACGCGGATGATGATTAGTATGTCCTAAAATATCATGGAGGGAACTGGTAGATGCACCGTTTTCTTCAGCATTTCCCACCACTTTCACGACAAGCCCATCAAAATCAAAATCCTGCTGTTCCAGCTTCTTTTTTGTCTCTGGATTCAAACAAAAAGCTATCACCTCTTCAATAGAACTAAAAAGCTGATCCGTAAGCTTGAACGTTGGCAGTCCGAAATCCGCAAGATCAGTAACTTCTTCTTTCAAATCTCAAGAATCAGTACCGAAAGTGGAACTCAAAAGCTCATAGACAAAGCAACTTAACCCTCTTTTTGCAACTTCTCTACTATCCAAAAGTTTTAAGCTTCCAGACGCGGCGTTTCTTGTATTTGAAAAGGGTTCTAAACCAGCTTTTTCTCTTTCTTGATTGAGTGCTTGTAATTTGCTTTTTGCCAACATAACTTCTCCACGTACATGAAGAGATCGAGGATAATGTGCAACATATGAAGACGGAGGAGTAAGAGGTAACAGGGATCTGATGGTTTTTACATTTTGGGTAACATCTTCTCCCACTAATCCATCTCCACGGGTAATCCCTTGCACAAGTTCTCAATCCTCATAGACCAATTCAACGCTAAGTCCGTCAAATTTTGGTTCTACCGTATAGTTTCGAGAGGTAATATCATGTTTGAGGAGCACTTTCTTTACCCTATCATCAAAGGATCTCAGATCGCCAGCGTCATAACTATTTTCCAACGACAAAAGAGGTTGTTGACGGGCAACTTTTTCAAATCCTTCCGCAATTTGCCCCACTAAGGACTGAGTAGGGGAGTTCTCGGAGATAATCCGAGGATGCTCTTCTTCAATATGTTTAAGCTCAGCAAAAAGCTGATCATATTCTTGGTCGGAGATAATTGGATGAGAATCGAGATAATAACGACGGTTATGCTCGGTTATTTCGTCGATAAGCTGTTGGTAACGCTCAGTGATTGAAGTATTCATACTCCATAAAGTAAGAAAACCACCTCGAAAAACAAGATATTTTTCAATGACGTACAGTCTGTCCGTCGTAACAATAAGATAATGATAACAAAAAAAGACCAATCCAGAGACGGACTAGCCTTCTTTAGTCAAGAAGAAGAATTTCTGCCTAATTAAGCAATCTTAAAGAGGCAATTCATTATAGCCTCACGAAATAGATTATAATCTCTATCGGAGGATGCTAGGTATTTGAGACTTTCTAAAGCCCAAATCGAAAGGTAAATACTCTAGTTCATAAGAAATACATTCTTTATATCCAAGAAACCTGAGGAAGAAAGAGATTTCAAGAGAATAGTGTATGAAAGGGATAAAATGGGCGTTTTGTTTTTGTTGAACACTATCCGCTCTACAAAGCAACCTAATTCTTGCCAGCAAGCTTGCAATAGACAAACTTCATGACAATCCTATTGTATTCAAAAAGATTCCAAAAAGCAAAAAAATCAGACTTTTTTTTAGAAAATGGGTTTAATGAAAGATTTTCCCTTCTTGTTCCATATGAGAAACTGCTTGTCAAATGGGAAGTCCATGAAGTAAAGAGGTAATTCAACCCTGAAGATCGTCAATAAGCCATCCATACATATTTTCTATGGATCCATTAGATCTTCTCACTTCCGTTAAGGTATCTTGAGCTTGATACAATCATTCAACGATATACATAAGATCAGCTTCGTTGGAAATAAGATCTTTCTTAGATGCATTGATTTCTTCCAAGAGAGTACGAATCCCTAGCAACTCAGTCATAAAAAGATCAGTGTATTCCGTTTTTTGATCAAGCTGCTCCACTAACTTAATTAGTGTGTCCGCAACATTTTTGGTATTCAAGACTAAGGTATCAAATAAGTCATTCATCACATTATCAACGACTTCTTTGATAGGGACAGGAGCTTCATGATAACGCTCAGAATGATTTCTGCGTTCAGAAGAATTGATTGTGTTCATAATAGAAAGAAGAAAAGGAAATAAATTTTTTTTAACAACAAAAGTATACTCCTTTTTTTCAAAAAAGCTCAAAAAAGAAAAAAATCTGACACTCTTCACTTGCGTTCTGAAAATCAAGCGATTTTGCTATTTACATCGAGACATTTTAACAAAGAATTGATAAAGAAAGGTTATCAAAAAGCATTATACAAATATTTTTTTGAACATTGGCAAGATACGAAATCATTAAAATATAAAAGTCAAGGGAAAAAGAACATAAAAAGATCTCAATCTTGCTTCTTTTTTGATTTGCAGTTATAATTAAGTATCGCAACAAGAGCGATTTTCAGTTATAATACAAAAACCAATAAGGATGTACGCACCAACGTCAATCAGATTTTTAAGCTTATTATGAGTACTCACGATAGTGTGAGGAATTTTTTATACAGCGCATCCAGAGAAATTTGATGTTTCTAGTTTGCAAACAGCCCTTTCAAAGATCTCTCTTTCATCTCCAAAGAGAACGGATGCTACCGCTCAAAAACCATCTCTAGCCTCATCTCATCAAGATTTCGAGGAAGATATTGCTTTTTCTGGAGAAATTTCTACTCATGCGACGCTAGATCCTACAACAAATCAGAGACTCCAACAATTGCTGATGACAGAGGAGACATCAGTTACAGACCAAACTCAAACGCTCAATGCTGAAACGCTCTTACAATATTTCCAAAAGACGAAAGATCCTCAACTGATCAATAGTATTGTGAGAGAAATGCTTGATACCTACCGCTTCACACAAGCAAAACAATTCATTCAATCCCTAACTCCTACGCAAAAAACCTTTCTCGATCCTCACTTAGATATTCAAGTAGCATTCAATTCATTCCAGCTTTCTTCTACTTCTGGGTTACAAGATATAGCAATCATTATCAATCAATATGCATCTGCGAAAGCTATTACTACAGAAGAAGCCGCACGATATAACGCAATCATCGCATTAACACAAAGAGAATACGAGAAATTTTTTGAACTCGCTCAGCAATTTTCAAGCAGTTCTTATCGCTGATTTGCCGATACGATTACCAAACTGAAGGCACAAGTAGAGCAACCAGGGGATCAGCCAGCTTATTATTTAGATGCGTTGGTAGCAGTAGAACTATTTAATCAAGGCTTTTTCTATCCGGCTAAAGTGCTTTCATTGCACGCATTGTTTCAAAATGCAAGTTATATCCTGCCTTATCAAATATTAGCATATTCCAATTTCTTTACAAGTTCGCGAGATGCAGCAATTGGATACTTTTCTACCTTGAAAACGCTTGATGAGGCTCAATATGAGAAATATACCTTCCTCATGGGAGTAGCTTACTATCGAAATAAACAATATGAATATTCCGTTCTCCATCTCAATCAAATCAAGAAGGATAATCCTATTTTTTATGCAGACGCACAAAGATATGCATTACTTGATTATCTAGCTCTCAAACAGCGATCCAAAGCTCTTGAACTTCGGGAAACGCTTTTCAAACAAAAAGAGATTACGCTCTCAGACTTTTTTACCTATTTTGATTATACCTTTTTTAAACCATATGCGAAAGGAGAACCGTACACAATATACCAGGAGAATCCTATGCTAGCAAAACAATATGTCCTGACGTGCGAGCAATTATTTGTAAATAATTCCGTATGTGCATACGGTAAAATAGGACTTTCTTTAGTAGAAAATACAAATCTGAATCTAGAAGAGGAATTATTGCAATTGGTGGAACAATATCCACAAGGGTATTTATATCAATTGTTAGGGGACTTGTATCGCAGGCAGGGAAAATCTGAAGATGCGAAATTTTACCTCCTCAAAGCAATGGGAATGTCTGAAAACGAAGCCCAAACATATCAAATTAAGAACCTTTTGCAAAAGGTCTTATAAAATAAAAATCCCCCTTCTAGAGAGGGAGGATTTTTAACCTGTTTAGTCTTTTTTGTGAAAAGACGGTATGCAGTATATAGTTTTAAAAACAAAATGCAAGTAAATTAACCTTGACTTTTAAGAAAATTTGAGTATAATGAAGAATAGCTAGCGTGAAAACGCTGGAATTCCTGATTACAAAATAAAATTTGATTGCTTATCGAAATGTCCGGAAGCTCGAGGAATCCCTTGAGCTTTTTTTCAACATTGCTCATCGAAAGAACTTCTTCATCATACATATCAGCAGTTGGGAAAATGTAGCAGCAACTCAGAAGAGAATCTCTGCAAAACGAGATAAGAAGCTGTATAGCAAAAATAAAATTACAAAAATCTCTAGATTTTCCCATTCAGATTTATATAACTTTTCGAAATCATATCTTTAACTTTTCAACAATATTACCCTCAATGACCAACCTTGAATTAATGGATCAAATCATCGCTTATCGAAAAAAAGACCAAACATTTCAACGTTCAATCGACGAAAGAAGCGAAAAAATGCCGTTTAGATTTTTTGATGGTCCTCCTTTTGCTTCAGGGACTCCTCACTATGGACATCTGTTAGCAGGAGCTATCAAAGACGCCATCCCAAGATATATGACCATGCGTGGATATCGCGTAGAAAGGAAACGAGGACGAGATTGCCATGGGTTGCCTGTAGAAAAAGCAGTGGAAAAAGACCTAGGAATTGATGGGAAAAGGGAAATAGAAACAAAAATCTGAATTGAGTCTTTTGTAGAGAAATGCCGTGCCTACGTCAATGAGACCAACGATGTGCGAAAACGATTTATCAATCATACAGCTCGCCGAGCGGATATTGAGAATGATTATCGTACGATGGATCTCGATTTTATGGAAAGCGTAATGTATTGTTTTGATAAAATTTACAAAGCGAACCTCGTTTACAAGGGATTTAAAGTACAGCGATATTGTCCAAGTTGTGCAACTCCGCTCGCAAATAACGAAGTTTCCGAAGGATATGAAGATAAAACGGATAACGCAATTACGGTAAAATTCCAGATCAATCCCCAAAAAAGTGAGCTAGAAAAATGGCATACCTATCAACACACTACTGACGGAGCAATTCGTTATGTCAGAGGAGTCATCAAAAATGAAAAAGGGGAGATTCTCCAGATATTTAGCACGAGAAAACATCTGTTTACCTTTCCAGGAGGAAAAGTAGAAGAGGGAGAAACGTTACAAGAAGCGCTTTCCAGAGAAATCAATGAAGAATTGGGATTAACAGTAAAAAAAGCTGATTTTTTATGATCGTTTAAAACAATCCTCAACGATAATCCAGGATTTCGAGAGCAGAATCTCTTTGAAGTGGAAGTTTCTGGGGAATTGATAAACCGTAAGCCAGAGAAACATAGTCAAATTAAGCGAGTAAAAATAGAAGCTTCAGAAAACAGCGAGAATACGCTGAATGCCCAACTCGTAATGGATGGAGTCATCATCGATACGGCAGAGGAAATCGAAAAACAGTTTGAAGATTTGTATTTTTATATGAGAGGAATTCCGCAAAAAGTAGCATCATCTGGAGATGCTAAACTCTTTTTCTTAGCGCGAACGACTACTCCATGGACGCTCCCAAGCAATATGTTCCTTGCAGCTGGAGCAGATATTTTATATGCAATCGTGTATGACTTTGCGAGTCAGGAATACTTTGTTCTAGCAGAAAATCTCCTCAAAAAATACTACAAAAATCCAGAAGATTATATCCTCATCCGCACGTTAAAAGGTGCTAAATTAGCAGGATTTTTCTATCATCCACTCTTTGATTATATCCAAAAATCAGACATAAAAGCTGAATTTAAAGACCAATTTTTCCAAATTCTCAATGCGGAATACGTAAGTACGGAGGATGGAACTGGAATCGTGCATATTGCTCCAACCTTTGGAGAAGAGGATTACAACGTAGTTGCTCAATTGTTGGGAGGAGAAAATGCCTTAAAATGGCTCTTTATGCCGGTAAATGAATATGGAGAATTCGATAAACAAATCCCAGATTATGAAGGGCAGAGCGTCCTCACGATCAATAAAACCATCATAGAAAGAATGAAAGAAGAAAAAAAGTTAATAAAATCTGAATCCATTACCCACAGTTATCCTCATTGTCGAAGGTGTCATACCCCACTCATCTCGAAAGCAATGTCTTCTCGATTCATCAAAGAAAAAGAGATGAATGCACAAACACGAAAAGATGCAGAACATATTAATTTCGTCCCAGAAAGTGTAAAAAATCGTTTCGTCAACGGACTTCAGCAAGCTCCTGATCGAAATGTTGCTAGAAATCGTTATCGAGGAAGTCCACTTCCAATCTGGCAAAACGTGGATAATGAAAATGATCATATTTCTGTAGGTTCATTGGAGGAATTGTATCAGCTTTCTTTATCTGGTTCTAAAAATATTACAAAGCATATTCTCATTCGTCACGGAGTAACCGATTATAACCAACAAGGACTGCATGATATGCTAAGCAAAGCCAAATTAAACGAAAAGGGACAACAACAAGCGCAAGAAATTGCAGATAAACTTCGTGCAAGTAATTTGAAAAAAGAAAATACCGTGATTGTACTGTCTCCATTGGATAGGACCTGGGAGACGGTAATTCCTGCGTTAGATCTCTTCTATTCCGCAGAGGAAAAAGAAAAAATCGCTCAGTCCTACAAACAAGTGCAACAAAAATATCTTACGCTTTGCAATGAGGGGACTCTTATCCAATATCTATGAGACGAAAAAGCTGAAAACCATTTTCAGATCGGAGAAAATATCTATGTAGATTTCCGTATCACTGATAGCATTACTCCTAGTTTCCAAGATAAAAGATTGCCAGATACCGATAGGGAAACACCACTTACAGAAAAAATATATGGCGATCCTACAGGAGAAACCTACCAGCAAAGAATCCAAAGAAATCAAAACTACCTTCATTTCGTCAATACCACCTATCCAACCCGCACAATTATCACAATCAGCCACGGAGGATCACTTACCGTTCATAAACAAGGATTTCTTAATTTTGATTATAAAGACAGAACGAGATACGTCCCTAAAAACGGGGAAGTAACGGTGCTATATCGAGATACAACCAGAAATACTTCAGTGGATCTTCACAAGCCTTATGTAGATACCTATCGATTTATGAAGGAAGGAAAAACCTACAAAAGAATCCCAGAAGTAATGGATTGCCGGTTTGAATCTGGAGCAATGCCATTTGGTCAGGAACATTACATTGGAAATAGTAAAGAAAGCTGACAAGGAGAGAAACAATCCTCACGTTTCACGGCAGACTTTATCGCAGAAGGACTCGATCAAACGCGTGGACGATTTCGTTCTCTGCATATTCTCAATCATGCTATTACGGGAAATAATGCAGCAAAAAATATTGTGGTAAACGGACTTATTCTCGCTGAAGATGGGAAAAAGATGTCCAAATCACTGAGAAATTATCCAGATCCGCAGGCTCTTATCGAAAAACGAGGAGGAGACAGCTTTAGGCTCTATTGTCTACAGTCCCCAGTCGTAAGGGCAGAACCTATGAAATTCAATGAAAAAAGTGTAGAACAAATTTTCAAAGACATAACAATTCCTCTTCAGAACGTCTATAATTTTTTCGAAACGTATGCGAAAATTGATGGATGGAAATCTGAGGGGACAGAAGTATATCTCCGAAAAGGAAGTTCAGATGCTGAATCTAGTACCGAAAATCTAGAAATGAAAACTCGCATTAATCCAGATGTCACAGTTACACTTTCCAATCCAACTGAGTATGCTAACATCCTCTCTGAAAATAAGGGGAAAAGAATTCTGATACAAACGGATGAACAAACCTTTGCTAAACTGCGAGCAGAAATATACGCAGGTTCAAATACCGAAAAAGCGCTTGTACAAAGAGATACTCCTATCGAGCTCCCGACCTATCAAATTACAAATGACCTTGATAGACGAATCCTTGCTGAACTGCATCAAACGATGAAAACAGTAGATATAAACTTACAAAAATACATTCTTGATGAGGCAACAAAAGCTGCAGTGGATTTCCTTGATAAACTTACTAATCGACGATTGCGTAGGTCAAGACGTCGTTTCCGAGCAAATGGAATGACTGATGATAAATATTCAGCATTTGCTACCTTATTTTGGGTATTCAAGAGATATTTGCAAATTCTGGCACCATTTGCCCCATTTATCACGGAGGACTTATGGTTAAAATTACATGATTTTATCAGTCCAGCAGGAACAAACGAGAAGGACACAGTACAATCTATCCATCTTTCATATCGACCATTCGCTAGTGACTTATATATCAATCGTGATCTCATTTCTGAAATCGCTACTGTGCGTAAAATTATTAAGCTCGCCCTTTTTGTCAGAGCAAAGAATAAAATCGCAGTTAAACAGCCACTTCAATCTCTTCAAGTAAAACTCAATTAAAGAAATATACGTAGAAATACTTTGTTTGAGCTCGAAGAAAAGCATTTTTGTAGTACAAAAAAATGCCATTTTTTCCTTGCAATTAAGGGCAAAAAAGCTACTACTACTATAGCTTCATTGCGAAGCATTCATATCATGCCAAACATCGTAAAAAACGCACTTTTTTTACTCTTTTTCTGTTCCTTTGCAGGAGGTGTTTTTTACGTTAGTACGAGTTCCGATGTGCTACATTTGAGTGAGAAAATCTTTTTAGGAGAAATAGGATTCAGCAAGGAAACGAAAACTCAGATTTTAACGGGAGATTTTTCGATTACATTAGAAAATAATGAAGTCTGAGAAGAAGAAATTCTGTGACAAAAAGCGAATCCTCAATCTGCAGATTTGACCGCTCCTGTCTGTACAGCTAGTTATGACCCAACTGCTTGGACGAGTGGAAGTGTAGTAGTGACCTTAACCTGCAGTGAAGAAGTGGAATTTTGTACAATGGATGATTATTCTGACTGTCCTCAACCACAACCAGTACCAGCAGAAGAAGGAGTACCATGTTGGAGAGCTGAAGATATTGCCTACAATGGATTCACAATTATGGCATGTAACCTATGAGCAACGGAAGTAGGGAATGGAGAATCCAGTTATGGTAACTATTATCAGCGAGGAAATAATTATCCGATGGGAGATGGAAAACTCACGGGAGAATATCTACCAAATTCAACGACAAGGGTAAATGCGTCAAGTTTTTGACCAAATAATCCTTTTTCTAGTGCTACATTTATCAAACAATCGTATTGGGATAGCTCAATGAATAATAATTTACGAGGAGGATCTGGTGATACACTTTCTACGAACGGGCCAGGAACGCGAGAGGACCGTCAAGGTCCATGCCCTGAGGGATATCATGTGCCTTCTACGTTAGAATGGAGTTTACTGTTCGCAGGAGTCCCAAATTCACCGGTTGGAGTAAATATTATTCAGAATACCTTATTTTTACCAGCAGCAGGTCAGCGTAATTATTCCAATGCAAGGCTTATCTCTTGAAGTATTGCAGGAAGTTATCATTCCTCTAGCCCATATCTCACAAGTACGCAGCATAATTATGCATTATATTTTACTAGATCTGGTTTGAAACCTCAGGCGTATCGATATCGTGGACGTGGATTATCAGTGCGCTGTTTCCTAAATGCGTATGATCCTCCTGATCCTATCCCTTGTGACGGAGCTCCAGATATAACATATAACGGAATTACAATTATGGCATGTAATCTTGGAGCGACTGAAGTAGGGAATGGGGAGAACAGTTATGGATATTATTATCAGCGAGGAAATAATTACCCTATGGGTGATTATACAATAGCCACCTATACTCCATATACAAGCACAAAAGTCGACGCTTCTGCATTCTGACCAAATAATCCCTATTCTAGCGCAACATTTATTAGACAAAATCAATGGGATAACTCAAATAACAAGAATTTACGAGGAGGATCTGGTGATACACTTTCTACGAACGGGCCAGGAACGCGAGAGGACCGTCAAGGTCCATGTCCTGATGGATATCATATCCCTTCCATTTTAGAACGACAGCAATTACTCTCCGGAGTAACTGAGCATGACTTCAAATACATTCTTTTCTTGCCGTTGGCAGGTTTCCGTAACTCTAATGCAACACTAACAAAAGTTGGAGCTGGTGGAAGTTATCATTCATCGAGTCCATATCCTAGTACCAGTCAAAGCTATGATATGTATTATAATACGAGTGCAAATGCCAAAAGTTATCAATCGCGCGGAGTAGCTCAATCGATCCGTTGTTTCCAAGACTCTTAACATATAAGGAAACCAGCCTTTTCTTCTTAATTCTCCAAATAAAGAAGTGATTTTGTACTTTTTTACCTAGAAAAAGACGAGGATTTCTGTATACTTAAACTTTACTTAACTCAAGAAATGACAGATGAGCATTAGAAATATTGCAATTATTGCACACGTAGATCACGGGAAAACCACCCTGGTGGACCACTTATTACAACAATCATGAACATTAAAAGCACTCGAAGGACACGACTTAATTATGGACAGCAATGACCAGGAAAGGGAAAGAGGAATTACTATTTACGCCAAAAATACCGCAGTGCAATGGCAAGGAAATAGAATCAACATTGTAGACACACCTTGACATGCAGACTTTGGAAGCGAGGTAGAAAGAGTGTTAAGAATGGTGGATTGCGTACTTTTAGTGGTAGATGCCTATGAAGGTCCAATGCCTCAGACAAAATTTGTATTAAAAAAGTCATTAGAACTCTGACTAAAACCCATAGTGATAATCAATAAAATCGACAAACCGACAGCAAGACCAAATGAAGTGATTAATCAGCTTTTTGATTTGTTTATTTCGCTGGGAGCAAGTGATGAACAGGCTGATTTTCCTATCGTTTATGCTAGCGCTAAACAGGGGTTTGCAATAAAGAATCTCACAGACGAGCCAAAGGATATGACGCCATTATTTGAAGCGATTATGGAATATGTCCCAGAAGCAGCACAAAAAGCTGATAAACCATTTAAAATGCAGATTGTAAACCTATGATACGATAATTTTCTAGGAAGACTTGGAATTGGACGTGTCTATGAAGGGACAATCAAACCTAATTCTCAAGTGAATATTTACGACAACAAAGGACATGTCAGAACGGGGAAAGTGACGAAAATTTTTAATACCTTAGGGATTCAGAGAATTGAACAAGCAGAAGCTCAATGCGGAGATATTATTACCATCGCAGGAATCCCAAATATTTTCGTAGGAGAGACCGTGAGTGTCGGAGAAGTTGAGCCGTTACCAAGTATTTCTATTGATGAACCTACATTAAAGATGGAATTTTTAGTGAATGATTCGCCTTTTGCAGGTAAAGAAGGGAAATATATGACAACGAGAAACTTAGAAGAAAGACTGAAAAAAGAGCTAGAAACCAATGTAGGACTGAAAGTAGAGGTAGAAGAAGGGAAATATATCGTGAGTGGAAGGGGAGAATTGCATTTGGGAGTCCTTATCGAAAGTATCAGACGTGAGGGACGAGAATTACAAGTCTGATCTCCACAAGTGATTTTCAAAGAGATCAACGGAGAAAAACAAGAACCTATTGAACAATTGATTGTGAGCGTAGACGATCAGCTTTCTGGAGCTGTTATCGAATCTATCAATAACCGTAAGGGGATGATGGTAAATATGAGTTCACTAAACGGATTGACTACGATAGAATTCAATATCCCAACCAGATGATTGCTCGGCTTTAGAAGTGAATTTATCCTGATGACGAAAGGCGAGTGAATCATGTACTCGTCATTCTCTCATTATGAGCCGTATAAATGAGAAATCAAAAAAAGAGAAGTCTGATCAATGATTAGTTCAGCTACAGGTCAAGCAATGAACTACGGGATCTTTAAACTCCAGGAAAGAGGACCAATTTTTGTACAACCCGCTCAACAAATTTACGAAGGAATGATCGTAGGGGAATATCTAAAAGGAACTAACGATATGACCGTGAATCTGACGATCAATAAACAGCAAAACAACGTTAGAAACAGTGGAAATGATGAGGCAATGAGACTAAATCCTATTAGAACCTTAACATTAGAAGACGCTCTAGGATATATTGGACATGATGAATTAGTCGAAGTTACCCCAAAAAATATCAGAATTAGGAAAAAATATTTAACAGAATCCGCAAGAAAATTAGCGGAAAAGAAATAGATTTGATTTATCTTTCATAAAGCATATACTCCAGATTGTAATGACCTTTCTAGAAACTCCCGATCAAATCCATTATGACCTGCGATTTCAAGGACTCACCGAACAGACAATCAGAGGGATTTCCGCAGAGTTAAACGAGCCAGAGCGAATGCTTCAGCAGAGACTGGATGCTCGAGAGATTTTTAAAAAGATAAAAAATCCTGATTTCTGACCAGAACTTTCCAGTATCGATTATGATAAACTCATTTACTACGCAAAACCTTCCGCAGACGCAGGGAAAAATAGCTCAATACAGAGTTCAAACGATCAACGAGACCAAGTCCCAGAAAAGATTAAAAATGTGTTTGATCGCCTCAAAATCCCCGAAACGGAGAAGAAATTTCTTGCAGGGGTAGGGGGGCAATACGATTCTTCAGTCGTTTACCATAAACTTCAAGAAAAGCGACAAAAAAGCTGAATCATCTTTCTGGAAATGTCTGAAGCAGTGCGTCAGTATCCCGATTTGGTAAAAAAGCATTTTATGAAACTTATTCCTCCTACCGATCATAAATTTGCCGCATTGCATGGTGCAGTGTGGAGTGGTGGAACGTTTGTATATGTCCCTTCAGGGGTGAAAGTTTCGGATCCTTTGCAGGCGTACTTTCGTATGAATATCCTCTTTGGAGGACAATTTGAGCATACTCTCATCGTCGTAGAAGATGATGCAGAAGCGAGTTATATTGAGGGATGTTCTGCGCCAAAATATGACAAAAGGTCGTTACATGCAGGAGCAGTAGAAATCTTCGTAGGAAAGAACTCGAAAATGAGATATTCATCTGTAGAAAACTGGTCTCTCAATACCTTCAATCTCAATACGAAGCGTGCAATTCTAGGTGAGAATAGCTATATGGAATGGATTAGTGGAAATCTCGGTTCTGGAGCAACAATGTTGTATCCTTGTACCATTCTACAAGGAGATAATGCAAAAGCTGACAATATTTCCGTTGTTGTTGCCTCCAAAGATCAGCATCAAGACATCGGAGCAAAAGCTATTCATATTGGGAAAAATACTTCTTCCAATATTGTTTCAAAATCTCTTTCCAAAGACGGAGGAATCTCTAAATATAGAGGTCTCATCGATATTAAAGCAACAGCAAAAAATGCTGTCTCTTCGACGAAGTGCGACGCATTACTATTGGACGAATGCTCCGTCTCCGATACGATTCCTTCGATCAAAGTTGCTACTGATGATGCAACTATTTCTCACGAAGCCGTAGCTGGAAAAATCGATACCCATCAGCTTTTTTATCTGATGAGTAGGGGATTAAGTAGCGAAAAAGCAATGGCAATGATTGTAAACGGATTTTTCTCATCAGTGGTAAAAAAGCTCCCAATGGAATACGCAGGGGAACTCAATCATTTAATCGAAATGGAGATGGAAGGCTTCTAAAGAATGAATTTCTTCCTTGAAACTCACCGCTAAAACCCTACACTAACCACAATACTTTATACCTAATTATATCCTCATGTATCTTACGATTGCATTCTCTTGACCAGCAGGAACTGGAGTAAATACCGCAGGAATCCTCCTCGCCGATCTTATCGCATCCAAGGGGTACAATCTCCGAGCAGATAAAGAATACGCTTCTGTCATCAAAGGAGATAACAATACCTTTCTGCTCTCTATTTCCGACCAAGAGCAAATCAGACTTTCCAAAACGATAGATGTATTTTTTGCGTTTGACCAGCTCGCAATAGATAAAAATAGCACTATTTATGATCTGAAACAGATTGTTTCGCTGACAGAGATAAAAACTCCACACAAAAATATGTTTGCTTTCTGAGCTTGTTTAGCAGCACTCAAAATGTCTCTAGAGGAGGGAAAATCTTGGCTTTCCAAAGAGCATTTTCACTTAGATACGCCAGAAAATCTCGCAGAAGTGCAGGCAGGGTTTGAACGATTCTCTAGTTTGCCAATTGCTTCTACGTGTTGGACAGTTGAAGGAGTATTTGGGTGCTTTTCGCTTTCTAATGCCATTGGCGAACCAAAAAGCCTCAAATTAGGGAATCAATTGATCGCAGAAGGAGCAATACAAGCTTGATTAGAATTCTATTCCGCTTATCCGATGACGCCTGTGACAGGAATTATCGACACGATTGTGCGTAATCCTAATGTTACCTTCTTTCAAGGAGAAGATGAAATCGCAGTAGCAATGGCAATGCTCGGAGCAAAATATGCAGGGAAAAGAGCAATGTGCGCAAGTTCTGGTGGAGGATTTGCATTGATGGCAGAGAGCCTTTCCTTTTCTCATCAAGCGGAAATCGGAGGAGTATACCTGCTTTGAATGAGAGATTGACCATCCACAGGGACTCCGACGTTTACAGCTCAATGAGACCTTTCCTTTGCGATGAATGCAGGTTTTGGTGAGACCTCTCCGATTGTCTTAGCGCCTTCTACCTTTGAAGAGGCCTACACTATGATGATGCAAGCACTCAATCGATCAGATAGATACCAGCACCCTGTCATTGTTCTCGTGGATAAACAGCTCTGTGAAGGCTACAAAACAGTAAAAAAATCTGATCTAACCCAAGGGGAAATCGATAGAGGAGAACGTGCAACTCTTCCGTCTTCAGACGCACAAGATACGTACCTCCGTTATCAAATCACTGAAAGTGGCATTTCGCCTTACGCTATCCCAGGAGAAGGACTGACGCGAATGACTACCTCTTACGAGCATGACGAAGCAGGTGCAACCAGTGAATCTCCAGAGACCAAGCAAGCTCAAATGCAAAAAAGATTCAAAAAAAGGACAACATTTCTCGCCCAAGAATATCAAAACGATCAAATTGCTTACGAAGTCGTGAATCCATATGCAGAAAATTTCTTCGTAACACGAGGAATTAATCGTTACAACCTAGAAGCTCTCATCAAAGATCGTCCAGATCGAGGGGTAATCGTAATCAAAGTTTTCCATCCTTTCTGTCCTAGTCTGATTGATTTTTTCAAAAACCATCAACATCAGATAAAAAAGCTGATATTCGTCGAGATGAATTATGAAGGACAAATGGAAAAAATAGTCCGCCAAGAATGCTGACTGATAACACCAGAGCGAAACGAAAAAGTTACACATTTCAGAAAATATACACTGTATCCTATCTTCATCGAAGAAATACAGCAAGTGATGTAACTAATCGTCTAATAAATCCTCAAATTCTTCAACCTTATCTTCCCCTCTAAAAGCACGAATCGCATTTCTAGTCGCCAAGAGGGCAATAATTGCAGCTCTTCTCCTACGAGGTAAAACATCAAGTCCTGCTGCTGCAATGGTATCATATCCTCGTTCCATGACTTCATCCAAACTCTTCCCGATAATAAGTTCTGCCAGCAAACTTGCTGCTGCCGTCGTCACTGCACCTGTATTACCAGCGAAACTCCAGTCTACAATATGATTATCGGCGATTTTGAGATACACATCAATATCATCCCCGCAGATAAAATTCCCTTCATGTCTCGTAACAGAAAAATCCTCCATAACCAAGTTATGAACAGGATTTTTATTATATTCACTAATCATAAGATCTACATGAGGCTCTCAATATGTCATAACAACCGGAAAGATATGCTTTTAAGAAAAGATTTCAAGAGATTTCCATAGTATTTTCTTCCTACGCACGAGATTCCCTTCCATACTCAACAAACAAAACAATATTCATTTCAAAAATGAATCATACATACCTTCTATTATATTCAAAATTTTAAAAAAGTCAAGAGGATTATGCTTATAAAAGGAAGAAAAATCTGACTTTTTTTTCTTTTTGGAGTATCATTAGTGTAAGTTTTATCACATATACTTATCGATGATGAAAAAGAAAGTTCTTGCCTTAGGAATCGTTTTATCAGGAATGCTAATATGTGGGATATCGCAAGTATCCGCTGATACTACAAGAACGGTGGCGTGTACGGGATTGCCAAATAATGCGGTTTGGAGCTCTAATTCCAGTACTACAAAATACATAACTCAGACATGGCTCGTATTTCAAAATACGGGAGTATGGGTGCCTTCATCGGAAGGGTCATATAACACCTCAACATTGGGGTCTAACTGTTATTACACATGTAACGCTACTTCCACACGAAATAGTAGCAATGAAACCTGTGTACAAAATACGCGAGAGGCAGGCAATCGAGGAAGATGTATTCAAGGCCAGACTACAAGAACGGTACAGTGTACCTCATTTGCAGGAGCAGTATTGGCAGATGCAGCTTGTAACGTTAGTACAAAACCGAGTACGACTCAGACTTGTACGGTTTCTTTGCCTATTGTAGAATTTAGTCCAAATGGAAGTACTACATACAAAACAGGATATGCGGTGAGAATGTCGGTAGACGGGAATGATGGACGTTCTCCAAAAGATTTAAAATATATCTGGCAAACTTCAAGTAACTGTCCAAGCACTACTGGGGGATATACCTCAACATTCACAGAAAATTGAACAATTTATAGCCCAGCAAATCAAAATGGACAAGTATACCTATGTGTAACTGCAAGTAATCAGGCTGGAGGTACTATTTATACAGGAAGATCGTTTCTTTTGGATACTATCGCACCTTCAGGAAATGCTTCTATCTCTGGGAATATAACCCATACAACACAGAACTCCGTAAAAATTAAGGTATCTTCCGTTAGTGATAACATTTCTGCAAATAACCAGATTTTAGGTTGTGTTAGTAAAAACACCTCACTTGAGTATTGTGGCTTTTGGTCATCTCTATCGAATCTTACTTGGGAACTATCAGAAGGATATGGGGATAAGATGGGATTCGTATTTTTGAGAGATCAGGCAGGAAATGTATCAAGTCCAAAACTGATCACAATCAATAGAGTTGCTCCATCAGAAGTAACATTTTCACCTAATGGAAACGATAACACTCCAGCAAAGAGTGCTTCGATAACAGTGACTGTAACGGTAAATGATAAGCTCGATAATTCATCTACATTAAAATATACATGGATGAAAGGGGCTTGCCCGTTAACTACAGCAAGTTACACAGAAACTCTTACTAATAATCAAGTAATCACTACCCCAGAGAATGGACATGGAGGATATCGTTTATGTGTCATGGTAACAAATCCTCTTGTACCATCAGAACCAGTAATAAAAGGAAGTGATTATTTTGTATTAGATAATACTGCTCCAACAGGATCAATTAAAATTAATAATGGTGCAACTACTACTACCTCTAGATATGTAACATTAAATTTATCTGGAATTGATACTACAGTAAGTTGCGGATGGGAGCCATGACTTACAAGTATGGTAGAAGTTTGTAGTGGCACTTCGAAAGAAGCTTACCAAATGTGTATCTCTAATCAAAGTTTCTCTGCTACATTCTGTCCTACTCAATGGGAAAACTATGCAACCATAAAGAGTAATCGAGATCTTACAGCAGGAATAGGAGAAAAATGGGTATACGTCAGATATAAAGATCAGGCAGGAAATATTTCTCAAGAATATAAAGCAAAAATAGAGCTACAAGCAGTGATCTGAACATATAAAATCATTTTAAGTACGGGTACTATTAATTCAGGGACTTATACCACTACGTCTGAATCTCAAACAAGAACGCTGACTCCACCGACAAATTTCTTGACGGTCTCTTTTGATTCAAATGGAGGAGGAACAGTAACTCCAGCAAGTGTAAATAGTGAAAGGGAATTTAGTGGATGGATCATCACTACCAACAGTACCCCATCAAGTAGTATCGTAGGAAATACATTGACAATACCAGCTAATGCAGCAGGACCAATAATAATTAACGACCAATGGAAAGCCTGGCAATCTGTAACATGTTCCCCAGCTCCAAAAAAAGAAGGATTTTATTTTCTTGGTCGATATACTTCACCTATTAACGGAGAAGGTACACGAAAATGTGGTGCAAATGGTAGTTACACACCGACTTCTTCAGAAACGCTTTATGCTCACTGGGAAGCACTTCCTACATGTAATTATCAATGAGAAGTAACGCCTTTGACTCAAGCATTATTTAATAGATTGTATCCAAAAAATTCACTTTGTAACCCTTCAACTTCCTTAAAAGAAGGACCTACGTATACTCCCGGAGCAGGATGGAGATGGACATGTGGAACGGTATCGCATCCTTATGAGGTATCTTGTTTCATTCCAGAATTGACACAAGAGGAGGGAAAACTTAGAGTAACCAAAACAGCAGCTCCAAGAGAGGCTAGACCTGGGGAAATAATAAGTTGGAAACTAGTATTTACTGCAACAGATGGAAATATTAACGAACCAGAATCTTTTACGGATGTGATTCCTGAAGGTCTACTATTAATTCCTGGTTTCTCTAAAATTACTCCTGAATGAAGCGCAGAAATTAGTATAGAAGGGGATCAACAACTAAATATTACCATTTTGCCATCCCTAAAAAACGGGCAAAGTATAACGGTATGGATATACACCAAGATTCCAGAAGAGTACGAAGAAAATAAGACAATTACAAATTGTGTAAAAAAAGCTGAATTACAAAGAGAACTTACTTGTGATGACGATATTCAGTGGAATGGACTTTTAATTGCAGCTTGTAATGTAGGTGCAACTGAAGTGTCTAATGGTAACAATCCAGCGAGTTTTGGTAATTATTATCAATGGGGAAATAATAATCCAATGGGAGATTATACCGTTGATCAATATCAACCAGTTAGAAATACATCAATAAATGCTAGGGACTACTTACCTTCACAATATACAAGTAGTGAGTTTATTACGGTCAATCCGCGAGATTATCCAGAGAATCCAGATTTGCGAGGAGATAAAACAAATACGAATGAAGCGAGAAAAGGACCTTGTCCTGAAGGATATCATGTACCATCTCTCAGTGAGTGGGAAACGTTATTTAAAGGAATGTCGAATGCAGATACTAACGTTCTAGTAGAAACACTCAAATTTCCTTACGGAGGAAGACGCGATGGAAATACTGCAAGACTTGTGGATCTTAATCAAGGAAACCGAGGAGGTTATCGGTCATCTACTCCTTTCTCAGCTATGTTAGAAAGATCTCATATGATCAAACTTTCTCCATCAGAATTCACCATAGAACCATATAATCGTAATGAAGGACTTAATGTTCGTTGTTTTAAAGATACACTTCCAGAGGCGATAGAAAATACTCTTGATGAACCAGTATGTGATACAGTTAATATCGTTCCAAAAGGAGAACTCGAACGAGAAAAAACAGCTTCTACTTCTAGAGTTACTCAAGTAGGGGATGAAATCATTTATACGTTAAAGTTTACTGGAACAGGAGGAAAGACCGAAGCTTGATGGTTTTCTGATGAAATAAATGAGAATCTTGAAGTGATAGAAACGGGAGTAAATGCGTATCCAGAAGAAAGAAGTAATAATGTGAAGCTCAATCAACAGGCAAATAATTTTGATATTTACATTCCATCTCTCAATAACGGGGAGACCATTACTATCGTTATTAAAACAAAGTTAAGAACATTGCCAAATACGGAGGTGGTAACAGGAATTCAAAATTGTCTTATAAAACAAAGTGCTACATCTTATGGGCTACTAACGGATGGATGACTCTATACGCTAGATCTAGCAATAAATCCTTCTATTGATGGAATTGCAATAGATCCTTCTATTGATGGAAATAATGTCATAAATAGCGCAGAATCAAATGGTTGAGATACTGCAGAGAATCCAATCGAAGTATTGAATCCGGACGCTGATGCAATAGTACAACCTTGAGATGAGGACAGTAAAGTAAAATGTGTACGAGTCAGCTTTCCAGAAAATATCCGAAATACAACCTATAGTAAAAAATTAATTTACCAATCAGGAGATACTATTGCCCGAGAAATTACGTGGCAATGAGTCAAGTGAGTTTCCAGAGAAGAACAATTTATTGATGAATTAACAGGAGAAATTACAAATATTTCGATAGGAACAGCAAAGCGAACTCAGAGCCCAGCAGGAGAACTTTCGCGAAGCTCAACGTATCCTATAACATCTCCAATTACTTTTACACTAAGTGGACTTCAAGAAAAACACTCAGTTTCGCTCATAATCACAGGGACAATCCTACCAGAAGCTGATACTAAAAATATAGAGAACTGTATCTATAAAGTAGATAAGACAGAAGAATCTGAAAATAATAGATTTGGGACAGAAGTGCCATTAGTTGGAATCCATTATGAAGATTGGATAGATCGAGATCGAAATGATGCCGAACTATGTTTTTATGGAGAGAAGGAAGGAAATCTCACTTTTAATGGACAAGAAATGATTGCTCAATTTTCAGGAGAGCTAAATCTTGAAATTCAACGTAATGCGTGAGCAAATCACGATTATAAAATTACTGTAAAAAATAGTAAAGGAAGGATCAAACAGATTTATACAGGAAATACATATCATGGAGCTCCTATTAAAGATGGATCAAAGAAATCAATAAGCTATAAAACGATCTCCGTAAGTACAGGAGATAATATTGAAGTAAGCTTCGTTAACGCATATTGGGATCAGTATGGAGGAGGGGAAGCTTGTGCTCCTGAGGGACATCCTAAGACAGCACGACAGCGAATCC
This sequence comes from uncultured bacterium, assembly GCA_947169045.1. GTDB lineage: Bacteria > Patescibacteriota > Gracilibacteria > Absconditabacterales > Absconditicoccaceae > UBA3291. Next base: position 62,371 of record CAMVOC010000004.1, read on the forward strand.
TTAATAATTCTCAGCGAGGAAAACGAAGAAGTCCTAACTTGATTGAGAAAAAATATTCATGCGAAGAAATTGATCAAGGAAGACTAGAAGTATTACCAAATAAATGTAGAAACTTGTTCGCAAAAAAAGAATGTGCAGGATGATGTTCAAAAGGTGAGTTTCGAAATCCTGAGACGCAGAAATGTGAAAAAGATCCAAATCTCTTTTGTACTGATGGAAGCTTAAAGGCAGATAAAAAAGCTGAATGTGAAGCAGAAGGTGGGGAACGACAGGATGCTGATTGTACGTGTACTAAGGGAACAATATCGCAACCTATTGCATGTTGATCATTGTCTGGTAGTATGCTTCCTCGGGATTTTGATATAGAAACGGTTACAGAGAATCAGTTTTGTATTCCTCCTGAAGCATGGGACGGTACTAGTGAAGAGACTCCAGATGATGAAGGAGGGGTAATAATTACATGGAAATGTAAAAATGGTACAGAAGAATTAATCTGTAGTGCTATTAAAGAACCTAAACAAGAAGACCTATGTCCTGATGGAAAAACAAAAACAGAGAAAAAAGCTGAATGTGAAGAGAAGGGTCAAAAACGAGATGGAGAATGTGATTGTATCATTACAGAATCAATAGAAACACCCGTTGTATGTGGACCACTGTCAGGTCAGGAGATCGCTCATGATATTGATATCAATACACTTGATGAGAGTCAGTTTTGTATTCCTCCTGAAGCATTAGTTCGTCCATTTGAAAAAAATACAGATGATGAACTGATATGGAAATGTAAAAATGATACAGAGGAATTAATCTGTAAGGCTACGAAGGTACACGGATCTGCAGAGGATTTATGTCCTGATGGAACGACAAAAGCATCTCATGAGGCAGAAAAAGCTGAATGTTTAGAGAAGAATGGGAAATGGGATGATGCAAACTGTGGATGTAGGAATGAGCCAGAACTTGTTGTATGTTGAGATACATATCATATGCAATCATTGCCAAAGAATACAGTTTTTGATAGCACTCTCTTGTGTAATCCGTCAGAAAGTTATAATGGAGACCTTAAAGAGACTACAAACGGATGGACATGGTCTTGTGGAGATGCAGAAGCTTGTTGGGCAAGTAATTGTCCTGCAGGATTTGAAAGAGACAAAGATGGAAACTGTGCGCTCAGTGATATTTCTCATACAAAGACGCTTAGCGGAAGTAGAGAAATCTCAGAAATAGGACAAACAGTAACATGGATATTTACATGGACAGCAAATGCAAAGTTCCAAGATAAGAATTACCATTATATTGAGGAGCTTCCATCATATTTTGAAATTGTTGGAGATGTAGTTTTCAAACCAGCAGATGCAGTAGGAGACAAAGTAACCTATGAAATAGGGGAGGGTAATATCGATTTCCGAGTACACAATATGAATGCCGGAGAAAAGCTTACCGTAGAGGTAACTGTAAAACTCGTAGAGCGACCTGAAGGAGTAAAAGGATTCCGTAATTGTTTGGTAGCTTCAGGAAACGGAGAGGAGGCATCATTTGATAAAAAAGTCTGACTCATCTATGAAGATTGGACAGATCGAGATCGAATTGATGTTTCGTTATGTTTAGAGGGAGATGTAACGTTGTCTTCGGAAGCTATTGTAGCGAATTTTGCAGGAATTCTGCCAATTACTATCTGGCGTTGAGGTGCTGCAACTCACGATTTGGTAATTAAAAAGAATGGAAACCAAATCCCAGCACAAGAAATTAGACTGGTAAGTGTTGATCACTCAGTTTGAGGAGGTGAAATCTTTAACGCAGAGAATCCTACGAATGGAATCTTTAACATAAATGACGTACGAAACCAAAATTCACTTGCAACGCGACCAGGAGTTGATGCTTGGTTAGGACTTAATAAAGAATTAACACGCCCATTCCCTTATCCAGGAGGAATATCTGAAGAAATTATTGAAATAGAAGTACATACAGGAGATGCTATTACCGTAGATATTCCTGAGGCATATGCAAAGGCATACGGGACGTTAGCATCTCAGCGAAAGAGTGATTTCCGCGAACAATCAAAATTTCTCGGAGCGCGTCGAAAACAATTACAGGATCAATGTGTAAATATCACTAAGGGAGAGAAGAGAGAACAGGCATTTTGCCAATCCGTATGTTTCGGAGAAGGTTGTGAACCATGCCCTCCAGGAGAAGCATGCTCCCTAGAGGTTAATGCTATAAAAACAGCGAAAACAGCTTGACCAGTTGCAATTGGCGATACGGTAGAACGAGAAATCACATTCAAAGCAGGACTACGATGAGGAAATGCTACAGATTTTGAGGATATATTAGATCCATACTTAGAGCTAGAACCTCGAAGAACCCAAGAAGAGGGCGGTCCATGGCGAATTTTTTCTCCATTACTACAATTAGAAGGAAAAATAATGTGTAATTCTCAAGATAAGATAGAAGTGACGTATAAAGAAGGATCTGAACCCCGTCATATAGTCTTTTCAGTAAAAGAGTTGTGACCAAATGAAGAAGTAACATGCTCTTTCAAAACGAAAATCACGGACAAACCAGCTGATGGAGTAGTTAAGAACTGTATTACGAGCGATCAGTGTGAAGAAGTTCCATTTGACGAAGAGCATCCATGTTCAGACGGACTAACGCGAAATCCAGTGAACAATGCATGTGAACCTCTTATTCCAGAGGGTTGGGACGTTAAATATAAAAAAGTAGAATCTGAACGTTCAGAAAATACAATTACATGGGACCTTACCCGAGAAGCATATTCTGATACAGAGAATCTTACGTATCGTGATATCATCCCAGCAGAGATGACAGACGTTGTTGTGACAATCCCAGAGGAATTCAGTGACATCCTAACCTATAACATCAATGGTACGGATATCACGTTCTCAATTTCTCGCCTTACAAAAGGACAAACAATCTCAGCAAAACTACAAGCAACAATTGCACAAGGAAGCCATCCAACAGAAGTACAAAACTGTCTATCTCCTGCGAATATACAAAGGAAAACAACAAAAGAAAGCTGATTAGAACCACTAGTTGGAGTACATATCGAGGATGATTGTCTTACGGCAAGTGCATGTAAGGATCGTGACCGAAATGATGCTGCCATTTACTTTTTCTGACAGCCAGGAGCACTTTCTTTTAATGGAAGTAGGATAATAAGCCATACGGAAGGAGAATTGTTAGTTGAGATTCTACGTTCATCTGCTGCTATTCATGAATATGAGATTATGGTACGAGATGAAAATAATAATTTCAAAACAAGTTATCCAGGTAGTACACTAGGAAATGGACAAATTTGTGATGATTGTGAAAATGCTGTAGAGTATAAGGCAATTTCCGTAGAACCAGGAGATCAAATTGAAGTACATTTTACCAAATTCAAAGGATCTATATACGGAGTAGGAATGGAATTGCCAGCATATCCTCTAGTCGCAGTGCAACGAGGAGAACGAGAGAATATCCAGGTGCTCTCCAATGAATATCGTAATATCTTTACGGAAGCAAGATGTGTAACTTCTGAAGGAGACCTTAACCACGGAGACATTGAATACTCAAAAACAGCGCTAGAAATGGATTCAGAAGGATTGATTACTTGGGAAGTAAGATTTGAGGCCGTCGGAGGTGATGTTATTCAACAACAAAGCTTTTTCGATACCCTTTCTGAAGGACTAACAGTAGTTGGGGAACCAGAAATAAAAGAAGGAAATGCTGATAAGATTGTACGAGCAATTACAAATGACGACCAAATTAAATTCACTCTCAATCCAATGATTGCTTCAGGTGAAGCTATTGTACTACAGGTACAAACTCAACGGGATCTAAACACTCCTGAAGAAGAAGTTAAAAACTGTATTGCACGTCAAGCAGAGCTACTGATTCTTTGAGGAATTGAGACAGAAGTTGGAGAAAAATGTGTGCCAATTCCAGCTTGTGAAAATTGTACAGTTGGAAAGCTTACATCAACAAAGATTGCCCAAACAGATACGACGATGATTTCCAAAGGTCAGAGAATTGACTGGCTAATTTCCGTAAAAGCGGAAGGTGGAGATGTAAATCTTAGCAATTACAGCATTCAAGATCGTAGATCTGAAAATTTAACGGTTGTATCTCGAGAATCAGAAGGAACTCCAGTGGAAGTAAATATTACGACAACATTTGATCAGAATCCTCTAAAACGATCATTGAATGGAAAACTTTTATCTGGAGAGGAAATAAAAATCAAAGTAATTACCGTAGTAAATGAACAATTACAAGAGGAAAGCAATAGTGAACTATGTAATGAGCAAGAAAGTAAAAATATAAATCAAATCAAGAATGAACTATGTGTTGAAAAAGAAGATGCAGAGTGTAATCGAATCTTAAGCTGTATTGCTCCATACGTACCAAATGAAGAAGGAACTGCATGTGTTTGCGAGAAAGTAGCTTGTACAAACGGTGCAATCAATTATCCAGAGTGTGATGACTGTGGACCATGGGCTGATATGGACGAAAATGGTCAGTGCGTACCAAAGGAATCTCTCACAATCAAGAAAACATTTATCGACGGAACCAAAGAAAAACTCGTTAAGATAGATGATCAAGTTGGATATAAAGTAACATTCCAAAATAATACGGATCAAGAAATTGCAGGTATTACAATCAGAGACATCCTACCTACAAACTTAGAATATGTTTCTTCAGAGCTGTATCTTGAAAATGAAAAAACACAGCTTCAACCTCAAATGTGAGAAGGAAAAGCTGAACGAACAAATCTCGTTTTGCCTGCAAAATCGTCAGGATACCTGTTACTAACGGGAACTGTGCAGGCTACAAATCCAGAAAGTAGGATGAATATGGCATGTATTGAAAATCCAGAAATCTGAAAATCAGCATGTGATTCTGTAATTTATGATCGAGATACCTACTTAACGATTGAAAAAACCATAAAAGTCGGAAGTGAAGATCTGAAAGAAACGACAAAAAATAAGGAAGAAAAAGCTGAATTTACCATCAAGATCGAGAACCTTGGAAAGAATCCTGCTAATGGATTTACGCTTACCGATGCTTTACCAGAAGGATTGGAATTTGTCTCAATTACCAATGAGGAAGATTTTGCTACGAGTGAAAAAGGACAAAGCACAACATTGACAAACGCAATTCGTTCGATATCCGCCGGAGGATCTAGAGAATTTACTCTCATCGCTACAGTAGTGCGTGCTGGGGAACGAACAAATAAAGCCTGTGTCTTCCACGAGAATCCGAAAGAAACCTGTGATACAGCAAAGGTGTCTGTTACAGAGACTGAATTCTTGACAATCTGTGCAAATGGAGCAACAAACTATCCAATATGTAACAAATGTCCAGAAGGTGCAGAACTCATCAATAATGTCTGCGTAACTGAACAGTTCGTATGTGGAAATGGAGAGCGAGAAGTTCAAGAGCACTGTGACTGTCTAACGACAGGTGCTATGAGTTGTTCAGCTTTGGATGCTCAGATGCCAACAGAATACCAGAAATATAAATCAGATAAATACGTATGTAATAAATGTAGATTGGTAGTAAATCCAGAGAACTCCGAAGGAGATACCTCAAACAAAGAGACTCCACCACTTCCTTCATGTTTAGGTATGGGAGCTGCAAATGGAGGATTCTCTGTTAATCTTGGAGAAATCATGCCATTTTATCGATATATGCCACGTGTAGGAGGAGAGTGATATACTAATGAAAAAGTAACCTTAGGATCAAGTTGTACAACGACAGGGCAAATCTCCACACCGTCAATGAAATGTAATTTCATAGTAACCATCAATGGAAAATTAGATAATCCAGTATACAAAATAAAGGATGTTGATTGTTTCTCAGCTTCTGAGAATATCGCTCCGTTATTGGAAAACTTCCTTAAACAAAATCAAAATTTATATTTAGATAGAGGAACAAGTGTCTTCAAATCTGCTCTTTATGCACTTAAAAACTTCTGATTGGGAGGTAAAAATGCAAGTATAGAGCCAAATCAGGGTTCTGCTACATTTAATGGAATAAATAACACGCTCGGAGAATATAAGATTGCATTGGAAGAAATTAATTATTATCAATGTTCCGGAGCTACGATGACGTGGCAACAAGGAGCAGGCCTCGAAAATTGGTGTGAAACTCCATTCGCAGTAACAGATACCTATGTAGTACAAAAAACTCCAGCAGGTAACCTGAAAGAGACAGAAGGAAAACTGCAAAAATATTACAGTGCACTCGAAAACAAAAATTTTGATGAAATCCTTACGGCAGTTCTAACTCCAGGAAATAACGAACATGGAGCTGCAAATGATGAAATGGAAAGAGCAATCTTTAACTTCAAAAACACCTACCAAAGATTAGCGATTAACACAAGTGCAAATAAACTATTCAGTACAGCAGGTACCGTAAAAAGACTTCCTAATCAGAATATTTGGTTCGTAACAGATGCGGCAATCTTCATCACAGGAGAGAATATAACGGCACCAACGACAATTATTGCTGATAAAGATGTAACAATTTACGGAAACGTAAAACAGAACCTTATGGTTATTACTAATGGAATAATCACGTTTAAAGCTGCTGATTGTAACAGTTCACAAATCATAAAAGGAATCTTCTACGCAAACGGATTTGATAGTTCTGAAGCTCAAAGAAATGACAATCTCAACAATGCGACACGATGTAATAAAGGAAACCTAGTAATTCAGGGAATGGCAATCGAAAAAACACAAGAGGTAACGGAACAAAGTAAAACACTCTTGAAAAAAGTAGCACCATTAAGACGTTCTTACCTTAATGAATGGTTCAACTGTCCAGATGCTACAAACACGACTCAATGTCTACAACATCGTCAAAACCTTATCATGAATGGAGCTTCTCTTCTCATTGAATACTCTCCATCTATCTTCGCAGCTGCAACGAGATCCCCAGGAGTAGAGGATTTCACAGACGCACTCTCTGTTTACAGACAATAATCCAATCATAATCCCATTTTACTTATATTATAAAAAAAGATGAAAAATCTGATCAGACTTCTTTCTCTTCTGATAGTAGGAGGAGGATTGACTTTCACTTCTACTTTAGCACAGGAAATCGTTGTGTATGAAGAGACGACCCATCATGAAAATAATGGGGACATCTGTGCAACTCAGGCAATTAGTATGATCTGTTCTGCAGGTAGCCCTAATTGTCCAGTAGAATGTAGAGGCGAAGGATTTGCGGTAAATTTCACAGATTTTATCATGGAAAATATGAAAGATCCTAAAACTATCGAAGAATGGTTTCAGGAGTATAGTTTGGATGATCTCTTTTTTGGAAGAATCCCAGCAGGAGATCTCACAATGCTCTTAAATACTACACTAACAGAGTCAGAAGCTAGGACTATGATAGGAAAGTTAACGGATTATTTATATGCAGAAAATGGAGAAAAATTCATGTTTCAACAGTCTTGAAAACAGAAAACTTCTAATTTATTAAAGACTTCACGAAATAATTTTGCTACAGATAAGGCCCCAGGGAAACCAAAACGAACGCTAAGTTACAAAGGGGATTGTAATGGAGCTCTAGGAATTACAAATGTTCAAATATTAAGAAATTTGGATGATGGAGAGTATCTCGTGTCATATGCAAAAACTATTGATTATTGTTTAGGAGGAGAACACCGAAAAACGTTCAGATATATCCTTTGAACAGTAATTCATGAACATGGCCATGTAAGAGATGCTAATGAAAATAAGGATTATTGATTAGATTCTTCAGCAGATTCTCCATTCCGAAATATTTGTCGAAATACTAAATCTGACCGCAAATCAGAGTGTGGAAAAGATGCTTTTGCTAGCTCATATGCAATGACTTCAAGAGCAGAGGATTATGCAGAGACGTTTACATATGTCTTCCTCAAAGATAAACACTTTAATGCTTCTCCACGGGGAGAGAATGGGCCAACAAATGTGAAAGCAAAGCAGAAAATAGCATATTTCCCTGCATGGTTTGCTAACAATCAAGAGACACAACCTACAGATACACAACCTACAGACACCTCAAGCTCTACGAAATATCCAGGATGTGATAAGGAGGATATCAATATCGCAGGATACACTATCGCTGCATGTAACATAGGAGCTCAAAAAGCAGGAGTATGACAAGAATCCTATGGTAACTACTTCTCTCAGAAACAACTACCTTCTTGCGCGAAAGGATATCACATCCCAAGCAAAGAAGAACGACAAGGTCTGCGAAATAATTTCTTACCATATAGCGAAGAAGAGAGAAATAAAGCTGATTTATTCAGAGAATACCTTCTTTTACCATTGGCAGGATACAAAGACGCGCAATCTGCTACAGTAGAAGATGCAGGTAGAGAGGGAGTATTTCTGACATCTTCATCATCTCGAATCTTTAATCTTTCTTTCCCGAGCAGGAATGAAGGTATGGGAATCATAGATATGCGAGATGGAGGACAGTCTGCAGACGGAATCTCTGCACGTTGTTTTAAAGATACACCAAATCCTGCAGATAAATCAAAATATCCAGCCGATGGATTGATCTGTGAACCTAGTCGATCAGGAAAAGTAATGACAAAAGCAGCATTTGACGAAGCTCGTAGCGAGAAAGACGAGGGAGGACGAAGCTCTCAACAGATTCTTTGTCAATGTGCAAAATTAAAAGTCGTTGATGAAGATAAAATCCCTAGTTTTGAAAAGGCATGTGAACCTGCAGGATGGGAATTTGGAACTAATGTTCGTTATGTAGCAGGGCAAGGGAATTTCCGAACCTGTGGAACACAAACATGTTTTGTTAAAGAACCAAATGGAACAGCACCAACAGATTCAAACAAGCCAGTGGATGACACAGGGACTAAACCGGTGGATGATACAGGGACTAAACCGGTGGATGATACAGGGACTAAACCAGTGGATGACACAGGGACTAAGCCAGTGGATGACACAGGAAACAAACCAGTGGATGATACAGGGACTAAGCCAGTGGATGATACAGGAAATAAACCAGTGGATGACACAGGAAATAAACCAGTGGATGACACAGGAAACAAACCGGTGGATGATACAGGGACTAAGCCAGTAGATGATACAGGGACTAAGCCAACGACGACCCCAACAAATCCAAGCACTCCAAATATCCAATCAAGCGTCACATGTACAGAGATAGACACAACAAACAACCAAAATTCCATCAGTTTCATCGTGAATAATCAGCCTTGTAAAGCTGTTACTGCTTGTGGACGATTCCCTCTAGAAATAGGGAATATGATAGGGGCTAATAAAGTAAATAAAATACGCGTACAATACTTCTTCCATCCATTCAATCATGATTCCGTTCTTCGAGCTAAAAGATCAAACGGAGTTATACGAAATCTTGTTCCTTACCTCGGAACACAAGCACAAACTATCACGGCTCGAATAGAAGGAGACGAGAACAGTAAAATAACGCTGAATGTCTCATGTAAGTAATGAATGCATGAGCATCGTTGCAACTACCTTACAAAACAATCCAGTGATGAAACGCTGGGTTGTTTTTTGCTCTATGATAGCAGTAGGATGAAATACGGGGAATAAGATACGCGCATTTTTGTAAATTATGCTTGATTCTTACAAAAATTTTACTACAACCAAGCAAACGTTTCACTCAAAAGGTGTTTATAGGTACAACATTTTATCATTCCCCTTTTTTGCAATGAAAAAATTTCTTCTTTTTGCGTTGCTTTTGATCTCGAGTATATGAGGTATCACCTCTTCTTACTATTTTTGAGTTAAATCATTCGACAATACACTCACTAATATCCAAGAAATCGAAGACCAAAAGGGAGTAAAATTCCCAGTTGTGAGCTTTATTTTTGACCCGCGAGAGAAACAAAATGTCCCAGAAATCCTCTCAGACATAGCTGATCAACTTGGGAGAGATAGAATCTATCACCTCACTATTTCTCCAAATCAACTCACAGCTCAACAAGTAGCAGATGGAGCATTTGATGCTGAATATCTCCAGGTATTTCAAAAAATAAAAGAAAAAAAGCTGAAAGTTATTTTTCGTACAATGCACGAAATGAACGGGGGACGATACCCACGATCTTCCAATCCCGAAACCTTCAAAAAAGCCCGAATTCACGTGCGAAATCTTTCAAGAACTGCAGGGTTGAATCAAAGTGACATCCTTTTTGACTTCTCAGTAAATCACTGGGATATGCCGACAACTGCAGCTGTTCCATCTCAGGCCTCCCCTTTGATACAATGTACTCCCAATCGCAAGGGCTGCTATCGTTTTGAAGATTATTATCCTGGTGATGCATATGTTGATATGATCGGATTTACATTTTATAATCGAGGGAAAGCCACATCCCCACGCCAACGACTCACTCCAGAACAAATTCTACTTTCACAACCCCGAAATACACTCCAGAGACTAAAAGCTTTCAATAAACCGCTCATCATTGATGAAGTAGGGACCACGACTGTGCGATATGAGGGAACATATTCTGCAGCAAAATCCCGTGAAGTCTATCTAACAGAGACAGAGCGTAAAGAAACTCGACTTTCTCAGCTCGAAACATTCCTCAAAAATAATCCAGAAATCATTCTAGCAGTGTATTTTAATGTCGATTATACTGCAGGGCTTCAAGCTCCAATGTTGGGAGAAGCAGATCGATCCATTGTTGATCTTCAAAATTCCCGTATCTATCAGAATTTTTTCTCTCTTTATCAAAATTCCACGCACGATATCAACCAACTTGCATCGTATTTTCTCAATTCAAAAGTAGTAGAGCTTGACGGACAGACGATTATCGCGCAAAAATCACTCATATCAAAACTAAAGACACTAAATGCTATGCTGGAGGATAAACTGAGTAAAGAGGTAACATCTAACGACCCAACAATAAAACAAGAGAAAAAAGCTGAACTCATTCAAAGACTCATTTCCATGGGGATTCGTGACTCGAAAATTCAGCAATCCCTTGAAATTCTGAAAGCAATTACACAGTAACAAAATATGAGAATAAGAAGGTCAAGAAAATAATTCCCAATAAAGAAAGCATTGTGTATGTAATGCTTTCTTTTGAAATACAAAGAGAAAAATGGATGATAGCACTTTACAATCCTGAATATCTACAGATTTACGAACTACAAGTCATTGATGTGCTAGGGACTACCTGCGTATCTCTGACCAATATACACGAAACGACGCTTCAACTTCCAGCTACACTTCCACGAGGAAGATATTGGTTGCTGATCCGTCATGCCTCAGGATATGAGGTACATAAACTCTTGATTATGGAATAATATTCTCATAATCTGAAAAAGCTCAAGGATTCCCTTGAGCTTTTTGCTATCTTCTCAAAATCTAGAGATATTATCAGGTTGTAGTAAAGAGGTTAACTAACCAGAATACAAGGCTTACAATGAGCCAAGACAACAAGATAATTGCAATTCCTATTGCTGCATTCTTGATAATAGCTCCTCCCTTTTTAAATTTAGAGTCATTTCCTGCGGCAGTGACCATCTGAAAACCTCCTCGCAAACAGAGCACCAAGGCAATGGTTGCCAAGAATCAGAGAACCCAGTTGATAGCCGTCCTAGCGGAATCTAGAAGTCCAGATCCAATTTCGGCTTTATCAGCGCCGGGAACTTCAATGCCCCCTACACCAATAGTACCTCAAAACTGAGCTACAGTTGCTGGCGTGAACATCAATCCGCTCATCATCAGCAAAGTTAAAATTCCACAGGAAAACAACCTTTTCATCCCGTTTGAGTAATTAATAAGAGTAAAATTAAGCTCCTGTAGGTGCTGCGCCTCCTACTGTATTCACAAACCAGAAGACGACACTGACAATCAGCCATGCGAGCAAGATAATTGCCAATCCAACAGCTGCTTGTTTAAGGATTTGTCCTCCTTTCTTAAATTTAGAGTCATTTCCAGCAGCAGTAACCATCTGGAATCCTCCTCGGATACAGATTACTAACGCGATGGTAGCAAGCATACCGAGTACCCAGTTAATGGCTGTTTTAATAGAGTCAAGAAGGGTAGATCCCTGTTGATCAGTATGACCACCAATTCCCATACCACTATTATCAGGATTCTCCCAGTCGGTTTGAGCAGCGACAGGCAAAACAGTTGCAACCCCAAACACAGTCATAACTCCAAGTAAAAGCCCATAAAGTGTCTTTTTCATTGATGTTTTGTATAAAAAAGTAAAAACCAATACTTAAGTATAACTGTTTTTTGGATTTTTGCAACTTTTTCAAGGTTTTTTTCAGCTTTTTATTTCAGCTTTGTTAAAAAATGGAGAATAACGACATTCTAGCGCTTCAGCATACGCAAAGAAATAAAAAAAGACCAGACTAAAAAAGCTGGTCTTATCCATAACTTATCTTGCTATCACAAACGGAATAATCCCAATAGGGATACCATTGCATGAGATCTGACAGTAATAACTACCAGAGGCAAGATGTTCGGTGTATATAGGAATTGCTTGTCTTCCTGCACTCAAGAAGACTTCTTCCAAAGGAGTTGCAAGAAGTTGCCCCGTCTCCGTATACAGTTGTATCGTGTATGGAGTCGCTTGTGTTACACTAAATTGTAACAAGAAAGATTCGTTTGCAGGACTTGGATAGATAAACGCATTGAGCTGAGATTGTTGATCTTCAATTCCTGTTGTAGGCTCAAAATACGCTACTATACAATGATCTTTGTAAAGAGGAAGTTGTAAGCTCTTTTGATAACTAATAAACTTCTCATTACTAAACCATCCTTTAAAACGATATCCCTTAGACGCAGTAGCATAACAGTCAATAACCATGAAATTTTCATTCACGACACGATAATCAGTGGTGACTTCTCCTGCAGCATCTGGAAAGATTTTTACTTGTACGTCATGAAAACACATAGTGATAGGGACAGAAACTCTTTTCCCCCGATAAGAAGCGTAGAGACTGTCAGTTCCTAATCCTCTGAACAATAAGACTCCAGGACGGAGGATCACTGCCAACTGGCCGACAATGCCCACTTGTACTTTTGGGTGAGAGGTAAGATCGATTTCCGTTCCATCTGAAAAAGTTCCTAAGACTCGAAACGTCTTTTCTTCTCCAAAGAACCCAGCGAAAGGTACTTCATCATCAGAGATAATTCGTAGAGACGTAAGCTCAGAATTAAGAGGAGTAAAATCTAGATACAGAGTATCCAGGAGGATTGTATGATTTTTAGTAACTCCCCATAAAAACATATAAGCAGACCCCTTAAAATTATCAGGGATATCCGTATAAAAAACGTACGTAACAGAATCAGGTGGAGGATTTATCCGTTCGACAGTAGTAATCCAACAGGAATCGGCATGAAGATCGTCGGCTTTCTCATACTTTTCTCCAAGATTTTCGCCAGAGATAAGCCATTTGATATCCGTAATATCTCGTGAGGTGCATAATTCAAATCTAGCTCTAGAACCTGAAGGCAGACGCTGCCATTCTGTGAACATCATAAAGCTTGGGTCCTCTCCTTGAGGCTCAATCTGTTCTTTCACGATACTATAGCTTTCCTTATCGCCAGCACTGAGCAGATCTGAATGCATATCGAGTGTTCCTGATTTCCATCCCGTTGTACACCAACGAGGATCGTCAGGAGAACTTTGAAGTAACTCGAAAACATATTGCATTGCTTCCGGATTCTCTGTGATACCGCCATGCCAATCATCAAAAAAAGTTTTAGAATGCTGAGGAGGCATGCCGCACAATTGCGAACGGAGAGGTACGACAATATCATGATTTTCCCCATAAGCCATCAAAAGTGTCTCTTCGGTAGTATATCCACGAGTATATTGTTGCTTACAGGCAATAGAAACTGCCAGCCGCATCAATTCTCCAGTGGCAGTACCGGCATAATCCTCCAAAGATTTATTCTGATTGGTGATAGAAGCAATAGCAAAGCTCGGAATGATTGCCTGACGAGCAATCGCGGCTAATCCATTAAGATAAGAGCGGGTTGCAGTGCTATTACATCGTAAGTTCTCCGTAGCAGGGCTCAAATAATTTGCTTTATTGAGCGATTTTGCAGCTTCCAAAAGCTTTTTCCCTGCTATGTTCCCCTGTAGAGAATACATAATATTAGACCCTTGAGAACCATAAAGCGGAGAATTGATAGTAATCATTCGGTGAAGATCATTGCCATATTGCGCACTTTGAAGATAGGCCCTGGTAAGAACCCCTCCCATGCTATGAGCAACCAAATCCACAGATTGAGCCATAATGCCTTGCTTTGCAAGTGATTCTTTTAGTGCGTGAATCGCCTTGAGGACCACAAAATGTTTCTCTGTATTATCTTGGAAAGATTCTTCATTGTAAGCACGATAATCATGAGCATAAAGATGATGTGACACTTCAGCCTGTGGCTTGTAAAGCCCCGAAACAGAGAAATACTTGATCATAGCATCCCATCGTTCTTTCGTGTCTCCCTTTCCATGAAGGAATAACACCGGAGTACGTATCAGTTTTATCTCTTTGGTTACCTTGGTGTGATCTGGGAAATTCAAAGTAAAAACGAGAGTTCGTTCAGAAGCTTTAGAATTTCCAAATCCATCAGGAGAGACAAACTTAAAATACGCATATTCCAAAGGAATTTGGTTAAATGGAGGGGAGGCTGCTTTCCAATCCATAGTATAGTAGTTCTTCACCTTGTTACTATTATTTCCAGCAACAGGAAGAAAAATCTGACCTAATGGCAGTGTATCTTTGCACTTCAGTGTCAAACAAGTACCTTTTGGAAACTTAGTTCCAATAACTTCAAAGAGAATACAAGACTTTCCGTCAGCAACAATACTTTTGATTCCTGTGATATCGAAATCCAAAGCCGTTACCAAGAGTTTAAAATTGGGATTGTCTGGATCTTCAGGTTCTTCGGGTTCCTCAGGCTCTTCAGGATCTTCAGGTTCTTCAGGAGATCCGTGTTCGCCAGAAGTGGTATCGCTTGCAGTCCTCAAAAGAGGAAATCCTCCATTGCGACCATCTTTATCGACCTTCCAAATCAGAGAATCTTGTCCAGCATTGAGCAGATCGACAAACAGTGAAGATTTCATTTCTGCGGTGGATTTTGAGATGCCAAAAGAGTTATGCTTTTGTCCTTGTTTCGCCCAAATATTGAGATAATAGCAGTGAGTAAGAGACGTAGCTTGACTTACAGATCCAACAAAACCACCGATAGAATCAGTGCTATTAACGCTTTTAGAAATAGTACTTGCACTATAGCAATGAGTAATTTCAGATCTGTTAACAATGCCAACAAGTCCTCCAATATAGTTATTATTGCCATTGGAAGCAAAACTACAGGTAGTATAAGCATAGCAATTCCTCACAGTAGAATTGAGAACGCAAGCAGCTAAACTGCCAACTTTCATTGTAGAATTGTTGTCATTCGGAGCAATGTTCCCAATAACGCCAAGGTTTTCAATGATCGCATCAGATACGAAGCCAAAAAGCCCGTACAAATGGAGGTAATTTTCCTTCCGTAAATCTAGAGAAACAACATGTCCTCTTCCATCGAAATAGCCGAGAAACTTAGTATCTCTCCCCAGAGGAGAAAGAAAATTCCCAATCACACGGGTAATCGGCTCAGTAATATCCCGAATTAACACAAAGTATTTACCTTCGGACCAAAAATCATGAGCATCTATCGAATCTGCTAATGCATCAAAATCAGCTTTAGAACCGAGTAAATATGGATCGTTTGCAGTTCCGCTTCCACCGGAGAAAGCACCTGCATAGAGTGATGAATGCATCACAAAAAAGAAAAAAGGCAGAATAACTGCCCATGAAAACACACGTTTCATAAATATTTCTCCTTATGGTGTTTCAATTGTAAAGTAACGTTAAAAAAAATATTAAAGATCAACATCTCCTGAATGTAGAAATATGCTAGTAAAAATCAAGAAAATACGCCTTAGCTTCTCTTAACTACATCAGTAGTGATAAAATCTTTTTCGGCAGGAGAAGCCATAATTTTAACGGCAACATGCTGATTTCCTGCGAACATCAGTCCCTCTCCAATACCTCCAGAGATTAATCTCTGTTGCTCAGCTTCTGAAAGCCCCAAAAGACTATTCAATGACTTGATAGACGTGGTTGATTGCTTCAATAAAATCTGCAAAGAAGAGTTGGAAATAATAGGCTTTCCATACGGACTTCTTACAAAATCCTCAATATCCTGTGAAATAGTCGAAATTCCTAGTCAGTATTTTCTGGCTCTTTTAGTTAATCAGAATAAAAAGTTGGCAGATACGTCGTTTTGTAGTAAAATTCGCGCTTCATCACATACGAGAAGTCTCTGCTTTTTGACGCTACGTACTTTCGTTCGGATAAAATTCAATGCATTGAACATTGCTGGAGTTTTCAAGGCATCTTCCAAATCACGAATACTAAATACCGTCATACGATTATTGATATCTACGTTCGTATAATTATTAAACAACTTTCCAAACGTTCCATTTACAAATTTGCTAAGTTTTAGAGCTAATTCTTCCCCTCACGTCATTCCATTCAAAACATTCATCAGATCTTCCATAAGTGGAGGCTGCTTTCCTGTAAAGTCATCATCTTCAAATGAGAATCCCTTGAGAGCATAGGTATTTTGGAGCGCTTTATCTAGGACTGCTTCTTCTTCTGCGCTCATTTTCCCAATCAAGATTTGCACTAAACCAATCAGATTCATAATCTGGCTCCTCAAGAGGTCCCCCTTTCCATATTCAATATCCTCGATTTTTGGAGGAATATCAAAAGGATTGATATATTGCTGTGAGTTAGTAGCAATATTTACATAGGTTCCACCTACTGCATCACACAGTTGTTTATACTCATTTTCTGGATCAATCACAATCGCATCAATTCCGTTCAATAAATAACGCAGAATCTCCAATTTGACGGTAAAGGATTTTCCGGCTCCAGAAGTAGCTAAAACCACACTATTCATATTAGGAAGTTTTGAACTGAAACGATCAAAAATAACTAATCCTCACGTATGAAGATTGACTCCGTAAAAAATTCAGCTTTTTTGGACCAAATCATTAGAAATAAATGGGAAAACACCAGACAAAGAGCTGGTCAAAGAGCTTCTCGTAATTCCTAATTCATCAAGGCAAAGAGGCAAAGTAGAAACCAGTCCTTCGTCCATTCTATGAATAGCATTTTTAACACGAATTCCAAATCCACCAATTTTTTGTTCATATTTTTTTCCATTTTCTTTCAGTTGCTCTTCAGTGGTATCGTAAATCGTAAAATAATTCGAGAGCTCAAAGTACCTTTCTTCACGAGTTACCAGCTTTTCTCTGATGATTTCTACATCTCTATACTGTTGCTCAATATCTTTATCAATAGTGATTCCCTTTTGCATCGCATCAGAAAGCTCAGCTTTTAACTGAGTTGATTTACGCTTAAGCATGCTTTGGATAGCGCTATCATCCTCAGGATAAAGGAAAAATGACATATCTCGTTTAGCGTGAATTCCCATAATATCTCTCGTCCACAATGCATCCAAATACGAAGGATAACTCTGCGTATAATACGTTTTCCCCAAAATTCCCGAGATATTCAGGCTAGTTGTCTTTGATTCTCGATAGGAAGGGGCAATATGAGACTTAAAATCTGAAATACTCTGAGTGTAAGCATCTTCTACCGTTTTGATATAATTCCTCATCTCGGTCGTTAAAAGCTTATCAGAATACTGATCATCAGGCATTGCTAACATTGCTCTAATCTGCTCTTTAAGAGTGAGATTGCTTGTTGGCGCAGCACTTTTTCAGGTAGTATTTGAGGAATTTCAGTTGGCAGCTTTCTTCCCTGTTCCAAAAAGTCCTTCCAATAGCGTATCAAATCGAGATGGATTTTTTTCTAGGGTAGTTTCGGCTTTTACGGGTGTCGTTGCGCTCGGAGAAACGCTTTCTTTCCCTTTAGGACTTCAAAATAATCCATCAAAAAAGGCAGAAAAACCTGAGGTTTTCTTCGAAGTAACTGCCTTATTCGCGGATGGAGTTGCTCAGGTAGTACCCGCGGCTGCAACTGCCTGTTGAGATGCAGCAGAAGAAGTGCTTTTACTAGCTTGAGCAGGAGCTTCAGGAGAAACTACAAAACCACCGTTAGGCAGTACGGATGTATAATTAGTATTGAAAATAACGTTTTGAAGAGAGTTTTCCATAAGACGTAGAAAATAAAATCATCTACAAGTATACTCAAAAGAGTACATTTTGGGAACTATCTAAGCATAACAGAGCAAAAAATCTCTTGACTTTTTATTTTTTATAAGTATAATAAAGAATTGGTAATCAGTTATTTTGATTTTTCTTGATTTCCGAGACAAGATTTCTATCATAGTATCTAGGCTGTTATCAGCTTTTTTCTCTTTTTTTACATTGCATATTTTACGATGGCAATCCATAAGCTCCCTGATTATCTCATCAATAGACTCAAAGCAGGGGAGATCGTAGAGAGACCGAGCTCAATCCTCAAAGAACTCGTAGAAAACAGTCTAGATGCAGGAGCGACCAGAATCGAAATTTCACTTCACGACGGAGGAAAATCGTCTCTCAGCGTACAAGATAACGGTTCTGGAATCGAGCTTGCAGACATGGATCTCGTCCTAGAAAGATACGCAACATCCAAAATAGAGACCGACGAAGACCTCTACAAGATTGCAAGTTATGGATTTCGCGGTGAAGCACTGGCAAGTATCGCCGAAGTGAGCAAACTCACGCTCCTTACCAAAACGGCGTATGCCCAGATCGGTACGAAATTAGTAAAAAAAGGCTGAGAAACCGTGATGACTCATCAACCTGTAAGCTTTGAGCACGGGACATTTGTCAGCGTAGAAGACTTGTTTTTCAACGTACCTGCAAGATTGAAATTCCTCAAATCATCGCAGACAGAATTTTTTTACTGTTATAATTATTTCATTGATATCGCAATTCAGCACTACGATAAGGCACGGACGCTAAAAAAACAAGATAAAGTGATTTTACAGTTGGAACCAGTAGATTCTGTGACCGAAAGGATTGTTGCAATTTTCAAACAAGATCGAAGAAAAAACTTAAAAAATCTGAAAAAAACCACAGGACAACTCCAGATCAACGGAATGATTGGGGATGCAAATTTACGCTTCCGATCGAGAGAAAATATCAGAATTTACGTCAATGGGAGACCTGTGCAGGATAAAATTATTATGAAAGCGTTGATGGACGCGTACCGCAGACAGATTAAACCAGGGGAATATCCTTTTGTAGTGCTGGATTTGCAAGTGAATCCTCAGATGGTAGATGTGAACGTACATCCTGCAAAGCTGAATGTAAAATTTGCTAATCCTCAAGAGGTTTTTGAAGCAGTTCACTCCGCCGTGCTAGAAGCGCTAGGGCAGGGGAGGATTGCGAATATTTCATCATTCAGGCCTAGTGAAACAGTGGAAGAGTGTAGTACTGCTACCTCAACGGCACATGCAGGCTCCTTTACTCAGGAGTTTTGACATCGTCATACTGAGCATAGCGAAGAATCCTTATTTACTGCGGGACATTTTCATTCCGGAGGGCAAACTATTAATTCCATGTTTTCTCTCCACGATTTTACAGATGCAGACCGTAAAAATCTCTATCATCCAGAAATCGGAGACTACCAAATTATAGGACAGCTACGAAATACCTACATCATAGTACAGGGGCAGGATGCACTGTATTACATTGATCAGCATGCACTAGCAGAAAGAATCGCTTTTGAATCAATGAAAAAGACAGAAAAGCTGACTCCAGAAACACTGTTGCAACCTTTAAAGTTCGAAATCAGTTTAATCGCAGACCTTTCCAAAAAAATCGAAGAATTGAATGCTTTAGGATTTGAAATTGCCATGCTTTCAGAGCGTACAATTGTGATATACGCGGTTCCAAGCATTTTCGTAACATATCCTATCGATATGCAAACCTTACTCAATTATGTATTGTACCAGCAAACCCTTAATTTTGACCTCCTCATGGAATGAGTATACGCTTCTAAAGCCTGCAAAACATCTATCAAAGCAGGGCATAAGCTCTCTGTTCCTCAGATGGAACAATTAGTAAGTGATGGGTTAGAAAAAATCCCATGACTCTTCGTTTGCCAGCATGGAAGGCCATTTTTCTGGAAGATAGAAAAAACAGAGATTGATAAATTATTTGACAGATAAAAATCCCCTCTTGACTTTTGCCATTATTTTCTTACTAAGGCGTATATCTTTATATTCTAATCAGTATTAAAATGGCTGAAACATTAGAATTGCAATGAGTTTTAGAAGAACTCAAAAAACAAGGTATTGATGTGCAAATTGAGGGAACATCAGATGACTTGTTTGAGGTAATTGATTCAGGGGGACAACAGTGTGATTGAAGTTGTTCCGATTGATCGTGCTCAGGATGAAGCTGATTTAGATCCCCTGAAAGTTTTTCTGAAGATGAAAAGATAGCTGCATAGCTATTTTGGGGGCTTTTTGTCCCCTTTTTTTATTTAAT
The DNA here is from genome assembly GCA_947169045.1 of uncultured bacterium. Taxonomy (GTDB): domain Bacteria; phylum Patescibacteriota; class Gracilibacteria; order Absconditabacterales; family Absconditicoccaceae; genus UBA3291. The sequence continues at coordinate 82,886 of CAMVOC010000004.1, forward strand.
AAATAAAAAATTATGGGATATCCAAAATATCAAATAAATTTTATGCCAGAATCTTACTACTGATATTGCAGTACCGCATGTTTTATGGGAGTCCTTAATTATTTTTGGTATACTCAATTTAATATGAAAGATACCCGAGATGTTATGAAAATTGCTAAAATGGGAAGATATACGAAGGATTCTTGACTAGATGAAGTAGAAATGTGATATGCACTTTCCAGATTGTGATTTCAAGTAACATATGCAACATCATGAACTCGTGAAAATGAATTAGCATATATAAATGATCCTGTATGATATATGACAAAAAAATATGAAAATTTTGCTCATAAAGAATTTTTGTCTGAAGATTGAACACGGAAAAATTCTGCTTGATGAAGATCGTTTAATATATATGATACCATACCAACGAAGCAAATACTAGAATCAGATGAAATTGAAAAATTATACGAGATAGATTTAGTATCCATAGTGAAAAAATATCAAAATGATGATACTTTATTCATACTACCATTAAACTGGTATGCTCTCTATGATCAAAACCCTCAGGAATGAATTAGCGGTTGACATGTAGTACTTTGTAAAGGATATGAAAATTGAATGTTCGAGATATATGATCCAGGTCCTTATAAAAAACCTGATTTTATCCCAGAGAAGAGGGTTATGGCAGCAATGCAATATCTTTTCCCAGAATATGATTTCATAATGGTTAAAAATAATGTTTTATAATCTAATTTATCTTAAAAATTATGGAATACCCAAAATATCAGATTAATTTTATGCCAGAATCTTACTACTGATATTGTAGTACCGCGTGTTTTATGGGAATACTTAATTATTTTTGGTATACGCAATTTAATATGAAAGATACCTGGGATGCTATAAAACTTGCTAAAATGGGAAAATATAAAGTCTGAGATTGACTTACAGAATGAGAAATGGCATATACATTATCTAGGCTCTGATTTAAAGTAATTTACACGACAATGTCTTCTAAGGAATATGATTTAGAATATATAAAAGATCCTGTTTGAACTATAAACAAAAAATATGAAAATCATAAATATAAAGATTTTGTGAAAGATTGAGTCCGAAACGATTGAAAACAAAATGTATCTTTTGATTTTTATGATACGACTATTGCGAAAAAAATACTAGAATCTAATGAAATCGAAAAAGTTTATGAAATAGATATAATGTCTGTAATAGAAAAACATCAGAACGAAGATACGCTCTTTATATTATGATTAAATGCTAATGTCTTATATGATAGAGAGCCTCAAGAATGAATTAGTGGTGGTCATGTAGTAGTTTGTAAATGATTCAGAGATTGAATGTTTGAGATATATGATCCAGGTCCTTATCAAAAACCTGTTTTTATTCCAAGGGAAAAAGTTATTGCAGCTATAACTGATATGTGAGAAGATTATAATATATATGTGATAAGAAATGAAGTATAGATATAATGTATTTTCAAAATTTGCCATATCAAAATCTGATAAAATGGAGATTACCTGTTTTATTAATAACAAAAAACTAACACTTAATTACGTTGATTCAATATATGAATTTTTAAAATATATTTCTAAGCATATATTTTTTTCCGAAAAGAAAATAGAACAATTTAATATTTCAATGGATATCATCAAGTTATTTTTGTATTACAAAATTATTGATTCTTATAATTGCACTAGTTGAGTTGAATGTAAAATCTTTAATCAACTTACAAAAAATCCGAATTATTTATAGGAATTGCCGGATTATAATTATTAGATATCCTCGAGAGATAATAGATAGTGTTAATAAAATGGATGAGAATAAATTTTTAAAATTAATAGAAATCGATTACAATTTTGCATTTCTTACATATTATTGTAAACGGCTCTCCGTACAACATCAAAAAACTATAATAAATATTGTTACACATAACTTCGAAAAGTATAATAAAAACCATTGATATTGAATACCATTTTCTCTTTTTGCTTACAGCAAAGAAACTCAAAATTTAATAATGAATAATATTGGTTTTTTGCAAACAAATTTTTGATGTTCAAAATGATGTTATTTTTGTGGTTGTGATGCAATTTTTTCTGAAAATCCTTTATGTATACCGTTTAATCAGCTAAAATATTTGATAAAAAAATATTCAAAAGATTTAAATAAAAATTATACATATTTGTATTGGGCATCAGATCCTTTAGATTATGATTCCCATGGTAAAACATATAAGAATATTTTAAAAGTATATCAGAGATATATTAAAAAAGACCCATATACTTCAAGTGCAATAAATAAAGGTAATTTCAGTCTCTACAAAAAAATTTCGAATAAAGTTACAAGAGTTAGCTACCTTTGAAGCGATAAACAAATTTATGATGAAATAAAAGATAACATAAATGATAACTCTTATGAATGATATTCTCTCAAAAAAATCTGGTTCAACTGACTTCGATGATATAAAAATCAAAAATATGATAATTGAATTTGATGTTTGAATGGAACATTGTTGACTCCATTTTTTGCATATAATTTAATAAGTATTTGAAAATGTAACAATTTTTTTCCTCAATGATTATTATGTTATCCAATAGAAAAGATTATAAATGAACCAATAAAAGTATGAAATAACCTTATAGACTATCTTACAAACAAAATCGTAATGTATGACTATGTTGATCTTAGAATTCAAAGATGAAAATTTGAGCATTTTGTTGTTTTTTTGAAAGATAAAAAAAGGATTTCTCTTTTAGTCTGTTCTAAAAAGGAAATGGATAAATGAATTATTAGGATAGATCAAGTAGTCCCAATTAGTTTTGATGAATATTATAAATTTTGTTTTTCTAAAGAGTGACAAAAAATTCTTTTAAAAATAGAAACACATGAACCAAACAATTCTTAATCACCCAATACTAATAAATCAAAAAGAACAATGAGAACTTGTGCTAAGGTATGCTGATGATATTTTTAATATACTAAAAAAGAATAGATACGATTTGATAGATCCTATCATTATTGATGTTATAATAAAGCTCTTTAGAAAAGAGGTGTGTTCTAAAAGAGCTTGTCATGAATGTGTTTCCTGTGATCCTAATAAATTCATGAATGCAGAAAATTTTATAAAATTTATAAATCAGAAGAAATCAGAGTTAATTCATACCATTGAATCATGATTTAACAATTCATTTAATGTACCTCAAAGATGAATATATATTCAAAAATTAATTGATTCAATGTTCCCAAATAATGCTAATATTATAATTATTGAAATATGATGTTGATGATGACAGATCGGAAAATTTTTAACTAATGCATTCGCTTCTAAAAATTTTTTTAAAAATGATTTTATTGAAGTACAAGAAGATTCAAGGTTTGTACAATATTATTGAATAGATCCAAACTTAATCACTGATACTAAGGAACAATTAATGATGATTAATTGAGATTCTGAAGAAATGAAAATATGTAGAGATGCTTTTATAAAATACAATACAAAAATTACTGATGAAAGCAGAATGTTTTTAGAGAAATGATCGTTGAGTGAGGTATCTATTGAAAATATAGTAAATAATATAAATAAATTAAAACTGAATATAAAATGATGACCTATATCAGTAATATTACTAACATCGATAATGAAATACCACTTTAAAACAAAGCAAACTCATGATGCATTTATGAATCTACTGTTACTATTAGCCAATAAGATTTGTAATAAAAATATATCAAAAAATATATATTACATATCAAATGAAGTTTACTGAAAAAACAATAAATTATATCCTTTTGAAGGTAGTGAATATGCAGAGTTACAAGTCCATTCTGCGGAATATGTAAATGGGAATTTTAAAAATGAAATAACATATCCAAATTTCACGCGAAGCTTTTAATAATCTGATGCATTGTGTAGAGTTAGATTCCTAAATTCCCTCTTGACTTTCGAAAAGATATTCATATAATATAAAAATCTGAGGTGACAAGCCTAAGTTTGAATTCATTAAAAATTCCTAATTAAAAGTAAGATTAATAATATGTGATTCCTTAGTCCGTATCCGGAAACTAAGGAATTTTTTTACACAAAAAGTTTGGTACTTAACTTCTCAAGGTGTAGCCAAATCCTTTCACGGTCTCAATCAGCCTTTTATCCAGCTTTTTACGTAGATTTGCAACATAGACATCCAGTTTCCCGTCTCACTCCCATACACTATCTTCTCCTCGTAATTCTTCTAAAATCTCAGTTCTAGAGAGACTTCTTCACTGATTTTGCACCAAAAGTTCCAAAAGCTGAAACTCTTTCAAGGTTAAATGGATCACTGAATCAGCCTTTTTTATCTCTTTTCTAGAAAAATCAATACTCAAATCCTTCCATTGAAAAACCTGAGGACGCACCCCTCTTCTCAGCAACGCTTTTACGCGGGCAAGCAATTCAGACAAATCGAAAGGCTTCACTAAATAATCATCAGCTCCCAGTCTAAACAGTTCCAATTTATCCTCCAATTGCCCCTTGGCGGTAATGACAATGATGGGGAGTGATTTCTCGATTCTAAGCGATTTAATAAGCTGTTCTCAACTGATTTTTGGCAGCATAAGATCGAGTAAAATCAGGTCATATTCCTGATGTTTAGCCATTGCCAACCCCTTTTCTCCATCAGAAGCCAAAGAAACTTCTCGTTCCGGCTCAAGTTCAAGGTATTCTTTGATATTATTAGCAATTTGCTGATTGTCTTCAATCACTAAGAGACGAGTCATCCTGATAAGTGTAACCTAATAAAATAAAAAGAGTCATAAAAAGCTGATTAAAACTTGATAGTAAAGGTGCTTCCCTTTCCAACTTCACTTTTCACGGTAAGTTTCCATCCATGGAGCTCCACAATTTTTTTCACCAAATAGAGTCCCAATCCGAAACTATGATTTGCTTTATCTTCAGATTTTTCTGCCTGATAAAAACGTTCAAAAATCTTGTCTTGAATGTCAGGAGCAATCCCGACCCCCGTATCTTCAACAGAGAAAGAATGCTGATCGAGAATTACGGAAACCTTCACTTCAGGTCCAGCATGAGTAAGAGCGTTCTCGATGAGATTTTTAAACACAATAGAGAGGAGTGCTGGATTTGCTTTGACAGTAACATCAGTGAGCGGAGGAGTAACAGTCAACGAAATCTTGCCTTGAGAAAGCTTTTTTTCACCAGTGGATTGTTTAATCCTATCCTTAATCACCTCAATATTCTCTTCCGCAAGATCTTTCAGACTCACTTCTTCTTTCTCTAATTTCACGCCACTTTCCAATTTGGTAATCAAAGTCAAAATGTCCAAAAGAGCAGAAATCCTTTTTAAACTCTGCTTAATCTTCGGTAATCTTTCGACGGCGTCTTGTTTCTTCATTGCAAGATCAATCTCCGTATTCATCATCATAAGCGGAGTTTTTAACTCGTGAGAAGCATTCGCAGTAAAATCCTTCAAAGATTGGATTTGGGAATGGATTTTTTCCAAGGAAGCATTGAGAGAGTCTGCAATAATTTTTATCTCATCATTATCTGGTCAATCAATATACAGGAGCGTATTGAGACATTCAAAGTTAAGATTTTTAGCATAAGTAGTCAGCTTTCTTAAATTTTTTAGAGAAGAGCGGACAAGATAACGAGAAATAATAAAAATCAGCACAATAAAACATCAGTCCAAAATTAATAAAATCTGAATCAATTCCGCTTGTAAATAGATAAACTCAGTAATTTCGACAAGCCTCATACGATCTTGCCCTTTGCTAGAAAGGAAATATTGCCCATTTTTGTAGAGCACAGAACGCCCCTCAGGAGAAATAAAAGGGACAAAGCTGAAAGCAAAATACCCGTCCTTATCGGCAATGGCTCGAGGACTGACTTCTTGGATAGGATTGTTATCTTTAGGAGTTGCAAAGAGTGATGCTCAGCTTGAAGGCACAGGAGTCGGCGAAGTATTCATAGGAGCTGGTCTTTCCTCGACTACTTTCAATAAGAATCACAAACGATTAGCATTCATCATCTGCAAAATGGCAGGTGTCGCGTATTCGCCGTCCAAAAGTAACCTTTGTTCTTGCTTTGAGGCTCGCGTGTTGAAAAAAAATACCAGAACAACTAGAGAAAAGAATAATAAGATTCCAGTTGCAAACAAGGTAAATTTGAGAGAAAGTTTTGTAGAAGTTTTAAGTTTCATATACTATAGTATAAGTGATAAACCTTAAAATAACCTTAAATCTCTATGATAAGAATGCAGAGAATGGCTGTATGTTGCAAAAAATTTAAGAAAGTACTCAAATACATTCACAATGATGCGTATAAGGGAAGAGATCCAAAGGCTGAATTTCCTTCAAGTCAAAACCATGTTCCAAGAACAACTCTACATCTCTCGCCATAGTCACCGAATTACAAGAAATATAAAGGAGCTTGAAGTGATGCTCTTTTTTAAGATTTGAGATCCATTCAATAACATTTTTATGCAGTCCATCTCTAGGAGGATCAATCACGACTACTCAGAGATTTTTGATTTTCCCTGCTAATTCAGGGAAACGCTCCAATGCTTTTTCTGCAGGAGACGCATAAAAAGAGGAAAAAGCTGAAAGTCCATTAAGCTCTGCATTGATATTCGCGTCACGGATTGCATCTTCCACGATTTCAATGCCAATTACACCGCTTTCTTTTTTAGGAGAAGAAGTTTTCTGACTGAGAGATAATAAGGATAATCCAATACTTCCCGTCCCGCAATACAAATCCAAAATATTCCCCTCAAAATCTCCCAACATAGTAAATGCAGTTAAAAACAGCTTTTCTGCTCCATGGGTATTAGTTTGGAAAAATGAGAACGGAGAAACTCTAAATCTTACGCCATTGAGCATCTCTTCAATAGACCCCTTCCCTCGTAAAATTCTGCTTTTTGACTGCTCATTTCTAACGGTATCTGCTAAACTGGCATTCGCGGTAATGACAAAAGAGGTAATCTGCTCTCTAAGGAGAGGATTGGTAGAAAACGTATGTTGCAATTGCTCTCGCAGCGTTTTTTGTTCAGGAGTGAGAGTATGCTCAGCGACAGAAAGATTGACCAATAATTCCCCAGTATTTACCCCTTCACGAATGACGAGATGACGGAAAAATCCCTGATGAGTTTTCTGATCATAGGTGGGAAGACCGCTATTAAAACATGTTTGTTTCAAAAGATGAAAAACCTGATTCGCCTTCTCAGAGATCAATCAACATGAGTCCACATCTACGATTTTACTAAATTCCCCTTGCTTATGAAAACCGCAACATCGTGGTGCGCGGAGTTGCTCTTTTTCAGAGATATAAACTCCAAAACTAAACTCAATTTTATTTCTATATCCGCGAGTCAAGGGGGACCCAATAATAGGTAAAAATCTGATTTTTTTCTCTTTTTTTGCTGTAATTTTACCAAAGCTTTCTTCTACTAATTGTTGTTTGATTTGTAATTGCTTTTCATAGCTCATTAACTGCCATTTGCAGCCACCACAGCCAATTTTTTCAGTCCCCGCATGCTGAGCACTAATTCCAGTCGGAATGAAAAAATGAGGGCAAAACACTTCTCCATCTGCATATTGAGAATCATAGCTTTTTGTCTGGATAACGTGAGCTTCGAGGTGATCCTTTCTCCTTTTTACGATGTTGAGGTCGACGACACTTCAAGGTAAAACTCAGCCTTTAATAAGGATTTTCCTACCATCTTCATGTAAGGCGATTCCGATGCCTCCATGTCAAAGCTTGAGAACTTTTATATTATTGAGCGTTGATTTCATAATGATACAGGATAGAGATTTGCTGAAGATTTGCAATAAAATTTCCTCTTGCATTTCGTGAGGAAATTTCTATAGTCAACGTTGCACTGAAAGGATATGGGCGTGTAGCTCAGGCGGTTAGAGCGCACCTCTGATAAGGGTGAGGTCGGTGGTTCGAGTCCACCCACGCCCACCATAACTTTCAGTTTTTTTTATTCTTTTTTTCTTTCATTGAGGAGCTTCCCATTTTTTTCTTTTTTTAAAATAAATGTCATCACAAAAAAGTAACAAAGTCCCCAAAAAAATCAGAAAAGAAAAAGCTGACCTGTAATAACAAAATCATAATTTTCTCTTGCAATCGTTGAGGAATTGTGTATAGTAGAACCTGCAACGGTGAACAAACACCACTTCATTCTTACAAATGGTGGTACTGATGTGGATAATGGAAACACCTGTTCCCATTCCGAATACAGTAGTTAAGCATTATCCAGTCGATGATACTGGTCGGCTTCCGGCTGGGAAAGTAGATGAGTGCTACCATTTGTAAGGTTGGAGATTCGTGTAGTGCAGTAATGACCTTGCAGAAGAGATCTTTACCAGTACAAGAAAGAATTTGAGCTAAGATGTATACTTTTTTTGAAGAGTTTGACCCTGGCTCAGGATGAACGCTAGCGGAACGCCTAACAC
>CAMVOC010000005.1 GCA_947169045.1 uncultured bacterium
CAGAGGCCTGAAAAGCCTTGTGTCGGCAGTTCGATTCTGCCTCTTGGCACCACTTTGTTATTTGCTCTTGATTTTTTAGGAAATCTGAGTAAACTACTGCGTAATAAAAGACTCTTTTCGGGGATTAGCTCAGATGGCTAGAGTACCTGGTTTGGGACCAGGGGGTCGCGAGTTCGAGTCCCGCATCCCCGAGAGTCTTTTTTTATATTGGAATGAGGCACTCCCCTGCTTTTATTACTTTTGGACTGGAATAAGAAGTTTCTCGTAAACTATAAAAAAAGGCAGGAATCCTGACTTTGAAATCTCTCCTCATGAGAAACAATTCTTTATTATACTCCAAATTTTAAAAAAGTCAATAGAAATATTTCCGCAAAGACTTGCGGATTTTCTTTTTATGAGGAAAAAGAGTATACTTTGAGGGATACTGAATACTCGCTATTGTAGTACATTTTTATCTTTTAGGATATTTCGCCTCATTTCATGACTAACGAGCAATGTCTCTCACTCCTTACCACTCAATTTACTCAGGATTCTTCTCAACGTGAGAATCTCTCAAAACTCACTACAGATGCCCGAGGAAATGAAAAATATTCCTGTTTGAATCAGGTTGCTAATGGAAGTTTAGTTCAGCTTTCTTCTCTTTTGGATACGATAGAACAGGGAGGACAAAGCTGATCAGGATCTCAGACTTGAACTGAAACTACGTGAAGTCTTGAACATGGAACACAACTTACGCTCACTGGCTCTGCGAGTCAGGTCGACGCCTGGGCAGACAATACCCTTTCTACGCTTCAGACAGTGGGAATCTGGGTATTTTGGATTATCATTGGGGCTATTGGAGCTGCGATTTTTGTACGTGTATTGAGAGACACTCTGAGATATGGATATGCTTTTCTCAATTCCCATAGACTCGTATTTCTCAAAGTATTGCTTCCAAGGGGAGATGGAAAGGGAGAACGTGAACTGGAAAAAGAGTTAGCAAAAGATATGAAAGAGAAAATTGGAAGGATGTCTCAGGTGTTTAACAACCTTCATAAGATGTCTGATGTGACGGTTTGGGAAAAAATGATGAGACTCTTTTTCGGGAAACAAAAGCTGATTTTTATTACGCAATACGTAAACGGGCAAATTATCTTTTTAGTGGGAACTTATCCTGAATATCAGCATATTGTTGAAAGTGCAATTGCTTCTCAATACGCTTCTGCGTCTATTGAAAGGGTTGCTAGGCCGAAGTTCTTCACCAAAAAATATTATGATGTACAGGTCCTCGAAACGACAAAAGATCCGTTGTATACCATCAAACTCTACAAAAATATGCCAGACGATCCTCTGAATAATATTCTAGATTCTATGGGAAAAGTGGCTCCGACTGATACCGTGTCTGTCATTCTCGTTTCTAAACCGGAATCTCAATCGATCAACACGAGAAGACAAGTTGCCGCTGACAGACTTTACAAAAATCTCGATATCTACGAGACGAACTGGCGAAACTTAAAAAATCTCTTGAATCCTTTGAAATTCTTCAACTTTTTATTCCGTTGACCTGATGATAAACTTTTGAGAAATAAGCAGGAAGAAGAGAATGTAACGATGGTTCGTATGGTAAAAGCAAAAGAAGATTCTAGAAATGCAATGGGTGAAGAAGCTGCGAATCCGACATTTCGTGCGACGCTCACTATTGTTGCATCTTCTGATAATCCAGGAAAGCCAAAGGAAATCTTGAATAATTTGGAAACAGCATATAATGTGTATACTGATGAATATAGTAATGCCTTATCTGCGTCCAACACGAAACACGACCTTTTTGGTTGGCTGTTTAGGAGTCTTTGGCAGGTGGGAGTGCAGATGTATTTAATGGGATTTTTCTCTAAGTATTCCTATTTTTCAACCAATGAGATGAGTGGGCTTTACCATTTCCCTGATGGATTGTACAATCGTGCCCCTGCGATCGAATGGATGCAATATAAAGTAGTCGCTCCTCCGTCTAATCTGCCTTCTTTCCCTGATAGTGAATGGAATGGAAAGGTTATGTCTGGAGTTTTAGCTGAAAAGTATAAAAAAGGAAAGCTTTCTGCGATTTTGGCTGATGATTATGCTAATCACTGGGCCGTAGGAGAAAGAGTTGATGTAAAAGAAAAGTTAGTCCCTATCGAAGAGGTAAAAAAAGCTGATTTGGAAGGGAAAGAACTTATTGAAAAGGATGGAAAGCAGTTTGTGAACGTGCAGGAAGAAGAAAAAGTCAAAGGATATAAGCTCTATAAAAACTGAATCCTTCTCTGAGTAAATATTTATAGAAACGTGTATTCCCCTGTTTATATCAAGAGAGAGGATAGGACGAGACATCATTACGCGATAGGAAAGTCAGGTACCGGAAAATCTGTCTTTTTGCAGACGCTAGCTCGTCAGGATATTTGGAATGGAGATGGACTCTGTTTGATTGATCCGCATGGAGATTTGGCAGAAGATATCCTCGCTTATGTACCTAAAGAAAGGGCAAAAGACGTGGTATATTTTGAGGCGGGAAATGAAGAAAGACCTATGGGATTGAATCTTTATGAAATCGATAATCTCGATCAAGCCGATAGGACCGTGAATGACGCAACAGAAATCTTTTTGAAGATGTTTGGGCCAGAGATTTTTGGACCACGTATTCAGGAGTATTTTAAATATGGAAGTCTGACGTTGTTGGAGGATTTCGATGATAGGCCAACGCTTTTGGATGTTACGAGACTCTTTACTGATGATGGATATCGTGAATATAAAACTAAAAAGATTACCAATGCTGTCGTAAAAAACTGGCGAGAGAAGACCTATAATGCCATGGGAGATAGGGAAAAGCAGGAGATTATCCCTTATTTCTCTTCAAAATTTGTATCATTTAATACTAATAGATTGATTAGAAATATTATCTGACAGACGGAATCTGCATTTACGTTTGAGGACGTAATGAATAATCAGAAGATCCTGATTATCAACTTGTCAAAGGGTAAAATCTGAGAGCTTAACGCTCAACTGCTCGGTATGATTGTCGTTTCAAAAATTTATAATGCGGCGATGGCGAGAGCTTCGATGGATGCGAAAGATCGTAAAGATTTTTATCTGTACGTGGATGAATTTCAGAATTTTGTCTCTGGTACATTTGCAGATATTTTGTCAGAAGCCAGAAAGTATAGACTTTCATTGATTATGGCTCACCAGTATATTGCGCAGCTTGACCCACCAAAAGGACTTGGAGATACGGGAGGAGGTAGAAATGATGTAAAAGCAGCGGTATTTGGTAACGTTGGTACTATGATGAGTTTTAAAGTCGGTGCTCCCGATGCTGAGTTTTTGGAAAAGGAATATACTCCTGTGTTGGGGCCTGCAGATATTGTAGGAATCGCCAATTATAAAGCGTATATAAAGCTGAATATTGATAACTCTACCACTCGTGTCTTTAGTATGAATTCTATTTATTCAAGTGATTATCAAAATAAGAGAATTGTGCCGATTTTGAAGGAATATTCTGCTAAGAAATATGGTAGAAGAAGGGAATTTGTAGATGCCGAGACGAAGGCGAGGCTAGGTATTAGCATTGAAGAAAATGAGCTGCCAGAAACTTGAACGGAATGAACTGATGAAGCTACTGTTGCCGGCGCTCAAAATCCAGAACCAAGCGAGAATATTCAGAATCCGGAGGAACTCACTCCTGCATCATCTGAACGTAATGAGGAAAGTTCTGCTGACGAACAGGAAAACACAACCGTAGAAGCGCCTGAAACAAATGAGGAAGAAGATACACAAGAGAAAGCATCTGAGAATCGTGAGGAGGAAAACGAAACTGAAGCTGATGAAGAGGAGACTGAAGAAGAAACGGAAGAAGAGGAAAGTTCTGAAGACAATGAAGGAGAAGATGAGGAGACTACTGATGAAGAGGAAACTGAAGAGGAAGCAGGAAATAATGAAGAGGAAACTGATGACGTAGATGAGGAGGAACATTCTGAAGACGAGACCTCTGCAGATACTGAAGGGGAAGATGAGGAGACTACTGATGAAGAGGAGACTGAAGAGGAAGGGGGAAATAATGAAGAAGTGGATGAAGAAACCTCTCCTGAGACAGCAGATACTGACGAAATAACAAGTGAAGAAGAGGCTAGTGAACCTACCGATCAAGAAGAAGAAAACGATACAGAGGTAGCTGAAGAGCATGAAGACACTGGAGATCACAACAATAATGAAGATACAGCCGGTACGAACGAAGAAAACACTACAATCTCTGAAGATGTAGCGCTTACTCCGGAAGAAAAAGCACAGCAAGCTGCTGTTGAAGAATAAAATTTATCAAATAATCTTACGGTTAATTTGCATTTTTGCTCACTTTCTCTATAATTAAGAGATGAATAATTGAATCACTGCATGACTCAGTCTTGGATTAGCTGGAATCTTAATGGGTACGTGATGGCTCATTTGGAGGATTTTTGTACTACAGCAAATCCAAAAGCATAGAAGTAAGCAGTCTCAAAAACTGAGATTTCTCCAAGTACGCGTACCAAAGAATGCCGTGGCTAGATCTTCGGATATTGACGCGAAAGATCATACCAGCACGATGAAAGATAATATCGCCCTTATGAATCAGATTTATAAAAACTTTTATGCTATTTATGAGGATAATTTTATCAATAAGCATCTTGGAAATCCTTATATTAGCATGGAGATTCTCGTCGAGAAGGAATTGATTAAATTTATCCTTGCAGTACCTGAGGATCATGTCCTTACGATTCAGCAGATGATTACGGCCTTTTATGCAGGTGCATTGGTCGAGGTGATTGATCAGCCAAAATTATTAGAAGGAGGAAAATATATGGCGTGAGGTGAATTTACGTTGACTAAAGACAGCGTGTATCCTGTTAAAACCTATGAAAGCTTTGAAGCCGATCCGATGGATAGTATTCTCTCTGCTTTTTCTCATTTAACGAAAGATGAGAAAGCTTGTCTGCAGATTATGGTCGAACCGCTTAGCGAGGAATGGCTGAAGAAAATGAGAAAGAAGGGGGAGCAAATAAAAAAACACGGTGTTAGAAGTTTTCTCAGGCGCTTTTGGGAATTTTGGTTTCCTGATAAAAAAGAAAAAAATGGAGGAGAAAAAGCTGAAACTAAACACAATTTTTCCCCTCAACAATTGGGCGATTTTGATAAAAAGATGAATGATGAGCTGTTTAACGTAAAAATTAAGGCATTTGCTACTTCCATTGATAAGTCACGTCCTCAAAAAATCATAGACGATCTGAGTAGACTTTTTAATCAATACAATTATCTTGGTCTCAATACCATCAAATTCACCAAAGCACAAGATTTACGTGGATTTGCTCAGAGATTTGTGCAGAGGATTTTCCTCTCTGAAGGATCTCTATTAAAAAGAGCTTTCCAAAGCGATAAAAAGAATATCCTGAATATTAAGGAATTGTCTTCCATTATCCATTTCCCTCATGGAAGATTCAATCAAAATCCTCGTATTTCTTGGCAAAAATATAAGATTATCTCTGTAGAAGACAGCTTACCAAAAGAAGGAATTGTGGTAGGATACAATAATTTCTGAGGAATAAAAAAAGAAATCAGAATTACTGATAATGATAGATTTAGACATATGTATATCTTAGGACAGACAGGAACTGGTAAAACGACGATTATGCTTTCTCAAGCGATTGATGATATGGAACATGGACGCGGATTTACTTTTATCGATCCTCATGGTGACGCTTGTGAATTTTTGCTTAAGCATTTCCCTAAGGAAAGAATTGATGATTTGATTTATTTTGACCTAGGAAATACTCAATACCCTATTGGACTTAATCCTCTCGAAGTAAGCTCTGATGATGCTGATGCACAAGACGTTGTGACTAACGATCTCGTCGAAATGTTTGTCCAGATGTACGGGCCTGAAATCTTTTGACCTCGTATTCAGGATTATTTTAGAAATGCTTGTTTTCTCCTCATGGATCAACCAGAATGAGGAACTTTAGTGGATATTATGAGGCTTTTTACTGATGATGCTTTTGCCTATTCTAAAATTGCTAATATTAAGAATCCTGTCGTTGCAGCTTGGTGGAATAAAACCTACAAAAAGATGTGAGAAAGAGAAAAAGCTGAGATTATCCCATTTATTCAGGCAAAATTTTGACCTTTTACTACGGGTATTTACGTAAGAAATATTATCGGACAAGCAAAATCAGCGTTTAATATGTACGACGCAATGCAGCAAAAGAAAATCATTCTCTTGAATCTTGCAAAAGGAATTTCAGGGGAAGAAACCTCAAAACTCATTGGAAAAATTATTGCTATGCAAGTGAAACTTTCTGCATTGAAGCGTGCAAAAATCCCCGAAGCAGAGCGCGTGCCGCACTATTTGTACGTGGATGAGTTTCAGAATTATATTTCTGGTAGTTTTGAATCTATCTTATCAGAAGCGAGAAAATATAAGCTTGGATTAGTTGTTGCTCATCAATATGTTGATCAGCTGAAATCTGAATGACTTGGAGGAAGTTTAGACCTTTCTAAGACTATTTTTGGAAATGTTGGTTCTATGTTTGTCTTTAAAGTTGGAGCTCCGGATGCTGAGTTCTTGGCAAAAGAATTCGAGCCTGAGTTCACGCAGACTGATTTAACTAGTACCGAAGCATTTATGGGAGCATGTAAAGTTTCAGTGAATAACCAACAAACGCGTCCATTTAGTTTTAAGGCAAAGATTCCATATGGATTGCCAGCAAAAAATACCGCTGAGAAAGTGCAGATTATCAAACAGATTTCTGCTTTAAAACGGGGATCTAAGAGGGAAATTGTTGATAAAGAGATTTATTTTAGAGTTGGAGTGTAGCATCCCCCTGTTAGAAGCACCTACATTATTTTATTCCTTTTTATCATTTGCATCATGGCAGATCTTACCAATGTTCAACAAGTTGTACAAGATATTTATGATATCAAGATTCAAGGAGCGACCAATATTGCTAAATCAGCTTTTCAAATTCTTATTGATGAGCTTAAAAGGCAGACTTTCCCTACAGATGCATCGGTTTTAGAGTTTTTATTTCCTGCGATGGAAATGCTCCAAAATGCTCGTCCTACTGAGCCTATGATGTTTAATGGAATGGCCTATATCAAAGGAATGGTAGCAGATCAAACGTCAAACACCACTACCATCAAAGACATCGCTCTTCAAGCTGCACAGCAGTATCTTGATATGATTTCTAGCACCGCAACTCTTGCTATTGAGCATGGATCACATCTCTTGGAGTATGGAAATTCTGTACTGACGCATTGTCATTCCAGTTCTGCGATTAAGACCATTATTGCGAATAGACGTGATGGGAAGGAGATTTTCGTCTACAATACGGAGACAAGACCGCTGTATCAAGGACGTAAGACTTCCATGGATTTCCTCAAAGCAGGGATGAAAGTTACTATGATTGTCGATAGTTCTGCGGGATTTATTTTGGATAAAAACGATCCTTTTGGTATTGATATTGATGCGGTAATTATTGGTTGTGATGCTATCAAACTCAATGGAGATATTATCAATAAAGTGGGAAGTTATAGTATTTGCCGTTCTGCATATGAAGAGAAGATCCCTGTATATATTGCAGGTAATCTCCTCAAGGTTGATGCGAAAGATTCCATTCAAATCGAGACTAGAAATCAAAAAGAAGTGCGAGAAGACGCTCCTGAAGGATTAGAAATCATCAATTTTGCCTTTGATCAAGTGCCTGCAAAATATATCACTGGAATCGTCACAGAATTTGGTATTATCAAGCCTGAAGCCGTAAAAACTCTTGTAAACAAAAAGTATCCTTGGATGAAATAATATTCTTTCCCCTTTTAGAGATGTAACTATCTACTAGCCATGGCAACAACTTCTACGGAAACTGCACTCAATAAAGCAATCCACAATCCCCTCCTTCAACAGACAAAAAAAACTGACCTTGAACAAACGATCAGTTCTTCTTCTTCGTCAAAGGCTCCGGATGCTAATCAAGTTACGATTGCTATGGATAAATTTGAAAATAGGCTTATTAAGAGGAGAAAATTTAAATAATTACGTTCTCCTTTTTTTGTTTGAATGTATGCTGGTACACAGGCTTCTTACCGGAATAATTTATAAATTCCTAGGGTAAACACACAAATTGGGATTCCAAATATTTTGCTCAATACTCTCTGTATTTTCATCTTTTTTTGAATTTTTGCAACTCTCGTTCGTTGTTCATCAGTCACGATTTGTACGTTAATTAATTGTTGAATTTTCCCCACTAAATTTTTGATCGTATCTACATTATCTAAGTATTCAAAACTTCCGCTTTTAAACATTTCTTTCATCATTGCAAAGTGAGGATCTCCACCAAGTTGTTGTTTGGAAATATGGGATTCGTATTGAGATTTTGCCAATAAATAAATCACTTCATCGACCTCTTTTACTAAATCTTGCTTACTTTTATTGATTTTACGTAAGATCCAGCGATGCAAAGGAAGAAATAGGATAAATATTAGGATTTCAGCTACAATAAGCCAAAAAACAATCGTTGCCGTCAGTGAAGACACCGCAAAGAAAAATGAAATCATATCTATACTTGCCAGATAGAACTGTTCCAGTTCTCACAAGATATCAATGATAATTTGAGGCATTGCGACGAAAAAAAGAGATAAATTTGCTTTTTTATACGTTTTTTGGTATACTCATATAAGATTTTATTTCAAGGTCTTTTCCATTATGAAAAAATTTTTATTCTCTTTATTGTTTTGAGTTTTTGGGTTAGGAGCTGGCTTACTCTTTGTCAATAACGCAACTTATGCTGCTCCAAACTTGGGAATTAACATTAATAAAGATTGTATGCTTGGGGTAGGATGTTCTTTTGATATTCAGAAAGTTCTTGGACTCAAGAAGGATACGGGGAATGAGGAAAGGACTAGTGTTTTATTGTTTGTACAGGATGTTATTTTAGCTGCGACAATGTTTATCTGAACTGTTGTGACCATCGTTTTGATTTGGTGTGGAGTTTTATTTATTTGGGCAGGAAGAAAGGGAGATGCTTCACTTCAGAAGAAAGCAACTCAAGGAATTATCAATGCTGTGATTGGACTTGCTTTGGTTTCCTTCTCTTATGGAATTGTACAATTGATAAGGTATATTGCCTCTACTTAATGGTTTACTCTTTAGGTTTGCTCTTTGCTATTTTAAGAAGAGACCTGCTAAGCAGGTCCTTTTTTTGTCGTTATTTATCCCATTGAGGAGCAAAAGGCGGATTAATATAACGATGATTTTTGGGTAAGGTTGCAATCACTTCTAGATCCTCATGATCTAAGGTTACTTGTTGTGCTGCAAGGTTCTCTTTGAGTCTTTCTCTGTTTTTTGATCTTGGGATTACAACGCATCAGTGTTGTAGTAACCATGCAAGGCAGACTTGTGCGATTGTTATTCCGTGTTTTTCTGCGATTTTCCCTAATTTTCCTTTGTCAGCGGGGATTTTTGAAGAATCATCTTTTAAGAGATGCCCATGTCACAGTGGTGAATATGCAGTCACTATCATCCCCTGCTGGTCAGCCCAGCTTTTTATTACGTTTTGTGACAATCACACATGATATTCGATTTGGTTGGTAAAAATCTGTCCTTCTGTGTAGTTTCGAGCGTGTTGTAGTTGGGCAAGCGTAAAATTTGAGACTCAGAATTGTTTGATTTCCCCTGTATCTTTCAGCTTTTTCATCTCATCAAAACAGCGTTCATGTTCAGCTTCGTTGGTTGGTCGATGGAGTAAAAGTAAGTCCACATAGTCAGTTTTTAGCTTGTTAAGGCTTTCTTGCACGGAATCCGCAAGTCTTTCGTAGTTTTCCATTCGTACCTTGGTTGTTAGCCAGATTTCTTCTCTTTTTTTCTTTCCTGTGGCTAAGAATGCTTGAAGTCCTTTTCCTACGTCTTCTTCATTTTGGTAGACTTGAGCCGTATCGATGTGTGTATATCCTAATTCTAGAGCCGAGATTACTGCATTATAACAATTTTCTCAGGTAAGTTTTCGGGTCCCGAGTCCAACTTTTGGAAAATCCATCCTCTCTAACGCTTAGATGAAGTAAAAAAAGAAAAAAGTCTGATTGAAATGTTCTTACGGATTTGTATGTTTGTATCAAGCTTTTATTTTGATGAAGATCAGGCATGGCTTTATGATTGCTTTTTTATGGAAGATTGGAACCAGAAAAGGGATTTGACGGGATTATTGAGATGATTAAGGCATTACATGCCCAGCAGCCGGATTGAAGCGAGGGGACGAAGGAAAAAAGCTCTCCTGAACCGGTGGAATTTTTTATTTTTGGATCAGGATCACTTCAAAAGGAGCTTTTACCACTGACGGAATATCCTACCGTCCATTATTTTTGATTCCAACCATTACAAAAGATTAAATCATATCTTGGGAATATCGATTATTGCTTGATGCCATCAGATTTTTTGGAGACGTTTGGACTTTCTGCGCTGAATGCTCTGAGCTGGGGAGTCCCCGTCGTAGGATATAGAAAGGGAGGTTTGGAGCCATTTATCGAAGGACAGAATAATTTATTTAGTTATCAAGGGAAAACGACAGGAGAGAGGTTGATTAAGCGGTGCGAAATGGCACGCGATAGTCAACAAAAATCTACTATCTCCCCTTCTTTTTTGGACAAATATAGCACAGAAGCTTGGTATGAAAGGTTTTTGGCATTATTGCATCGTCCTGCATCAGCCAACACGCCCTTACATATCGTTCTTGTCAGCGATTTTATCAATAAAGTTGGAGGTATTGAGACCTATCTTCACGACGTGAAAGCTATTTTGGAAGCTCACGGACATACGGTAAAGCTTTGGGGAGGACAGTTACCAAAAGGGATTTTGTGAAAAATTAGGATTTATCTTGGATTATTATTTGCTCCTCTCAATATTTGGAGTGCTGCGAAATTTAGGAAATTTGTGAAGAAAGAGCAACCAGATTTGATTTGGTATCACTCGTTATTGAGAAATTTAGGCGCTGGGGTTGTTTCTTCTCTTCCTCCTGTAAAAAATTCTTCCAAGCAAGAGAGAAAACTCTGGATGATGTATCACGATTTTGGCTATTTTTATCCTTATCCCAAGAAATTGTACGCGGTCGATCAAATCAAAACTCCGCTTTCCCTTCAGCATTTTTTGTCTGCTGTGAAGCATGAAGGAATCTGTTCGAAACTTGCTGTTCTTTTTAAGTACTTTTGGCTGCAACCTCTGAAAAAGCAGTTAACAAAGCAGATTGATTTACATTTAGTCCCCTCCCCTTTTATGGAAGACATTGTAAGTGCCAGTTACGGACTGTCCAAAGGAAAGGTAACATCGTTGGAACATTTCATCCAATGATAAGACGATGCTGTAGTATAATATAAAATTTCACAAAAGTCAAGAGATTTTTTCCTTTTCGCGTTGTTTTTGGTTTTTAAAAAGATATTTTTGAGGCGATGAAACAGTTACGCACCTTCACAACCACTACAACCACAATGTGCCAGCTTTGGTAGGGGTTTGTGATTGTTTGATAAACAAGCTTCCTACCGAGTGATTGGTAGGTTTTTATTTCATTTAGAGTTTTATCCCTTGGGATTTATTTCCCTCGAAGAAATTCAGCTTTTTACCTCTTATTCTCCTTTTCTGATGAGTAATCACGAACACAACGACCATCTTCATTCGATTCGTCACTCTCTCTCGCATATTATGGCGCAGGCTGTCCAGAGAGTTCAGCAAGCAGACGTAGAAATCGCCATTTGACCTGCAATCGATAATGGATTTTATTATGACTTTTTATTTTCGCCAGAAAAGCAAATTAAGGAGGAAGATTTGCCAAAGGTCAATGAGATGATGGTAAAAATTGTTAAAGAGAACCAGCCATTTACGCGTTTAGATCTCACGAATGATGAAAGTAGATATATTGTACATGAAGTATTAAAACAGCAATATAAAGCTGAACTTATGGAGGAATTTATGCAAGCTGGAGAAGGGATTAGCTTTTATCTTAATTCTATTCCTGAGCAGGCAAAAGATCAGCTTTTAAAGGGAGTGCATGAGGAATATGTTACCTATTACGAGGGAGTAACTAAATACTTTCAAGAGAAACATCCGACCGAATTTGCAGGCAGATTTATTACCTTTTTGGATATGTGTGAAGGTCCTCATGTGGAGACGACGAAAGAAATAGATCCTAGTGCGTTTAAAGTCGCAAAGCTTGCTGGTGCGTACTGGAGAGGAGATTCTAATAATGTTATGATGACGAGGCTCTATGCCTATGCTTTTGATACTAAAGAAGAGCTGAAAACCTATCTTACTTTCTTGGAAGAAGCGAAAAAACGCGACCATAGAATCCTTGGTCAACAATTGAAACTATTTACCATTAGTCCATTGATCGGTGCAGGATTACCACTTATGCAACCAAAAGGAATGATTATGAGGAAAGAGGTTGAAGATTTCCTCTGGGAATTGCACGAGCAGAAGTGATATTTGAGGGTTTGGACGCCTCATATTGCGAAATTAGAGCTGTATCAGACTTCAGGGCATGCAGCTAAATTTGGAAATGAACTCTTTAGAGTAAAAGGAAAGGAGGAAGAATTTATTATGAAGCCAATGAATTGTCCGCATCATATGCAGATTTTCGCTGATAATCAATTTAGTTATCGTGATATGCCAATCAGGTATTTTGAGCCTGCAACTGTGTATAGAGATGAAAAAACAGGACAATTAAGCTGACTTACGAGAGTGAGGTCTATTACTCAGGATGATGGGCATCTTTTTTGTCGTGTTGATCAAATTGAGGAGGAAGTAAAATGAATTACGGATATTATTAAAGAATTTTTTGGAACGTTAGGAATGCTTGGTGATTATTGGGTAAGTTTGAGTGTTAGAGGAGATGATAAGAGTAAATATCTTGGATCTGATGAAGTACGAGATATTGCGGAAGCCAGCCTTGAAAAAGCAGCACAAGCTAACGATCTTCCTTATAGAAGAGTAAAGGGAGAAGCCTCTTTTTATGGTCCAAAATTGGACTTTATGTTTAAGGATGCTTTGTGAAGGGAATGGCAACTTTCTACGATTCAATGTGATTTCAATTTGCCTGAACGTTTTCAGCTAGAATTTACCAATCAGCAAGGAGAAAAAGAAAGACCTGTTGTTATTCATAGAGCGATTGCCGGAAGTCTTGAAAGGTTTTTGTGAATTATGATTGAGCATTTTGCCGGTGCTTTCCCTGTATGGCTAGCTCCTGAACAAGTGAGAATTATTCCTGTTGCGGATGCGTTCCTTGATTATGCTAAAAAACTCGAAAAGATGTTAAAAGCTCAGTCTTTAAGGGTAAGTATTGACGATGGACATGAAAGTTTTGGGAAGAAAATTAGGAATGGAGAACTGCAAAAGATTCCTTATCTGATTATTGTAGGAGAAAAGGAAGAAAAAGCTGAATCTGTCTCTGTACGTGAATACAAAACCAAGGAGCAGTACGAACTGACGGCTCATGCGTTTGTCGAGAAAGTGAAGGAAATTAGAGATAACAGGAGCTTATAGAGATCTCATTACCTGTAATACAAATCTATCTGCCAACCTGTATCTCTTTTCCCAGTCTTCCTTTGACATAAAGACTAATGAAATATTTTCCAAAAAATACCCTCTAAACACTTCAGCAATTTGCTGTTTTAGGGCTTCAATTTGTTCTTTTTCCATATGTTGATAAATGATTACCAAGTCCATCTCTAGTGGAGCTCAGAATTTTTTTCCTCGAAAAAATTTATCAATCATAACTTCATACGTGGAAAATAGCTGTGTGCATTCCTCTTTGAGCGCAGAGAGAAAGAAATTACGGAATAAGGTGTAGTGGTCAGGCGATAACGTAATCGAGAAGCCTGCATTTTCTTTATTTATATCAATAACTCCGGATTCTTCTAGGGAATCTACTTGTTTTTTGATTGCTGGGAAAGTTCGTTCTAATTCGCTTTCTAATGCTCTCATGGATACTCCTTGTCTACGAAAAAGAAGATATTTA
The DNA here is from genome assembly GCA_947169045.1 of uncultured bacterium. Classification (GTDB taxonomy): domain Bacteria; phylum Patescibacteriota; class Gracilibacteria; order Absconditabacterales; family Absconditicoccaceae; genus UBA3291. The sequence goes on from CAMVOC010000005.1 coordinate 14,028, forward strand.
AGAATATCTACCTTGGTTTTTGATCAAAAGAGTTTTTCGAGATTCATGAGGTTATTTTCACTGAATAAACGCGCACATCGGCAATTTTACCGCGAAATCCACCTCCATTTCTTTGATTGAGACGTAAGAAATGTAAGGAAGCTCTCAGGGGAATTATACTGACTTTCCTTTTAAAAACAAGAAAAATATTTTTAAAAGAGAAGAAAAAATCTGACAAAAATTGCAAAACTTCTTTGAAATCTCTATAATCAAGTATGATTGAAAAACAAGAACAACAACGTGTAATGACGTATCTTTCCCTTTTTAACGAGATGGATAAACATTTTGATACGTTACTCAAAATGGACAGTTTTTTGCCGTATAATGATAAATTAAAGCATATTATCAATGGAAATTATCCGATTTCCCGATTTGTAAGACTGTTTCAGAATGATTTAAAATATTTTTGAGAACTAAGAAACCATATTTCTCACGGAATGAAAATCCATGAGATGCTCTACGCCATCCCTACGGAACAGGCGATTGAAAAACTGCAAGATTTCGTAGATAAGATCGTGACTCCTCCGCTCGCTATTGAATTTTTTAGAAAAGAGGTAGAAAGTGTTCAGATTTCTTTTTCTGTTTTGGATTTGCTCGCAAAATTTAAAGAAACGCATTATTCTAGTATGCCGGTGTACGATGGGACGAAATTTCTCGGAGTGATCACGGAAAGAGGGCTTTGGAGGTGGATGTCTGAGCAATTATTGCAAGGAAATTTCGTAAAGTTACAAAGTCTGAAAGTGCGTGAATTACCTATTTATACCACGAAAAATGATTATGTTTTTGTCTCTGCTAACATCAATATTTATGAAGCTGATGAAATTTTTACCAAAAGAAGAAAAGGCTGAATTGGTCTTGGAGTAATGTTTATCACGCAAAATGGTAGTTCTAACGAAGAAATTATCGGTATGGTTACGAGTGAAGATGTTGCATTGATAGATGATTTTATTGTATAAAAATACAGCTCTCTATACGGAGCTGTACCTCGCTTTTGAATAATGATAATTCAAGACTTCAAAAACTCAAATATGGTATAATAAATATGTTTAACTATACTGTAGTATACATAAATTTTTTGAAAAGTCAAGAGATTTTTCTCCCTTGACTTTTTTATTTTCCTGAGTATACTGAAGAGTATCATTATGTTTGCTCTAGGGATGATAGGTCTATTTCTCCCTTGAAAAGCTGTTCCTTTTTTTTTATAGTGAAGAGTGTTTTACCTTATTTTTTCTGTGTTATGTCTTTCCCTTTTTCTTTTTTGCAGCTCGTTTTCATTGTCGCTAGCATTCTTTTTCTTGTGCTTGCAATTGATCTCAGAAGAAGGAAAAAAATCTGAATTTTAACCTGTATTTTAATTTCTCTTGGTGCATTATTTGTCTTGATTAGCTCGTTTAATATCAGCTTTTTGAACTCTTTTTCTGCAAAACTTGGTATCGCAAGAGGTGCAGAATTGATTGTCTATTGTGCCATTATCTTTTTGGGATTGATGAGTTTTCATCTGATGAGTTGAAGACAAAAAGATCAGATGGATTTGTCGAGATTGATTAGTCAATTAGCGATCAATGAGGCTTGGTGAACGTTCCTCAGCTCCGAGCATTCTCGCGCGTCTTCAGAAGGGAAATGGAGGAACTACCTCGTGCATATGAGAGTTCATAATGAAGCAAAAACGCTTAGGGCCTGCGTTGAAGAAGTGATTAATTTTGGTTTTAGGAAGTTTATTTTCGTCAATGATGGGTCGAGTGATGCTTCGCTAGAGATTTTACAAATGTTGAAGAATGAGCATCCAGAGTGCCTGTTTATCATCTGTAGCCATACCATCAATCGTTGAGGTGGTGCGGCAAACAAAACAGGGTTTAGTTTTTTGCAACAACATGGTGATGAACTAGGAATTCAACGAGTTATCACGTTTGATTCTGATGGTCAGATGGATATTAACGATGTAAATTTCCTTTGACAAGCTGAACACTCTGACTCCTCCGATGTTGATTTGTATGTTGGTTCGAGATTCGTGAAAGGAGGAAGTTGTGAGAATATTCCTGCGATGAGAAGGGTGATCTTGATTATTTCTAGAATTGTGACTAGGATGATGTATGGAACGAAAGTGAGCGATCCGCATATTGGATTCAGAGTCTACAAGCTAGATACTTTGAAAAAAATTCATCTCACTGCGGATGGAATGCATTATGCTAATGAAATCAATGAACAGATTCGTCAGTTAGGACTAAAATTTGTAGAATTCCCAGTACATATCAGGTATACTGATTATAGTTTAGAGAAAGGACAAAAAAATTCTAATAGTATCAAATTGGGAGTAGAAATGATTTGGAGGAAGTTTTTTTAACAAGGGCAGTCGAACGAAGTGAGACTGATTGGGATGTTTTAAAAAAATCCCCGCGTAAGCGGGGCGAGCCCCTGCGAAGCAGGGTAAGGGAAGTCTATTTTAAGATTGATGGTCTTACCATCTTCGTTGGAGTCGTTCTCCTACTTTTCGGACGATATCTTGGAGAGAAAATCTGAGTTCTCCACTATTGGTATGTGCTAGAAAGGTATTGGTCAACAATAAAATAACAAAAAAAAGCACTACTGCAATGAGAATGCTTATGGCAATCTTTTTTACGAGCTGAAGTGAGCGATCCTCTGGACGAAACATCAATATGATAATCCCGTAGAATAACACTGCAAGACTTGCTATTGCTATCGCAAGTGCGACGAGAGAAAAAACCACAAGAAGCATAGAGGTTTCATCAAGAAGTAAACTTTTGCCCTGACCCGGAGTCGAACCGGGATTACAGTCTTCGCAGGACTGTGTCCTATCCATTGAACGACCAGGACTCTGTACCCAGTTAGTTGTTAATCATTTGCTCTAGATAATCAAGGGATTTATCTGTGATTTGCATCAATGTGAAGGAGAGGTTTATACTTTTAGCACTAATCTCTTGGTCTGAAACACTTCAATCAGCACTTCACCTGAGAGTTTATGTTTTTGTTTGATTGCGGATAAAGCCTGTTGCATTGTAGTAATTCATGCGGTATTGGGAAGCAGAATTCCTGTCTTTTTTGTTTTGGTGGAAGTCAGCACCACTCCATAAATTTTAGGGGAAAGAGCTAAGAAATCTGACACGTTCGTCATCGTTTGGATCGTTTCGACAATATCTATCACTACGCTACTGGTTGTCTTTTCGTACTTCGTTATAATGCCTTGATAAAAGAGTTCCATAAGAGCTTCGAGTGTTTTATCGGTTGTGAGCGTTCCTTGAGAATCTAGCAGTTTCCCATTTTTATCAAAGAGAGAGAAAAAAAGTCCTTTACTATCAGCAAGAGAAGCAGAAGTTGCGATAAGATCTTTGAGCTGTTGAAGCATTTGGTGGGAGTGTTTTCAGGATAAAAAAGTAGTGGTTAGTGGTATGGTATAGGGAAAGCTTATCATAATACAAGATATTCTTGTATAAAATGTATGTAAGTGAGGTGGTTTTGCCAGAGGCTCTACTTTTTTAGTTGTTTTTTGCTGGAGTTTCTGTAGTATTGAAGTCAGATTTTTATTTCTTTTTTGGTGTGAAGATATGGGTAAACTCCAATTTAGAACTATAAAACAGCAAGGTAATGCGCGTGTTGGGGAATTAACTCTGAATGGAGTCACTGTACAAACTCCGATTTTTATGCCTGTTGGGACGAAAGCTACGATTAAGGGGATGATTTTGGATTTATTGCAAGATGAAAAGTATATTGGGCAGCATATCGAACCGATTAAAGTGATTTTGGCAAATACGTTTCATTTGTATCTCCGCCCCGGAAGTGGATTGATTCAGGAAGCGGGAGGACTTCATCAGTTTGAGCATTGGGACAATGGATTGATCCTGACGGATAGTGGAGGATTTCAGGTGTTTAGTCTAGGATTAAGCTCTAAGAATAAAGCAGAATCTTGACAGTTTTCTTCCATTCCTGGTAAAGGTGGTCATGAAGTGAAAATTAAGCTGGCAGAAGAAGGAGTAAAATTTAGCTCGCCATTCGATGGGACGAAACATCTCTTTACACCAGAAAATGTCGTGGATACGCAGATGAGATTTGGTAGCGATATTATGATGGTACTGGATGTCTGTAGCCCATGAGATGCTGAAAAATCAACTATTGCTAGACAAATGCATATGACGCATCGCTGGGCAAAGAGGGCTTTTGATCATTTTAAGCCGAAATATAATGAAGCTCGTGGAGTTCTCTTTCCTATTGTTCAAGGAGGAAGTTATCTAGATTTGAGGCAAGAAAGCGTGGATTTTTTGAGTGAATATGCTTGGGATGGAATTGCCATTTGAGGAGTAAGTGTGGGAGAATGAACGGAAAAAGTACGTGAAGTAGTCTCTTTCACTGCACCAAAGCTTCCCGTCGATAAGCCAAGATATTTGATGGGAGTAGGACTTCCTGAAGATTTAAGATTTGCTATTGAGCAGGGGGTTGATATGTTTGACTGCGTCAGTGCTACGAGATATGGAAGACATGGACTTGTCTTTTCAGATGAGGGAAATATTAAGCTCTCTAACGCTCGTTATGCCTCAGATTTCTCTCCTCTTACTGCTAATTGTGATTGCTACGCTTGTAGAAATTTTTCTAAGGCATATTTTCATCATTTATTGAGAGAGAAAGAGGTACTCTGAGGAGTTTTATTGGGGCTTCATAATATTGTGTATTTGAATAGGATTTTGTGCGATTGGAAGAAAAAATTCCTCAGTCTCTAGTTTTTACCTTGGTTTTGAAATTTTGATTCGTATGACTAGTATCATTGTTCATATCTCAGATTCTGATAAGCATTTTGCCTCTGCTATTGCGGAATATGAAAAACGCCTCTGAAAAAGCGTAAAATTTGATGCAATCAAACCTTTTAAATCGGATAATAGGGAGTTTGTTATCAAAAAAGAGACAGAAAAGCTGATTGCAAGACTCCATGAGAAGTATCACCATCTGCAGAAAATCTTGCTCATCAAGGAAGGAAAATCTCTCTCAACGGAGCAACTTGCACAGCTCGTTAACAGGCAAGATTCAGTGTTTATTATTGGAGGTCCGTATGGGGTTGATCGTCAGCTTTTTTTATCTGCGTTTCCTGAATTGCAAGAAGTCAGTTTTTGAGCGATTACTTTACCTCATGGATTAGCAAAATTGGTACTCATTGAGCAACTTTATCGTATTAGTACGTTGAAAACTGGAAAAACTTATCATTATTAGTACTTCTTGGTTGTCGATGCTCACCTATAAATCTCTTGAAAAAAATAGGCTAGTTTCATATACTACAACTTATGAAGACGTATTATCGTAGCTTAGTTCTCATCATATTTCTTGGTTGTCTTATCAAAAGTTTTTTTCTTGCTCATCAAGAATTTCTCCTTTCTGCGCAGTGGGTTTCTAGTATTGAAGTATTTGCTTCTAGAATGTTGAGTGATTTTATGGTGATTGCAATTATTGGATGATTGGGATGGATTATGTCTCGCGTGAAACGTCGCGTGATACAATGAATTTTAGCCTTTCTTGCGGGAGTATTCAGTTTTTTTTATCTTTTGGAAACGGTCGTTTTACTACTTTTTCATTTGGAATTAACTGTTTTGACGGTTAGTAGTCTCGCTCAGGATGCTTTTACGTTTTTCCCGTGGCTGGTTCGGGGAGGGATTGCTGCTGTTATTGCGGTGTTTTGTGGTCTTGCTTTTTTACTTTCTCGTAGGCAGGCATATCTTTTTACTTCCAAATTTCCCTCTTTCTGTCTAGGTTTTTTCTGTATCATTGTCATTCTTGGCGTTTTATGTGGGATTTCTTCTCCTCTCCCCGCTAATATGTTTATTACTAACGGTAAAATTCTCTTTGCTCGTCTGCCTGAAGTCGAGGATTTTCATCTGTTTGGCAAACATACTACGTATCAAGACTATTTTCACTCAGTTAAGGGAAAACAGCATCGTCCTAATATCATTCTTCTTTTTGCTGAGTCGCTGTCTCCTATTGATTCCCTGCGTATCGGTGGCGTTCATGATAATCTTCCAAACTTTGATAGGATTTCTGCGGATGGAATGACGTTTACGAATTTCGTGAATAACGGTTGTACTTCGGACACTGCACACGTTGCTATGCTTAGAGGGATTGAGCCATTGGGGAAAGCCTCTTATACTGGATTCCAGACGATCCTAGAGAGTTTGCCTGAATTTCTCAAAACGCAGGGCTACTCTACCACGTTTTTGAGTGCTGTTTCTTTAGATTTCTTTGGGCAGAAGGGATTTTTAGAGGCTATGGATTTTGATGAAATTATTGGAGAAGAGGCTTTTGAAGATCGTAAAAAGTATGTTTTTGACGCAGCACCGGATGGAGATTTGTATGAAAAGGCCTTAGAAATCCTGAAAAAGAAACAGAAGGAATATCAAGCTGACGCTCCTTATGCATTACTACTTCAAAGCATTTCTTACCACAAACCGTACTCAACCCCCTACGGAGAGACCGAAGAATCTTCGATTAAATACAGCGATGAAATGCTCGGTAATTTCTATGATTCCTTGAAAAAAAGCTGATTCTTTGAAGATGGAATTCTTATCATTGTCGGTGATCATAGGAAAATGACAGCAGAAACAAAAGGAGAGAAAGATGCTATTGGAGACATGCGACATGCAAGAGGGTTAGCAACAGTCGTTGGGACTGGAATTATTCCTTGATCGACACAGTCAAACGTGATTCAAGATACAGATTTTTTTTACTGATTGAGGAGTTATCTTTCGACAGGTAAAGTGCTTGTTTCTGAGCTTTATAATGATCCTTTTGATAGTAAAACGGTTGGAAGAAAGCGAGGTTTTATGCACGATAATTGTAGTTCTGAAAGGGCATATTCATTGGTTCTGGCGGATGGTCAAGGGATGTATTCTAGGAACGTGCAGGATCTTTATGAAGATTCTAGTTTTGCCAATTATTTTCCGCTGTATTTACAATTTCAGCAAGGGAAATATTCCGATAGTACCTGTACTTCTCAGCAAATTATCGCTCATGCCGGCGGAGAAATCGCTGGACTTACCTATACAAATACTCTCGAAGCCCTCAATCTCTCCTATGCAAAGGGGGCCAGACTCTTTGAGTTGGATTTGCTCGAGACTTCGGATGGGAAACTTATTGCTGGGCATGATTGGGAGATGATTAAAAAGCGTGCTCATTATGCTACGCAAGACGATACTCCTCTTTCTGAAGCTGAATTTCTCGCCTTACAGCCTTATCAGCCACTTGCGTTTCGCTCTTATCAACTCTACACTCCTCTAAATATGACACGCATTAATCAGCGGTTTACTGAGCATCCCGACACTATTTTGGTCACTGATAAACTTAATGATCCACGTCGTTTAGCTCAAGAACTGACGTTTACTGGAAGAGTGATGATGGAACTCTTTTCCTGGGAAGCAGTAGAAGCAGCAAAAAAAGTCTGAATTATCCCTATGCCAAGCGAAAATCTCCTGATCAACACTCCGAATGTTCTCCAGAAACTACAGGATGAAGAGATTGCATATCTCGCAGTTTCTAGGAGACTTATTGATTCTCATGCATCCTTGCTTGAAGAGGCGAAGCATCTTTGAATTAAAGTCTATGTATTCCACGTGAATTTCGATGAAGGGAAAGATGAATCGCGAGTATTGGAACATGAAATGGAGAAAAATGGCTCTGGTTTAGTATATGGAATGTATGCAGATAACCTGGGTAAAGTGATGGAATGCTTGTATCCTGAGGTATAATTGAAAAAATGTATTGACTTTTTGCTGTTTTTGAGTATAGTATAAGGTATGAAAGCTGACATCATACCTCATTATCACTTATCTCCTCATCAAAAATATGCTTATGAGATTTTTCAGAAGTCTCAAAAAGATGAGACAGTTCAAGAAATTAGCGCCCATCTTTGGGATAATTTAACCAATTATTTGAAATGAGCCCCAAATTCTGCAGACAATCGCGAAGTGAAACACTATCGTTGATTGACGAGTCAGGATCTTTTTTCTGTTATTAAACCTGTAGATGATTCAGATTTGGCCTATTTAAATGGATTGCTTAGGAGGAAAGAGGATAAAGAGTCTTCTATTGATTATTGAAAATTGAATTATATTCTGGATTCTGCAGGTAAACATACATTAAGGTATGGGTTATCCATTAATTTTTTTCGTGATTTTTTGAAAGATTTCTGTACGGTGAAGTTTGATGAGGGGTGGAATATCTATTTTAGGATTTCTTCTCCTGAAGAATGGCAACGCTTAGTGCAGAAATTAACCAATTTTGAAGGGTATGATGACGTAGAGAAATTTATTCTCAATCAAAGATCTGGGCTCTTTTTGAAGAACTTATTTAGCTTTTCCGACCTAGAAAAAACCCCTGTTTACAGGAGAAAAAGAGATTTGTTTGAATATCTCAATGATGATGTTTTTGAAAAGATTATCTGATGTAAAATTATTCCAACCCACGAAAAGACTACGATTTCTCAGCCTTTTTCTCTCCCTATTAACTGACAAATTATCAATGGAGAACTCCGATGAAATATCAAATCTCAAAATTCTTTGGTAGATAAAATTAGGAGAGATTCTACCTACTCTGTAGCAAAAGCAATGAATGATATTATTAGATATACTTTTGTTTTGGAAAATCACGAGCAAGTGGTGAGGTTTTTGGAATATTTTATCGAAAGATATATGTCTGGAATTAAAAATTTCTTCGATGCAGATCCTGATCTTACCAAATTAGATATCAAAGATAAATGAGTCTTCAATTCTCATTATGAAGAGGAAAGAGAAAGGCTCGAACTGATACAAAACCCTACTATTAAATCCTTTGTTGCAAAGACTTTTTCTCAGCCACAAGCCAATACGATAAAAAGAACGTATAAAGACGTTAAATTGATTGTTCCTGTGTATATTAGAGGAGAAAAAATTAAAATTGAAGTAAAATTCGTTACTAAGAGCTGGGCTTTCAATAATGAATATGGATTTAATAGGCATGAAATCATGAGACTTGTTAATTTAATTGATGGGCGCAGTAGAGATCAGAAATTTATCACTAAACAATGGCTTAAAGAAGAATGTAGAAAATTAGCAAATTCTATTCCTTCGCTTCAAGACGAGATTTCCCTATGAAATACTGAGCAAACTGCCAATAAAATTTATGATTATATGATGCAATTTGTGAAAACGATCAAGACGTTACCTGATGATGATGAGCTTATGATTAGTAGAAAAATTATGAAGAATTACGACGCTTATGGATTTTATCCAAAAAGTTAGATTTCTTGCAATAGCTCTGTAACTATCCGATTATAACAGTCCATTCCTTTATCCGTCAGCTGTAATTTTTCTCCGTTGGTTATCACGAGGTCTTGCGTTTCCATCAGCTTTATTTTTTCTGTGTAGTTGGGGACTACTATGGAAGAATATGCTGAAAGGTCCTGCACCCCTCTCTCTGTACGCAGAGCAAGGAAGAATTTTTCGATAAGGAAGTCTTTCCCCTCTTGTATCCTGCCCTGTTCGAAGGAGACTGGCATTTCTTCGATAATGATGGGAGAAAATTCTTCTTTTAGATATTTTGGTAAGTAAGAGGTATTTTGGTATCTTATCCGTTTTTCGTATTGAGAATCAGTTGATGCTTTTTCTCTGAGGAAACTGCTAGCTCCCAGTCCTAAGCCCAGATATTCCTCCATTTCTCGGTAGACTCTATTGTGAATACTGGATCTAGACAGTAATGAAAAATTGGAAATTTCATATCTTAGATATCCTGCATCCAATAAGATATTTTTGAGTATATCGAATTCTTCGTAGATTTCATCTTCAGTACCAAAGGCTCAACGTTCTTGAAATTCAGCTTTTTTTCTGTTTCGTAATTGATGTTCTGAAAATTCTAAGGTGTAGAGTGAAAATGAGTCCGCAAAATGTGCATTCACAAAATCAGAAAAGAAAGACAAAGCTGGCTGAGTTCGCAGTTGCGTATTCCCTTTCTTGGTCTGATTGAAATGTCCGAATGCAATGAAATCGAAGTTGAAAACGTTGTTATCCTGTTTGAGAGGCTGGAGTTTACGAAGAAACTCAACCATCCCTGGAAATGTATAAGGACGATTCGCCTGCTGCAGCACTCCGTTATCGAGACTCTGGATGCCAAAACTGAAACGAAGTCTTGGTAATTTTTTGTAGGTTTGATTGAGAGAACGCACGAAATCAAGTATTTCAGTTTCTGGGAATGGATTACATTCTATACTCAATTCTGCAAGGTTCTCGCAGTTAAACACTTGAAAAACGTGATCAATCAGCTTTTTTATTTCTTCTTTTCCTATAAGATTTGGCGTCCCACCTCAGAAATAGAGCGTTTTTATCTCGGATGTTGGATATTTCGTGGCGTAGAGGTCGATTTCTTGATGAAGTTTTGCTAGGTATTCTTTGATAATTTCTGGTGGTTGATTTGCAGTAATAGCAAAAGAGCAATATGAGCAGATTTGAGCGCAAAAAGGGATGTGAATGTAGAGCGAAAGCATGAAAACGTATGATTTATTGATAAACAGCGTGTTATTGTCCTATGATTCCCCGATCTATTTCTTGGATTCCTTGTTCTCTGAGTCGTGCATTGGTTTTTGAGAATGGTTTAGACCCAAAGAATCCTCTATCTGCGGAAAATGGGGATGGATGTGGGGATGTGATGATAAGATGTTTGGAACGGTCGATGAGAATGGCTTTTTGTTGTGCGAAAGCTCCTCGAAGAATAAAGACAAGATGAGGACGCTGTTCTGAGAGCTTTTTGATCACTGCATCCGTGAAGATCTGTCGTCCAATATCCTTGTGCGAATTAGGGGAATCTTTACGGACTGTGAGGGTTGCGTTGAGGAGAAATACTCCTTGTTGGGTTCGTGGGGTAAGGTTTCCTGTGGTAGGAATAGGGATTCCAAGGTCGGTATGTAATTCTTTGTAGATATTTTTGAGTGAAGGAGGAATTCTCACGCCTTCTTGGACAGAGAAAGCTAATCCATGAGCTTCTCCTACTCCATGATAGGGATCTTGTCCCAATATCACTACTTTTACTTGCTCGAAAGGAGTGGAGTCGAATGCATTGAAAATATGGTTCCCATCAGGAAAAATCGTCATTCAGCTTTCTTTTTCTTTTATTAAAAAAGCTTTGATAGCAGCAAAATAAGGCTGACTAAATTCTTCGGCAAGCACTGTTTTTCGAGAAGGATGAATTTTGATGGAAGCGATATCCATGAGTCTTTGAAAGATAAAAGTTGACATTAGTTTAGGATTTTGGAGATGGTGTTCAAGAGAGAATAACGAAAAAACACCACTGAACAAATCCCTTTGGGGTAGCTGGGAATCGAACCCAGGACCACTAGCTTAAAAGGCTATTGCTCTACCGACTGAGCTACTACCCCATATCAGTAGATTTGTTCTGCATGGTGTTTCTTATTTACTTGCGGGGCAATCTCTGTGATTTCCCCGCTTCTGCGGGCTTTTTGTCTCTTACATAAATCCTTTCATTTTTTTATACAGTTTTGAATTGATCTTTACTTTGATGGAAGATCCATCTTCAAGTCTAATTCGTTTATTGATAAGATTGGGTCTGAAAGCACGTTTAGTTTGTCTCATAGAGTGAGATCTTTGATTTCCATGGACTGTCCTTTTCCCTGTAAAATAACATACTCTTGCCATATCAATGCAATTTTAAGAATCTAAAAGTAAGTATTATTCAGTTTTTTCTGGTGTTCCTGCTTCTGCTGGAGCTTCAGCTGCTGGAGCTTCTTCGGTAGCTGCTTCTTCTTCTGGAGCTTCGTCTTCGATAACCATTACGGTTACAACTGGTAATTCTAAATCGTCAATTACTTCAACTTTCGCAGGGATCTTAAGATCTTTTACGAAGATTACGTCGTCGATAGCGTTAATATTTGAAATGTCGATTTCGATGCTATGAGGCAAATCTTGTGGAAGAGCCTGTACTTCAACTGTATCTTTAATAATCTGAATTCTTCATTCGTTGAGTTTTTCAATTTCAGATTCTCCAACACGTACCAACGGGATATTTGCCGTTACTTTTTCTTTCCTACTTACTGCTAAAAAGTCTGCAGTAATGATTTCATCACTAATTGGATCAAGCTGCAGGGTATGAATTAGTACTAACTGATCCAAGTCTCCCATCAGTTCAACAGGTGTTGTATATCCTGATGCTTTGTATACTTTCAAAAGGTCATTTTTAACGCAGGAGATTTTCACTGGTTGATCAATATGTTTCCCGTACACAATAGCAGGAACAAGACCTTGTCTCCTCAGACTTTTTACCTTTTTTCCTGTAATGTCGCGAGATTTAACAGCGAGTTTCATTGAAATGGAATGATAAAATATAAATTAATTACGCTTCTTGAGTGGTTTCAGGTTCTGAAGCTGTTGGTGTTTCAGCTTTTTCTTCTGTTTTTTCTTCAGTTACTTCAGCAACTTTTGGAGTTTCAACAGCTGGTTCTTCGTTTACAACAGCAGACTGTGCAGGTTGTATCTCAGAAACTGTTCCTTCAGGCAAGAAGGTCTCTTTTGTCAAATCGATTTCTCTACGATCAGCAGTAATTTTACTCTTCAGTCTTGCATCTTTTCCGATTTTATCTCTTATGTAGTAGAGTTTTGACTTTTTTACTTTAAATTCGTCGAGAAGTAATACTTTTTCAAAATTAGGGAAAGAAAGCGGATAGATCTTTTCTACAGTAACTCCTGATGCAGTACCTCTGATTGTGAAAGTTCCATCTGGATGATTTGGTTTTTTAACTTTAATCACCAACCCTTTAAATCTCCGGGTCCTTTGAGTGGATCCCTCCCCTACTCTTTCGTGAATTTCAAGTTGCATTCCTTTTTTGATTGGCAGGATTGCAGCTCCTTGTTTAGCATATATAGACTTGAGTCTTTCGTAATTCATTTGAATTATTTTCAAGGGAAATAAATTTGAGCTATTTTGCAGCTTTGCTGTTAACTACTTTTGCTTGTCGTTTTTTCTGCATTTCAATTCCTCTACGAACTCCCATGATTACGGTCTTTTCCACACGGGTCAAAGCTTTATTCAGCTTTCTTTTTGCGTTTGTTCTGAGTCTCATTAGAAGTTTACTTTAGAAGATAAATCTTTGTAGGTTCTATTTGCTAATTTAGCCTTTACTTGTGCAGGTGTAATCCCGTATTTTTTGAGTCTAGCAATAGCATTTTCCTTGGTTTTTCTCACCCATTTATCGTCAGATCAGAGTTTCTGCTCTTTCCTGAGGGTCAAAATATATCGCTCGATAGCATTTTCGTGCTTTTGAGTTGACTTTTTGCGGTGCCATGTGAGCCTTTTGAGCATATGAGCAATTTTCCTTCCGTTCGTATCTCCTGACATGGTAAATGAATGTTAGATGAGGTAAATAAAGCTGAACTTGATTACAAGTGGTGTAGTTTATATGTATTCAGAAATGAAAATCAAGGGGAAATTGATATTTTGTAATTTTTGGTCGCGGGATGCTTATTTTGACGTAGGATTTCACAAAATAAAAAGTCCTTTACAAACGTCCAGAACGAGGAGGAGTAATGATTGGATCAATCATATATTTTGCTTCAATGGTTTTCATTGGTGCTGGATGGGTAGCTGTGCAATATGTAGCCATTCGAGATTGTATTTGAGCATAGGACACTTTCGTACAAGAAGATAAGAAATCTGGATAATATTCAGGATCCGTCGTAACATCAAGAAACAGTTCTGAAGATGGGGCGTGAAGATTTCAAGAGATTCGCGGAGCAAGTTCATCAAAGTTCATCTGTCAGATTTTTTTTCTTTCTTGAAAATCTCGTAATCGAATATTACGCTTTTGTCCGATATATATCACTCCAAAACGTGAAAGTTCCCCTGCATCGTACGCAAATTGATAGAGTTCTGGTTTGGAAACTGAGAAAAAATCCAGCTGACGATCTAGGAGCGTATTGAGGAGATTCAGACAGAGCGTCCCCACACGCAGATTGGTAAATCCTCCTGGTCAATTGAGAACATATGCTTGCGTAAAAGAATAGGCTTTCTGCCGCTTAATGAGTTCAGCTCAGAGCACATTTTCGATGCCATTTCTAGGCAAAGAGATCGTCTTTTGCTCTTTATGGTCCTCTTGATTGTCAGGAAAGTTTGTGAGATGGATATAATCACTAGAGATATCAATAAACATGAATATGTTTCATCGAAAGGTTAAAATCTTTACTCCTTTTTCAGCAGTTAAAAAAATCTGCATGAAATTATCATACAGATTTCTCCTTGCGTTTCAAATAGAAACACTGGAAAGTTACTATGTATATAATATATTTAGAGAAAGCCTAATTAACGTATTTTGCCATGTATGCAAATGCCTTATTTGCTTCTGCCATTTTATGAGCTTCTTCCTTCTTTTTTACTGCTGCTCCTTGGTTTCCGTATGCTGCGATAAGCTCTTCTGCAAGTTTCTTGTACATTGGTTTTCCTGATTTTGCTCTAGCAGCATCTAGAATCCATTTTGTAGCGAAGAAGAATCTTTTAGCAGGTTTTACTTCTACTGGCACCTGGTATACAGCACCTCCAATTCTCTTGGATTTAATCATGATATTTGGAGAAGCGTTTTCGATAGCTGCTTGTACCACTACAGAGGGATTCATATGACCTCCTAATTTGATTTCTTTAAGAGCATTTTCGTAAATTTTCTTTGCTACACTCTTTTTCCCATTTTTCATCAAGTGGTTAATGAGTTTTTCCTCGTTTGAATGCTGGATACCTACATTGTTTGGTTTGGACATCTTTGAAAGATACTAAAGATAAATATTTGAAGATATTATTGATATATGTCAGATTTATTTCCCTCCCTTTGGTCTCTTGGATCCATAAAGAGAGCGAGATTTTTTACGGTTTGCTACTGGGTTTGCATCATATTTTCCACGAACGATATGATATTTAACTCCTGGAAGATCCTTTACACGTCCTCCACGTACAAGCACTACACTGTGCTCCTGGAGAGAATGAGATTCTCCTGGAATATATGCCAAGACTTCTGAAGAGTTAGAAAGTCTTACTTTCGCAAATTTTCTCTGTGCTGAATTTGGCTTTTTAGGTCCCATTACAGACACTTTGAGACATACTCCTCTTTTGAATGGAGAAGGCTTTGCGACTTTCTTGTCACTTTTGAGTTTATTCACTCCATATTGAAGTACTGGAGCTTTAGATTTGTACTTTTTCTTGTCTCTTCCGTTTTTAATAAGTTGATTAATCGTTGGCATAGATAGCAATACAATAAAATAAGATAAAGCTGAAGCATGATTTTTCACGCACGTGTGTGATTTATATGGATTTAGAAAGGAAAATCAAGGGGAAAAACATTTAAACGTAAAATACGGTATTCAACTGAAGGATTTGCCTTTTAAAAAGCTTTTGATACGTAGCTTGACAAGCTAGATTTCACTCGTATTAGATTGTTTTTTCTTGTAAAATGAAAGAAAAATGTTATAAAAAATTGCCGACGGACAAACAAATCGGCAATCAAACATATAATTCTTAATTTTAAATGAAACATTATAGGTATTCTCTATTATATTCATTTTTTATTAAAAGTCAATAGCAAATGCAAATTACCTTAAAATTTCTCGAAGCAGTAGCTCAGAACAACACTACTGCTCGAATGCATCTTCATCATGATCTTTATGTTCAAGAGAAAAAGAGATATGATACGTTGGTTAGTCATCTCTTAGCACGTTTACAAGCAGAAGATCCAACTCTGACGGATATCACGCTTAAAGATTGTCTTTATCGTTTTAATAGAGATATTCGTTTTTCTAAAGATAAGCATCCGTACAAAACACGATTCGGAGCATTTATCAGTCCCGGAGGTAGAAAATCGCCCATACCTGGGTATTATCTCCATATTGAGCCAGGGAATAGTGGTATTTCTGGAGGCTCTCGATGTCCAAGCCCTGCGCAAAGGGATGCTATCGTCCTTGAAATTTGGAAAAACCGGAAAGACTGGCAACGCGTCGTTGAAAATCCGACTTTTCTCTCTTTTTTTGGTGAAATGGGCGACAAGCAAGAGAAAGAGGTAGGGAGAATTTTGAAAACGTCTAGATGAAAACGTTTATTGCAGGCTTTAGGTGAGAAGCAGGCAAGAAAGATTTTGCAGAATCCTCAGGCTTTGGAATTACTCCTCTACCCAAGGTTTTGCGTATGGCATGGAGTAAGCGACGAGGAAGTCATCCAAGCGGATTTTGAGGAATTGGTGATGGAAGGATTTAGGATTTTGAGACCCTTTAATAAGATGATTGCAAGAAGTTTTTAAATCATTTTCTCTTGCAACTGGCAATAAAAAATATACTACTATCGTTGCTTATTCTCTCATTATTATGTCAAATTTCGTGAAGAATATATTTTTTCTGCTCTTTTTCTTCTCGTTCGCGTGAGGTGTTTTTTACGTTAGCACGAGTCAGGATTTTTTACATTTTAGTGAGAGAGTTTTTCTGGGTGAAATAGGGAATGGCGATAAAGAATGAGATAAAATCAATGTTTTGAGCTGAGATTTTTCTATTGAACTGGAAAGTGATGATTCTGAAGATGACGAGATTATCTGACAAAGAGCTACTCCTCAATCAGCGGATTTGACCGCTCCTCTCTGCACTGCTAGTTATCAACCAGATTATTGGACGAGTGGAAGTGTGGTAGTGACTTTAACCTGCAGTGAAGAGGTGGAATTTTGTGCCATGGATGATTATTCTGACTGTCCTCCTCTTGAGTTATATCCAGCAGAAGACTGAATTCCTTGCTCTAGAGCTCAAGATATTACCTATAATGGATATATCATCAAAGCCTGTAACCTGGGGGCAACTACTGTGGGGGCTAAGGAGGTAAGTTATGGTAACTATTATCAATGGGGAAATAACTATCCTATGGGAGATTTTACTGTTAATAGCTATACCCCAACTTCTTCATTTGTTGTAAATGCTTCTGCTTATTGACCTTGAAATCCTTACTTTAGTTGAACTCGAATTACGGCCGACTATTGGGATAGATCAAACAATCCAAATTTACGATGAGGTAGTGGCGATACTGATACTACTAACGGACCAGGGACATGACGAGATCGTCAAGGACCATGCCCTGATGGATATCATGTTCCGTCTGCTTTAGAATTGATAGCACTTGTTTCAGGCGCCACTACCAAGATTCTCGATGGTTATCTCTTTTTGCCTCATGCGGGGTATCGTAATCCCAAAGCAGATCTTGAGGCTTTAGCTAAGGAAGCATATTATTGGACTTCCAGCCCTATAAAAAGCGATGCTTACTATCTCTATTTTTCTGGTAAAACTATCAAACCTGGGCTGATGGGCGTTCGTTGAGCAGGTTATCCTATTCGTTGTTTTGCCAATCAACGTTTGGCATGGGTCGAAACGAGGTTCGCTGATCTTACCCCTGATGATACCTTTGTTTTTGTAGGTACTTATAAAAGTACCTATGCACTACCCAATAATGCTACTTCTGCCGCACCTACTGCAACGTCTGTGAATGTAGTTCATGGTGAGATTCAAGGCACAGTGCCTACAACTCTCCAACGGCATCTCTCTTGAGATCTCTTGAATGGTTATATCTTTTATCCGGCTTGATCCACTTCTATATGGCTGGATAGTAATTGAGGTTCTACTAGCAATTTGAGGGTTAAAACTGGTAATGATAAATATTTCGTTCTGGATAGTAGTGGTTATCTGAAAAATCTTTCTACCGCCAGGTATCTGGGTATTTACAAGGGTCGTAGCCGATATCAATATTCCTCACCAAGCAACTCTAATATCGTCAATCAAACCTTTAAGTTTTATAAAGCTGCTCTCATTGATTATTAACGTCCTCATTTTATAACGTTTTCACTTGAAATCTTTGAGGAGATTTCTATAGTGTTGTAGAAATGTGGCGGTCGTAGCTCAGCAGGTTAGAGCATCGGATTGTGGTCCCGAAGGTCGTGGGTTCGATTCCCATCGACCGCCCCAGTTCAAACTTCCTACGAAGCTTATAGATGCAACATACGAGGAAACAGGCTATAACACCTGTTTTTTTATTGGTATTCGAACATCAAAAAAATCTCATCTTGCATTTCTCTGTTTAAACGATAGAACGTTCGCTGTTTTTGAAGATATAAAAGAAAAAGAAATCTGAATTCTTACCTTGGAAAACCATACGAAAGAAAAACATTCTTTTAGCATTTAAGGTTAATTTAAGAGTGATGATATACTATGCAGTGTTACTATATCTTTTTATATACAAAAAAATCAACATGGCATGAAATGAAAAGCTGTCCGCGATTAGGAAATTCAATCGTTTTGAATTGAAGTATTTGCTCTCCTATGATACGGCTCAGCACCTCCAACAAGACTTGAAAAAGTATGTAATCCCTGATTCCTATAGCAACAAAGATGACTGATTATACACGCTTTCGAGTCTGTATTATGACACTGATGATTATCGTTTTTATTGGGAAAAATTGGATTGACTGAAGTATCGTCGTAAGCTTAGGATTAGGCAATACGAGACTGAGAAGCCTTTAACTGATGACTCTATCGTGTATGTAGAGATTAAACAAAGGGTTGATCGTGTAACGCAGAAAAGAAGAGTCCCTATGACGTACAAAGAAGCTTTAGACCTCTGCAATCATGGAATTATCCCATCATATGACAAAAGAGATGAACCCGTGATATTTGAGCTCTATCAATTTATTAAGCAGAATAACTTGAAGCCGAGTTGCATCACGAGTTATATGAGAAATGCCTACTTTGGTACGGATTATGATACGTGATTACGTGTGACCTTTGATACCAATATCCGTTATAGAAAGAACAATCTTGATTTAGCCGACAAAGCGCTTGGCGAATTCATGATCTCTCCTGATAAAGTGATTATGGAAGTAAAAACCAATGAACGTGTACCGTATTGGCTCACTGAAATGATTGCAAGCTATAACTTTCGTCTTATTCGTGTCAGCAAGTATTGTCAGTGATTAGAGACATCTGAAGCAGTCCCTCGTACAATCTTCTATATTGCTGATGATGTAAAAATTTAGTCCTTTTTATTCTTTACATATTATTACCATGGAAGCTTTTATCCAACAATTTACCGCATCTTTATGATCTATTCAAGATCTTACTTGAACTTTTTCTGTGATGGATTTGACCATCGGAATGCTCTTGAGTTTTGTACTTACTGCGTTTTTATGACGAGTATACAAGAAGACTCACCGCGGAACTTCTTACACTCAAAGTTATGTGTTTACCCTCGTGATGATGTGAATGACGGTGTGCGTTATTATGCTCATCGTGGGATCAAATATTGCACGTGCATTCTCTCTGGTTTGAGCGCTCTCTATTATCAGATTTAGGAATGCTATGAAAGAAACTCGTGATATAGGATTTATGTTCGCTGCAATGGCAATCTGAATGGCAACTTGAACGAAATTTTATGTCTTGGCGATGGTATTTACTTTAGCTTTGGCAATTGTCATCTTCATTATGAATCGTTTTGATTGGTTTAAACGTGAAGCGACAAGCCAGATTTTGAAAATCCAGGTCAAGAATACTGTGGATTTTGATCATTTGTTTGATGATGTTTTCGTGAAGTTCACTACCCTTTCTGATTTAATTAGTATTGACTCTGTACGTGGATGAGCTTTAACAGAACTCGTTTATACTGTCGGGTTAAAAAATCCTAACAAGAAGCAAGAATTCTTATCAGAAATTAAAAAGCTGAATGAGAATTTAAATGTTACCTTGATTACGGGATATAATACTACAGATTTATAGGAAAGGTTTAAAAAGAAGAAAAAAAAGATTTATCTAATAAAATCTATCACCATGTCTTTAACTATGAAAAGGTATCGATACTTGATTGTATTCTGATTTTTATTCCTTTGAGTATTGGCATATTATTGAACGTATAGAGTGATTTCTATCAATATTTGAAACAAATGAGAGGTCACAACTGATTATTTTGATATTGAGAACACTATTGATCTTTTTGATACGACTCAAGTTCATGAAATTAAAGTCCTCATGACTGAAGAAGAATATCAAGATATGATTGATACGTACGCCAATACTTCGGAAAAAGATTGGTACAAAACGGACGTCATTATCGATGGCGTACTGATCTCCGATGTAGGAATCAGGCTTAAATGAAACTCTTCTTTGAGGGGGATGTGAGCTGATGGAAAGGGATGAGGGCCTAGTTTTGAGGGGATGGACCGCTGAAAAGGAAAGAATAAAGATTGAAAAAATAATATGATGTGATGAGCTCACGGAAATATGAAAAGATGAGGACCGTGAGGATGATTCCCTTGAGGTCAGAATTCATCTTGAAATAAGCAAAATCTGCCTGCAGGTGCTCCAGAATGACGAGAAGATATGCCATTCCCGTGAGCATTTGAGGGATGAAGCTTCGGACCTTGAATGATGAGCGGAGATAGCATCAATTATGATTCCCAATTGCCGTTATTTATCAAATTTAATAAATACGTAGATCAGACTTATCAATGACATGAAATGATTTCATTACGTGTCGGAGGAATGGGATCAGATGCTACTTTATTGGCTGAGCCTTACTCCTATGAGCTCTATCAAGAAGTCTGACAACCTGCACCGGATTCATCCTATGGTTCTGTGCAAATCGATTGAAAAGATCCAGAATTATTTATTATTTCTGAATTACCAGAGGACTCCTATTATATTCAGAAGTGGTTTGGAGATGACAATGGAATCTTGTATAAAGCTGGGAACTTTGTGAATTTTGGGTATTTAGGAGAGGATCCTACGTTGTATGCGGAATATTTTACTCAAAAAACCAGGGTAAACGACTATGATCTTTCGCCATTGATTAGGATGTTAAAATTTGTTACGGAATCTGACGATGAGGATTTTGCAGAGCATATTGATGATTATATTGACGTAAAATCAGTACTTACTTTGCTAGCAATTGATGATTTCGTATGAAATAGTGATTCTTTCGGTGGTATGTGAAGCAACTATTATTTGTATTATCACCTATGAGAACAGAGATTCTATCTTTTGACTTGGGATCAGAATTTAGCTTTTGGTTGAATGGGTGGTTGATTCGGTTGAGGAGGTTTTGGATGAATGTCGTGATTCACTATGTGATCGTGAATGAATTTCGGTAGTGGTGGACAAGCCTTCCCTAACTCCTCTTTATCAAGAGGGGAACAGGATACCTCTTTGACAAAGGAGACGGAGAATTCGTCTAACTTCCCTCAGAATGACAGAAACAATATGCAAATGCCACCAGATTTCGCATGATGAGAAATGCCAGGAAATTTCCCTGGGTGAGAGTTCCCATGAGGAGATATGCCAAACTTTCCATGAGGGGAAGGATTTGAATTCCCATGAGGTGATTTCCCTTGAGGAGGATCTTGAGATCAAAAATGATGATTCGGTATGAATGGAAGCAATACGTTGAAGACGCGTTTGTTAGAGAATGAGAAGTTTAAGGCTATGTACGATGAAATTTATGCGCAGATAGAAGAAATCGCATTAAATTCTAGCTTTTCAAGCAATTTCTTTAGCACGTGGAGTACTGTTTTCTACAATTATCATGGAGATAAAGAATTAGTCACAAAAAGTAGTTATGATCAATGATTGGAAAAGTTAAAAAGCTATTTGGAGAATAAGAAAAAGAACGAGTAATATCGTTCTCTAAATATTAAAAAACTGTCCGAGCATGGGCAGTTTTTTTGATTATTTGAAAATCCTGTTTATTTACCCTAAACAAAAAATTAGCAGGCGCTTTAGGGTGTCTGCTTTTTTAATTCTCTTGAGAAAGATGGTTTCCATCGAAAAAGTGTTGATTTTCTCTTGTGATTTTGTTTAATTTTTTTAATCTGGTTTAGATATGGAAAAGAATTATTAAATTTTAATTAATTTGTTAATATAATGATTGATGGAGAAAAAATTAAATTTATATGAAAAATAATAGAGCCATTGGATTATTACCAAATCCAACCTCTTTATATGTGATTTTTAAAATGAAAATTGGTTACAGAAAATAGGATTTCTACAATTGAAAAAGAAATTTTTACAAATTGAACTAATAATGGGTATAAAAATGATGATATATTACTCTGAATTTCTTATTTAAGAGAAATAGCAGAGGATTTGAATAAAAACGATGAATGTTGATACATATATAATCATGTAGATAAAAACATAATGAAAAACTTAAATGTTAATGTACTTGTTGAAATTTCCATGTATATAGAATATGGTAGTGATGAAAGCTGTACAAAGAGAGAATTGTTATGATACATAAAAGAAGAGAGTCGATATATACAAAGAAAATTCTGAAAATCAGAAGAAGATGTAAAAAATATATTTGAGTATATAAAAGAATGAGCGATGATTTGAGCTGTTGAAGATATGGAAAATTCTCGAGGTATTGTGCATGATATATTGAGAGATGATGCAGATGAAATACTTTCTAAGTATAAGGCACTTTACGAAAATAAATGAAGTTCTAAATCTGATTTTGATTTATTAAATAAAAAAATTATAGAAATATGAATATCAAATTGAGAAAAAGAGAGTTTTATAGAGAGTTTTTGAATTGAAGAAATAGAAACTGTGGCTAAATATCGGTATTAATATTTATCATCTAAGCAAATAAACTATGCACGAATACATCAACCTAACAGCAGAAAATATTGATAAAGAACATATCTGCTGTGCTATCTGAGATCCAAAACATCAATGTGGAGTAGATAAGAAGAAAGAACGAATTAAATCTAAATTGAAGGACTGACATGTTTTCAGGAAGCTCAATGATAGAGGAAAAATGTTTATTGAGTATGAACCGATTGAAACTGCACGAGTACCTATTATCGGTCAGAATTATGAATATATTTACTGTCTGCGAGTGGCTGGAAGTTTCAAAGGAAAATGAATTGGGAAAGAGCTCCTGGAATATGCGATAAATGATGCGAAAGAGAAGAAAATGAGTGGAGTTTGTACTCTCGTATCCAAAAAGAAAAAGCCTTTCCTTGGTGAAAAGAAATTCTTTGAACATTTTGGGTTTAAGGTGGTAGATAGTATAGCTGATTACGAATTGTTAGCATTAGAATTTGATAAATCTGAAACTCCAAAATTCAACGATAATGCAAGGAAAATGAGGATAGATAGTCAAGATTTTACTATCTATTATACCAATGAATGTCCTTATGTAGAATATGAAGTCCAAGAATTATCTGATTATGCAAAAGAAAAGAAAATAAATCTGAATTTTATCAAGATTGATAGTTTGGAAAAAGCAAAGAATGCTCCATGCATTTTCAATAATTGGGCAAATTTTTATAAATGAGAATTCATTTCAAATACGATATTAAATGCTAATTCATTTGAGAAATTGATTAAATAAAGATATTTTAATATCTTTAAATTTCTCTTGCATTTAATAACAACATATGTAAAACAACACTTGTAAAACGTTTTATTTTTTATCTATTTTTTACTATGAGTTGCAAAAAATGTCATTGAGAAAATGTGATTAAATACGGTAAAACTAGCCGTACTCAAAGATATCTCTGTCATGATTGCAATTCAACATTCACAATCTGATGAAATAAAAAAGATTACTCTGATGAGTTTATCGATAATGTTATGGATGAATATTGTCATGAGCATAAATCAGCTAGAAAGGTTTTAGATGAATATAAAATTTCATCAAGAACTTTAATAAAGTGGAAGAATAAACATCAGGAACATTGTGATAAATGTAAAAAATAAAAACTCATTTAATTATTATCTAATTGCCCATGAATTACTTTTATGGTTTTTTAGCTATACTCTTAGTTAGTGTAATAGCTTTAATTTGAATCTTTGCTGTTTGATATCCAATGGCAAAATTAAAGAAAGTTTTAGTGTGTTTTATGGCTTTTTCTGTTGGTATTTTATTATGAGATGCATTTCTACACTTACTGCCAGAAGCTGTTGAGGAATATTGATTCAACGCAACTATCTCATGGTGAATTATTTGATGAATATTTATCTGATTTATTATTGAAAAAATATTAACTGTTAAACGTGCAAATAAAGAAAATGAAGTAAAAACATTTGCATGGATGAACTTAGTCTGAGATATGGTTCATAACAGCATTGATTGAATCATTATTTGAAGTGCATTTATAGTAGATGTTCACTTATGAATAGCAACTACTCTTGCTGTTATTCTTCATGAGATTCCACAAGAAATTGGAGATTTTTGTGTATTGGTTCATGGTTGAATGGAAAGAAAAAAAGCATTACTTTATAATTTCTTAACAGCATTAACTGCATTTATAGGATTATGAATTGCTTATCTTCTTGATATGTATGTTGAATGAATATCTCAGGTATTAATGCCTATATCAGCATGATTATTTATTTATATTGCTGCATCAGATATGGTTCCAGAATTACATAATGAAAGCAATCTAAAACATTCAATCTTCTTAGCTATCTGATTTGTTGTAATGTATTGATTAACATTAACTGAATGAGAAGAGCATCATCATGGACATGATGAAGATCATGATCATCATAGTGAAATATATGCAGAATTAAAATAATGAATAGAGCTGCTTAATGAAAAACAAAGGAGAGACTTAATTCTCTCTTTTTTATATTTTTATATTGTTATTTTATCAGATTTTTTTAATGTAATTATTAGTTTAAATATTTATTTTCTAAATATAAAAAAATGACTATTTATGATTATGAAATTACCAAAAGAGATGGAAGCTCTATCAAAATGGAAGATTTTAAATGAAAAGTTTTAATCATTCTGAACACTGCTACATGATGTGGATTCACTCCACAGTACGAATGATTGGAAAATCTTTATAAAAAATATCATGAGAAATGATTGGAAATTTTGGATTTTCCTTGTGATCAGTTTGGGCATCAAGCTCCATGAAATGATGATGAAATCCACCAATTCTGTACAATGAAGTACAATACGACTTTTGATCAATTTTCTAAAATTGAAGTTAATTGAGAGAACGAAAGTCCTCTATTCACTTATCTAAAACAGCAGAAATCTGATGATGAAATTAAGGGATTAAAAAATAAAACCATCATGTTGTGAGTAAAAAATATAAGTTCAACTTGCAAAAACAAATGAGATATAATCTGGAATTTCACTAAATTTTTGGTAGATAAAGATTGAAATGTAGTGAATAGATATAGTCCTACTTATGTACCATGAGATATGGAAGAAGAAATCCAAAAATTATTAGGATAATTGAATAAAAATCTGATTTTATTTTATTCTTTAATTTTTACTATTATGGAAAAGCCTATTTGTCAGAGCTGCGGAATGCCTATTGAAGAACCTGAACAATTTGGTACGAATGCCGATGGAAGTATGAATCAAGATTACTGCATTTATTGCTATAAAGATGGAAAATTTATTGATGATGTGAGTATGGAAGAATATATTGATATGTGTGCTCAATATGGAGAGCAGGCCTGAATGACTAATGAAGAAATGAAAGAATATTGCACGAAACTTTTCCCAACTTTGAAAAGATGGATGAAATAAATCCATTACAGGCGATTCTTATTTAATAAGGAAGATTATTCAAAAAATGCTAGTCCCTTTCGAGCCAGCATTGTTTGCCTTTTCGTTATCCTACATCTCATGAAAAAAACCTACTACTAGGTACTCTTTATTATAAGTCATTTACCTTAAATAAACCTTAAATTTATAATCTCTGTTAAGAACTTTATTTCTGATGATTTTAATACTTCGTGATGTCCTCGTTGGCGTTGAAAGCCATCAGCTTTTTTTGCTCTTTTTTTTGTTTTTCTCTCTTGAAATTCTTTGTCGTTTGTATATGATAGTATCACGTATCGTATGTATGTGATATTTATTTCTTAATTTTTATACTCATGCTTCAACCTTTAGAAGATCACATCTTGATCAAGCCTCTCATGGAGGAAACTAAAACAAAAAGCTGAATCATCCTTCCTGATTCCAAGGAAAAGCCAAAGAAAGGGGAAGTTGTCGCTATTGGAAGCGGGAGAATCCTTGATAATGGACAGAGAAGTCCTATTGATGTCAAGGTAGGTGATATGGTGTACTTTACCCAGTATGCACCTGATGAAATCGAAGTTGATGAAGGATCTGAAAAGGTAAAGTATTTGGTGATTAAGCATAGTTCACTCTTGGCAAAAGAGTAAGCGTCTTTTATTTTTTATCTGTTATCTATGATGAAAGCAGTATTTTCGAGCAAGAACTGTGTCTCCTCTGCTCCATCGAAACGTTGTCATTGTATGCTCGTGACAGGAATTACCCTCGCTTTTGCTCTGCTTTTTTGAGCTGTTTCGTTTACCTCTGCGACTTCTCTTGCAGATGCTATTCAATGGTGATATGATCAGGGATTAACGAAATATTCTACGAGTTCTAGTTTTAGGGCTTATGATACGATGAGGAGAGACGAGGCTGCAAAGTTCTTTGTGGAGTTTATGGATGCGTGAGATTATCGTAATTCCATTTATACTCGTGGGGACTGTTATTTCTCTGATCTTAGACGAGCTAGTTCAGACTTGTTGGATTATATTTCTGATGCTTGCCATTATAATATTGTTAGAGGTTCAAATGGTAAGTTCTTACCTGATCATTCATTGACCAACGCTCAAGCAGTAACTATTGTGGTGAGAATTATTGATGGATGGCAGTCAGAATCTGGTGGTACTCATTGGGCTGACAAGTATTACAAAAGAGCAAAAGAACTCTGACTGGATATCTCGAGATTCTCTGCAAAGGATAATCCTGCGACGAGAGGAAATGTGATGATGTTGGTATACGATGCAGCACATGGAGGAGATTCTTCCACTTGGGAAAGTAGCGGAGATAAGGATTTTGATAAGATTTTGAAGTCTTTAACTGATATTTTAGATGAGTAAGTATATAAAAAATGAGAAAGTTGGTTACAACTTTCTCTAGTGATCATGTCCTGATAGTGAGACGAGATGCATTTTCCCGCCATATTTGTCAAGATAAGCCATATTGGATAATCTACCCTATAGGTGAGAGTTTGATGTATGGTAGGCCTAAAATCCTAACTCGCTACCCAAATCCCAAACGTGATTGAAATACTATACAATGTCACGTAAAGATTAAACTACCAGCCGATGTCCTTTATAAACCTTTTGCGTAAGAGCAATCTGTCTCAGTTCTCAGAACAGAACGTTGGTTAGTATACATAATGTCTATACAAAAGTCAAGCAAAAATCAGCTTTTTATTTCTTTTTATTACTTACAGCTATGAAAAAAGAGATTCATTTCGCAGAAGATGCGAGGAAAGACCTACTCTCAGGAGTAGAAACCGTAAACAATGTCGTAAAAGTAACGATGGGGCCAAAAGGAAGGAATGTTATCTTGGATAAATCCTATGGAGCTCCTACGGTAACCAATGATGGAGTCAGCGTTGCCAAAGAAATTGAACTTGAAAATAAAGTGCAAAATGTGGGAGCAAATATGGTCAAAGAAGCCGCAGAAAAGACCAATAAAGAGGCTGGAGATGGAACGACTTCTACCGTTGTCCTAGCTCATGCAATTACCAAAGAAGGACTGAGATATATTAACAGCGGAATTAATCCTTTTGCACTTGGAAGAGGGCTTCACAAGACTGTTGATAGATTGGTTACTGAAATTCAACACACTGCTCAGCAGATTGGCTCTTCTAAAGAGTTGATTCAGCAGGTAGCTACCCTCTCTGCTCAGGATGAGGAAGTTGGAAACTTAATTGCTGATATTTTTGATGAGGTTGGGAAAGATGGAACTATTACCGTTGAAGAAGGAAATACCATTGGTCTTACGAAAGAGATTAAAACAGGAATGCAATTTGATCAAGGATATTTAAGTCCTTACTTCGTTTCTGATCCACAGAGGATGGAATGTGTACTTGATAAGCCATATATTTTGATAACAGATAAAAAAATCAGTTCTCTCAAGGATATTTTACCTGTCCTTGAAAGTATGGCTCAGACAGGAAAGAAAGATTTGCTGATTATTGCTGAAGATGTTGAAGGTGAGGCTCTTGCTTCTCTTGTTTTGAACCGCTTGAAAGGAGCATTGAATGCTGTTCCTGTAAAAGCACCTGGATTTGGAGATAGGAAGAAGGAAATTATGAAAGATATTGCGACTGTGACTGGTGCAACGTTAATCACTGAAGAGCTAGGTATTAAGCTCGAAGATGCAAGACTTGATATGCTTGGAGCTTCAGATAAAGTGATCGTGAATAAAGATGAGACGATTATCGTCGCTGGAAAAGGAGATCAATCTGCAATTGACGAAAGAGCTGATCAGATTAAAAGTCAGATCGGAATGAGCAAATCAGAGTATGATAAAGAAAAACTTGCTGAGAGATTGGCAAAACTCGTTGGTGGAGTTGCTGTTATTAAAGTAGGAGCTGCAACTGAGATGGAAATGAAGAACAAGAAATTCAAGATTGAAGATGCATTGAATGCTACGAGAGCTGCAATCGAAGAAGGAATCGTTGCTGGAGGTGGAAGTGTGTTGGTTCAGCTTTCTAAAACTCTTTCTTCTTTTAGCTTGGAGGATGATGATGAACAAGTTGCCGTTGAGATCTTGCAACAGGCTATCCAATATCCTGTAAAACAAATCGCTGATAATGCAGGATTTAAGGGAGATTATGTAGTAGAAGAGGTAAAAAAATCTGACGATATGAACTATGGTTTTGATGCTCGCACCGGAGAATTTAAAGATTTGAAGAAAGCAGGAATTATTGACCCTGCAAAAGTACTTCGTGTATCGTTGGAAAATGCTGTTTCTACAGCAGCAATGATTCTCACGACCGAAGCTGTTGTCGTAGAAGCACCTGAAGATAAATGTTGTTGTTCTCGTTGAGGTGGTGAAGGTGCTGGAATGTGAGGTGGAATGGGATGAATGGGAATGTATTAATAGTGTACACTTTTATAAAAAGGGACATCAACGCGTGGTGTCCTTTTTTTGTGTTAAGAAATTTGCAAAATATTCTTGGATGCGTATACTTATGATAGGGCGTAATATCTGCTTACCCCTTGTATGAAAATATGGATATTCCAGTTTATATCAGCCTTTTATTTCTTTATTTTCTTTATTATGCAGGCAAAAGATCTTCTTTCTACACTTAACGATCATCAACTCGCCTATGTTAATTTGGATTTACCGAATCCTAAAAATGGGGATTATATGCTCGCTTCCTTTCATCTTGTCCCAGGGAAGAATCTCAATATTTTGCAGGCAGCATGTGAAGTTTCTGCTGAATCTAGTACGGGAACTAATTTCCTCGTACAAACAGAAACTGCTTATTCTAAGCTTCTTAATGCGCTCGTCTATGATATTGATATGAAAGATAACATTGTAAAAATCGCGTATCCTCGAAGATTATTTGATCGTGGTGGAAATGTGCAAAATATTATGACCTATATCGCTGGGAATATTTTCGGAATGAAGGAAATTAGTGCATTGAAACTGCTAGATGTTCGATTTCCTCCTGTGATGTTGGAGCAATATGATGGACCAAGTTATACTCTCGATGATATGAGAAAATATCTCAACGTGTATGATAGACCTATTTTAGGAACGATTGTTAAGCCAAAAATGGGGCTTTCCTCTGCTGAATATGCTGAAGTATGTTATGATTTTCGAGTGGGAGGTGGAGATTTCGTAAAAAATGATGAGCCTCAGGCGGATCAAGACTTCTGTCCTTATGATAAAATGGTTGCTCATGTAAAACAGGCAATGGACAAAGCAGTAAAAGAAACCTGACATAAAAAAATACATTCTTTCAATGTTTCTTCGCCTGACTACGATACAATGATTGCACGTTGTGAAATGATTAGAAACGCTGGATTTGAACCAGGTTCTTATGCCTTTTTGATCGATGGAACGACTGCAGGATGGATGGCTGTTCAGACGTTAAGAAGAAAGTATCCTGATGTCTTTATTCATTTTCATAGAGCTGGACACGGAGCATTTACTAGACCAGAAAATCCTATTGGGTACTCTGTTTTGGTGCTTTCTAAATTTGCAAGATTAGCGGGAGCAAGTGGTATCCACACGGGAACTGCAGGAGTAGGAAAAATGGCTGGAAGCCCAGGAGAAGACATTACTGCAGCTGACGAAATTCTACATCTTTTCAAGTCTGGACACACGTTTGAGCAATCTTGGGCAACGATTCAAATGAACGATGAAGATTTTGTAACTATTGAAGCTTTAGATGCTAAAAATCAGGAAATTTTGAAAGATGACAGCTGGAGAGGAATCAAAAAATGTTGTCCAATTATTTCAGGAGGGCTTAATCCAACTCTTCTAAAACCTTTTATTGATCTTATGGGAAGCGTCGACTTTATTACCACAATGGGAGCTGGAGTTCATGCCCATCCAAGAGGAACAAAAGTCTGAGCTACTGCTTTGATTCAGGCTTGCGAAGCATACAAAGCAGGTATTGATATTCACGAATATGCAAAAAATCACAGCGAATTAGCAGAAGCTATCGAATTTTTTGAGAAAAAAGGTAAGAAGAAATAGTTTTTTATTCTTCTTTTCCAATCTGCTCGATTTTTACTCCGATTTCTTGTAATTTTTGCACGATATTGGCGTATCCTCTTTCAATAATGGATTCGTTGGTAACAAATGTCGTCCCTTCTGCCATTATTCCCGCCAAAATCATTGCAGATCCTCCTCTGAGATCGGTACTGGAAACGTATCAGCCTTTTAATGCTGTTGGTCCCAGAATTATTGCTTGGTGTGGATTAAGGATTTCTATCTTTGCACCGAGGTTTTCTAGTTGATTCAGGTAACCAAACCTTCCTTCGAATAAGGTTTCAAAAATTTTGGAGACTCCATGACATTGCGTCAAGAGCGTCGCGAAAACTGATTGCAAATCTGTTGGGAATCCAGGAAAAATGAAGGTTTGCATTTTCGTTGCTCTATAATTAGCTTTATTGTAAGAATCGACTTTCAAAGTGTGTTTATCCAGAACGCGGAAATTGATGCCAATTTTATCCGCTAGATTATACATTGCAGACAGATCGTCTACATTTACATTGTTGATGGTTAATTCAGCATTATCTGCACCTGCTCCAATTGCAAAAAAGGTCCCAGCTTCGATATAATCGCTCACGATTTGGAATTCTTCGTTTTGTATTTTCAATGCTTTCACAGGTTTAATTTTCAAAGTGTGGTCGATTCCTCGTGTAATTTCTGCGCCGAGATTTTGTAAAAATTCTACAAGATTTTTCACGTGAGGCTCTGTAGCGACTTGATAGATCGTAACTTCATAGTCTAAATCAGGTAAAAACGTCAAATACGTAATCAGGGCTTCAATTGTCGTCACGGAGAATTCTTGGAGCATAATATTCCTTTTTGGCATTCAGATTTTTTTGTAGACTTTGTAGTCTCCATTGCAGCTTACACTTATTCCTGCTTTAAATAATGCGTCATCAAAGGCGTCAAGCGGTCTTTTCCCAATATTACATCCTCCAGTTCCAATAAATCTCACTTCTCCATACTTGATCAAACCAAGAGGAATGAGGAGAATTGAAGCTCTAAATTTCTTTGCTAAGTCATTGGTTAGGTCAAAATAGGTATTTGACGTCTTCAGTGCTGTTTCTGCTAACGCTTCGAGGTTTCTCACGTCGGAAATGTGCGGAATATTGAGTAAATGAACTTTTTTATCAATGATATAATTTGCAGCTATGATAGGCAGAGCCGCGTTTTTACTACCAGAAATGGCAACTTCTCCTCTAAGATTAGGAGAGTAAGAAATTTTGTACATGAACGTAAAAGGTAGATAAAATTTGCTTCTTTATGGGCTATTTTAAGGATTTAAGCTAGCATTGCAAGGAAGGACAAGCTTCGTTTTACATCATTCCAATCACTCGTTTGATCACTTCTCCCATATTTTGTTCTGTTATGTTTCCTTGGTATTTCCCTAAGGTTTCCTTGATTTGTTTGGTCTCGTATCCTAATCCTTTCAGTGATTTGATAATTGTTTTACTCAGCTTCTGATCTATATCCATTGCTGATATCTGCTTCAAATCTATGTGATCTTTGAGTTCTAGAATCAGCTTTTTTGCACTTTTTGGCCCAATCCCAGGGATTGACTGGAAAAATTTGGTATCCATTGCCTGTACCGCGTTTTTGAGTTCTTGTGCATCGTATCCAGAGATGAGCATTGCAGTCTTCGTTCCAATGCCATTGATTTTGATAAGAGATTCAAAAAGCTGTTGTTGCTCTATCGTATCAAATGCGAAATATTGGATAGTTTTCTTCTTATCGTCCAGATGAGGATAGAGAAAAAATTCTCCTTCCGCTTTATTTCCTAGATACATCACCTGAATACCAAAGGAATCATTTTGTAAAATGCAAGTACCTGCATAAGAAGTGATTTTCCCAACAAAATAATGAAACATCGGTGCCGATTAATGATAAAGTGCTACGTGTTACTGTATGATGTTGAGAGGGAATTTCAAGAGGTTTTCGAATGAAAAAAAAGACTTTCAGATGAAAAGTCTCAAGAAATAGAGCATCAGTATTCTTTATTATACTCGAAATTTTAAAAAAGTCAATAGAAATTTCAACGGGACTCCTCTGTTATTGTTTATTTTCAGCTTCAAATCCCTATATTTACATACATGAAACGTATTTCTTACCTGGATATGGTAAAAACTCTCCTGTCTGAGTCAGATTTCTCATCTTTTGTTTCTACTTATACTAAGCCTATTACCAAAAGTATCAAAATTCTGAATTCTCAAGGAGGACAAGCTACCATAGCTCGTTTATCTGCTGACGGATGGAACCTTATTCCACCACGTTTTTCTCGAAAGGGAAACGTCTATGATGATGTCCTTTTTGTCGAAAAAACAGGGAGAGAAAGCTTGGGAAGTCATACCCTGCACCAAGAGGGGAAATTTTATGTGCAAGAAATGGCCGCGGGGATGGCAGCTCAAGTGCTGTATGCCTCAGATGGGAAGTCACAACCTCGTGGTCAACTCGTGTTAGACTTGTGTGCTGCTCCGGGTGGGAAAAGTATTCAGTTGGCAGATCTGAACTGCGACAGTGT
Source organism: uncultured bacterium (assembly GCA_947169045.1). GTDB lineage: Bacteria > Patescibacteriota > Gracilibacteria > Absconditabacterales > Absconditicoccaceae > UBA3291. The sequence goes on from CAMVOC010000005.1 coordinate 47,176, forward strand.
GATTATTTCTAATGAGCCAGATCCACATCGCAGAAAGGCATTGGAGGCTAATCTTGAAAGGTGCGGTATCATCAATACTCTCGTCACGTGATATGATGGTAGACAGCTGGGGGACTTGCTTTTTGAACAGTGCGATAAGGTATTGCTGGATGCTCCGTGCTCAGGAGAGGGTATGCAGTACAAAAAGGAATTTACTGTGTATCAACGAAATGAAAAAAAGGTAAAAAAACTGGCTCATCTTCAAAGAGAGCTTTTCATCTCTGCGTTTAAAGCTTTAAAAGTAGGATGAGAATTGGTGTATTCGACCTGTACTACCAATATTATTGAAAATGAGGAAAATGTTGCATATTTTTTGCAGGAATTTGCTGGAAGTTTGGAGTTACTTCCTGTGGAAATTGAGGAGAAAAGCTGCTGACTCTTAGGAGACGATACAATCGATGGGAAAGTCGCTCGTTTTCGACCACATGTTCATCATACGGGAGGGTTTTTTATTGCAAAATTTAGGAAAACTGCATCTCTCTGTCAGTATCAAGTATCTCGTGCGTGAACTCCAAGCAAGAGCCTATGAACAGCGTTTAGGAGGGTTTCTCCTCCAGATTTTCTTAACACTCTTCATTTTGATGGGTGAATATCTGAGGAAACTATAGTTGCATGAATTGAGGAAAGATATCTTTTCCTTGCTTCTAAGCACACACTTCGAATAACCATTCCTGCCGTGATTCCTTTTTTGGATCAGCTGTATTTGCAGAGAGTTGGGTTGCCTATTGCTAAGATTTTGCAGGATGGAAGCCTTAAACCGATTGTTGCCAATCTGCCCAAAATCCGTCTTTGAACTGGGAAATAAAGTCCGGATTGAGCAAGATGATTCAGATTTCTCTATTATTATCTAAAGAATTATCGGATAAATTCATAGACCCCAACAAAAGGTACTTATCATCTACTAAAATCATCTTGGTATGGTTGTAGTGTTTTTTGAATATTCTCGCAATATCACTTCCAAAATATTCGATGAGATCTTGATTTTCATCGGTATTAGCAACAATGAGATTGACGTTTATTTTCGTCGATTGATGGCGTAAAATCTGCAAAATCTCTGGGTCTACAATGTATTGCGTCTGAATGAGAATAGATTCCTTGGCTTCACTCAGCAACGCTTCAATCACTGACCTACAATTCACTGGGCAGACAACGAGATTAGGATGCAAATCTGAAGCTTTCAACCCGCTTCCCTGTCGATCCGTATCGAAGAGTTTTACGAGGTTTTCTCTAATTTCTGGATCTGTTCCGTAGTAAAAATGTTCGCGATTGGATTTGAAACTGGCTTTGGTAAGATTTGCGGTCTGGATTCGAAATCCGTCCTCATTGACCATCATTTTCGTGTGGACATACGTCGTTCCCATGGGATCATCAGACTGGATAGAAACGAGAGCATTCCCTGAAAAATATTCTTGCATCTGCTTGAAATAATTCTGATAGGAGGCATATAACCTATTCTCTAGAATCATTTGTACTGGGATATTACGCTCCGTTAGCTTTTGAAATTCCTCTTTTCGTTTCGTTTGCGTGATTTGATAGTTCTGAAGCTTGAGAAATTCATCAGTTTGTGCAAAATATTGCTTATAGTCATTTTGGACTTGTGCATCTGGTCAAATGTACATTTCCCCCGTCAATACCTTTAAACTTTCTACATATCCTCCTGTCTCAAAAGAAAAAGAAGGCTGATTTTCTTGTTCGGTTGACGTAGAATATCACGGTCAGAGCTGTATTTTCGTTAAAAAATAGATGATAGCCAGTAGTATGAGAAATGTAAGTAATCTATTTTCTTGTCCTCAGCTTTTTTTTACTGTTGATTGATAGGTTCTCTGCATCGTGATTTGACAAATTAAATCTTTATCTGTATACTTATTTTAAGGAATAAGTTCAAGAGCTTTTATCTTTTCATCACTTTGAGATGCCTGAAACATTTAAACATAGACAGAAAAAATTCGCTGATATAGAGCAAGATTTGACTTACTATACAGATCCTCATGACGTAAAACGCCTATCAGAAGGATATATACCTCCAGAAGTATTAGTGTCTGAACCATTTAGAAATGTGGGAGTTATTGCTAAATTTTTGGAATCAGATCAGGATTTAAAAAAACTTTGATTAAACAAAGTTCATATTGTTTGAATTTTAGGGTCCCTTTACCAAGAATCAAAACTTAATCCTGAAGCAATAAGTGATAGTGGAGCTTATTGAATAGCTCAGTGGTGTGGAGGAAGAAAGATTCGTTTACAAGATTTTGCGAAAGAGAACAACATACCTGTCTCTGGATTGGAGACTCAAGTTAAGTTTTTAATAAAAGAGATGACGGATTCTAAGCTATCTCAGCGAGGTGAAGAAGATAAGAAAGCGTTTTTCGCGCTTGAGAATGTCGAGGACAATATTAAGGAAGCCACCAACCTTTTTGCTGTTAGCTTTGAGCGTCCGTCAGACCTAGCGCTGGACAAGAGAGTTAATTTTGCTAAAGCATGCTATTACTTACTCTCTAAGAGGTCAAATCTCGATGACATACAACGAGAACCGACCCCTTCTAAACAAAGTAAACCTATCACATATCGAAGACATATCACAAAAAGTAATTCTACACAACACAAACAATAAACTTTTAGATATCTTTTATCTTTTGATTGCTAAGGGAATGTCAAACATTCATCAGATGCCGGAATCATTATCGAATGACGCAGAAATGAATGCCCATCGAGCTGAAGTAGACCAGATGGAAGCTGTAGATTTAGCGATGGTTATTTCTAGTACAAAGTCCTCCACAGAATATAGCACTCTAAAGGAGCATACTAATCTCCTTTCCGAGGTATTACCTACTGCGAGGGATATCGTTAAAAAATTAGAATCAGATGCGGGGTTAAAAAAACTTTGATTAAAGAAAGTTCATATTGCGTGAATTTTAGGGTCCCTTTTTCAAGAATCAAAGCTTGATCCTACAGCGAAAAGTGCTAGTGGAGCTTATTGACTAGCACAATGGACAGGTGATAGATTAAAATTTTTAAAAAAGCTTAAAAATTATTCGTCAGTGAACGTTCAGGTGAGCTTCTTAATAAAAGAGCTAAAAAATGCTGATATCCGAGGAAGCAAGAAGCTTGGGCGAGGAGAAAAAGTGCAGAAAAAGTTTTTCAGGAAAACAACTATCAAAGAAGTTACAGAATTTTTTTCCAATCATTTTGAGCGCCCATCACAACCAGAAATGGAAAAGAGACTTTCCTTTGCTAAGCATTTTTTATCTGTTATCTAAGCCATTGGAATCCTTCCTTACCACGATAAAAAAATAACGGACTTCACTTGGAAGTCTGTTTTTACCATCCTCCTGTCACATTTTCATAAATTTCTGTGATTTCTCCGTGGGAAACGAGGACTACGTCGATACTTACCTCATCAAATTCGCTTTCGTCCACCTGTTGCAAAAATGACTGTACCGTTCTTTCTAGTGCATGTAATTTGTTTGGAGTGATATATTCGTCAAATTCTTTGATCGTGTCGAGGGTTTTTACTTCGATTATGGTCAGATTTTTCTTTCTTTTCATTATCAAATCAAGCTCCCCACCTCTGATGGTATAATTTTGAGCGACGAGCGTGTATCCACGAGCAAGATAGTATTGTTTTACCAATTCTTCTCACTGTTTTCCTTTTTCTTTAGGGTTTCCCATGGTAATACATGAAGGGTAAAAGCCGTTTATTTCAGCTTTTTATGTAACGTTTGTACGTAATGATACGAAATAATCATCAATGGCACCATAATTACGAGTAATTCTCCTAAGATTACAGCAAGTACCGTAGACCACTCGAGCAATAACATTGGGATTAATGCAAATCCAAATGCTAACATCATAAAATGATCAAATGCAAACAAGCTGGCTACGACTAAAATCAATGAAAATACAAATCCGCCTAGTACCGCATAGGCAATGCTTGCCAAAAATGGTCTAATAATCTGATTTTTTCTCGCTCCTATCAGCTTTTTTACCTGAATATCTTCACGAAATCTAATTAGTAACTCTTTCAAGAAGAAGATAGAAAAGGAAAGAATCACCACTGTCAGCATTGCGACTAGGATTCGGCACAATGTTTGTACAAAATTTGATAAGTTAATGATGTGGAGAATCCTGGTTTCCTGAGACTGTAAGGCCTCCAATTGTCAGGATTCTTGGTAGTTTAAGATAATTCCTTGATAGCGGTCAATTGTCTGTTGGAGGATTTCATATTGAGATTGATCGTGAAAGGTTACGTATAATGTTGCAGGCAAAGGATTCTCAACTCCAAATCTTTCTAGATTTCCTGAAAGTTCTTGAAGACTTTTTTTCAGGAAGTCCAATGCGTCTTCTTTACTGGAATATTGCACTGATAAACCAGCATTTTTTAACTCGTCTCTAAGGTCCATCACTTGTTTATCGATTTCTGATTGACGACTTGCATCATCTACGATGTAGAAGTACATCCCCAATTTTCCTTGAATTTCAGCATTGAATGCATTCGAATAAAAGGAAATCCCCAGTAAAATATTGAGCAAAAAAATCAGAAATCCTGTCAATACACCTACCCACACCATTTGTCATTTGTAGGATTTGAAGATTGCTTTGACATCATCTCGAAAGAGTTTTACAGAAACGTCCTGAGTCATAATAGAAAGATTAATGATTAAAGAGGTAATATGCTGATTATTATTGAGCCATAGTTTTTTCCTTTTGAAGGGCTTTATTTAGAAGAGTAATTTTTTTCTCGTACCATTCAAGAGGTTTCTCTATGGTTTCTAATTCAGACTTATGAGCAAAAAAATGCTGAATCATATCATTGGCTTCATCGTAGATTTTTTCTAGTATATCGATTTGTATGATATTAAAGATGAGTTCTGCGTCTTTATTATTCATTTTGAAGGCTGTTTTGAGGTTTGACATACCTTTTTCTCTATTTCCGTACCAATATTCACTTAGCGCATAGCATCTGATGATTTCATGATTGGTTCCATCGGTGATTTCTATTGCTTTCTTGAGAATTTTTCTCGCTTCGTCTCGGTGGTTTTTCTCCATCTCTAGTACTCCTTTGATGTAGAGTCCCATGGGATCATTTTCTTTCCTCGTATTGAGGAAGTCGATGGCTTTATCAGCTTTTGTTATCTCTTTTTGCTGATAATGGATATCTACGATTTGCAATAATCACTCTTCATTAGTAGGATCTTTTGCTAAGATGCTATTGACGACTTTTAGTGCTTCTTCAAATTTTCCTTCTGATTTTAAAGCTTCGATCTGATCAATAAGCTCCTCTGGAACGTAGGTCATAGGTCTGCTAGTACAAAATAAATCCTTTAATTTTACTAAAAACTGCTCTAAAAAGAAAGAAAAATCTGACTTCTTATCTGCTTTTTGCTTTACATTTCACGAAAAATATACCTGTATCATGCAGTTTCTCTGTCTTGCCTTATTGATTCTCTCTTTTATGGAATATCTTGTTTGCTTGTTTTCGTCCGAACAACTGGCATATCACCGCTTCTTTAGGCGATAATTCCACTTCCTAAGCAGATTTCTCCTTGATATGCGACAAATACTTGTCCTGGGGCAACGGCTCGCTGTTCTTGGTCAAAGATTACGTGCATATTTCCATTTTCTAATGGGGAAAGCTGGCAGGCAACTGCTGGAATCTGGCGGTAACGGATTTTACCAGAGGTTCTGTTTTCTGGTTCTGAAGCTGGGAATTGCTTTGCTGATTGTGGATCTATCCAATGCCAATCTTTCGCTATCAATTCATGAGTTTTGAGCGCTGAACTGTCTTTATCCGTCACGTAGAGAATATTATTCTCAATATCAATACGGTACACATATGCTTTAAAATTCAGTCCTAATCCCTGTTTTTGCCCGATTGTATAAAAATATGCTCCCTGGTGAGTACCGACTTTTGTTGCAGTGGCTTCGTAGGGTTTTCACTCCCCTGGCGTAGAAGATGGTGTCGGAAGGTTTTCTCCTGGAGTATACAGAATATCTCAGGTTTTGATAGGGAATCTCTGCATTAAGAATTGTCTAATTGGAACGTTCCCGATGAAACAGAGTCCTTGAGAGTCTTTTCTTTCTGCGTTAGGAAGTCAGATTTCTTTTGCTTTTTCTCTTACTTGAGGTTTTGTCAGTTCTCCAAGAGGGAAAAGAGATTTAGAAAGCTGAAACTGATCAAGTCCAGAGAGAAAATATGATTGATCTTTCCGTTTGTCGATTCCTTGTCGCAATTGCCGTCTCGGTGAAGGAGATGAGGCGTCTTGCACTTGACGGATACGGGCATAATGCCCCGTTGCAATCTTATCAAATCACAATTCTAGTGCTTTTTTTAGAAATACATCAAATTTAATCAAAGAATTACAGAGAACATCGGGGTTTGGAGTTACTCCTTTTTGATATTCGCTGAAAATATAGTCGATAATTCATTCTTGATATTCCTTTTGGAGGTCGAAACTCATTAATTCGATACCCAAATGTTTAGCGACTTTGATCGCCTCCTCTGCATCTTTGTACGTTGTGCAGGTTCCCGTATCTGAAGTGTAATTTTTCATAAATCCGCCTACTACCTCGTATCCTTGCTGCAAAAGGAGTGCTGCGGCTACAGCACTATCTACTCCCCCGGAAAGTCAAATGAGCACTTTTTCTTTCTTCATACGTGATAGGTTACGTATTCTCGCTAGAAAATCAATAGGAGAGAGCTTTACATTTCCTCTTGACTTTTTTATAATTTTGAGTACAATATATTATATTGATGTTTTATCTTTTCATCCTTTTATAAGCATGGCACATAACATGATTGGACAGGAAGAGCTCTTTTCTCCTAGTGTTTTACCAGATACTGATACTGGTGATACAAGAGATCAACTAGAAAACATTCTCTCTGAAGAGAGCAAGGTATCTGAGGGGAACCCGTCTTTTGAAGAGAGTCCTTCTTTTGAACATCATGAGCGTTTTACCCCCTCTAGTGCACAATTTCGAAAAGATTTAAAGACAACGTTATCAGATGACGCTGAAGCTTTGGAAGCACAAAAACAAGCGTTAGCTGAAAAGATTGTAAATACGTATCTCTGGAATAAACCTTCACATACACGCCAGGTTCTACGATATCTTGTTATACTTTCTGAGGTCTGCGAGCATCCTGAATGGGCGTCCCTCAATATGGATTTTCTTTCTGACATTTATTATCATAAAATGCAGCCAAATTGATTTATCCATGATAAACTCCTTTATTCCACATTTTTTAATATGATGAAATCAGAGGCTGTAACACTTTTGGAAACTGGTGTCATTCCTCCTACGCAAGAACGAAAAGATTTTTGTGCAAAGCTCAAGTCATCTAAATAAATTACTCTAAAATTCTTGTAGTATCTCGCGGTCTCCAATAATTTTCTGTCTCAGGGAGAGAGCGTTGAGAATTAGAAAAATAATTTTTTTGGTATAATTCATCGAAATATTCGTATTTTTTCTGTAATAAGGAATTAGATTTTGCTAATTGTTTGAAGAGGTCTTGATGATTGAGGTAGAGATTATGACATTCGGCAAAATCTTCAAATGGGTCGCTCATTCCATATCATGAGCAGAAATCTTCTTGTGTCATCCCTTCTTTTCTAATCGTTTCTGACTGCCAAGACAAGCTATAAAATGGAATAGAAGGATCGTCTATCGCAAAATTTTTCTCTCCAAATTCGGTAAAAAGAGTGCTTCTTACCCTACTTTTCCCGTTCAACGCTCCTAAATCAATAATATGTCCCAATTCGTGGGTGAATACCTGGAAAAATTCATTTTCATATTTCATTCCTCAGAGATTCAATGTCATTTTTGTCCATCCGGAGCTACCTCTCCTTGCTCCTTTTGAGGCATTAATGAGAATCTGTTTCAAGACTTTTAATAATGAGTATCCTTTCGTTTTGATTTCGTCGGTATTCATGACAATTTGTACAATCTCTCCGAAATATTCAGCTTTTTGATCTTCTGTAAAGGTTCCATTAAATTTTGTAACGGTACAAAGAGAAGAAAAAATCTGACACAATTGCACGTAATTCCCCAATATTGCAGTATTTTTTCAGGTATTTAGTCCGCTCGCTGCGTGTTCCTCTGGAGCTAACTCAATCACAGGTTCCGTAGTAGTTGGTTCAAATTCCATGGCTACATCTGTTACCTCTGAAGGCAGGGAAGGCACATCGTAGGTTGTTTCCTCCGATTTTTTATTTTTTATCGTAATCAGCGTAAAAACAATTATCGCAACAATGAGCACTTTAATAGCGTCACGATGGTACTTTTTTCGTAAACGTTTTAAATAAGATGAGAAGGTCATTACCATTCTAAGAAAAAGATTAAAAACACTGAATCTTATTTATTTTATTGATTTATTCAGATTTTTACAACTTTTTCCCCAAGTTCATATGCGGATTTTCCACCATATTTGAAACTTTGTGACGAAAATATTGACAAATTAAAAAAAATATATATAATATATATGCTGTAATGTGTTGAAAGGGAGCAGCTACAGCAAGGGAACGTTTGTTTTACCTCCTTAGTACTACCTCCTCCTTTATTGGAGAGGATTCGTATTGGGCGGTAGCGATCTTTTGCCTTCAGACCGGTAGATGGCGAGAAAGATAAACAAGCAAAATCAGGTTCTAGCACACAAATCTGATTTATTCCCTAACCTTTATCTCTTATGGATAACACCTGTCAACAATTCAAGAGGAAAACACAACCTCTCGGATTTCTAAGCATTGTGACGTTTCTAATGGTGTTGATTGGCATTGGCTATACGGTTTCCACCGCTTTAGCTAAATCTCCTGATGCACGTGCTGAGGCTATTTCCAGCAATTCAGAAGTAAAAAACGCTGATTTTACCATTCAGAATTCTTCACAATCACAGGGTAGCTTCTTCTCTTCTTTTGAGCAGATTATTGCCGATAAGGCGATTGCTCTCTTCAATGAGTTTAGTACTACAGGAAATAGCACTTCTTCATCTGATTTTGGTAATGAAACTTGAACAAGTGACAGTTTTGTCCTACCTTCTACGGTAGCACAAGTAGTTCTTGCTTCCTCATCTTCTTTACCTGAAGTCTATGAAGATATTGCAACTTCACCTTTTCAATCTGAAATTCTGAACCTGTATTCTAATGGACTCGTTGTTTGAGGAAAGTCCTTTTACCCTGGAAACTCTGTACGTGTTAGCGATTTCATTAGAGTCGTAATGGACGCTTATCGCTTACAGCAGTGAATTGACCCTAATAGCTTGGAGGGGCGATCCAACAATCACTATTTTGTTGAAGATTCCTTTCCAAGTGAGGTATTATTAAGAGTAAATAGTGCGTATGAAGCTTGATTTCTCCAGAAATTAGCTCTTTATGATGCGAATCATCATTTACGTCTAAGTGCATTTATTAGCCCGAGCGAAGCGCAAGAGATTCTCCGTTTGATGGCATTAAAATCGCCAAATCTTGTTGAGAATCCTCCTGATCTCTCTTTCCAGAGTGCTTCAACGCTTCGTAAGGATGAAATGGCAAAGTTGATCGTTGATTGCTTTCATCTGCAAGTCAACCAGCATTCTTTACCTGCGTTTAGTGATATTTATTGATCGAAGTATCAAGATGCTATTCAGGCACTTGCAAATCTTTGAATTGTCTGATGAGTTAACGGGAAATTTTATCCCGATGCCTATCTAGAAAGCAAAGATTTCGCTATTATGCTGTCTAGGATACTCCTGATGCAACAGGGAATTTCTCAAGTACCTATCGACAATTTTTATTACTTAACCACGTTAAAAAATGTCAACCTTTCAACAATTGCCTCGTATACTCCTTATCTTGAATACTGTCTTGAGCATGAGATGTGTACTACATTACTTTCTCAGACACCGTGAGGAGTTACTTTCCAAGCTAATAAACAGCTTCATTTCTCTGACGTTATTTCGCAGCTATCGAATCTTACTTCAACAACACTTCTCTTCCCAACTCATGGAGATAGAGAGTGGATAACGAGGTGAGAAGCAGCATATCTGTTATCTCAAGTGATAACTACTCTGCCTTCGACTTCTGCTACTAGTGCAGGGAAAATGGACACAACTTCTGAATCTTCTTCTTTCGTTTCATCGTTACGAACAAGATTTCAGGAATTGATGAGAGTATCCTAAGGTCTCTCCGATTCATCTCGTTTAGAGTTCGTCACACTTTTTATTCTTAACCCTTTATACCTATGAAAAAAGCTCAATTCAACCCTATTACTAATAAATTTGATAAGTATACCGCAGATAAAGCAAATAACGCTAGTAAGTTAGCCCATCTCGAAGCTCGTAAAATTCGTGAGATTAATGACGGAGGATTACGATCTGAAAGAATGCTTGCTATTAAGAATCAACATGCATTACCACTCCGTGAGCAGTTGAGACTTGAGTATCATTCAGCTGGAGACGTGAAGTCTTCTACCAAGAAAAATCTTGCTCTAGTGCTTGTCTCTGATGGTACTGCTGAACAGGATATTCCTGTCAGATCAGCATAGTAATATCTGACTTTATCTATCGTTTCATTCTGCTTTTTATCTCTCTTGTTTGAAGATGCATAGCAAAAAACTATTCGTAGAGTACGCTTTGGCTTTGTGTATTGGAATCTTAGGAGTTATTGGTCGAAATACGACTTTCGCAGGAGTATCCTCTAACGAAGGGCTCTATCAGACCATTAAGCGCATCTGTTTGGATGAAAAATATACATTGGAACTGCAAAAATCCTGTATTCTCCAAGCGATTCTAAGTATCCAAAATCTTCAAAAACTCCCCTTCATAAGTACCTTACTCCTTCCGGAGCATGCTAGTGCAGAAAAAGATTTGATTACTTTCCAGAGCCATGATGCTCATCTTAGCGGAGAGGCGGATCTGAGTATTGCACAGGAAGCTCTAGATATTATGTCTACTGAAGTTGCTAGGTTGGTTAGTTTGGGATATCTTGATGCTCATGACTTGAGAGTTTTGGACCAAAAAATTGAAGTCAATTATGTTCGTTCCTGTGGAAGCACCAAAGGAAGCTATCATATGCTTCAATCTGACGACGGTCAAAAGGTTCTCTTTAAGAACATCGTTCTCAATATCAATCTTTGTAATCTTCCGGACTATAGAGCAAGGCTTGACGAGTTCGTAGCTCAAATTCTTCTTCATGAACTGGGACATTATCTGTACTTTTTCAAAGATACTTCGATAGCTACCTTTGATCAGATTTGTCGAGAGGATGGAGAAAGTCTTTGTCAGAGCGACGACTTTGTTAGTGCGTATGCAATGCAAGGGAAAGAAGAAGATTATGCGGAAAGCTTTACTTATCGATACTTGCAGAAACATCGTCATTCTTCTATGATTGTCGACCAAAAACATACTGCAAGTCCTGAGACTCGTATAAAATCTACTAAACTGCAATATTTTGATATTGCATATGATCAGTAGTAATTTCTAGCCCCTGGGAACATGATAGCCACCTTCTCAGGGGTTTTTCTCTTGAAAAATTTTGTAGGAAGAGTAAAAGGAGTGTATCATTATTGGTACGTCTACGTCATTACAGCATCTGTATCTTGACTTGAAACATTACTGAAGAAATGCTATTTTTATTTTTTATTCAATGCTTATGATTCCTCTTTCTGAACCTCAACGATGAATGCGACTCATTACTTCCTGTCAGAAATTAAGCCAGACTTTCCCTTGGATTAGCGAGGCAACCAAGATTGGATCTGATATTTTCCTGATTATTTATCCGATTTTTTTAACTGCTTTTTATTTGTATGGAGTTGCAAAGAAGAAAGAAGAGGCTAAAGTTGGTGCGTTATTTATTTTTTTGAGTTGTGGAATCTCTTTACTCGTTAATATTGGGATTCAGACGATTTTTATTAAATCGAGACCTCTAGTTCAACTAATGAACGCTGAAGTTCATGAGACTTTTTTACATAAATTTTTACCTGAAAGTTCGTTCCCCTCTGACCATGCCGTCGTAGGAATGTCGATTGCTATTGCTACGTTGTTATGGGGAATCAAAAGTAAGAATAAAAAGCTGATTTGATTCAGCATTTTCCTCCTTATTTGTGCGGTTATTATGGGAGTTAGCAGAGTGTTTACTATCGTTCATCGGCCTAGTGATATTCTGTGATGATTTTTGGTTGGAATTATTGTGCCTGTGATTCTGTATAGGAACGCTATTTTTTCCAAGATGAAAAGATGGCTGATTGCTCCACTGATTCAGTTTCAAGAATGGCTGTTTTGACTCTTTAGTAAATAAAGGTTATCAGTAAAAAAGCGCCTCGTTTAACGATGCAACCTGTAACCTTTACTGATTCGGTCTTTTTACTACCCTGTTATACACAATTATCCCTGCCAGAAATGATGCGAGAAATACTCGTTGGCTTTTGGTAAAAGCTCCAACAAATTCTAGTTGTGAATCAGCTCTTAGATATTCCAGTCGAAACCTTATAAAACTATATCCTATCAAAAACGTTGCAGTAATTTTCCCTGCGATGAATTTCTGCTTTTTTTTCTGTTTCAGAAACAGTACAAGATTGATAATGAAGAGCGTAATTCCTTCGAAAAGCATGGAAAGAAGGTTGGTATTGATGCGATAGAGTTGATCGATTTTTGGGTAGATATGGAGAAGATTGAGTGATTTTAGCGTCGGAGTAAGGTTTTGCAGTCGTTGCATATTTGCCGCAACTTGCTCGAAAGGAATTCCGTAGAGTTCCTGATTGAGGTAATTCCCCAGCCTTCAGAAAAAAATTCCAAAAGGGACCATCACAAAAATGCAATCGAATAGTAGAAAAAATTCCTTTCGTGGTAAGGAATATGCTTTTCTGAAGATCAGGAGCGCGATGATGACTCCTATTCCCCCGCCAATAAAAGACATTCCTCCTTCCCAGACCGCGATAATTTTGCTGAGATGAGCTAGATAATAGGGTGCATCATAGATGAGCACGTGTCCTAATCTACCCCCCACCAGTACTCCTATGACAATGAATAGCAAGAGCGTATCTACTCTTTTGGTTAATGCCTCCTGCAATGCAGGGAACTTTTTAACTATATTGGTTTTGCCGATTCGGGAAAGGAAAAAATACCCTATAATAAAGGAAATAAAGTAGAAAATTCCATATCGATAGATAGGTCGTCCAAAGAGCGTAAATGCAATCATAGCTCTGTTATAGTTATTTTTATGGTTTCTTCAAGGAAGGTTTTAGAAATTTGTTTGTAACGTCTTGCTGACGGTATAGAGTTCTTTTAAGAGTTGTGGCTTCATAATATCGAAATATTGGATGATATTGCTCTGTTGTTCTTGGATGTAATTCACTCTTTTTTGCAATGTGGAAAGGGAAGATTGCAACATATCGCTATACAAAAGGTGTTGCTTGTAATATACCGTATTCTCTGCGATACACGTTCTTTCTTGAACAATCTGTTGTACGATTTGTTCAGCTTTTTCTCCCTGATATTCTTGCACTGCAGTTTTAAATTCTGCATTTAAGGTTGTTACTTCTTTTTCGCAACGTTGTGAGTTTTCTTTGTAAGAATTCATGAGAGTCTTTTCCTGATCAATTGCCTTTTGTAAGGTTTGCATCAAAGAAGTTGCGCTGGAGAGATATTGTTGCAGCACTAAGGCTCTTGCATTGATATTTCCGGCGACTTCTAATTGTGTCATCAGCGACTCGGATAAGTATTCTTGAGCCATTTTTTGAAGTTGAAGCATATGCATTCCTGCGGTCACTTGTCAGACGGTATTTTTTCCCTCTTGTTTCGTAGCGGTTCATGAAGAAAAAGATGCTGTCCAAGAAATAATTCCTGCGTTAGCAAGCCCATATTTCACGTGCTGTTGAATAAGCCCCCAAATCGTCCCATTCAGTGCAAAGGTCTGCGAATATACTAAAGGGACAGAAAAAGCAGAAATTATCAGGGTTTGTATCAGACTTTTTTTCATTTTTTTTGATTAAGAAATAAATTATGATTGACCAATTACTTGTACCATATCTGCCATTGGAAGATAAATTGCTCCTAGCAACATACCTACGATTCCTGCAACAAATGCCATCAGTAATGGCTCAATCACTGCCATCAGAGCATCAATTGCCGAGTTAAGAGACATAAGATAATAACGTGAAATAACTTTTAACACCGTCGCTAATGTACCGGTATTTTCTCAGACGTTAATAATCTGTATCAAAATCGCATCAAATAAATCAGATCCTTCCAATGACTCAAAGATGGAGAATCCGGCTACCAAAGAGTTTTTTACCTCAATCATTTTCTTTTTGTAATGAAAATTCTTGAAAATCTTACTTAAGAGATCAAAGGAAATCACTGGACTTACTCCTGCTTGATAAAACTGACTTAAGAGCACGGTGAATCTATACATATAAAATAGCTTTACGACATTTTTTATCACTGGAAGTTTCAATAATAATCCATCAATAATAATTTTGAACATTAATACGTATTTGTACAAGAGTTTGTAGGTCGTAACGATCGCAAAAGCTCCAATCAATAACCAATATCGATTTGCCTGTAAGAAGTCGGAAAGATTAATCATTATTTGGGTGATCAGTGGCAGTTCGATATCTCCGTACATCTCTATAATCGTTGGCATTACGAAAATCAACAGCACGATCACTGCGATAATTGCGAACACGATGATGAGACAAGGATACATTAACGATTTCTTTACTTTTGCAGTTACTGCGTTATTAGATTCTAGACTATCTGCTGTTTCTTCAAGCACTTCAGCCATATTACCGGTAATCTCTGTAGATCTTACCAACTCGATTTCGTCTGATTCAAAAAAATAATCATGTTTCTCCATTGCTCCGGCCAAACTCATTCCCATCGTCAAACTATGAATCATATCCTCCAAAATCATCAGCATTCCTTTATTCTGCTGCCCTTGAAGCAATGAAACTAATGATTGCCTGATTCCGAGTCCTGCTTTTTGAGAAACTGCCAACAACCTGTAAAAGGTGGTTTTTTGTTCCATATCAGGCTTTTGCATTTTCGCTATCCAAGCGTTGAACTTTTCGTTTAATGAAGATAATTTTTCTGAAAGTTGCATAGTTCTCAAAGCTCAGGAATAAAAACCTATTTCTCTATCTTTACGAATCTGTAAATCTCATTAAAATCCAAATGTCCTTGCATTAATTTAAACAATCCATCTCTCTCCAAGTCGATCATTCCATGTTGCATAGCGTATTTACCAATCTCAAATACTGGCTTGTTATCTAGCAACATCTTTTTAATATCTTCGTTATAATTCATCATTTCATACAATCCCATTCTGCCTTTGTATCCAGTTCCTCCGCAAACTGGACAAATTTTCCCTGTGGCTGGGTCTTTTCCTGTTCCTGAGGTGATATATCAACGAGAGAAGAAATCTGACCACTGTTCTTGAGTGATTTTTCTCAATTTAATCTCTTGTTTCAAAAGGTCTTGATCGAAATTCTGGAATGTCCTTTTTGCGTAGTTATATTGAGGATGATCCTTGACTGAGACTTTGGTCCCACAATGAGAGCAGACTTTTCTTCCTAATCTCTGTGCAATTACCAAATTGAAGGTTCCAGCTAGCATATAACGCTCAGCACCCATTTGTAGTACCCTGGTAATCGTCTCTACTGCAGAATTGGTATGCACTGTTGAGAATACCAAATGCCCCGTCATGGCTGATTCCATTGCCATTTCTAGTGTCTCTTGATCACGGATCTCTCAGATCATGATAATATCTGGATCTTGACGAAGTGCAGATCTTAGTCCTGATGCAAACGTAAATCCAATATCTGACCTCATTTGAGACTGATTCAATCCAAACATTTTATTTTCTACTGGATCCTCAAATGTCGTGATATTCACTTCGATTTTATTCACATCTGCAAGACAAGAATATAGCGTTGTTGTTTTACCTGATCCGGTAGGTCATGTGTTGAGAATAATTCCATTTGGATATGCCAAACTTTGCCTTATCAGATTCATATTTTCCCCTTCAATACCCAAATCTTTCAAAAGAGGAATCTTTTTTGACTTATCCACAATACGCATTACGAGCTTTTCACCTCGCACTGTAGGTAAGGTATTCGCACGCAGGTCTATTTCTTTATTACTTTGTGTAATTACGGAAACTCTGGCATCCTGAGGAAGTCTTTTTTCATCTGGTCTCATTTGACCTGATTCGATTTTAAATTTAGAAATAATTGATTCGTGAAAACTCTTAGGATACTGTACCAGCTCCGATAATACTCCATCGATTCTTAATCTAATACGACAGTAATTCTCAAATGGTTCAATATGAATATCTGATGCTCCTTCTTCAACCCCTACTGTCAAAAGGTAATCAAAAATACGCACAATATCAGATTGTAGAATTGATTGATTTAGTAGTTCTTTCCAGTTTTGTTGTGGTTTTTCTGGCATATAGAGTTTATGTAGAGGATAAACTTTACCCTCTATTATACGCAAAATACAAAAAAATTGCAAAATTATCCACGGTAAAATGATTTCACACTAAACATATGTTCAATCGAGATGGAAAGATGCTTTAAAAATTCAGCATTTGCTGTACGTCGATACGGTGAGTACAATCTATTTGTTAATACTATTTTTATGTAAGGATTGAGTTGCATAGCATCGTCTTGCCAAGCTAATTCAGGCTGGCTTACTGGGGAAAGTGTCACATTTCGACCACTGAGCGAGATTCCCTCTGGGAATACATCTACCCAACAATCATCAACATTATTTGGCAGGTAATAATTAGCATAAGCTGCTCCCACTGAATGAATTTTATTTTCAGGTTCAAATCACATCTCTGTATCACATGCCCACGTATCAATTTGTCCATCAAATACCCCTTCATTTTCTGTAGCTTCTAGATTATCAAAATTATGCTGAATTCCTGCATCAAATCCTTTTAGACGTAGCATTTGTAATCCATATTTTTTTTCTCCGGTTGCTTCATCGATTTCCAAGAGTTTTCTCCTGAAATATAGTCTGTTTTTTCCATCTTGTGAGATTAAATACAACTCTTGAGCCTGATCTGCGCCAGTAATTGCGACAGGTCCTCTTCCTAAATCCTCGTCATCAGCTGTGTTTTGTATGTTTTTGATATCATAAAACAACGCTGCATATTGCAAAAATGATTGTCTCCCGTTTGAGAAATTTATTTTTGGCGGAGTTGAAAGACAATTTGTAGTAGCAGCATCTGTGTCTCGAACTGCGCGGTTCTGTAGTAAGGTTTCTAGGGTGTTGTTATCATAATCTGATGTACAATACCACAAAACATGATCCCCTGTATTCACTCAAAACGAGGTTAAATCCAATGAATTTTCATTTCCATATGCGGTAAATTGATCACAATATCCGCTGGAGATGATTGAAGTCCCCGTTCGAGCAAACGAGAAACCAGAACCTCCTCCATTACTGCATCCTACCATTTTTCTATTAAAATATTCTTCATAATCTATGGTATAATCCTGCATTCGGATACCCAGTTTCTCCAAAAATGTATACGTCTGATAATTGAGTTGCGATTGTAAATCTATTTCTTGTTTGAGCTTTTGAATCCTCGTAAATGTTACAAAAATGAGAGGAACAATGATTCCTATGATCACAATTACTGCTATCATTTCTATCAGAGTAAAAGCTGATTTTTTTATCATGAAACACTAGTAAAGCATTTGAAAAATCTGTTTTTGGGCATTACTCCTCTACGAGATACGTATAAGAACGCTTTCTCCCTTGAAATCAATTACTCTAGCTCTTGTGAAGCAATGGATTGAGATGCGTGATATGCCTCAGCAATAAGTTGCATGATATATTTATTTAATGCCGTTTTCTCTTTTCTCATGGCATTGTTGTAATAAATGACAAATACCTGTTCTAATGCTGAATCTATTTTACTTAATTGGTCATCTCTCCAATTATTCACTTTTTCATCTGCTCTATAGAGTCCAGGTACTAACGCATCTATTTCATCTCCAAGACTTAAATATGTCCTCTCCCAGTTTGCAGGAGTAGAAAGTAAAGCTGAACATTGATATGTTTTGGATTGCACGTACGTAGTTAGAAATGCTTCTGTTTTGGCTACTGTATTTTGGTATGTGATTACATTATAATCTGAGCCAAACAAAATACCAATAAAACCGTCTAATTGCTGAGCAAAATCTTTCATCAATTCCTGTTTTTTGACTTCTAACGCTGCAAAATCGATTTCAGGGTTTTTGATACGATAATTGGAGATAATTTTATCTAAATCTCCTTGGAGAATTGAAGTTACTGATTGTACTGGAGCTGCTGCAATATCTAATGCTCTCGTTCTGTCTTTTAAGCTCTCATGTATATCGTTGCGAGCGTCCACTAAGGTTTGATATTTCTCCATTAGGATATCAAGTTTTTGAATTTTTTCTGCCACTTGATATACCAAACTTTGATTCACTGAATAATACGTTTCAAAGTCAGCTTTTAATTGCTGATAATCAGCTTCATAACTTGTCTCTATCGTAGAAAGCTCAGAGGTAAATTTTTGTTTGAAGGAAGTCATTGCGTTTTTGATGACTTGAGGGTCTGAAATCAATCCTACTGAAAGTCTTTTGATATCGGCAGAAATATCTACATATTGCTCCAAAATCGCTTTTTGATATTCTGCAGACATTGCATCCACATCTACGTTAGAACTACTAGAATTTAGGTATCCTAAACATTCTACTCCCTTGAATAATGGAGTCTCGACCAATGCTTTCACTTTCCCGTCGTATAATTTTTGGATCCTCTGCATTGTGTCAGTAAGCTGAGACATTAGGTCTGCCGTAGTATTTTCTAATTCTTTCTGAAGATCTGCAACATCTCCCGTCAATGTCGTTTCTGTCTTGTTGGCATCACTCGCTATTGACACGTTTAATGACGCTCCGTGACTGATAGAATTCCCGAACATCATCACTGCAACCCCTCCAACTATCATTATTTTCTCTAAAGCTTTCATTTTTGTACATAAAAAGAAATAAAAAGCAGAAAAAAATCTGCTGACAATGTAAGATTATTTAAAAAAAATACAAGTAGAAGCCAAAAAGAATCTCTTGACTTTTCGAAAATTTTGTGTTATACTGAGGGGTTGAATGCATCATTTCTTTGTCTCGGAGGCTCGGATACTCCGATTATTTTTTTTTCATGACGGCGTATTTGAGACTCACTTTTTCTCTGATATCTTGGTGAAATTTTAGCATCTGATTATTCACAATTACTCCTCTATTTTTGTGTGGATTTCGTAGTCTTTTCAGGGAGATTATTGCGAGCTGGAGTATTTTTAACACTAGTTCTATTCCATCGCCCAAGATACCACTTCCAAGCCATTCTATCGTCTTTTTGAACGAAGTCTGTCCGGAGAATACTTGATTTCCTAAAAAAATATTCTGTTGTAATGGGAGATTTGGCAATATTCCTTGGATTCGCTTATTTTTTTGTCGGATTTGTGGAGTTTTGTGAGGATCTGCTTGGTATAGCAGCACCAGATGAGCAATCCGATAACACAGATAGATATCTACTCCTTTCACTGATAAGTGGTATAAATTTTGATCAGCAGACGTAACGAAAAAGCTGAGACAGATTTTTTTTGCTTTTTTTGATCAAAGCCTTTTAACACCTGCAAAAAATGTCATTACCATTGCAAAAAATTTTGCCGTCCAAATCCTTTTGGGGCGCGTGATAATAAACACATCAATATCTGAAGTTTTATGAAGAGCATTGAAAGTCAGCGAGTTGCACAGGTAGATTTCTTCGACAAATGGGAGGCTTTGATACAGTTTTTCGTGTGCCTCAACTTCGGAAAGATAAGACCCTAACAGTGCGTTTTCTTGGTCTCGAGAAAAGAGATGATCGTAAGATGAACGTTCTTCTCCCTGTTTTTGCTGTTTTATTGGTTTATCCGTGGTGTTTTTTGGTTTTGTTCAAGCATTCAGCAGAGGCGCCGAACGCAGTGAGGCGGACTTGGGTTTCGAAAAAGAACCATCCATGAAAAGCTCCTCTTGCTTTGGTACAGGATATTTCATAAGATGGTAAAATGTCAGGTATTCACTCGCTTGTAAGGTGTTTAAGATCCTTCTCGCTGCGCACATTTCTCCGTATCTGTCTCTAAATAAAATTGACATTTTTGTATAAAAATTGTTTGCACTCTTGCATCAATGTATCGTCTTCCTACATCACGAAAGCATGGATTTTCTCCCCCATTTTCGGCACAAATACGAAATTGTACTTCTCACGTGAATGGGAATGTTGTTCATGAGAGAGAAAATGCTGAATTTTCCCCTGGTTTTAAGAGGCGAAATCACTTATTCATGACCACCCCAGAAAATGTCGCTCCCGTCATACTCAAATAGAGCCCCTTTTGGTTACAATTTCCCGTCAAAAAGATTTCCATATATTTTACACTTGCTCCTCAGGTGCGATAATTCAATTCTATGAGATTCTCCCCTGATAGCGTGATTTCGTAGTAATTTGGATATTCCTCTCCGTATCAGGCGGTTTGTAGTTTTTTACCCATCAGAGCCGCATTTACAAAATTATCCAACTGCTGAGAAAGCTGATTGAAACAAATTTCGGCTTGATATTTTTGCTTTGTACTACGATCGGACAAAAATGATACCATTCCCATCACCAAGAGACCAATCGTCATCAGTACCAAGACTAGTTCAATGAGTGTAAACGCGGATTTTTTCGTCATAACGTTGGTACTGTTCATGTAAAAGGGTGTTTACTATCTGCTGAAATAAAAGGAAGCACTCCCGAAATCTCTAGGCGTATTTGAAAAACTGCGAAAAAGAGAAGGAATTGAGTGTGATTATCTTTTTTATCTCATTAGTTATTGATCAAAGGTCTTACCACGTATTTGTAAGAGTCATTTCCTTTATCGGTGATAATCATTGGTTTTTGGTGATCCACGAGATTAAAGCTTACTTCGTCGGATGCCATCACTTTGGTAAAATCTGTTACGTATCTTCCATTTAGTGCAAATGTCAGCATTTCACCTTCGATAATCGCATTGATTTTCGTCGTTCCAGCTCCTTTGTCAGATTTTCCTCCTGAAGAAATAATAATACAATCTGGTTGGGTCTCAATCTGCACAAAATTATTAATATCCTTCGTTAGAATTCAGATTTTTTTGATTGCTTTTTCACATAATACTTTGTCCACTAAAATCGTTGTATTAAAACGTGTAGGCATAATCTCCTCTCTTTCATAATCTGGGAAAGATCACTGAATTAGGAGCGTTGTCGCAACGACTTTGATATCTCCAATCTGATATTCGAAAGCGATCAAATTTTCAGAGAATCTCATGGTCATCTCAGGCACTTCGTTTTCGATGGCAAATTTTGTGATAGCTCCCACATCGTTGATAGCAACCTTAGGAATAATCAATGAAAAATCGGTATCTATCGCCGAAGTGATTTTAAATTCTGCAATTCTAAATGAATCAGTCCCTACAAATACCAGTTTCTTTCCTGTATCTTCAGTCTTTGTCTTCATCAAAACTCCAGTCAATACCGGTGAAAAGTTCTTCTCGGTAATCGTATACTCTACGTGATCTATTCCTTGTAAAAAGTTTTGTGTATCCAAAGTTACTACGTTGGTTTGAGGCACTTCTGGCAGAGCAACGTATTCACTAGCAGGAATTCCATTGATTTCAAACGTATCTTTTGCACTACGAAGTTGCATTTGATGAGATTGAGCATTAACAGAAATTTCAATTGTTTCCTCTTCCATTGCTCTCAATAAATCTAGAAACATTTTAGCATTAACCGTAATGGCTCCTTCTAAAGCAATCGTACATGGCATCTCTATTTCTACGTATTTTTCCATATCGGTTGCTCTCAATGTTAACGTATCGATTGAAGCTTTAAGATACAAGTTTTGTAAAATAGGAAGCGTGGAAGTCTTGCTCACAAAACGAGCCGCAATGTCAACCATTTCAATCAGCTTTTTCAACTCAATAGAAATTTTCATACGTTTAAGAAAATAAGGAATAAAGAGTATTTTTTCTTTTTATATCCATCTTCCCAATAATTTCAAACCCAAATACGCACAAAATGCTATATTCCAAGATTTCTTGCAAAATAGGCTTCTTTTGATTCAAAACTTATTTCTAGGACTGTCGTTTCCCCTGTTATTTCTGAAAGCTTTTTCTCGATTTCAGCTTTATTTTCCTGTTTTTGTAGAGAGATCTGAGCGATTTTATTGGTAACGACTAATTTTGCTGTTCCGTTGCTTATGTTTTCTAGGATCGCATGCTGGGTCAGATTAGATTTGAGCGTCCCTTCTGGAAGGGTCTGCAACACCTGAACCCAAGTGTCTCAATCCTCTTGAGCAGGTGAAGAGGGAGAAGCGTTTGACTTCTCTGGTTTCTTTTTCTCTGATTTCTCTGGTTTCTCTGGTTTTTTTGGAGCTGGTTGGGGTTGCTCTATCGACGTAGAAAGCATCTCATCTGAGGACTCTCCATCATTGAGTATTTTTCACAGTTCCATTTTGAACACCACCGCAGGATATGGATAATATCTCACTTGTCTTAAAATCCCACTAAACACCTCAGCAATTGATAAATAAAAAGCTGTATCTTCGAGCAAGTGCTTATCCAACAATCCGATTACCTGCTTCGCGAACTGAAATAAATCAATCCCCTGCTCATTTAAACGGTCTATCTCGTCAAAAATCAGCTTTTTGTCTCTCTTTTTTATTAGTGCTAAAAAGTTTTTGATGGTTACTTCAGAGACGATTCATAGGAATTTGGAAACGTTGTCAGTAGTAATTTTCCCAAGAATGCTCACTTGATCTAGATATTTGATACTATCACGAACTCCTCCATCAGAAATCATAGCAATTAACTGCAAAGCATCCTTTTCGTATTCAAATCCTTCTGTTTTGCAGATCTCCTCTAAATGATCTGCGATTTCCTGTTCGGAAACTTTCCTGAAAAGAAAGGTCTGACAACGGGAAACAATCGTATCAGGCACTTTTTGAATTTCCGTCGTTGCTAGGATAAAACAAACATTTCCTTTTGGCTCTTCGATTGTTTTGAGAAGCGAATTGAAAGCTCCTTTGGATAGCATATGCACTTCATCGATTACGTAAATTTTCTTTTTGAGTACGGTTGGTGGATATAAGGCTTTATCTAAGATTTCTTCTCTAATGTTATCTACTCCCGTATGGGATGCCGCATCAATTTCCACGTAATCCAGTGTTTTATTTTCGTTGATTGTTTGGCAATTTACGCAGTGATTACAAGGATTCCCGTCCTGAGGATCTAAACAGTTGATTGCTTTGGCTAAAATTCTGGCAGAAGTTGTTTTCCCTGTCCCTCTAGGTCCAGTCAATAGATAATTCTGAAGCGAATCACGATTGGATTGCATTTTTGCTTTGAGAATTCCAATGATGTGTTGCTGTCCGATCATGGAGTCGAACGTCTGCGGACGGTATTTGTTAGCAAGAGAAAGCTGCATTACTACGGTACGAGAAAGATAAAATATTCTTTATTCTAAACATTGAAAAGTTAGTGAAGCCACTAAAAAAATCAAGGTGAAAAATTATCTTGCTTTTTCTCTCCACTTCACTATCTTACTGATAGTTATCATTCAGATTTTTATTTCTTATTTATATTACTATGGCAGACGAACTCCTAAAAGTAAATGAACTGAAGGAAAGATTTGTAGATGTTTCAGAAGTAATGCAGGGTGATCTTAAGAAACTTGTGCAGTTTCAGCTTACCAATAAATCTCAAGCAATTCTTAGGAAAATTTACTCAAGAAATCCAGATGCTAAAGTTACTATTGAGTACACTATTATTAGGAATAAACAAGGAAAATATGAAGCAGATTTTCTTTTTACCACAGATGGAGACAGATTCATCACACAATCTCATCAAGGATTTAAAATCGCTACAGATCTCGTTACTCATGCCTTTGATAAGCGAAAGAGACATGTTTTAGGAGTTTTTGGATGGAAAAAGTTATTTAAGTAATTGCGCTTTAGATTAGTTTTATTTTCTACCTACTTACCACCTATGGCAGACACAAAAAAAATCTCAAGAGAAGGGTATGAGAAACTCGTAAATGAGCTAAAAGACCTCAAACAGAATAAGCTTCCTGAGACACTAAAAATTCTTGCAGAAGCAAAAGAAATGGGAGATCTTTCTGAAAACTTTGATTATAAGGCTGCCCTTGAAGAAAAAGATTTCATCAATTCTAGAATGAAAGAAATCGAAGAATTGATTGATAATGTGGAGATTATTGACGACACTCCAACTGAAAAAAAGAAATCTAATAAAGTTGTGGATTTCTGATCAAAAGTTACTTTGCAAGTTGAAAATGATAAACCCTATGAAGTGACTATTGTTGGAAGTGGAGAGATTAAAATTCAGGATGGAGAAATCGCTATTTCTTTGGAGTCTCCTATTGGACAAGCAATTAGAGGGAAAGCTGTTGGAGAAGTTGCGAAAATGAGACTTAATAATGTTAAAAAAGATGTAACTATCCTTGCAATTCAATAAGGCTAAATCAGTCCGCCTTCGCTTAATTTGCTCAATTGATCGGGATCTATTCAGCTTTTGATCTCGATTTTTTGTTTTGTCTCTTTTTGATGTGATTTTGCAATCAAAATGTCAGTGGGACTATATTTTTTCATGTTCGTTTGATATTTTTGGGTCGTATCTAGGAAAACGTCTTTTACTTTTTTCGCAATAAAAGCCATCAAATTCAGCTCTGATACTTTAAAAAAGGTAATAAAGATAAAGAACATTAGGATCAGCACTGCGAGGACGATTCCTAAACTTTTTGCATCAGCCTTGGAAAACGAGCTAAACGTTGCCAATGCAATCACTACCCCAATTGCCATCAAAAACATCTGAATCATAGAAATATTGAATCACAAAATGCTAATGGTGAACCCAGAAAAAAATCATTTTTTGATATGTTGTGGGAAAAGGACTTTCATCTCGAATGCTACCTTGATGGTTTAAAAATTTTGTGCCTATGAGCAATGAAGTTTTGTATCACTCTTGTTTCCTTTGCTATGGCAAAACTTACCTTATTATACTTATTTTCCCTTATTTTTGCAAATTTTTTATCTTCAGATGTGCTTTTGTTATTTCATTGATAAAAGATTCTGCTGAAAGGTTATCATTTCCATAACGAACAAATAAACGCACCGTATCTTGCTCAATATACACAATTCCTTCATCCACAGCCAATAGTGTACGATCATTTTCAAACAAAAACGAGGTAGAATCCAGAATTCTTTCTTCTTTTTCTTTTGGGACAAATTTTACCATTCCGGTGCTGACTAGCGTTGTCAGAGGTCTATGATGAGGGAGAATCCCTATTACTCCAGATAAAGTTGGCACTTCTACCACTGAGACCTTTCCGGAATAAATTTCTCCTGCTGGAGTAAAAATATGGAGATGCATTGAGATGGATAATGGGTAAAAGTGGTTATTTTCAGCCTTTTTTTCTTGTCCTCATCAGGACAATTTTGGTAACATTAAAGCAAAGCTCGGCTAATACATATCTTTGATGCAAAGAAATCACTTTATCCAGCGGGGTAAGCGGTTTTAACTTGAATAAATCTAAGGAGATATCGCAAGCATATTCTTTGGAGCCCTCTCGTTCTTTGAGATGCTCTGCATACACGAAGTGAAGATTCAGCTTTTTTACCTTTTGAGAAGCGAGATATTCTTTTTGTTTATCAAAATCTGCTAATTCAATAGAAATGGATGGCGTAGTTGAGTGACTTAAAACGTTTCTTAAAAAGCGAATAATCTGTTCAAAAGCGAAATATTCCTCTCCAAAAATTTCCTGCAAATAGATACGAAAGGTTGGCAGTTTTTTTATCATTTCCCTCATCACTGAAAATATCCCTCTAAATGCCGAAACTTCCGTCAGATATCCATACACATTTCTTGCCTCTGGACGTTTATGAATTTCACTCAAAAGAGAAGAAATCTGATTTGCTTTTAAGATAAACTTAGTGTGTTCTCCCGTCTCGATTTGGAGGTTTTCCTCTAGTTTGAGATCAGTTTTTTTTGTCATATCTTCAAAATATTTCCCAAGAAGCAGGAATTTATAGTATCCTTGAAGTAAGGCAAGATAATCATTCATCACTCACGTACGCGAAAAAGTAAAAGATGCTCCATTATCCTGTAAATACGATTTTCATTTCTAAACTATCGAAATTTTTATCCGTAGACATACGATACCGCACTCCCTTTGCAAATTCAGGATAGAACTCACCAAACGCCTTCACGTCTCCCTCAACCTTTAGAATCTGTACTTGTGGAGGGAAATAAATCATTCCCCTCGTCGCCCACCGACGTAATTCATCCTCTCCTTCATATAATATTGGCTTGAGAACTAAAATATGTTCTTCTCTTGGAGTCAGCTTTATTTTATATTTTTTTTCAAGTTCACGGATGAATCCTTTATATCTTTCTTCGACTCCGAAATCGTATGCAATTTGTAATTGATATGTTTTCCCTTTTTGCAATCCTCCTATTTGCGTGAGATCTACGATATCCGTTTGGGCATTGAGTAACACATTCCCCTCTTCATCGAGGACCTGCACTTGTTTGGTAATGAATTGGTCGGATTTATTATTTGCTGTGTTTACGTCTCGCGTGTAAATATTTTGCGGTGAATACGTCGTTATCAAATTATGATTTTTGAGAAACGCCTGAAATCAGGTAGAAACATTGGATAAATAAATCTGTAGGTCGTTTTTTGCGGGGATTTCTGCCCATTTATTGATGAGATTTTGTAAGATTGCGAATTTTTGTGCTTGGAAATAGGCGTTGATTTGTTGGATATATAATTCTTTTTTATTACTCTGTTCCTCTCCTCTGATTAAATCAATGGTTGCATTGATAAATTGCCGTTCTCGCATCTTTTTTTCAAATCCAGGAAACAGTAGAGAAATCAGATCAGAATTAAGGAAAAAAATCCCTTTTACGTAGGTATTTTCAATCATTTTTCGATCTTTTTCGGAAAACATTTGCTGAATTCTTGCTGGTTGAGCTTCTGGGCCTACCATTCTCTCGAATAACATTTTAAGATTTTGTCCATCCTTATCGGTAAATCCAAATTTATTTCCTGCGATGAATCCGATTTTAGATTCTCAAAATGCTTTAGCAAATCGTTGCGGAGCTTGGAGACGGGTATTTGGAGCGACATAATCAGGCAAATAAGAGTCGATAATTTGTAAATCTTTGATATGCCCTCCATCAAATGTTACAAATGCAAAAGAACCAAAAAATCCTCCATTTGGTCTTTTTTCGTTTCCGTTTTGCAGCAGGACAAGATAATGAAATGGCTGTTGCTGTCCTAATAATTGGAAGACTTCATCTTTGTATTCATAGAGTTCTGCAAGAAAATCGATAATCGGAGCATAATTTTCGAATCCTACTTCCACGAGATAGTCCTTATTTTCGATGAAGTATTGCCAAAGATCGTCAATTTGATCGGTTTTGGTAAGTAAAACGTTTTCTCAAGACAGGTATTCTTGAACGATTTCATCTAACACCAATAGTTTTTGCGCAAGTGTTCTATCCACTGGCATGAAATACGAGGCAATTTGTGGGAGATCTTTGGTAAAAAGGTCTATTTTATCAGAGGAAAAAACGAGCTTGCTTACCCCTGAATACATTGCAAAAAAGCAAAAAGACAAAAAAAGCAGAATTCGAAATACAATATTTGAGATCTCGATATTCATCAGCTTTTTTTTCTTTTGTTCTATTCAGAATTGTTTGGAAGTCATTGATTTGATTGTAGAGAATTTCTGAAGGTTTGCAATAGTTTTCATTTTTACTTGCATTTCTTCAAAAAAATACTAGTATAAAGGGGTATTTATTCTATTAGAATATTTCATTAATTTAATGTCAACTTTTGTAAAAAATGTACTTTTTTTACTTTTTTTCGTCTTTTTTGCCTCAGGTATTTTTTATATGAGTACTAATCCTAGTTTTATTCATTTTAGTGAAAAGATTTTTCTAGGTGAGGTAAACGAGAAAACGCATATCCTTTCGGGGACTCTTTCACTTGAATTGGATGATTCCTTGGATGCAGATGAGGCAATCCTTTGACCAAAAGCTTCTCTGCAGTCGGCGGATTTGACTCTTCTACCACTTGGCTGTATTGCAGCTCTAGTAATAATGGTCTAAGAGTAGGTACTAATAGTAATAAGATTTTCAAAATGGATGCCTCTGGTTATTTGATGAATCAAGCAGTTTCACGCTATGCAGGAGTTTATAACTCTTCAAGCCGAAGATCATACACTTCACCGACTAATGGTAGTATTTCAAATCAAACCTTTAGTTTCTATAAGAGAGTACTTTCTAAATAATGATTTTTTATTACCTCTGACGAATGGAGTTTATTTTCTCTTGACTTTTTAAAATTTTCGGATACAATGGAAGGTATGTTTCATGAAAAACTCTCTTTAGTTTCATCGGAACCTATGGGAGTATCAACGGTATTTACTATTAACAAAAAATGCTATAACATGAGAACCCTCGCAATAGAAACTAGTTGTGATGATACCTCACTTGCTATCATTTCTTATGAAAATGGTGGCATTTTCACGGTTGAGAAGCTCATTGCTTACTCTCAAATCGCAGAGCACACCAAATATGGAGGTGTATTACCCGAAATTGCATCACGTCTCCATAGTGAAAAGATTATCGCTTTGTTGCAAGAAATTGGGCGAGATGAGATTCGTAACGTTGATTTTATCAGTTGTACAACGCATCCAGGACTTCCTGGTTCGCTGGTAGTAGGAAGCGCAGTAGGAACAATGTTAGCTGAGCATTTTGAGAAGCCATTTGTACCTATCAATCATATTTATGGACATATTTTTTCGATTTTACTCGAAAGAAAATTGGAAGATATTGAGCTTCCAATGGTTATTTTAACGGCAAGTGGGGGGCATAATGATATTTATTTAGTTGAAAGAGAAGAAGAAAAACAGGGACATCCTTATCACATTACTAAGCTGGGTGCAACGCTAGATGATGCTTCTGGAGAGGCGTTTGATAAAGTCTCAAAAATGTTGGGTGGGCCTTATCCATGAGGGCCTTGGATTTCTCAGCAGGCAACTCATTGAAAGCCAAATGAGGAGTATCATTTTAAAAGAGTATTTTTGCCTGTACATGGGGAGAATCTCTATCCCTTTAGTTTTTCGTGAATGAAGAGTCAGGTTTCTTTTCTGTTGCAAAAATTAGAAAAAGAAGGGAAAAAGCTGACAGAACAAGATATTGCAGATATTGCTTATGAATTTCAAGAGGCAACTGTCGAAATCCTCGCGAAACGTCTCATTAAAGCTGGGAAAGAGCATGATGTAGCAACGCTTGCTGTAGCAGGAGGAGTGAGTGCGAATGCGAGACTTATTGAATATCTTACACATTATGCTGAAGGAAGGAATGAGGAAGACGCTTCCTTCCCTCACCTTCAAAAACCTGTAGGATTCCTCTATCCTAAGAAAAAAGTCTACTCAACTGATAATTGAGCGATGATCGGTGTTGTTGGGATTTTACAGCAACTTGGATTGCTTTAATGGCCTACATTTTTCAGCTATTCTCCAGACATACTTGCTTCGAGCAGTTTTGTCTGATTTTCTACTACCATTTTATCCATAATTTCCTCAATATTTCCTGCCATAATGCTTGGAAGATTAGACCAAGACTCGTGAATACGATGATCTGTTACTCTATCCTGCGGAAAATTGTATGTTCTAATTTTTTCTGATCTATCTCCAGTTCCAATCTGATTTCCTCTCATTCCTCTTTCTGCTTCTATTTTCTTATCTAATTCAATTTGATACAGGCGAGATTTTAGCACTGCAAAGGCTTTTTCTTTATTTTGGATTTGAGATTTGGAATCTCCAATATTTACGATGAGTCCTGTAGGTAAATGATGCAAGCGTACTCCTGTCTGATTTTTGTTAGCATTTTGACCTCCAGAACTGGATGCTGCGTAGGTGTCGATTTGAATGTCTTTTGGATCGATTTCGATATCAACATCTTCTGCCTCTGGCATTACTGCGACGGTGACGGTAGAAGTGTGCACACGACCTTGACTTTCAGTCTCAGGAATCCTCTGTACTCTATGCACTCCACTTTCAAATTTCATCAACGAATACACATTGTCTCCAGAGATTTTTACCATAACAAATTTTACTCCTCCAATATCAGTCAATTGTTCTTCCACAATTTCTGTTTTTCGTCCCATTTTTTGAGCATACACAAGGTACATTTTAAGCAGTTCAGCTCCGAATAATGCACTCTCCTCTCCTCCTGCTGCTGGACGAATTTCTAGGTAAATATTTTTATCATCATTAGGGTCTCTAGGTAGCAAGGCAATTGTGAGTTCTTGGTCAGCTTTTTCTATCTCTTTTTTTGCTTCATCTAACTCTTCTTGTGCCATTTCGAGCATTTCTGGGTCCGTCTCGGAATTTAGGATTTCCTCAGCAGAACTTTGTGC
Source organism: uncultured bacterium (assembly GCA_947169045.1). Lineage (GTDB taxonomy): Bacteria > Patescibacteriota > Gracilibacteria > Absconditabacterales > Absconditicoccaceae > UBA3291. Next base: position 77,716 of record CAMVOC010000005.1, read on the forward strand.
TGCTAAAGCTTTTTTGTATCTTAAGGCAATTTCGTATGTTTTTTCAAGATTGGAAAGCTCTTTATTCACGATTTTTGCCTTTTCGGGATTCTGAAAAACCTCGGGCTGAAGCGCTTGTTCTCTAAGTTCTTCGTATTTTTGGATAATTTTCTGGAGTTTTTCGAGCATTCGGAGAAAAAGAGGGAAATAAATCTGCTTTGTTTTACTGTTTTCTCGTCTCATTTCAAGGGAAGAACATTCAGGAAAAATCAGCTTGCAATCTTTTCTCCTAATCATAAAAAGGAAGTATATCAGCTTTATTTTTCTAATGATATTCTTATGTCTTATCCTTCTTATAGGCCACGTGCCAAAAAGACACTTTCACGATCTAGCACTAGAATTACCATTCTTGAATATTGCGAAAGAAAATATTATCTCAACTATTATACCTTTGCTCTCAAGCAAGATCATCCTGACCTCTGGAAGGAAACCCTTATCCTTAAGGGGCTTAAAAGTATTGAGATGCGAGTTGGAGAAAAGTCACATTATCTGCTTTCTGATTACTTACATGATTTGAAAAAGGTTGTTAAAGATGGATGAGATGCACTTTCTGCTGAAGAAATTCAATCTCTCAAAGATGAGATCAAGCTGGAAATGGAGGATGAATTTGCAGAATCTGCGCAAAGAGACTACAAAAGCGATGAAGACTTCTTTGGAAAATTTGGACTTAGTGAGCATTTTTATGGGACAATGACTGATGAAATGCTTCCTGATGCTATTCAGAAGGTCCGAGATAATCTCGATCGTTTTATTGCCAGCACGTGGAATAGCAAGGTTATTGACTACTTTCAGACTGCTAAATTCGTTTATGTAGAGCGTCCTAGAACGAGAGATTTTGATGCAATGAAAGTGAATGTATCAAAGCTCCCTGGATTTAAAGATATTACTGTGATGGCTGCTCCGGATTTTGGAGTGACGTTCTCTGATACTGATTTCTTAATTCTTGATTGGAAATCTGGGAAAGAAGATATTGTAGACGAAGGTATTTCTGATCAGCTCAAAGTGTATGCGCTTAAAATGCTCCTCAAAAAGGGAATCTCTACTATGGATGGTATGAGGATTGAAGCTCATGAAGTGTATTTACAAAATATGCATACTCACGGTGGAGTCTTAACTCAACAAGATATTGATGGAATTATTAAAAAGATTCAACATGACGTAGAAGAACAGAAGAACTTCCTTGTTGATAGAGATCCTTACAGGAACGATCCTGTGGATGTTATCATGTTCCGCAAAACGAGTAATGCAAAAAAATGTGAAGGTTGTACCTTCAGGGACGTTTGTCAGAAATTGGCATAGTTTTGGGAAAGCTTATAAAAACATTCTTTTGAGATCGTCGTCCTTGATCATTTCAGGGCTTCGTATCGGGTCAAAACTTATTTCTACTGTTACTTGTCGATCAGGTGCCACTTCTAACGTGGCATTTTTTACCATCTCTATCATCATATCTGCCATTGGACAAGTAGGAGTCGTAAATGTCATTGTAATTCAGATTTTTTTTTCTTTTTCTTCAATAGTTATCCCATAAATGAGCCCCATCGTAAAAATATCCACCAGTGGAAATTCTGGATCGTACACCGTTTTGAGTTTGTCGATAATCTGTTGCTCCATTATTTTTTTGGTGGCGTAAACAAAATATATTGTATCAATACAAAAGCTCCCAAAAGTAAGAGTCCAAGCCGTTTATTTCGCATTCCTAATAGGATTAAGAGCACATTGATGAGGGAGAATAATCCGAACAAAAAGCTCATTTTGTAGCTATCCACAAGGTTTCTATCTTTGTATTCTATCTTTCTAAATCGCTCCATAGCATAAAAAAAGACAAAAAAGCTGACTCCCCATGAAAGTACGAAACTCCCTACCAATCCTAATCCAATTCCAATCACTGGATCCTCAAAAACATTGATCATCGTATAATCGATCAATAAGGTTAGAGCTCCAAGAACAACTTTTATCAGTGATCAGAGTTTGTAAAGATTCATACGTTTTAGGATAGTGATTCGAAGCGTTTTTTCAAACAAAAACATTGTCATAGCGATGTTTCTCTTGACTTTATCTAAGATTTTTTTCAATTGTTTCTCCTTCGGGTATATTCATCTTGATTTCCTGTAGCAATTTCGTATTAAGAGAGTGCCATTCAATAGGGCACCTTGACAGAGTGGTCTATTGTACGGGTCTGCAAAACCTTGGTTCAAGTGT
>CAMVOC010000006.1 GCA_947169045.1 uncultured bacterium
TTCCTCCTGTACCTCCTGATTGATTGAAGGTCACGAGGGTCGAGGTGATGAGGTGTTTGACACGGAAATAATACGCGAATCCTCCTGCATAATAATAATTTGTATCTTTATCAAGAACAAAGAGTGTATCGTCAGATCCAACAAAATCTTCTTTCTTCCCCAAATCACTTACATACCGTACACAATTCTTTTTCCAGTTTTTATATCGAACATCAGCGATTAATACTACGGTATCATTTCCTGGGACAAGAATTGTATCTCCCCAATCGGAGAGATGAGGCTTCGTATTGTCCAAGTAAGCTCCACTTTTCGTCTTTACTTTAGGATCAGAGACATAATGAACTGATACTTCATACCTCATATTTAAGCCTAGATTAACTGCGGCATATGGGTCATTAATTGGTTCTATCGAAAGATCTATACTGTCCTGATCAGTAGCCATCATTGGATGCAATACAGGCCCTGTGATATACAATGTTGCTCCAAATACAAACCAAACATTTTCAGGATTGACCTTTTCTAATACTATATACAGATGGTCTTCCCTCCTTCCATCTCTGTTTTGTCGCCAAGAAGGGCGAGAGATACTTCCCTCTGTAGTGATAGTATCTGAATATGCATATAGGTCGATATTTACTACTAGACCTATTACTAACAAGACTACAAGTAGTTTTACTGCACTCATTAGTTTCATTTTGTTATCTCCTTTTATTTTTATTACTATTATATTTTTATTATTTTTTACTTCTTTGTGTTTTTATTTATACTTTATCAGTATACTGTCATATTAACTATTTTTTTAAAAAAGTCAAGAGAAAATCCCATAATCTTACCGTTTTACCTCATAAAATCACTCAAAATATCAGTATTTTTTGCTTTTGTATTTTTCTTGAGTACAATATCCTTAGTTATTTTATTTTGTAGCTTTTCCACCATGAACTTTTTTACCAAGTACTCAAAACAGCTCCTCCTCTCTACCATCCTCTTGCTTGGTATCGGAGCTGGGGTATTTGCCCTCGTTATCCCGACGACCAATAAACTCAATATGCATGGTATTTTCTCAGAAGTACGTCTCGGAGATAGAGGACAAGCGGCTATTCTCTCTGTTTCTGGGAGTAGAGCTATTTTTATCCCCAATGGATTAGTCATTGGAAAAATCGATGAAAGGATGATTAACGAAGGACAATACTCGAGTGTTTTAGGTGGGGAAGCACAAGAACTCTACGGAGATTATTCTAGTATTTGATGATGATTAGAAAATCAGAATTATTGAAATCATTCAACCGTTTGATGATGTAGGAATAATTCTTTATTGTCTGGTTCTTTCTCTTTACTTGTTTGATGAAGATACAATATACTCACGGGGTCTCATTCTGTGTTACTTTGATGATTGTCTAACAGCGTTGATGCTGACTATGCTTGCCTTGGTGGAAACGAGCATACTAAAGTTACCGCTCCTTATAGTTTCGCTGGTGGCGTCTATGCAGAGGCTCGTCATCCCGGAACGTTTGTATGGTCAGACTACCCTACAGATGCTGACTGGAAAGCGCGAAAAGCTAATGATTCTGCAAAATATGATCATTACGTAGAAATCTATGGAAATCCTGATGAAAACGAAAGAATCCCTTTTGTCTCTACTACCCCTGGGACGTTTATCATCAGAGCTGTGAATGGACTTGCAGTTGGGACTACGACTATCCTCACTGGAGTAACCTTATCTATCGGTGGTGGAATTATGGTCGGAGCTACTGATGCTCCTTGCACGAGTGCAAATGCTGGAAGTATTCAGTTTACTGGTTATGATTTTAAATACTGTAATGGATACTCGTGGTCGTCCATGAGAGGAAATGACCCTCACTGTACGCATCAAGATATTGATTATTACCCTGGAGAATGGGTAAAATGTGGAGATACGCCTATTATCTGTGGAGAAGATGGAGAACGATTGGGTGATGTCGATGATACATGCAGATTCCCGTTTTAAGGAGAAAAAATCCCTTAATCTCCTAATTCTAAACTGCAAAAACCATCTTATCATACTACCATTATCCATAGAGATCACCGTTATACTTTATTACTAAAAAAAATAGTGCCCTACTGGGCGCTTTCTTTCGTCTCTACTACCTTTATTCAATGAGTTTTTTAAAGTCCTCTAGCCCCGTAAAGCTCTTGTACACAGAGGCAAATCTCACATAAGGGACAGGGAAATCCTCTTTGAGCATCGCTAAAACGTCATCTCCAATCTGACGTGAAGAGATTTCATTCCCTTGAATTTGTCGGGTACTCTCAAGAGTATTCAGCATTTCTTCTATTTTTTCATTGTAAGAATCGTCTCTTTTTGCAAACGCGAGCATTACCGCTCTTTTGAGTTTAGCACGATCATACATCTCTTTTGAACCATCTTTTTTGATTACCATCAAATCAGTCAGCCCAACTCTTTCAAAAGTGGTAAATCTGAACCCGCAAAATTCGCATTCTCTCCTGCGACGAATCGTTTGTCCGTTATCGATAATTCTAGAGTCGATTACTTTGGTATCAGCATTTTTACATTTTCCACAACGCATGGGGAATCCTTTAGATAAAATATTCAAATACTTAGTTTGATAGCCTTACATTGCTAATGCTACCTCTTTTTCCAGTACTGGTTCCGCAATAATTTTCTTTTCTCGGTTTTGAAAGTGTTCTGCGGTGATCAATGGCTCTTGGATAAACTTATTTTTTTCAACTTCTCCTAAGGCTCGAACGATTTCTCCGGTTCTCCTTGTGCGTTGAAGGTCTATAACACGTTGATTGGAAGATCCGCGAAAACGAAGATTCAGATTTTTTAACTTTTCTACCCATTTCCCATCCACTAGCACATCCGCATTTGAAAGAATGTTATCAGTGTAGGGCAGGCGTGGCACCATATATTTCTCGATAAATTCATAGGTAAAACCTGAAAAACATCGAATCGATTTAAAGCCTCCGAAGGTTAAACGCACTTGATGGATAAGTTCCCAAATCATTGGCTGATTTTCTGGTGCAAGAGGTTCTCCACCAAGCAGCGTAAGTCCTGAGATATAGTGCGGTTTCATCGCTTCGATCACTTCATCAACTGTCGCTTGGCAGAATTCCTTCCCGTAATTAAAATCCCGAGCTTCAGCGTTAAAGCAACCTGGACAAGCGTGTTTACAACCACTAGCAAAAAAGCTGACTCTCACTCCTGGTCCGTTAGCGATGTCGTATTTTTTTATATCTGCATATTTCATTTCTGTATAAAGCACTGAATAAAAGGTTCTCAACTGCAAATTTTGTGTATTGAAATTGAGTTTTTAAAGATGCATTACTCTTTCCTTGATTTCTTTGGTCTTTCCTACGTTCCAGAATTTTTCTCATAAATATCCACAAGTTCTCCTTACTACATTCATCTTGCGTTGATTGGTATTTCAGCACTGAGGGCATTCTCGATTTCCTTCTGCGTTTACCATAATTTCTCCATCGAAACCACATTCATGGCAATAATCAGATTTTGTATTAAATTCTGCATATTGGATATTGTCATAAATGAATTTTATCAAGGTCTCAAGTGCTTCTACGTTGTGTTGCATATTTGGCACTTCGATATAAGAGATAGCTCCTCCTGAAGAAATCTTTTGGAATTGAGATTCGATTGAAAGCTTTGAGAATGCGTCAATCGGTTCGCGTACATCAATATGGTAAGAATTGGTGTAATATCCTTTGTCAGTAACGTCTTTGATTTCTCCAAAGCGTGCTCTATCAATCCTTGCGAAGCGGTAACAGAGGCTTTCTGCAGGAGTTCCGTAGAGAGCAAAACCAATTCCCGTTTCCCTTCTTCGTGAATCTGTTGCTTGACGGAGCGTTTGCATCACTTTGAGGGCAAATTCCATTCCTACGGGATCCGTATGAGACACTCCTTTTACCATTTTTGTTGCCTCATAAATTCCGATGTATCCGAGAGAAATGGAAGAATATCCTCCTTCTAGTAACTCATCAATTGTTTCTCCTTTCTGAAGTCTTGCAATTCCTCCGTATTGTCGATGAATTGGTGAGACATCTGACTTTACTCCTTTCAGCCTTTTATGTCTGATCATCAATGCTTCATAACAAAGCTGTAACCTCTCTGCTAAAATTTCAAAGAAAGCTGACTCTGGATCTGGTGCTTTTGAGGCTAAAATTCCGATCTGTGGGAGATTGATTGATACCACTCCTTGATTGAAACGTCCTTCGAATTTATACTTTCCATTTTCATCTTTTCGTGGAGAAAGGAAAGAACGACATCCCATAGGTGCAAATACATTTCCTTCGTAATTTTCTCTCATTTTCTTGGCAGAAATGTAGTCTGGATACATTCTTTTTGCTGAACATTTTGCTGCCAGTTTCGTGATATAATCATATTTTCCTCCTGAAAGATTATTTCGTTCGTCTAACACGTACACTAATTTTGGAAAGGCTGGCGTAATTGCAACTCCTTGTTCATTAGGAATTCCTTCTATCCTCTGGCGGAAGACTTCCTCGATAATACGTGCAGTATATTCAATATAAGGATCGTCTTGAGCCAATTCGAGGAAGAGCGTTACAAATGGGGACTGTCCATTCGTCGTCATAAACGTGTTGAGCTGATATTGTATGGTCTGCACTCCTGTTTTAAGCTCTTCCGTTACTCTTTTTTCTACTAAATCCGTAAGGAGATCGTGAGAAAGTCTGTCTCCGAACTGCTCCATCAGTCTTTTCCTCTCTTTATCTTCAGAAACTTTAAGGTATTTCCCAAGGTGTTTGATATTAACGGATTGTCCTCCGTACTGACCTCCACAGTTGGCTGCGATGATTTGTGTCATCACGGTACAAGCTACAGAAAATGATTTTGGTTCGGCGATCATCTTATCATTCATTACCGTACCGTTCTCGAACATATCCTTGATATTCACGAGACAACAATTGAACATATCCTGAATGTAATAATCCATATCATGAAAGTGAATTTCTCCGTTGTTGTGTGCCTTTACTAGATTTTCTGGGAGGAGGATTCTAGAAGCGATATCTTTAGAAACTTCTCCGGCAATAAGGTCTCTTTGAGTCGCAAGAAGACGTGGATTTTTATTTGAATTTTCTTCTCCAACAGCTTTGTTTTTCATCTTTACCAGAGCCAGAATAGATTCATCGGTAGAATTTGCTTTACGTAATAAGGCTCTGTTGTAACGGTAGATCATATAGGTTTTTGCTAGATGATATTTACCCAATCTCATCAGTTGAGCTTCAATAAAATCCTGAATTCCTTCAATTGCAAGTGTAGATTGATTGAGCGCCTCTAGGGAAGCCACGATATAATCGATATCTAGGTCGCTTACCCTTTCATTTTGTTGCACTTCTTTGTTGGCTTTTTGGATTGCTATTTTGATTTTGTTTGCGTCGTAGGGAACTGATTTCCCATCTCTTTTGATCACCGTTTTGATGGACATACTCTCTTTTTTTATAAAAAAATAAAAAGTCTAGAAATTTTTATTTATTTTTGCAAGAACACAAGATATTGTGGTGCTGTCGTTCAATTCAACACAAGATATAGTATTGTTAGTAATAAATGCAAGGGAAAAATCATTCAAAGTTTATGAGACGTGATAGCTTTTAGTTAGCGGATTTTTGGAGTTTTTCACAAAAAAAGATAAAAAATCCTGAATTTCGACGAGGGATTATCGATATTCTATGGCTTCAGAAGCCACTTTTCGCGTTTTCACGAGATTTTAACAAAAAATGCCCTTCAGCATTCTCTTTTGAAGGACATTCTGCTTGATATGCGAGAGAGTTTCGTGTACGATCTCAGTTATTCAGCTTTTTCTTTCTTCTTTTGTGGGATTTTAGGAATCCTAAAGACGATTGTACAAATTACTGCAATCGGCACTGCTAACAAGATTCCAAAGAATCCCATCGTTACTCCACCAAAGAGCATACAAGAGAAGACCAGTACTGGACTTACTCCTAGCGCCTTATTCATCACTAGTGGCACAAAAAACTTATCTTCACTTTGTTGGATGATAATGTAGAGGATAACGATGATCATGAGTCCTTTGAAGCCAAAAAGGGACAACGCAGAAATAGCTGCTGGAATTGCACCCATCCATGGCCCAATATACGGAAACACCTCAAACATACACGCCATTAGCGCAAGCGTTCCCTTTTGTGGAAGATCAATACCAAATCGACTAACAATCCAGAGTCCAAGATACGTCGCTAGACCAATGACAAAACAAAGCAACATCTGTGCTTTTAGCCAATGAGCGATTCCTTCGTAGGTTTCATCAACCTTTTTTGCTCCTTTTTCTCTACGACGGAAGAGATATTTTAGTGCATTTTTTACATCGAGATGCGAAATGGAAAAGAGAATTGAAAGTGTCAGAAGAATAAGGATTTTCCCTGCTCGTTCAAAGAGTCGGCTTACAATATTCATTGCCGCACCTCAGATACTTTTGAGATAGGTACTAGAAAGATTTACGATACTTCAGAGATTGTTGTTGATCGTCGCAAGAATGGCGGTAGTATTTGTCGTTTCGACGTATTTTAAGATTTCTTTGGCCGCAAAATCTGGCAATCGTTCAAGTTCTTGGAGATATACCTCAAGTCCCTGCTGTAAGATGCTCGTTTGAGCTGCCTGAAGGCTGGAAATAATGTTATTGAGGATTTCCGTCCCTCGCCTCAACAGGAATGGGATGATGATGAGCGTCCCTGCAGATAAAAACAGGAATAAAAGCAGATATGAAATCGTAATTCCGATTCCTCTACTGTGTGTCCATTTGGCAAAAAATTTGATTACTCCCTCCAAAGCAAGAGAAATAATGTACGCAGCGACGAGAATATAGATTCGATCTAAGGTATTGTACATCAAATATCCAATACTTACGAAAACAAGCCCTATCCCTCGAAATGCTATCATTTTGGACGTAAATGACCTTTCTTCTTTGGTATCGAGAGGGTCTTCCATTTTTGCTGGTTCTGATTCTTCGGCATTGATAAGCACGGTAGGAAATGTTTTATCTCGCCAGTCAGAGAGCGTTTTTTTTAGATTTTTTATTTTTTGGTTCATATGCATGCTTTGAAAGAAGTAAAGGATTCTTGAAATTGTGCAATTCGCCATTCTGATTCGGACGAACGAATCTCGATTGACGGCAGTTGCTCTAGCATTTTCTTATTTAGCACAATGAATACTTTATAGAAGTTTCCTCAGATGGCAAGTGAAACCGCGTCCGTATCGCGAAGATAATTCATAATCAGCCTTTTTATCTTATTTCTTTGTGTAGCATGTTTACTCAGTTTGATAGAAACATGAAAAGAAAACTGATTGTATTTGCGGTTTGGATACTGGGGAACATAGAAAAATCCGAACCATCACTTGGTGAAATAGTGTCTTTTTTTGGTAAGGAAGCGGACGTCTTTGGATCTGAGGCGATGGGTGTGTGTAAGCATTTGCTAAAGTGTAGGGAAAAGTAGGTGGTTTTCAAGATGAGGGTTGCTATATTAGACCTTCTTTTTTCATATTTCCTTCTATCATTTCAAAAAGTTTTCCATATAATTTACTCTTATCAAGTTTTCCTTGCTCATTAGTGATATGTTCTAATGGTATTTTTCTGTCTTTTTCTCGAGATTTCCTATTGTTAACCTTAAAACTAAACTTTAACACGTATTGTTTCCCGTCTCGTTCTACAGAACTATTTTCAAACTGTGCCCGTTTTTTATCTCAAAATTTCTTGAAATAAGCCTCATGAGCTCCATCACTTGGTAATTTTCCTCCATAACGTTTAAAACGTTTTGAGTTTTTATCTTTCGATTCGTAGATTTCTTTTAATGAGTATTTCTCGTATTCAAAAATATGAGCTAATTCTCTATAATTATCCAATTTTGTTAAGATTTTAGTTGCTTCGGTTTCAAACATCTTACTTGCCTCTTTCGGATTCTTTGTTCCCCAATCATATCTATTCATATCGAATTGTTTCTTAACAGCTCGTGTGTTTTTTTTGTTGTTATCACGCAAACTTACTATGATATACGGATTTTCAAATGAGTAGCTCAAGTTTTCGAATTGACCCCCCAGCTTCATCATTACTTTACGCACCTCGTCTTTTATGAGGTTTTCCAAAGATTCTGGGAGCTTTTCTCCTTCTTTTCAGCTTTTTTTTGTATTTTCTTTTAGTTTTGCCTCCATAGCGTTTTTGAAGGATGTTTCGTTAAATTTTCCCTCTGCTACGTAGTTCCATATATCTAATTGTCCTCGTGTTTGTTCTTTTTTCAGTACTTTACATTGTCCGTTGGCATACATGGTAACCGTATATTCTGGGAACATTTCTTTTACTGTCTTTTCTATCTTATCACGTAGTTTCTTTCTTTTTTCTGTTTCATTTTGCTGAGGTTCTATATCCTGGTCTGTAGAGGTTTGATCAGGGGCTTCTGGTGCCGTATCTCCTGCTGTTGCTACTGCTACGCCTGCACCTGTTGCCGCTGCTGTCGCTGTTACTCTCGGAGTAGCTGTTGCAGTAGTTGTTGCAGTAGTTGTACTTCTGTCTGCAGAATCATTTTGAGAAGCTGGGACTTCTGCGGTTACCTGATTTTCTTGAGGAGTTTCCTCTTCTTCATTGTCTGAAGATTGTTTAATCTGTACGGATGTTCCGTATTGCCAGAGCCAATTGAGATAATCGGCATATTCTTGTCCATGATCATGGAGTTCTGGCGAAGCATCTCCCATTTTTCCTCGTAGATTCAGCGGTCCATCACTCAACATCTGAGTATCTAATCCCCACTCTGCAACATCTGTATCATCAAAATAGATTCCAAATCCCACTTTTCCTTTGAGGATAGTCTTCGCATTTCTATATGAAAATGGTTTATCAGATTTCGCTTCTGCTCGCTTATCTTTTGCGATATTGATGATTCCATTAGAGAGATACGCAGCTGAGAATAATCCTTTGTATCCTCCTTTTCTAAATGGAATTACTACCTCATTTTGTACAAAATTTGGCAGTGTTTTCTCCTTTAGATCAATCTCTACCTGCACACTTTCACCGTTTTGTCTGGTATGAGACAGCATAAAGAGTTTTCCATCTCTTTCGTAAAATGACAATCTAGGCTTATTGTCCTCTGGCATCGCATCATAAAAGGCTTTTAGTCAGTCTTTTACTTCTTTTTGTTTACTCTCTGAGAGGTCTTGAAAATACTCTAATTCTTCAAGCTGGCTTGCTAAATCTCTTTTCTCGACATTTTCTTGTGCTTTGATGATTGCCTCTTCATCGGCTTCAAACATTCACTTTCTCTCCATTTGTTCGAAAGTTTCGTCTGATACCTCCTCTTTGATCAGATATTTATTGAGGATTTCAGAGGTATTTTTCTCCTTTTTGATTCTTTTTTTGTTTGCTTGTAGCCAATTTTTCAGTTTATTATTGTTTTCTCCTAATCTATTCGTAATTTCTTCTCCGGTTAATTGCTTTTCTTCATCTGTTAATTTATCTCGATCGAGCCCAAATTTTTTGAAGAACTCTCTCATATATTGCTCGATTTCCTGTTGTGTCGCAGTTTCTGGGAATGCTCTACCAAACGCTTCGATCGTTGGCATTGGAATTCCATTTTTTTGCATATTTGCGTAGTTTATCCTACGTCGTGAGTCATATCCTCCGTCTGTAAGTATCATTTTTTGGAAATCTCCAATTCTTTGCGTCCCAATACATGCAGCTGGAAGGTAGGATTCATTGATCCATGCTACTGTCTCTGGAGAGCTATCTCTTCCAAAGGTAATGAAATTACTCATATTTCTTTTGAGCTGTTCAAAATCCAATCCACCAGTTGCTACCTGCCCTAATAGCGTAAAAATATCTTTCCCTGTCAACGCGTTTGCAGCGAACATGGTACCTCCTACGATTCAGAGTTTTTTTCGAAATCCTCCTGTTTCTTTGCTTAACAACCAAGATCCTGCTTTATAGATTCCAAATCCTGATAGCGCTAAAAATCCTAGAGATGCTCGTGTATTTTTTTGTTGAGGAGTCATATTTGGGAAAGAATCCATAGCTTTTCTGATCGTACCTAAGATTCCTCCTCTTTCGAAGGCTTCGGTAAAATTTTTTCCTTCTGCTAAGGCGATATTTCCTACTCCCTGCACGACACCTGCTACTCCAGATTTATCGTTTTCGTATGCTTTACTTCGATCAACGTTTCCATATCTATTGTTATTACCCATAAGTATTGCATTATTTCCTGCTGGATTAGAAAGATCGATGTATTGTTTAAATTCTCCGTTTTGATTGACGAAGGTCGCTCCGGTAAGAGGTACTACGACTGGAGCATTTGGAGCATAAGGTCTTTCTTTTATCCTTTTGGAAATTCTATCTTCTGGAGTCGCATAGAGTTGAATATTCACGTCTCCGAGATTGGCATCGATTGCTTCGTTAATCTCTTGCAAAGCTCCATATGCCTCTAAATAATGCGTTCTTAAAATCTCCATATTTGGAGTATATCCCACGTCATCTGCGTGTTCGTAGTCGTTTTCTCGTTTATTGAGGTCAGCAATCCGATTTTTTGTCTTTTTAATAATTTCTTTTTGCTTGGTTTTATTGTCATCATCTTTGACCATCCAATCAAAGGCTTTTTCGAGACAACCCTGATCAATTGCCTTTTTACTTAGTTCAAATTGTTCTATCAGTTCTCTCAATGCTTTTCTTCGCTCGGCAAATGAAAATGGTTTGTGCGTCAAAATCCTCTCTTGCACACTTGCAACGACTTCTCTTTTCACTTCTTTGGTTTTGTGCGTCGTTTCTACATCGACTTTCAAGGCATCAACGTCTTTTGCCTCGTCTGTTAGGTTTTTGTCCATCGTTTCCGCTTCAATCTCTTTCTCCACTGCGGTATTTGGTGTAGAAGTGTTTTTTTCCTTTTCAATTGGATCGGTACTTGTTGACATGAGTCCACGAATATAGAATAAAAGTTTTCAAATTAAGTATACTTAAAATCGCTTCAAAAAAGAAAAAAAGCTGATCAATCGACCAACTTTCTCTTGACTTTTTTAAAATTTTAGTTATAATTATATTTATGATTGTTTAGTTGATGAGCAATACGTTTGTGATGAGGTATCCTGCTCCGATAACTACGACTCCAATAGCTACATACAGAAGTGTATTTTTGATTTTTTTGGTCATATTTGGGTCGTCTGGCTTTGTCAGCATCATAAATGTCTGAAACATAATCAATATCAGCACTACCAATGCCGCAAATCCCATGATTCGGTTGATGATTTCGTAGAGCATTGGGATGCTTGAATTTTCGAAAATTGCCGTTCCGACCTCTCCCACGTTACTAGCTCCTTGGAATACTCTCTCTCTCGAACCAAACACTGATTCGACCAGCTGATTTGAGGATAAAATCACGAGAATTCCTACCACGCTTCGCAGAATCATTCCTGCGGCTTTTTTCTTTGCTCCATCATCTTGTCCAGTTAAGAACTGAAATGCCTGAAAGAATAGAACAAAAAATAGTATTCCCACCACCAAAAACATTGCAACATTGATGAGTGGCATCATCAGTAATTCGTAGAAATTTTCTGCAATACTTAGTCCAACGAATTGCGATCCTACGATGACATCTTCCACTAACGTCAAGGATAGAAATTTAGCACTGACCATAATGATAATTCCAATCACTCCGAAGAGAATCAGCTTTCCTCCGCTTTTTATTTTTTCAGTATCTTGTGAACTCATGATTTTATAAGCTCAGAGGAACACTACGGAAACCCCTAAGGCTATTGCGATTGGTAGCATGATCTCTAGGAGATTGGTAATGTACGTTCGCACTGCATCCGTCCCTTGCTCTGCCACCACAGTATCCCCTACTTTATCCTCAATTGATTCAATCGATCTGTCTAGCGCTGTATTTCTGTCTATCTCCAGCTGAGCCATCGTCACAGGAGCTAACATTCCCATACCTGTTATCAATACTCCGAGGATCGCTAGACATTTATGTAGTTTTTTTGTTCGTTTCATTAGTTCTGAGGAGATAAAATGGTAAAAAAATGACTAAAAAGAGAACGAAAAGGCTGATTCTGATCTAGTGTTTTGTGTTGTAAACACACTGCAATCTCTATGAAGATCAGTATACACATCCCAACGGAATATCCTGCACATACAGCCGTCAGAATAGTACTTGGTACCGCTGCTCTTATCAGGCATAGCACAAGCAACAGCAGGAAGAATCAAACATTCCATTTCCCAAGTTTCGCATATCCTTGCACAAACTCTTCTTTATGCATGGTAAATAATCAGAAAAAGAGCAATGCTGAGAGCGCTTTGATTGTAATCACTGAAAATTGTTTCTTTTCTTCGTCCGTCATCAGCCTTTTTCTGAATAAAAGAGTATCTGAAGAAATTATAGGGAAACGAAGGTGAAATGTCAAAAAATGAGCATGATTTTGTCGGGAATTTGTCGGGTTTCGTTGTGGTGGATTAATATTTTAGAGTTTCTTTCCTCATTTCTTTTTCGATGCTTCTCTCTTTGAGGACCTGTTTTTTTTCAACTTTTTTACGGAGTCTACCGATTCAAATTTTGACTTTAATGAATCCTCCCCTAGCAATAAAGACTTCCAAAGCAAGCGCCACCATTCCTGGTTTGTCGAGTCGAGACGCGATTTTGGAAATTTCACGTTTGGTGAGGAGCAGCTTTCTTTTTCTTTTTGGTTGATATCCTGGCACAAGAAGAGGTGAAGTCTTGGTGTAGAGTGGGATATCCATTCCTAGGAGTCGAGCTTCTCCTTTTTGGAGGGAGATAATGGTATCTGAAATATTGATATGTCCGGTTTTGATTGCTTTTACTTCGTGGCCTGCCAAAACAATTCCTGCCGTATAATCGGTAGAAATTTCATAATCAAAGTAAGCTTTTTTATTCTTGGTGATCATCATACCCTAAGACTACTTTTTTGCTCTTGAATTGCTAGTACATTTTACTACACTTAATAGAAATTAGGATGCTCTAGTTTAGCATTTTTTAGCTCTTATGTACCATTTTGATGCTATTTAATTTTCTTGCATTTATTGAAGAACTTAGAGAAAAAGAAGATAAAAAGCAGATTGTAGAGAAGTATGAAGCGCTTTTTGGACCTATAGAATGAGGCATCACTTCTCAGCTACGATATACGGAGTATCTTTCCAAATTTGCTCCTATGGCATATTTGATTCCCGAAGATTTGGAGAATGATTTCGATTGGGATTTGCTTCAAAAGCTGATTTTGGGGTCTTTTTCCAGTGATTACGAATTTAAAGCTGATGAAAAAAAGAAAGGAATGGAGCTGTTTTTGTCCGTGAGAGGTGGAGATCAGACTGTTGTAAAGACTATTTCTGAATTACGATCTTTCCAAATTTTACGTCTATATGAAATTTATGCAGAAGAACAAATGAATTATTTCATCTTGATGCATGAAAATGAAGATGATAAGACAGCAATCCTCGCTGAAAGGGAGATGAAACTGAAAAAATGGCAGGCCGTGCTTGATACCCTCAATAGGAAAGCCGAAGCGGCAGCTGCTCAGGCTCAGCAAGAGCAGAAATTAGACGATTTAATGTGACAACTTTAATTATGATGAGCAATTATAAGCAGCCTTTTGGGCTGTTTTTTTATAATCCTAATCCTTCTTTTTTTACGAGTTGGAAGGTATTGAGATAAATGAGCGCGTCAATATCGTCCAATTCTCGCTGTTTCCCGTACGTTTCGATATTATCTGGGATATGAAGAGGGACGATATAGGAAGTGAAACGTTGCGTGTAGGTCTCATTAAAGATTTCCATAAAATGGATATTTTGAATAATTGGCGAAATGAGAAAGACGGTAGTACCTCCCATTCCCATCTCTTCTAATCGTTTACACAGCAGTTTTGCATAAAATTGCAAGGTTTTTACCACGAGTCCTTTTGCATAGGGGTTTTCTTCGATTTCTTCGGCATCTTTATATCGATATTTTGTAATTCCATTATCTTTGTACATTTGCATTAAGGTATTGATTCCGAGGTTGATACTTTCGATTTTGTGATATTTTCCGTCTTCTATTTGGATCACTTCTGTCAGCATCTCTTCGATGGATAAAAGCAAACAAGAGGAAATTTTGAGGTGTTTTTTGAGGTATTCGACCGTATAAAAGTGCTTAGGAAGGATGGTAATTTGTTTCTGATTGAATACGTCTCCATAGACATCATTAAAACTCAGTAGTGTCGTCCTATTGAGATACACCAGTGTAACTCTGCAAGAAATCTCTCCTTTCTTTCCTACGAGGAATTTTTGTGGTTTCCCATTCACTTTCACTTCATCTATGACGGAAAAAAGAAATGCTTCCTTTGAAGTTTGATTGATTTGAGCGATTTTTTGAGCAATGAGCTTCTGGACGTCCTGATAGGTTATTGTTACTTCGACGTCTTTGGTAATCTCAAAATAAAAAAACTGAAAACGCTGATCTTCGAGCAGAAAAATTTGCTGATATTTGGGATATTGAGAACTCTGTTCGATGATTGTTTCCAGAGGATCATACAGCACGTACTGTTGCAGTCCGAAGTTTTTTTGTTCCTTGATGACGCGTACTTTGGGATATTTTGCATCGTAACTTTCCTGTCGTAAGTACATCCTCAAAAAGAAACAAGATAAAAAAATCTAGGAACTAGATTGTTATTTTGGTTTAGCCCCTTGCATAGTAAGATTTATGATAGTATTTTCAAGAGAAAAAATGTTGCAACTCCCTCTTGCAAAGGAAACTCATTTTGATAAAAAGTAACCAGTTTTTTATCTCTTATTTTTTATCCCTATGCCACGCAGAACCTTTGATAGAAATCAAGATTATTTTCACAGGAAAGTAGCCAATTCTTGGACTCCAGCGAGAAAGAAAAAATCCTCTCCCGCTTTATGAATTTGCTTAGCGCTCCTGTTACTTGCCATAGCTGCTACCGTCTGCTATGTGCTTTTCCGAAAACCTGCAAATCTTGATTCGGTTCCTGTTACTACTGGGGCGTATGTTAAGGGAGATTCTGTTACCCTCAAAGGAACGTTGCAACCTTACATGGACGTTTCTATTGCTTCTCACGTTTTGACCGTGGAAACAGCAGATGCTTTGGAACAATTTTATGTAAAAAGCACTACTGCTAATCTTGATTTGTACACTGGAGAAGTAGTCATTATGGGAACTATTGAAAATATTTATCATTCCATTCCTATCATTCTTGTAGAAAGCATTTCTTGAGAGATGTCTGAAGAAGCTACCGAAGCAACTGGTTTGATTGAAGAAGAAATCATCGATACAACTCCTGATACCTATTTCCCTGAGGCTGGAATTCAGATTTTACCTTCTTTCTTTGATCATTTTATCCTGATGAATGAGGGAGAAGGTGGTCAAATTCGTTTTTCTTCCTTGCAAGATGAAGAGGGAAAAGAATATGTGATTAATTATTTCAGATGTACTGCTGGAGTTGCAGATAAAGATTGTAAAACTCTGCAAACAACCTTTTCTCAAAATTCTTCTCGCAGTATTACTACCAGCAATGGAATCACCTATTATAAATCTAGTTTAACTAATTCACGATTCGCAAATAACAATAATCGATGGGGAATTTTAATCAATGACGTTCCTGAAGATGTCATTACACTCTTGAAAGATCATATTGTTTTGGTCAATAAAAAGAGCCTCCAGAATTGGGCAACTACAGCATCTGCTCGCCGATGTAGAGAAGGAAATACCAAGCTCCAAACCTTAACAAAGACGAATTACACTCTTAAAAAGGAGGGGCTTGTTGCTGATTTTGAAGGTGAAGGTGGAGATTATAAGATTGCTTGTTCTGTACTTGTGGATTTGAGCTTAGTTGGTGCTGGAAAGTTATTGGATTTCACGATTCTTTCGTTTAACGCTACGGGTTCAGGAGCTAACACTTGAACTGCTATATCTACTACACAGTCCTCTAGCACTGAAAATAAAGTTGTTTCCCCTGTTACTCGAAATCCTAATGTAGCTCAATTCCCTCTAAATATCGAAAAAGCGCTTATTTATACTTCTTCTAGAGGGTATACTGCTACCTTACCTTCTCCAAATCTTGCTTATGCTGCAAGCATCATAGATGCCGAGAATTTCTGACAATCTGGTCTCAAATGTACCAACGTGATCAGAGTGGTTAAATACGCAGACAAAGAGCAACTTCAAACCAATCCTGCAGTTGAGATTTATGAATGTAGCGCCAAAAACGCTGTCACTTCTCCTGGAGAACAATATCTTGTCGTAGAAAGTGTAGGTAAGACTTTCATTATTAAGATTAACGACCCTGCATGGATTGATTTTGCAAAGAATATCTCGTTTAATGCCAAAGAAGCATAGTTCTCCCCATGTGTTATTTCTCTTGGATTATTATGCTCCGCATCAAGGAGGTGTGGAAAATGTTTTTGAGCATGTGATAGAAGGACTTTTACAGCAAGGGTACACTATTACGCTGATTACTTCTCGTTTTGATCCTCAGTTAGCTAAAAAAGAAACAAAAGGCTGACTAACGATTCATCGTGTCTGAACGGGAAGGATCAGCTTTTTCTTTGCTTGTTTTTCTTGTGGGATGAAGATTTTACGTGCTCATCCTGAGATTCAATTGATTCACGCTTCGACCTATACTTCTGGGATTCCCGCCAGTTTGCTAGGAGGACGGTTTGGAAAACCTAGAATTTTAACGGTACATGAAATCTTTGGCACGCTGCGAAAACGCTTTAAACCGCGATATTCTCGCCGATTATTTCAGCTGTTTGAATGGTTCACTTTTCAGGTTAGGTATGAGGCATATCATTGCGTATCCCTCTATACCTTGAATAGTTTGAGGATGTATTATTGAATCCCCGATCAGAAGCTCCATCTGGTGTATAATGGTGTCGATACGGAGTTTTGGGATGCTCAACGTGTTTCTGAATCAGAGAGACAAGCAATGAGACGTCACTATTGACGAGGAGATGCACCTGTAGCTTTGTATTATGGTCATGCAGGCATCAGTAAAGGACTGGATTTTCTCGTGGAAGCCTTGCCCGTCCTGGAAGAAAAGTTTCCCGAAATGCATTATGTTTTTAATTTGATTCCTTCGAAAAGGACTGCTACATTGAAACAACGTATTCTCGAGAGTTTTAGCCTAGAGCAAGCTGTTTCTCCTGCTAGAACGGTGATTTCTTGACTTCCAAAGGAGCAACTTCGTGTGTTAGTTGCTTGTTCTGATGTAGTGATTGCGCCGTCGTTGGCTGAGGGATTTGGGTCAGTTCATAGCGAAGTTTGTAGTATGGGAAAGCCTCTTTTGACGACGCAAGTAGCTGCTATCCCTGAAGTCGTCAGCGGTGAAGTAATTTTTGTATCACCAGCCTCGAGTGATGCAATTATTGAGGGATTTGAGAAGTGGAGAACTGGAGATTTTTGTTCGCTTCAAAAAAAAGACTTTTCCCGAGAGAAAAGCCTTGCACATATCTTGTTATTATACTCAAAATTTCTAAAAAGTCAATAGGAATTTAAGAAAGGTCTTCATTTCTTTCTCCTGTTGCCAAATAACTTCACATATTGGTCTGAGTTTTTCATTCATGTTGTCGAGGTTTTCGCTCCATGCTCTTACACTATTTGCGGTCCGTTTATTGTCTAAGATAGGTCGCTTTTGTAACCATACCTCCTCTCTGGGTCTCGAGTATTCGATTCGTCATCTTCTGCAGGGGAAACGCATGTATCTCCGTCAGCATACCGCACCTAAACCAGAATCTTCATCACTACACATTACATGGTATGCACACGTATTACTTCCTCAATATACTACCATGAGCATTACTGCAAAAAATCATATGATTTTCCCTAGATGCTTGCATTTTCTCATCTCTACGCAGGAGTTATCTCATAAATAATCTACATTCCCCGTCTTAACTGGCAAAGACTCACCATTGTCTACTTTCGTAGATTGCTTGTCCGAGAGCATCTTGTTTCGCTTTTTCATATCCCTCTCGTGCTTGTCCAGAGATGAGTCCTTTGGCATGTCCTTGTTCTATTTGGCTGATGCTATCGATTTGTTCTCGAGATTCCTTATCTTCTATGATTTCTTTTGCTTTATTTGAAAGTGCCTCGTTGGACATTTCCATGACCGTTTTGAGGTCCTCCAACTGTGGTTCAGCTTTTTTTACTTCTGGAGCTGCTTGCTGAGCGATGTGTTCAGTTTGTTCGTGAGTGTTGAGTACTTCTGGCATAATGTAAGGTAAGCTAAGGAATAAAAGTTATTGTTTAAGTGCTAGACGAAATCCGTTGGCATCATGAAAGAGTTCGTACAAGAATTTTTCTTTCCCGATTTCGATTTCGTATGAATTGGTGCCATTTGGCAGTTCGTAAATGATTTGTTCTTTGTCTGGTCTTGCGTGAAGAATCACTAATTTTGTCCTTGTCTGTGCGTTATATCGGAAGTTTACTGGAAGGATCACGTCTCCGTTTGGGGTAATGGTTGGTTTAATATCATTTCCCAGTTCTTCAAAGCCAAATCTCATTTCATTTCTCTCTCCCCCTTCGAAGGTAATGAGTTTACTATTTTGGAGATCAGCTTTTATTTTCTCTTTTTGTGAAGGAGTTCGTTGAATTTCCTCGCTTGAAGACAGGTGCTTTCCAAATTTTGCAAGATCAGAAATCCCTGATTTTTCATCAGCAATCAAATGTGAAAGCTCAGATTCTAGGCTTTCTCGGATAGGATTTCTAGGTGGTGTAGGCTTGTTTTCTGCCCCTGGAGTGATGTTTTCTGGCATGATGTAACGGGACAAAAACTAAAAAGTGGAAAGCATTTCATCTAGCTTCTGGAAATCTATGGCATCTTGTTGCGCTTGAGCGTTTTCCTGTTCGGCAAGGTGTTCTGAAGCGTGTAATTGCTCCAAAACGTGCTGACCTTTGATATAAAACGAGATACGATCCATTGCTCTTTTGAAAATGATGACCATTTTATCTATGGTTTCCTCATTCAGTTGATTATTGGCGATTAAGGTTTTAAGTCCTCGACCCATTTTCCAGTCGGGAATCGCATCAATTACGGCAACGAGATATTCTTGTTTGGTCATGTTTTAAAAGATTCTAGATGCTAGATAAAAGATTCTCAATTATTATATTGAAACTGTTGTAAAAAAGCAAATTTTGTGGCTAAAACCGTTTTTTCTTTTTAAAGTATCGCATGGTTATTCCCGCAACGGCAAACATCAGCAAGAATAAGCCTGTAAATGCCCAAGGATTTGAATCAAATGGCAGTTTTACATTCATTCCGTACATTCCACTTAATCGCGTTAAAATCCCTAGAATTACGGTAAAAATCGTCAATATGGAAATGACTTTATTGGTTTTGATTTGTGTTAAGGTATCGGAAACATCAAAAAGGCTCTCGGTATTCTCTTTAATCATTGAAATAATTCAGAGTATTTTGTCTGTTTTGTACTGCAGATCTTCAAAATATACGTCTAAATCCCCTTCATAGAAATTCATTGTCGCGTCTTGTAATTCGCTCAAAATTTCGCTGTGAGGCGTAACAATTTGTTTCATCATAATGGCATTTCTTTTTTTGATGAGCAAGAGCGAAAGCAGGTTTTCATCAATTGCGTCGATTTCTAGGGTGACGTCCTCTATTTTGATGAGGTCTTGTGAAAATTTTGCGAGTCCAATCAATGCTTTATCATACATCGCATCTATGATTTTGTAGAGAATGTAATAAGGAGAGAGTTTGAACGCTTCTGAACTATCCTCTTCCAATTCTTTACGATACATATCTTGGATTTTTTGGATATTATTGGTATGATTTGAGGTTACTGTGATGATGAAATCTTTTCCCAAGATTGCGTGCATCGTGTTTGCAAAGTGTTTCTCGGTCTTTTCGTTGTATTTTGGGAAACGCATAATGACAAAAATACAGTCATCATACACATCCATTTTATCTTGCGTGGTAAAATCTAGGAAATCTTGTTCAATAATTTCATGCAGATGATATTTCTCAATGAGAATTTTCACTTCTTTAAATGAAGGATTTACTAGGTGTGTCCGCGTAACATCACCGATTTTAAGACTTCCTTTGGTCATCTTTTTTTTGTTTGGAATAAGTAAATTTTTGAAAGTACATAAGGATTTTGTACAGGAAAGCAACCTGAACCTTATTTTTCAAAAAAGATAGTATTGAGATATTTTACGTACTGTCTGAGGTTTGGAGTTCTATTCGTTCCCTCGAAAAAAGGGCTTGAGGAAAGTGGCAAGAGCTGGAACGTAACTTTCCCATTTGCATCTACCAAATATACTCCTCTATGATTAATTAATCTGATTTGATTGCTTTGCGTCTGCTGTACTTTCCCTGAGTCGAAATACACAGCAGTAATAAAATTCTGAAAATTCAGCAATTGCAAGTTTGCACCCAATGATTCAGCTGAAACCCCCGGTACAATTCGTCCCTGCGAAAGGATTCCCAATCCAATTGGTACTTTGTGTCCATAACTTTCTACGTAGTACCTCTTATTTTGGAATGTAATCTGATTTTTTTCTTTTTTGGTTCCTGTATCTTTTGAGAGATCGGTATGGATTACCTGAGTCCCAAAGGTTTGTCTCGTAAGGTACTCTTTTATATTTTGCGAAAATCCCGGATAACGCAACTCTCGCTTAATTTGTCCCTTTTCATCAATATCCAGATAGTGATGCTCTGCAGGAGCGTACTCTTTTGGCTTTGAAAAATCTGGAACAAAGATCAGCTCAATACCGCGGAAATATCGCCATCCTGTCTCATCGTTATTGATATATACGGAGACATTTAGGGGAATTCCAAGGTATACTCTCTCCTCTGGAGTTAACTCTATTTCGATTAACTCTAATCTCTTGATGAGACCTTGAGATGCAACGCTTTGCCCTGACTTTTTGTATTCAATCTTTCTGTCAGAATGAGCTATTGTCACCGGTTGTTTTGAGGCTTGATTGAGCTGTTCAAACGTTGGGAGTTTCCTCGTTGTCTTGACTTTCCCGTCTTTCCCTGTGGTTTCGATTTGCGATTTCAATAAATTAATTTGTAGAGAAATAGCATTCACCTGTTGTTTTAGGGAATCTACGGGGCTAGTTGGTGCTACGGTTGGAGTATTTTGCACTTCTCCAGCAGGTGCTGCCATCAGCGTATAACGAAGATAAAAAAGAGTTTACACTCAATAGTTATTTTACTGTTTAAAAGAAATAAAAACAAAAAAAAGCTGATTTTTCCTTGCTTTTCTCTTGACTTTCTATAAAAATGCTGTTATGTATTTTGCTGTTATCGGAAATCATCCCCACATCGCCCTCAAAGAGCTTGCACTTGCTGAGGTTTTTCAAATAGAGAAAAGGACAGATCATCTCTTTACTTTTTCCTGTAAGCGTCCAGAAAAGCTTCCTCAGATTGCTTCCTTGGTAAAATGGGGAGTCATCGTTGAAGTCTTTAAAGCTGAACGCTATTTTAATGGAAAAAGACTCTTATGAACTGCAGATTCTTCTCTAGGAATCAATTGGAAGAAAAAATATCATTTCAAGCGTTTTAAGAAAGTCGATCTCTTGCATACCGACCGCGAAATCAAAGAAAAAGGAGTAGAAATCCTTCCTTTCCCCAGGATGAAAGGCTTCGTCTGAGTCGTCCAAGGATATCAGAATATTCCTCTATATGAATGTATCGATTTTGAAAAGCCTGCTCGTAGTATGCAAGTTGGTATGATGCCAGCAAAATTGACGCATACGTTGATTAATTTAGCACTCCAAGAGGTCTTTCTGAAAGATGCCAAAGGATGCCCTGTTATTCGAGATCCTTTTTGTGGGACAGGAACGACCTGATTTTTAGTAAACAGCTTTTGATATGACTTTGTAGGATCAGATCTCAAAATCTGACTAGCAGAAAAGAACGCCCAACGGTGGAAGTCGAGACCTGAATTTCACGATCAGCTTTTTGATTTTTTTGAGCAAGATATTTCGAAACCACTGGAAAGAACCACACATACGGAAGCGCTTTTACAGCGTTCCACTGCTATTGTCACGGAAGGACGGCTTTGACCTGTCATTAAGCAGACTACTACCATTGAGCAACTCCTAGAATATCAACGCTGGGTAAAGAACCTGTATGTACAATTTCTCCAGACGGTAGCTGATTTCTTCAGATGAAATCACAGTCAACTGCCGGTACTTGTATTTACCATTCCTGTGTATACCACACTCAACGCTCAACAACTGACTATCGAAAAAGAAGTAACTGCCCTAGCAACAAAGCTTGGATGGAATGTTGAGGCTTTGGAAGAAGCATATCAAAGAGAAGGGCAAAAAGTTGCGAGAAAAATTATGATGTTACGCTCTTTGTAAGCGTGTTACTTTGGGCTGTCTCTTTCCTCTTTTGGATCATCTCCTTGTTATTTAGTCTTTATCCCCCATGTATCTCTTTAGCTTTAAAACGTTTCCTGGATTTACCAAAAACGAGAGTCCTGACAAGACTATTTTTTCCTTTGATAGGATGTTTTATTCCTCACAGCATGTAGGGAATCCTGGGGATTTATTGGTTTGTGAAGATGATCTTTTGCTCAACCTCTGAGAGGAAATTTCTTTCCCGGAAATGTATCGTATCACCTATCCGTCCTTGCCTATGAAAGTCAGGTATGCGGAGTTTTTCGATCAGCATTTTTTGACTTTTTTACATTGGATGGTGTATGAACGGTACTCTAGCTACAAAAACGTGATGAAATATTTTGTGAATCTAGAGATTTTGGAACTTCTCAAAAGAGAAGCTAAGCTCCCAAGCGAGAAATCTGGGCATAAAGATGCACAAACTCTCGTTATCTTCCCTGATAATTGGACGCGTTTTAATGTACTTCCTCCAGCAACCTTTGAAGAAAAAAATCTGATTTCTCTTGTCAGTACCGATACTCAAAACAAGAAAGATCTTCATCGACGATCCGTGAAAAAGGGGCTTGCCACTACGATTATTGCGACACATTCGGAGGTTTTTCAGCCTTTTTGCAACTTAAAAAAAATCCTTCTGTATGACCCAGATAAACGATATTATAACAATCAGCAAGATCCTAGGTATACACTCCCCGTTGTCGCGGAGAAAATGGCAGAAATTTATGGTGCGGAGCTCGTGATGAAGTAAGAGGCAACGTTTTAATGCTATATTATACTCGAAAATTTAAAAAAGTCAATAGATTTTTTCCGCTTGAAAATCAGGAAAATATAGTTAGACTTTTGATTATCTGTTTTTAGGCTTTGTTTTGTAGATTTTTCCATGGTTACTCATCATCTCCCTCGTAAAAAGAGGAACAACCGTTGAAAGAATTTCTGATTTTTCTTTCTGCTTTTGATTATTTTTGCCTGTATTGGATGGAAGATATTCTGACCTGAAGATCCAGTTTTCATCGAAGAAACTACCATCGTCATCACGAAAGGAGATACATTGGCAAAGACATATCAATCACTTCCAAGTAATCAGCAATTAGCTCTCAAATTGTACGCTAAGTCCCATGAATTGCCTATTATTCAGGAAGGAACGTATCTTTTTAGCGGAACTTATACTCCTGAAGCGTTTTTTGCCCATATTGCGAAAGGACCTGAAAGAAGCTATCTGAAATATCGCATTTTGGAAGGGCGATCCATTTATGATATTGATGCAGATTTGGCTGCTAGAGGATATATTCAGGAGGGTGAATATATTAATTATGTTACCAACCCTGATAAAATCGCGGAACTCTCCACGAGATATGATTTTTTTGATGCAACGCTCACTTCGCTAGAGGGATTTCTTTATCCTGATACGTATCATCTAGACGACTGGGATAACCTCGTTCGTCAGCTGGTTTCCATCCAGCTCAATACGTTCAAAGATCGCGTACGAGCTCCTTACGCTAATGATTTTTATACGCAAGGTAGCGCACATGGATTAAGCGTTTATCAACTGGTAACGCTTGCCTCTATCGTCGAAAAAGAGGAAAAAAATGCTGACAATAAACCTTTGGTTGCTTCTGTATTTTTCAATAGACGAGATAGGAATATGTCCTTTGGTGCGGATATTACCCTTTGTTATTATTTTCAGAAACCGTATGCTGAATGCACTGCTTCCGTGATTAGCAAACATATCAAAGATACTAATAATCCTTATAATACCCGTCAAGTTGCAGGTTTTCCTCCCACTCCGATTGGAAATCCAAGCGTTGAAACGATTAAAGCGGTTCTTTTCCCTCGTCAGACTTCTTATCTGTTTTATCTGCATGGAAAGGACGGTCAAATCTATCCCGCAACTACCAATGCGGAACATGAAGCGAATAAACAATATTTGTAGTCTTTAGATTCTCGCCATTGCTCTTACGAGCCCTACAAAGAGAGGATGCGGAGCTAGTGGACGAGATTTCAGCTCTGGATGTGCCTGCGTTGCAACCATAAAAGGATGGTCACGTAGCTCGACCATTTCAACTAATTCTCCATCTAAACTGGTTCCTGAAATATGGAATCAGCTTTTTTCAAACTCTTTTCTAAATTCGTTATTAAATTCGTATCTGTGGCGATGTCTTTCTGCAATTTGTGGCTTACCGTACAAACGGAAAATGAGGCTTTCTGGGTCGAGTTTGCAGTCATAGCTTCCGAGTCTCATCGTTCCTCCTTTGGTGTGGATTCCTTTTTGATGTTCCATCAAGTGAATTACGTTATGTTGCCCCTCTGGAGCAAACTCTTCGCTATTAGCATCTGGATATCCCAGTACATTTCTAGCAAATTCTATCGCCATAATTTGAGATCCCAGACAAATCCCTAGGTATGGTACTTTATTTTTCCTTGCATATTGAGCAGCACGGATCATTCCTTCGATTCCACGATTTCCAAATCCTCAAGGAATGACAATTCCGTCGTAGTGTGAGAGGATTTCATCTGCAGAACCCTGTTCCAATTTTTCAGCATCGAGAAAAGAAATCTGAACATTGATATGGTTTCGATATCCCGCAACTTTTAGCCCTTCATTCAGGGAATAATATGCATCTTCGAGAGCGGTATATTTTCCCACCATTGCAATTTTTTTCACTTCTGTTGCATTTTCGATATGTTGGATGAGATTCTCTCGTTGAGAAAGGTCGAATGAGATTTCTCCTGTCGTCTGTAATTCTAATTTTTCTGTGATTACTTCGCCTATTCCATAGTTATAATATTTTACTGGAACTTGATAAATGGATTTTACGGTTTCTGAAGGGATGATGCATCTTTTCTCGATTCCCGTCATAATCGAAAGTTTAGAAATCAGCTTTTCATCTACTCTTTTATCACTTCTTACCACGAGGATATCTGGTTCTATCCCTCTAGCTCTCAAGTCACGTACTGAATTTTGAGCTGGTTTTGTCTTGAGTTCATCACTCGCTCCAAGATATGGCAAATATACTAGGTGCACAAACAGAATATTCCCTGCTCCTAATTCATGTCTCAGCTGACGCATTGATTCAATCAAATATTCGCTTTCCATATCCCCCACGGTTCCTCCTATTTCCACCAAGGAAATATCTGCTCCTGCGGTAAAAAATCAGCTTTTTATTTTCTCTTTGACGACACTAGCAACATGCGAGGTCACTTGTACCGTTTGTCAGAGATACTCCCCTTTTCTTTCTCTCTCGAAAATTTCTTGGTAGATTTTCCCCGTCGTCCGTGAGGAATTACTATTTAAACTGGTATCAATATATCTTTCATAATGTCCAATATCCAGATCGGTTTCTGCACCGTCATCAGTAACAAAAACTTCTCCGTGTTCCAGCGGATTCATTGTCCCTGGGTCAATATTCAGATATCCATCGAATTTCTGCATAAAGACCTTGTAACCGGCGGATTTAAGGATAGCTCCGATGCTTGCTCCTGTAATTCCTTTACCGATACCGGAAAGCACACCTCAGGTGACACAGATGAGTTTCATGTTCTTATTTTTCAAGTGGGTAAAACTGTTTCTATTCGTTTTGTAGCTATTTTCAAGAGGTATTTTTTTGGGGAGTTAATGATTTATTATAGTTAAACGCATTGAATCGTTTTCAATATTGAGTTCACACTCTCATCCAATTTTATTTAATCGTCAATTGGGCGTCGCCCCGTCGTACTGGCACAAAATAAAGTTCCCTTATTTTAGCGCATTAGTCTGATGTCTATTCCCATTCACTGTCCGTCATAGAAAACGAAATTTTTTGTTCACGAGTATTTATCGTTGTTTTTATTCATAAAGGAATTGTCATCATCGGTTCTGTATGTCAAAAATCCGTGTTTAACACCAGCGGAATATCATCTCCAATGTAATTCTTCATGACTTCAGATAAGTAGTCAAAGCGAAGTTTAGAAGATTTCTCAAACCTCCCAAAAATTACAGCTTTAGCCGTAGTAAAAAGTCATACTTGATTAAATTGTTCTAGATATCTAATAATTCGTCCTTCAGTTAAATCTCAACATTCCTCCAAAAAAAGTATTGAGTTCTTAGGGATTTTGATGTATTCACTACCTAAAAGTAAAGCAAGAGTCGAGATATTTCATCAAAATGAGATTCAAGAAGCCTCTCAAGCATTAACAACTAGCCATCAATCATTATTAATTTTCTCTCTAGTATCATGGTTTGAATCCAATCGCCGAGCTCATTGAGTCCATATCTTTGACGCTCATATACTTATCTCTTTTTTCCCAAGCATCATCATATCCTCAAAGCTCCCTAGAGTATATTTATCTGGGAAGTAATGTCACAATTGTGTTCCCCCTGGTCATAATAACGTAGTAATTCACGTTTTAGATAAAATAGCGATATCTAACGCAGTTATATCGCTATATCACATTAAAAACTTTGGATGAGCTTGAATATAATCAAAATCAAGATAAGGTAATACTTGATTAGCGGTAAATCATCAAAATATAGGAATTATAGCTTTAATTCTTGGATTTTTAAAAGCTTCCATCATATCATCAGCGCGCTCTTTTGGAGTTCATCCACTTCAAAAAAAGTCTTTTCTACACGCCTTTCAATAAACTACATTAACTCCAAAACTTCAAAAATAATTTTCGATATTTTTAAGAATGTCTTCTCCCACTACATTCATTGATCATGATGGAGCTAATATAGCAACCGAATCTCCAGCTTTTAAAGGTTCAGGGATTATTGTCATAATCAATATTTATTTAGTTAAATAAAGTTCTGGTTTGCGATTAGGGTAATTTTTCATAGGATTAAACTTTTTATTATGCGTTATTCAGATTGTCTTCTCGGTTCCTCTTACCATATTTTCGCTAGGTCTTTACATAATAAATTGAAGCTGTAGCTTAATCGCATATATTTTTTTAATATAAAAAATCAAGAGATTCCTAATTTTGGGAGATATGAATCATTGAGTCATATATTATCTAGTTCCGCGAAGCAGGGTAAGCCCAAATCCCCTCGGCTTCGCCGTATCCCCTTTGCAAAAGGGGAAAAATAAGATTATTAAGAACCTCCACCACTCATCAAATCTCCCGCAGAGCGGGGTAAACAGGATAGAAAAAACCCTGACGGTAGTCAGGGTTTCCTTGGAATATCTTGTGCGTACAATATTTACCTCTTTGACCAAGTTGGAGCCTTTCTCGCTTTTTTGAGACCAGGCTTTTTCCTCTCTTTGATCCTTGGATCTCTCTTGAGTAATCCATATGGTTTTAAGGTTGGTCTAAGATCACTATTTCGATCAATCAATGCACGTGCGAACGCTAATTTAATTGCGTCTGCGTGTCCTGCAATTCCTCCTCCTGTAATACGGATTTGTGCATCAAATTTTTTGAATGCATCGTTTGCAATCACGTCAAAAGGACTCATTGCGTTTTTGTAGAGGTATTCGTTTCCTCCGAAGTATTCTTTGAGTGGTGTTTCTTTCCCTGAAGAAGTTTTTACCATAAATACCCCACTTCCCTTGGAATACAGCTTAACCACTGCTGTGGTAGACTTTCTTCTACCGATCGCGTAATTGTAGTCGTTCGTTGCCATTATTTATACAGGGGTAAAGGGTTAAAATGATCGTATTTTGTCGTAGTTCCTTTGATCAGCTTTAATCTCTTCATCCTCGCTTCACGAAGTTTATTTTTTGCTAACATTCAGCGAACTGCATATCGAAGCGCTTTAGAAGGATCTTTTCTTAGCAATTCTCCGAGGGTGATACTTTTTAGATTTCCCTTGTATCCACTGTAAGAATAGTACACTTTGTCGTGTAGTTTCTTTCCTGTTACGGAGATTTTATCCACATTTTCTACGATAACAAAGCTTCCTGCATCTCGGAAATCTGAATAATACGATTTGTCTTTCCCGGCTAACTTTTTAGCCACATCTACAGCAAGTCTTCCAAGTGTTAGCCCTGTCGCATCCACTTTGTACCACTTCCTGTTTTTTTCCTGATCCGTCTGTTTGATCCAGAGGGTTTTATTCAGGTCTTTTTGAGTGAATTCCATACAAATAAAAGAAAATAAATAAATCTGACTTCACTATAAAAATTTGCTATAAAAAATCAAGAGAAAATCTAGCAAAACTCACGGTCACTTTTTTGGATAGGTTGTTTTACTAGTTAGCTATTGGGATTTTCTCCCACTAATTTAAATTCTCCAGCTCCGACGATTTGAATTGGGAGTATTGTACCTGGAAGGATGGTAGTTTCTGCGGGATTTGAAGAGGCCGGGATGATCATTTGTTTCATATTGTCAATGTATCCCGTGAGAGAGCCATCTGCCCCGATTTCATTGATAAGAACTTTCCTGGTGCGTCAGATTTCTTTCTGATTATTTTCTCTACTGATTTGTTTCAAGAGCTCGTTCATCTTATTTCGTCTTGCGTGTTTTACTTTGTAAGGAATGTCGTCTGGATACTGTTTTGTGGCGAACGTTCCTGGACGTGGAGAGTAAATCCCCATATAAATCATATCAAATCTTCCATATTCTACCAATTGTAAGCTTTTTTCAAAGTCCTCCTCCGTCTCTCCAGGGAATCCTAAAATCATGTCCGTCGTAATCGAAATTTCTCTCTTTAATCCTCTGATTTTATCAATAAACGTGTAGCAATCCTGTGCAGAATATCCACGAAACATCTTTTTTAGAACAGCAGAAGAACCTGATTGAAACGGGATATGGATATGAGGACACAGTTTTTCCTCTTGTTCATGCAGAGCTAGTAATTCAGGACTATAAAATGTCGGATATGGCGAAGTATAACGGAGTCGTTCTAGTCCTTCTAATTTTAAGATTTCTTGTACAATTGTGACGAAATCTGGGTGTTTATTCACGATTTGTCCTAGAAGAGTGATTTCTTTCGCTCCGTTTGCTAGGTATTGTTTAGCTTCTGCGATGATATTTTCTACAGAGAAATATCTTTCTCTCCCGCGAGCATATGGTACAATACAGTACGCACAAAATTGGTTACATCAGGTAGAAATTGGTACATACGCAGAAGTAGCATGTTTGTTCATGCTGGCGTTTTCGTTGGGAATAATTTTTTCGTATTCGTCGACGAGTTCGTTGGGATAGTTCAGATTTTTATATCCTATTTTTTCGAGGATGAGCGGCAGTTTCCCCACGTCATCAATACGAAAAAAGAGCTCTAAATTAGGATATGTCTGATGTAGCGTATGTCGGAGCGGATTAAAATCCTCGTTGATGTACCATTGTTGCCCTGTTGCGTGAGTTCTATTTTCTTTAGTTCAAGAGAATTCTGCTTTAGAAGCCGATTTTTTTAAATTATGATTCACCATACAACCTGTAATTCGGATTTTTTGATGAGCAGGAATATTTTTGAGGGCTCCTGTAATTTTATCTTCAGATTTTTGGCGTACCGAGCAAGTATCAAAAATGAGAATATCAGCGTTTTCTTCCTTTTCAGAATAAGAAAAACCACAGTTGAGAAGCACTGCTTTAATCCTCGCAGAATCGGCATAATTCATTTGGCAGCCGAGCGTGATAATATGGAAAGAGGTCGTAATCGTACTTTATTACTTTACTAAAAAACAGGCGGTGAGAGGATCGAACTCCCGATAACAGTTCCGAAGACTGCTGTGTTACCACTACACCAACCACCCAATGAGATGTAGATTTCTACATCTTGGATTACTGTATGCATTTCTCGGGAAGTTTCAAGAGAAGTTTTTCTCGTTATTTTTCGAGTAATTTCATAACTCCTGTTTCGATCAGGTTTTTTATCTCTTGTTTTTGTTGTACTGGTTGTGTGTCTAGAAACGTTAACAGAAGCTGTTTCGCGTGATTCGTCTGCTCTTTTTTGGTAATAGAAGCAAAGGCCTCAAAAGGAGCGTGCCAATGAGCAAAAATTTGCAATAATTCCCAATCAGAACTTGAAATTTGCAATGTCGCTTTGTCACCTTGACGATTAAGAGAAGACTGGAGGTAGATTCCTTGAGATTGTAGGTTCGCGATCCTTTTTTCTATATTCGTCTGCAATCAAAAATAGCTTCCAAACAGAGGAATTTGGATTCTTATTCCATTGAGCTGATCGCCTTTTGCAAGAAATTTCCCATATAGTAACGTAAGCATATACATATAGCTTATTTCCTGCTCTATTGATGTATCTGCTGGAGAGTCAAGAAGAGCGAGATCTGTCGTTATGACTCCTTTTGGCGAATGAGCAAATGAAACCGGAATTTGCAACTGGGAAAGTTTATCATTGAGCGTCGCAACTTCTTTGATTGGAAAGTAGGGTAAAAATGCGTATTTTCCCCCAGTTTCTTCATCAAATGCGAGAAACTGTTCACAGGCGAGACGGGCATATTCAGGAGCAAATGTCATCTCTTCAAAGACTTTACGTTGATGTAATGCAAAAACTTCCATGGTGGAACCTAGATTCTTGGATTCTATCAGCTTTATTTCTTTTTTGTGAAGTGTAAAAAAAAGCTGGTTTGGCTCGGAAATTTGCAATCAAGAGAGCGTATGAGTATAGAGTTTCCCTGTATCAAGAGCGGGATCTTTAATCGTCAGGAGAGGCATTATTAAACATTAATAGGTAAAGGGCGTTATTTCGATTCTCCTCTATTTTTCAACCAATTTTTTACGAATACTTCTAGTTCTTTCGCGGTATTTCTCGTCTCTACATCATTGAGTACTCGATCAAACAGTGCTTTTAGGAGTTCTCCAACGAGTGGTCCAGGTCTCATGCCATATTTCTGTATTAAGTCGTTCCCATTTATCAGAAGGTCTTTCATGGTAAACTGCCCTTCCTCTTCATTCAGCTTTTTTAGGATTGTTTTGAGTTCGTAGCTTTCTGTCAGATCTCAAGAGCTTTGTAGAGGGTTGAATTGTCCCTTGCGATCAGCAATATTGATATCAAGCAAATTATCGACCATTTCGAATCCCTTTTCGCTAAGCAAATGTCTGAGTTTTTTTTCTCGATTTTTAGGGTTTGCATTAAGGATTTCCCCTGGTGTATGATGCTCGGAAATATATCGCGCAATGGTCTCAATTTCTTTGTTGGAAAATCCTAGTGCTTTGAAGTCTGTTTTCATTAGTTCAGGTCAGCAATTTCTATGATTGCTAGGTCATGCAATAATTTCACGGATTTTCTCTTTATCTCCCTTTGCCTTGGCGTATCCTGCGTATTGTATCACTTTCCCTACGTCGTGATAGAGCATCGCGAAACGCACAAGATAATCAGTATTTATCTCTTGTAAAGCATGTAAAGCGAGCATCGTATGTGTATATACATCAAATGCATGATAACGAATAGGTTGCTCTACGTGAATAGTAGCAAAAAGAGCAGGAAAAAGCTGAGCTAAGATTCCGCTTGTTTCGAGCAAGACGACGAAATTGAAAGGGTCTCCTTTTTGGAATGCTTTTGTAAGTTCATCTTTGATGCGTTCTTTAGCCACGTGCATCAGCAGTGGGACATTACGCAAGATGGCTTCTCGAGTCGTAGCGGTATAATCAAATAGCAATTCATGACGGCGACTTAACGTAGTATTCATGATATTCACTATTCTGATGGCTCTGATGACTCTCAGCGCATCTTCACTAAATCTCTGATTAGCATCTCCAACGGTCTCAAGTTTTCTCGACATCAGAGATTGAAGTCCCTGTTGAGGATCTATGAGAATGCGGAAAGCGTATGCATCTTCATTCCCTTTTGTCTCGGTGAGGCACACTGCCTGTGCTGTCTCAATTAAATATCTGCAAAAAACTTCATCAAACTTAGCATTTGGAAAGGTCTTTGTAATATATTCGTGATGCTGTAAAATGAGAAGATTAAGATCTTTGAGGTAGACATATCCCTCTTTGGCAAGCAGCGTTTCAAGATGTGACTGCATGGATGCTTGTATGGCAGTTGAGTCTGGGAGATCTATTTTTCTTTGTGTCGGAAGTGAAAAATAGTACATTGCATTGATATTAAAGTCGCGTCTCTGAGAATCGAGAATCAGATCGTTACTTCGTTGAATTTCTTCAGGATGACGAAAATCTCCATAACTACCTTCGGTGCGAAGTGGAGTAAGTTGGTATTCAATTTCTCCATCTGCAGGATAGCCTTCTTTTTTGGCAGAGCTTTCAATGAAGGTACTCGTCCCAAACTTCTCAGTGATAAAGCTGGAAATCTCTGATTTATCAAAATGCTCGTACAGCTCTACTGGATCTCCTGCCATTGTAAAATCGATATCCATCGGAGTCTTTGTGATTTCCAGGAGAACATCGCGAATGCAACCACCAACGAGAAAAAGATTCTGATTTTTACTTCTTTTTTGTAAAAATTGTTGATGTGCGTCAAGGATTGAAAGATTGTGAAAGTACGGCATAATTACCTTGGTTATATGGATGTGCGGGGAATTTTCAACTTGATTTTTGGGAGGGATGTTGTATAAAAAAAGTTATGGAAATTAAAAAAATCGATACTACTCAGACAACTCAACAAAAATTAGGGATCAGACCTACCTGTTTTGAGGATTTTGTCGGACAAGAACAGATTAAAAAAATGCTGAAAACTGCTATCGGATCTGCTCAAAAAAGACAAGGTACGCTCGGACATATTTTATTTTCTGGAGCGAGCGGATTTGGAAAGACGACGCTGGCACATATTTTGGCGAGTCAATTGGGCGTAAATATGAAAATTGTAACTGCGTATGCAATCAGTAAGCCCAGTGAGTTAGTCAGTATTTTAAACTCTTTGGAATCCTGAGATCTCTTGTTTATCGATGAAATTCATCGTCTGAAGCCGACTATTGAAGAGGTTTTGTATATTGCGATGGAAGATTTTGTCATTGATATGGTGATGCCCGAAGGGGGAAGTTTGAGGATTCCTATCAATCCTTTTACCCTTGTAGGAGCGACGACGAGAATTGAGAATCTATCTCAACCACTCAAAAATAGGTTCGTGTATAGTTTTCATTTTGCAGATTATACCGACAGGGAAAAACAAGCTATTATTGAGAGATATTTACACGAATATGGCGTAGTAGATGAGAGCGAGGGTATCCCCTCTTCTTTGCTCGGACAAATGGCAAAAAAAACTGACTCAGTACCTAGGGAAATCCACAATCTCTGTGTAAAACTTAGAGATTTTTGTGTAAACCACGGATATCATCAGCTAGATGAGCATGTTTGGCAGGAATTTTTGGTGCATGCTCAATTACAAGAAGGTGGAATGACTCCGTTACATCAGCAGTATTTGGATATTTTGGCATATTATGATAGGCCTCTTGGTGCAAAAGTCATTGCTGCTCAAATGAATATCAGTGAAAAAGCTCTGGAAATGGATGTTGAGCCCTTGCTTTTAAAGCTTGGTAAGATAGAAAAAACTCCAGCTGGAAGAGTCCTACTGGAGAGGTAAGTGGTTATTTTTCTTTCTCTTATTTTGTAGGGTATTTAATTTCTTCTGTGTGTAGATACACGAGTTCTACTCACGCGTTTTTGAAAATTTCTTCACTTTCTTCAGCATCACGTCCTTTATAGTCACACACCACTTTGGCAATTCCTGATGCTATAATAGCATGAGCACAATGACGCACTACACATGGTGTCATCGTACAATACAACGTTGCTCCTTCGAGAGATACCCCATTTTTGGAGGCATTCGTAATCGCTCCCAGCTCTGCACAAACATTTCTCATACAGTGCTGTGTTTCATATCCATTTGCACGCGTAAACGTCATCATTTGATGCCCTACTTCATCACAAGTAGGATTTCCATGAGGAGACGTGACAAATGCTGTCGCAAGAATTCTTTGGTCTTTCACGATTACGCATCAGCTTTTTCCTCTATTGCATGTAGCTTTCTCTCCAAGTACACGCACCACATCCATAAAATAATTATCTCGAGAGATTTCTTCTGGTTTAAGGTGTCCATGATCTTTAATTACTCCTGTTTTCTCTTGCATTTTTTGGAAAAAAATATAAAATGAAGTATACCATGCTTTTAGATAAGTATATTTACTTGGTAGAAAAAAAGCAAGTATGAGGCATGTTTTAATAATCGTTGCCAATCGCGATTTCCAAGATTTAGAATTTGGTAATCCTTACCGCGCTTTTCAGCAACATGGATGTAAGGTCTCAGTTGCGTCTGGTGAGGGAGGAGAATGCTTTGGAGTCTTTGGTTTAAAAATTGAGCATTCTTTGCGTTTTGATGAGATAGATGTTAAAGACTATGATGCGCTCATATTTGTTGGAGGTGGAGGTGCTTATGAGCAATATTGGGGAGATCCTCGCTATCTTGCTCTAGCAACTGAATTTCTTTCAGCTCAAGCAACTACTTCGAAAATCCTTGGTGCGATTTGCATTACTCCGACTATCTTGGCTCCTAGCGGGATTTTTAAAGGGAAAGAAGTTACTGCACGAGATGATGGAAACTGAACTGAAATAAAAATTTTAGAAACATATCAAGCCCTGTGGCGTGGTGGCGATGTGGTTGTTGATGGGAACATTATCACTGCATGCTGACCTGAGGCCAGTGTTGCTTTTTGAAGGACTATTATCGAAGCTCTTTAAGTATTTTATCATCTATTTTGTGATAAGATGCAATATGTATTATTAAGTATCGCTCTCATAGAAGGAGCACTCCTCACTATGATCGTCTATAATATCAATATTTATGGGTATTATACGACGGTTGTTCAGCCTTCTGTTCAATCTCTTACTCTTCCTTCTCATGCAGAAATGGAGGATGAAACAAGTGGAGAAGTTCCTCCAGAAGCTCCTTTATTGTAGCTCTTCTTTTATTTTTACCAAGAATTGTAATGCCTGCAAAGGCGTCATATTGTCTGTATCGGTTTGAGAGAGAATTCTCTCTATTTTTTTATATTTTTTTTCGTATTGAGCACGTTCATCTTCTATTTGGAATAATGGAGCATTGACGATAGTTTGTCAATGATTTCCCGTCAAGGATTGCTTATTTTCCTGCGTGTGCTGTTCCAATTTTTTTAAGGTATCTCTCGCTTGAGTCAGCACTTCACCTGGAATTCCTGCCAATTGTGCTACATCAATTCCATAACTTTTGTTTGCTCAGCCTTTTACTATCTTTTTCATAAAAATCACTTCCTTGTCGGTTTCGTACACGGAGACGGAGAAATTACGAATTTCGGGATATTGATTTTCGAGCTGGATAAGTTCGTGATAATGGGTTGCTAACAGTGTTTTTGTTTTGAGATGTTTGAGTAAATATAGCAAGATGGCGCTGGTTAATGCCATTCCATCATAGGTGGAAGTCCCACGTCCCAATTCATCAAAAATAATGAATGAATTTGCGGTTGCATTATTGAGAATATTGCTCACCTCTATCATCTCTGTCATAAATGTAGACTGATTTTTTGCAATTACGTCTCCACTTCCTACACGTGCAAAAAGTCCGTCAATAAGCCCAATTCTCGCACTTTCTGCCGGCACAAACAGCCCGCAGTGAGCAAGCAACACAATCAGAGCAGATTGGCGTAAATATGTAGATTTTCCCCCCATATTTGGCCCTGTGATGATATGAATCAATCCATTTTGATCGTTTGGATGTGTTCAAGATGCATCTCCACGAGCATTTCCTAGCATCAGGTCATTAGGGATAAAAGGCTGATCTGCTGGGAGAAATTTTTCAATAACTGGATGGCGACCCCCTTTGATTTTAAAAGTAGTTTCATGAGTTAATTCTGGCTGTACGTAGTTGTAGTCACGAGCAAATACCGCATGAGAAGCGTACACATCAAATTCAGCTAAGCAATTTGCAAATGAAAAAAGAGCAGAAGAAGTCTGAATTATTTGATCTTTTAGTGTTGTTAAGACGCGAAATTCTTGAGCGGCCAATTGATCTTTCGCAGAAAGAATGGTGGATTGGAGTGTCTCTAGATATGGAGAAACAAAACGTACGTTTCCTTTGAGCGTTTGGCGTTGCACTACTTGTAATTTCTCTACTTCTTCCGTTGTCGCTTGCTGTAGAGACTGCTGTATTCCTGCTATGAAAGCTTGAGCATCTTTCTGAGTTACCTCAATGAAATATCCTTGATTCATTACAAATTTGAGTTTTACATTGTTGATTCCTGAGGCCTTTACGAGCATTTGTTGGTAGTCTAGCAGTGCTTCATCACTATGATAAGCGATTTTTCTCAGTTGATCTATTGTTTCATCATACTGATCTTGTATGTAATCTGTAGGAAATGAAATTTGTTCGTCAGCTTTTAATGCCTGTTGTAATAAAGAGAAAAGTGAAAAAAGCTGATTTTTTTCATCGTTAGAGCATCCCAGCATCGTAAGTTGGGTCTGAAGTTCGTCATGAAGTGGCTTTTGAGCGTCGAAAAAGATGCTTAGCATCGTCCTCAATTTGATAAAAGAAGTTGGAGTCAGCTTTTTATACATCATGCACGAGATGAGTTTATTTACATCAAAACTTCCACGTAATGCTTTGAGAAATTCGCTTGTGGAAGGATGTGCTTGATATCTTGCAATATGGTGATTTCTCGTCGTTAATTGCGTCAGATCGTTAATTGGATTGAGCAGTCGATATTTTAGCAGTCTAGAACCTGCATGTGTCACGGTATTATCTATTACCCCGCACAGACTGTATTTTTCACTCTGCTCGTAGCTAGAAGCAAAGATTTCTAGGTTTTTGATTGTGATATCATCCATTAGGACTCTCGAAGCCTGCGTATGATAGGAAATTTTGTGAATATTTTGCAACGCGTTGATTTGTGTGTGCTTTAAATAATTGAGTAGTAACGTGATAGCATGTAATCTCCCCTGCTGAGTCGCCTGTCCAAAACTGGAAAGCGTCTGAATATTGCAAAGATTCGTGAGAAATAACTCTGGATCATTAGGAATTTCATAAATCGAAACTGGGCAATTCAAGTATTGCTGAATAGGAAGAGAAACGCTGTCTTTGTCTGGGAAATCTACATCAATAATAATTTCGCTAGGAGTAATTGTAAGAATCCATTTTTGCACTTCGGCGAGCGTTGAAAAACTTTTTGTTCGATACTCTCCGAGAGAAAAATCTCCTCGCGAAACGTGGAATGAGAGTCAGTCTTTTGTCTCCTGATGAGTAAGAGCAAACAGATAATTAAACGTATTTTGTCCTTCCTGAATGTAGGTCCCTGGAGTAATGATTTGCGTAATTTCCCTTTGTACAAGCCTCCCTGGTACTGGATCCGTCATTTGTTCAGCAACTGCTATTTTGAAGCCAAGATTGAGAAGACGTGGAAGATATTTATCTAGAGAAAAATGAGGAATCCCCGCCATTTTAACGGAACCGTCTTTAGCTTTACTTTTATCTGTAAGCGCGAAGTCGAGCTTTTGATTGAGCAACTCTGCATCTTCAAAATATGTTTCATAAAAGTCTCCGACACGAAAAAACAACAAACATTCTGGATGTAATTTTTTGATTTCTACATATTGCTGAAGCATTGGCGTAAGTTGCATTCACTTATTAACTCTAGCTAAAAGGTACTAGAGTGTAGAATACCGTTTTGATAGTCTGTTTCAAGAAAAAAAAGCACCAAGACAATACTTGATGCTTCTTAATTGGATTTTAGAAGGTCTTATTGCAAAATTGCCATAGCTAATTGAGCTTCAGCTTCCACTACATCAACCTGAGCGTTGATAAGAGCGTATCCTCCAGCTGCAACGCAAATTACTACTGCAAAAAACGTAATGTTTCTTACGAGTTTTTCTTTCTTTGATCTTGCAGATTCAGCTTTCGTCAAAGGAAGATGTGCCAATAATTTTTTCATTGTCGTTTTTATTAAGAAATAAAAGATATAAAAATCAACAATGTATATTATACATATTATTGCAAATTTGTCAAATTTTTTACATCTTTTTTCTCGAAGAAATCGAAATGCTAGGTAGTATCAGCTTTTAACAGCTAATATTTAACGCTTGATCAAACATCATTTGCTTCCTAACATATTTTTTGAGGGTATGTTCCAAAGAACTTTTTGGCTCTAATAGCAGCTCTTCATAGGTCTTTTGCAAATCTTTGATAATTTCTGGGTCTACGCAAGGTTTCCCCTCTGCTAATGTAATCAGTGCTTCATAATAACTTTCAAGACTGTATTTTTGTTTGAGATATTCCCCATTTTCACCAAAAATATTCGCAACCGTAATCTCTACATTTTGCCAAATTACTCTAAATCAAGAAAAAAAGCTGATTTTCTCTGCAGGATGATCAACCACATATACTCAACATATTACCAAAAGAATCGCTCCGATACAAAACTTAATCACGTTTTGGATAAAAGTTTTTTTGATAGTAGCTAGGGACTTTTCTTCCATTGAGACTGTAGCAAAGACTAAAAAACTGATGTTACCATATTCTTTTCCTCTTGCTTTTCAAGGGACTTTTTGTAGGATGGAGTCAGATTTTTCTTTCTGTTTTATTCTTATTGTTTTCATTCATCCATGCCGATCTTCTCTGTTCTAGCTTTTCTTGCAGGTGCTGGACTTGGATATCTCTTCTTTTATCTCAGGTTTCAGTACAGAGATGTTATTAATGAGCTTCGCCAGCGTTTAAAGGAAGCTAATGACCAAATGCAATATCTCCAAGAGGAATTGGATGAATTTCAAGCGCAAAACAACATTCTCAGAGATAAAGCTTCGGAACTGTTTGAGAAAAACGATGAACTTAACGATGTCGTTGCTGAACTCAGTAAATATTACGTCCACATTAAAAGAGCTGCAGAAAAGAGTTCTGAACTCAGTAAAATCCTCAGCGAACCTGATTCTGAATTGGAAGAAAAAATTGATAAATGGGGGAAAAGAGAGGAAAAAAGGGAAAAAAATAAGTTTTTTTAACAAAAAGAGGGTCTTATTCGATCCTCTTTTATGCTTTTTTGGAAGACGGAAACGTCTTTTTATTTTTCATTCTCACTGCCCTTTTCTTTACATTTTTTTGTAAGGTTACAAGCCATTTTTCTCTTTTCTTGATCTTCCTTTATTTTTTTTTGAGCTTTTTCGGAGATGTACCAGTCTGATGGCATAATCCATTTATCAGCTAAATCTATAGTACTACCTACATCATCAATAAGTATTGTATTCAGAAATGACATTAATGCTTGCTTTTTACCATAGAACTTTCTATCGTTACATCCAGATCTATAATACAACTGAAATTCGTCAGCTTTCTTGTATATTTTTTGCATATCGGATGCTGTCCCCTTACCTGGGAAAAACTTTACCATTTCGTCCTTATCAGGAAGCGTTAGCATATAATCTCTTCCTGCTTTTATCGCTGTCTTAATTGCATTCACTCTTGCCAGCTTAACATGAGTAATTCTACTGTCTAAGAAGAATTTTGAACCTAAATTCAACGCTCTTTCTGCTGCGTTCTTAAAGTTTTTTACATCTTCTTCTTTGCCGTAAAACTCCTCGTTCTCAAGCATAGATTCGTGAATCAGGTGATATTTATCTGCGACTCCATATAATGCATTTAAATTTGAGAGTCTTCTGCAGATGGTATTATTAGGAAGTACGCCTAGCATATTTTTCCTATTTTCCATATCTTTCATTACTGCTTTAGCGACGTGGAATTCCATCACCTCTTTAGAATCTTCCTGATCCATATCGATCAGATGTACTCTATTACGTAATTCAAAATTTGCGTGTATATCTGCATCTTTTCTCGCGATATTTTTAAAGTTCGTTAGGTCTTCTTCACTACCGTAGAACTTTGTCCCATAGAAATTGCAATTATACGTCAATTTGTATTCGTCTGCTAATGAGTATAATTTTTCTAGGTTCTGCACCATTTCTATGCGACTTCCTTCCCATGATTTAGGGCTGACGAACAAGCTATACACAACCTCTTTTTCTTTTTTGTTATAGGTTTCCTCTCCTTTTTTATTAAATTTTTCGGACATCCTTGTGCCTCCTTTATTTTTTAATAATCCATTAATTATCTATTAATATTTTATTATACTTATTTTTTATTAAAAGTCAAGAGAAAAAGTCGTAAAAGTCAGTTTTTTTTGTTTTTTTTCTGCAACTCCCTTATAATAGAAGAGAGAACCTTTTTATTATTTAGTACTTAGCTCTATGACACGTTCATCAACAAAGCTTTTCACCTCATCTGATAATTTTTTCAGTGCTAAAGCTATTCTTCGCCCGATTGTGGATGGAGGAAATCACTATAACGTCGTTTTGAATGAATTTCAGGCTCTCGGTTTTGGTATTACCGCTGAGGACCTTGCATCTCTTACAAATGCAGCGGGAGATACGATTACTGCTAACGTCCTCTTGTCTGATGAAGTTAGCCCAGGAACTGTCGAGATTTATCAAGACACTTTCGAGCGTTTCCCTGTTAAAGAAGGCGAAACTGTTAGTATTCAGATTGCTCAAGCAAGCTCTCTAGCTAACGACGCTATTCGTAAAAAGATGAAAGGAGAAAATATTAGTTATGACGAGATGTTTGCCATTATTAAAGATATTTCTGAGGGAAAATTGAGCGAGATTATGATGACGTATTACGTTGCATCCTCTTTCTTTTTCCCAACAACTGACGAAGAAATGTGTCAAACTGCTAAAGCAATGGCCGAAACAGGGGTAACATTTCATTATCCTAAAGGAGAAATCGTGGCTGACAAGCACTGTATCGGTGGAGTTCCTGGAAATGAAACAACCATGATTCTCATTCCGATTATTGCTTCTCTCGGTATCAAAATCCCTAAAAATTTCTCGAAATCTATCACTTCTCCTGCGGCAACTGGTGAATGCGTAAATGTACTGATGGATATCAATTTTAATAAGCAGGGAATTGAAAAGCTGATTAAAGAGAACAATTGTTGTTTGGTTTGGGGAGGCGGATTAGATTTGGCTCCTGCTGATGATAAGCTTATTAAAGTACAATATCCGCTAGCAATGCAATCTAGAGCAAAGGTCGTTTCTAGTATTATGGCTAAAAAATATGCAATGTGAGTTACCCATTCATTGATTGATATTCCTGTGGGGCCAACTGCAAAAGTTACCTCCATGATGGAAGCAGTCGATCGAAAGAAAAAGTTTGAATATGTAGGTAAACAACTCTGAATGAAAATGTCCGTACAGATTACTCCTGCTATGGAAGTGATTGGAAATGGGGTTGGAGCCGTTCTTCAGGTGCGTGAAGTGCTAAGGGTGTTACAGCAGCATCCTTCTCGTCCTCAGGATCTTGAGACTAAAGCACTTTTCTTGGCTGCTAAATTGATTGAACTAGTCGGACTCGTCAAAGGAGTTAACAAACATAAAAAAGCTCTGGCTCTAGCAAAAGAGCAACTTACCTCTGGTAAAGCTCGGGCTATGATGCAAAAAATCATTACTGCTCAACATGGAAATCCAAACATTGACTCTGAACATTTGAAGTTAGGAACTCATACATTTGACGTAGTCGCTCAACAAGATGGAAAGGTACAAGTCATTGACTTACACAATGTTAATCAAATCGCACGTCGTCTCTGATGTCCTACGATTGATGAGGCGGGAATGTATTTACATAAAAAACTGCAAGATTCCGTGAAAAAAGGTGATATCCTCTATACTATGTATTCTAATGACGCAACAAAAATTACCTTAGCGAAAGAACTCGAAGCGATTAAACCTGCGTTTCAAATTGCTTAACTCTCTACATTATCAGCTTTTTATTTCTTCTTATCTTTAGTATTATGCCAACACAAGCAGCAACTCCTACAACTCCTTGAGCTACAACTTGAGCTACAGCTTGAGTAACCCCTACAGCTTGAGTACCCCCTACAGCTCCAACTGGAGCAGCACCTTGAATGGCCACTTCAGCGACTCCTTGAGTGACTCCTTGAGCTACAACTTGAACGACAACTTGAGCTGTTTCTTGAACCG
The DNA here is from genome assembly GCA_947169045.1 of uncultured bacterium. Taxonomy (GTDB): domain Bacteria; phylum Patescibacteriota; class Gracilibacteria; order Absconditabacterales; family Absconditicoccaceae; genus UBA3291. Next base: position 42,262 of record CAMVOC010000006.1, read on the forward strand.
CACCTGCTACAGAGCAAACTGCGCCTGTTCCTCAGCAGGTACCAGAAGATCCAAAAGCATACCTAGAAATTCTCTTTGATCGTATGGTTAAGGCAGATTCTTCGGATATTTATCTGACATACGGAGAAGAGCCAACGATTAGGGTATATGGAGAGGCCAAGAGACTTGTAGAATTCCCTAAACTGGATGATAAAACTTTGGACGCCTTTATTGATGTAATGATGAGCGATTTTGATAGGAAGAATTATAAAGACTCTTTAGCTGCCGATCTCGGACTCTCTATGGGAGGAAGACGTTACAGGATCAATATTTCTCGTCAGCAAGATCATACCATGATTGTTGCCAGACTTTTGGAAGAGAAAGTGCCTACTATTGATGAAAAAAAGCTGCCTCAAATTTTTAAGCAGCTTGTACAAACTACGAATGGATTGATTTTTATGGTAGGACCTACTGGTTCCGGAAAATCAACCTCGTTGGCTGCCATGATTGAAGAGATCAACATGACAATGCATAAGCATATTATCACGATTGAAGATCCGATCGAATATGTCTTTACTCCGAAAAAGTCTATTTTTGAGCAAAAACAGCTGGGAAGAGATATTGTTTCTTTTTCGTCTGCGATGAAATTTGCACTTAGGCAGAGACCTGATATTGTGCTCTTTGGAGAGATCCGTGATACTGAATCCGTGAGAAATGCTATCGCTCTAGCAGAAACAGGACACCTTGTGATGACAACTATCCACTCTAGATCTGCAGAGCAAACCGTGAATAAGATTATTTCGATGTTCCCTGCCGATGAGCAATCTCAGATTAGAAACCAGCTTTCGGAAAATATGACGGCTATTATTATTCAGAAACTGATTAGAAAGGCTGATGGAAAGTGAATGGTGCCTGCTCATGAGATTCTCCTCCATAACACTGCGGTAGAAAACACCATTAGAGAAAATAAGCTGAATCAGATCAAAAACGTGATGTATACCTCTAGAAATATAGGAATGCAACTCCTAGAAGATCATTTGGCTGTGCTTGTGGAGCAAGGATTGATTACTCCTAACGCCGCTATGGCAAACGCTAACGACATTGACCACGTGAAGAGGGAGATGACCAGTAAATGAATTCAGTTTTAATCTTCTTTTTGTTTTACTTCTTGAAATAGCATGGAAACACAAAGCTTTCGCAAAAGTATGCTGATTAGAATCTTGGAGCAACTGCAGGGATATTGGTCGCTTGCAAAAGGGTTTTTGGAATTAATTCAGCAGACGGATGATGAAACGTTTATCACTACGCTCTACCAAAAAATTAGGGCAACAATTGCTAACATTCAAGACAGACAAGAGAAAGAACGTGTGCAACATCAACTTAAAAAAATGTATGCGCAACAGAGATCTGAGGCTGCATTAATGCAACAAGATCAAAAAGAAGCTGAGCAGCTCTTGGATTCTTTATTTCTTAATATTTAGTATCATGACTCTCGAAACGACAACTCCTATGGAAGCTCCAAAAAATGAGCTCACTCGCGAAGAACAAGATATCTTAAAATTCTGCGATCAGCAGGAAAATATTTCCCAGTTAGGAAAGGAATTAAATGCAGAAAATGAGAGTTTTCGTCAAGACTTTTCAGCGATGATTCTCGAACTTTTTTCAGAAGAGCAACTTCAAAAATGTGATCCTACTTTTAGAGAAATTATGCACGTGTAATTCCGTGATGTTATAGATACAGCACTTGATACTGCACATTTTCTCTCGCTCAAACATTCCCTTCGGCAATATAACGGCGGAATCGTGTCCTTTGTTTTTTTGCTAGATGATGGGTGTTTTTTTTAAGTAATTCTTCCATTTTCTCGAAATCATATTGATTCTGGAGATATCCAATGACTTCTTTGTAACCGATTCCGTTCATCGATTGAAGATCTGCCGTATATCCAGCGTTTAATAACGATTTTACTTCGTCGATGAGGCCGTTTTTGAGCATTTGTTTGATTCTTGCATTGATGAGTCTATTCCCCTCTTCGGTTTCTCTCCGGATTCCTAGCATTAGAAGCGGATGTTTAACGGGTTGCTGAATAAAGCCTTCCGTCTTCGTTTTCCCTGTCGTATGATAAATTTCCAGAGCTCTAATCAGGTATCTCGTTGCTTTGGGATGGATTTTTAGTGCCTCGTCTGGATCGATACGTGAAAGCTCTGCATGAAGAAATCCTGGTTCAGCTTTTTCTTTTTCTTCCATTGTTGCTCTAAAGATTGGATCTGGAGCAGACTCTGGCATAGTGAAATTTTTGTAAATGGTATCAATATATAAGCCCGTACCACCTACGATAACTGGGATTTTTTTACGGGAAAGAATTTGTTCAACAATCGTTTCGCTATCCTGTTTTCGCTGTCCGGCGGTATAAGTCTCGTCCGGATCGACAATATCGATTTGATGGTGTGGGACTTTTTCCCTTATTTCCTTGGAAACTTTATCCGTTCCAATATCCATCAGACGAAAAATCTGTCTGCTGTCAGCAGATATGATTTCCATATCGAAATATTGGCTTAATTCTATGGAAAGTCCGCTCTTCCCCGTCGCTGTCGCTCCTCGAATGATAATCGTACCATCGTGGTTTGCAGAAAGGAAGTTTTCAATAGTGGATTTTATATTGAGAATCTTATTTCACCAATCCATAATTCTCAGGTCGGAAAAAAGGGTTATAAGAACATCTTGGGGTCTCACAACGAAGAGATGCAAGTTGAGGTCCCGTCTCTGTATATCTTACCTTTGCAACTCGTGTTTCTTTGAAATGTTGAGCATTGTATTCAGGAAGTAAGGAATATTCCAGTTCGTATTGATATTCTTCGATTCACGAAGGTGACGTTGAGATGAGTGTAATATTTTGTGGCTGAAGACTATGATTTTCGATACCATCAATAAAGCTATTGATTTTGTACGCTGACCAGAATTGTTTGATGGTTGCGTTATTTCTCATTGCTGAGTCCATTAGTGTCTTCAGCAGCGCAACGTCTTTGGAAGAAAAGATTTGGTACCATTGGTATAAAAATTGAGGTCCTGTAGTAGCTTCTTCAACGACTGTAATGGAAGACTCTGTATTTGATGGCTCAGATATTGGAGTTTCTGAAGAATCTATGTTTACAATAATGTCTTCTTCTGTAGCTCATTTTTGCGTTTCGGATATCATTTTCGGACGCATACATGATTCGTAGAGTGCGATACAAAACATCAATAAAGAACATCCAAAAAATATCCACACCCACACAGGAATCAGTCTTTTTTCATTTGTTTCGTTTTTTACTTTTGGCATTTTTTTCGTTTTCACAAAATAAAACAACAGGTTGCTGTGCAGTGTACAGATATAGACAAAAAATGCAAGAAAAAAAGCTGTTAGAAAAAGACACTGTCAACCAGCTTTACGAGCTAATATCTAGTGTCTCTCTCTTTTTAGTATTTTTCGTATTTTGCCATTACGAGGTCAGTTTCGACTTTATTTAAGATGTCTTGCACTACTCCAACGATAATAATTACTCCAGATCCTGCAACGATTGTTGGCATTCCTCCAAGAGCGGAAGCGATCTGTGTTATAAATGGAATTGCGTCAAGAACATAGGTATAAATTGCGATCAATGCCAATCCTAATCCTCACCACAAGCACAAATGCATTAAAATCTTATTGATATAATTCGTCGTCTGTTTTCCTGGTCTAATTCCTGGAACGTATCCTCCTCTTTTTTGGATACTATCAGCAATTCTTTCTGGATTGAACGTGATAGAAGTATACAGGAAGGTAAATCCTACGATAAAGATGACATAGAAGATAATTGCAAGTCGTCCTGGATTTGAAGAATAGATGTTGAGATTGAGCTGTATCCAGTTTGCGATTGCCATCAGTTTTTCATTTGCTGGCTGGAACTGGGTAATCAATTGAGACATTAAATAAGGGAAAGACACAAATGCCATTGCGAAGATGATTGGCACCATTCCTACCGGATTCAAAGGAATTGGCAAGATGGAAGATTGTTGCACCTTTCCAGATTTGGTATAAATTACTGGGATCTCTTTTTGAGATTTGAGAATGAAGATAGAAAGCAGAGTCAATACGAGGACAATTAGTACCATAAAGAGCACTATTGCAACTACGTTTTCTCCAGAAGCTAATGAAGTGTATGCTTTCTGCATAATTCCTGAAACGATAGATGCGAAGATGAGGAGAGAAATTCCGTTAGATATTCCCTTTTCTGTAATCATTTCTCCCATCCACATCAAGATCAATGATCCTACCGTTAACATAAATGCCGTTCAGCATACCACGAGGATATTCCCTGTATCAATTGCGTTTCCTCCTAACATTTGATTCATGATGAAGACCATTCCGATTCCTTGTACGAAGGCAAGTGGCGCGGTAAGTCGTCTCGTATATTGAGAAATCTTTGCTCTTCCTACGTCTCCTTGTTCTTGGAGTTCTTCGAGTTTTGGAATTACAGATCCTAACAATTGGAAGATAATAGAAGAAGTAATATATGGAGAAACTCCTATTGCTACGATAGCGAAATTGGACAAAGCTCCTCCCATTAACATCACGAGATATCCAAATCCTGCAGCAGCTCCAGAATCCATTGCTCCACTCATGAGAGTATCAATATTCACGAAAGGAACTGGCACGAATACTAGCAATCTATAAAGCGCTAGAATCAGCAGTGTAAATCCGATTTTTTTCATCAATTCCTTATTTGAGACGATCTCTTGGAATTTTCTCGCGACCTTTTTCATTGTGGTTAATGATTTCAAAAGATTAAAATACGGCAGATTATACCTGAAGATGCTAAAGCATTAAGCGATTTTTCCTCCAGCTTTTTCTATCTTTTCTTTAGCAGAAGTAGTGAATTTATCCATTCCCGTGAAGGTTAATGCTTTCGTTAATTCTCCATTTCCCAAAATCTTTACAAGAGCATCTGTAGTTTTGATGTATCCTGCCTGTTTGAGCAATTCTTTCGTTACTTCTGAAGAGAATCTATCATCCTTTTCAAATACTGCAACGTTGAAAACTTCGTACGTATCAACGAGTTTGTAATATCTTTTAAATCCTTTAGCTTTTGGCATTCTCATGGTAATTGGAGTTTGTCCTCCCTCGAAAAATGGTCTAATGGTTTTCCCTGCTCTAGCCTTTTGTCCTTTTAGACCTTTTCCAGAGTAATTTCCTTTTGAGGCATCTCCTCTTCCAAGCTGTCTTGATTTAGCCTTAAATCCCTTGGATCTTGTTAACTCGTGCAATTTCATCAGTGATAAAATGATAAGTAAAAACTGTTAAGTTTCGTGTTTATAGTTATTTTCTGTCAAAATGCAAGGAAAATCGCGTCGAAAAAGAAAAAAAGTCTGTACTTGCTTTTTTTGTGTGAAATGATATACTATTTGATAGTATTCTTTTTTTGTCGTATCCTTTACCTTTTAAATTGTTCTTTTCATGTATATTCCTCTTCATTGACATAGCACTTTTTCTTTTTTGGAAGCTGTAAGCTCCCCTGGTAATATTGTAAAAAAAGCTCAAGAACTCTGACTTCCTGCGATTGCAATCACAGATTACACGGGACTCTACGGTTTACCTTCTTTTACTCAGGCAACAAAAGCTGCTGATATTAAGGCAATTCTTTGAGTAGAACTCGGCTTTGTCCTAGATCTCAATGCAACCCTCTTGGGGAAAAGCATTGGAAATATTGTTTTGCTTGCGGAGACTCAGGAAGGATACCAAAATTTGATGAAGCTTACTTCATTTGCCAATCAGGATGGAATCTCTGGGAAACCTAAAATCGATTTAAAAGCTCTGCAACAGTGGTCTAAAGGAATCGTTACCATTACATGAGGTACAGAAAGCTGGCTTTGAGTCATGCTAAATGCTGGAGAGCAAAAAGAAAGAATTTTCGAAATTTACGAGATGATTCACAAGATTAGCGGTGAAAATTGTTATCTGGAAGTCGTTGCTCAATCTGAACAAGAAATCTTTCATTTACGTGAGATCAATCAGCTTTGTTTATCTTTTGCTGAAAAAACAGGCACTAAGTGTCTTATCAATAATATTTATTCTTACCCTAACCCTACAGATAAGCCTACCCGAGAGTTGGCGCTTGCTATCAAAGACAATAAGAAAATTTACGATTCTGACCGTAGAAAGCCAGTTGGTGCCTATCATATTATGACAGAAGAAGAAATCAGAAAAATCTGACTCGATAATGGATATTCAGAAGAACAACTTAACGAGCGATTAACCAATAATGAGCTACTTGCTGAGAGAGTCTCTGCACAAATTCCGTTTTCATCTGGACTCTTTCCTAAATATGCCGCTCCTGCAGAAATCGATCAGCTCTACGAGCAGCACAAAACTGAACTTATTATTGAAGGTGAAACGTCTGCGTAATGAGAGAAAAAATCTGTTGATGTACTTCGTCTGGAGTCTGATTTGCATTCACCACTTCCCATTGGTATTTTTCCGCAAGTTCTAGAAAGATCTTTCTACAAGTTCTCTGTTTTTCGTCATTATTTTCGTACAAATGTCCTTGTTCTACCGCTTCCAAATATCTTTCTCCATCTAGTAAAATCGTAAGATCCGGCTTTAGCAGTGGAGCATTTAATTCTTCCAGTAACGCACGAGAAACTCCATCAACCGTTCATCGGGCAATATTTGTCCCTGCATAATTTTCTGCAATAACCCAATATCCCTCATTTAAAAGCTGCTGTAATTGAGGTTGATAACACATTTTATTGTATGATGCGTACACCTGACACAAGAAAGGAGAATAGTTATCTGGATTATTTTCATGTCGGATGCGTCGGCAAATATCTCCTACGTATTCTTGATATAAATGATATTTTAAGGTTTTCGTTGGGAAGTGAGCCTGCTGTAAAGTTGCTTCAAGTTTACGTACTTGAGTACTTTTCCCTACATTATTACAACCATCAATAACGATAAATTTTCCTTTAGAAGGTTGGGTAGATATCTTGTTCATGTCTTGTAAAAGATTGGGTAGATAAAAGTATTTTGCTCCTCTTATGGATACTTTATAACACTAAAAAGTCAAGATGAAAACCGTTGCATTAAGAAGGGCGATTCTTATGATGAGAGCATGAACCTTAAAGATTATATCGTCTCAAAACTTAATAACGAACAGACTATTGCCGCTCTTCATACTGACACGCCTTCACTTATCATCGCAGGAGCTGGAAGCTGAAAAACTAGAGTTCTTACCTATAAAATAGCTTATTTACTTCGGGGACTTCATGTCCCTACTTCTCGCATTCTTGCAGTGACGTTTACCAATAAAGCGGCAAACGAAATGAAGGAAAGGCTTGTCCAAATTAGTAGGGAGATCCAGGCAGAGCATTTTTTTGATACGCCAACGGAGGTTGTCAGCCTTACTCCTACTGATTTGAAGCGGGTTGGGACTTTTCATTCGATTTTTTTGAAGTTATTGAAAGAAGATATTGATAAACTTGGTATGAAATATACCAAAAATTTTGGAATTTTAGACGATCCAGCAACTCTTATCAAAGAGATTCTCAAGAGACTAAATCTCACCGAGACTTTCAAACCAAAAGACGTACAAGGATTTATTTCGAAGACGAAAAGTAACGGACAGACTCCCGCAGATTTTCTCAAGTGAGTAAGCGGTGATTATGATGCTACCATGGGAAAAGTATACGAAGAATACCAAAAATCTCTCGAAATTCAGAATATTCTTGATTTTGACGATCTGCTTTTATTCCCTTATTTGTTATTTAAAAAATCGCCTGAAACCTTGCAGAAATGGCAGAATCATTTTGATTATATTCTCGTGGATGAGGCGCAAGATACCAACTGGATTCAGTTTGAATTGATGAAAATGCTCACTGCTGGGGGGGCAATTATTACGATGATTGGAGATGATTTCCAGAGTATTTATGGGCGAAGAGGTGCTCTGATGGAGAACTTTCTGAACGTGAAAATGTATTGGCCAACTATTCAACTCCTTAAACTTCAGACCAATTATCGCTCAAAACCGCATATCGTCGAGGCTGGAAATGCTATTATCAAAAAAAATAAGCATCAATATGAAAAAGATGTAAAAGCTCATCGTGAGTGAAATGATAAAATTACTGTTTTTTCTCATCAAAGCGATATTGATGAGGCTGGAAATACAGTTGAATTAATTAAAAAATTTAAAAACAGTGGAAAGCTGACTTCTCGAGGACAGGTAGCAATCCTTTACAGGACAAATTCTCAGTCCTCCGTCTTTGAAAACGTCTTTATCCAAGAGGGAATTCCTTATAAAATCTGGGGAGCATTTAAGTTTTTTAGTAGGATGGAGGTAAAGGATATTGTTGCGTATGTTAAACGATTTCTCAATCCGCAGGACAATATCTCCCTTAAAAGGATTATCAATACGCCCAACAGAAAAATCGGAGCTACCACCATGGAAAAAATCGCTGAATATGCTCTTCAGCATTCTTTTTCTCTTTATGAAGTTATTGAGCTCCTCTGAAACGGACAAATTACTTCAGATGCTCTAAAATTAACTCCTCAAGCGCTCTCTGGGATTCAGAATTTTTTATCTACTATGGCAGAGCTTAGAGGGACGCTAGCGAACCTTACCCCTTCTGAGTTTTTGGAAAGCTTAGTCAAGCACATTCATTACCGTGATCATCTCGTCAAAGAAGAAGGAAGCGAACAGCTGGCAGATGAAAGATACGAAAACGTTGGGCAGCTGATCAATATGGCAGAAAAATATGTCGAGACATGAGAAGAAGCATTAAGACAGTTTATGGAGGAAGTGACATTACTTTCAGATGTTGCGGAAAATGACCAAGGAGAACTGGACGCTGTAAAGCTGATGACTGTCCATTCTAGTAAATGATTAGAGTTTCCTATGGTGTTTGTCGTTGGTTTGGAAGATAACATCTTTCCTTTAGCAAATTCTCTCCTAGAAGAAAAATTATTAGAAGAAGAAAGAAGGCTGATGTACGTTGCTATTACACGTGCTAAAGATGTCTTATTCCTTTCTTCGGCTCAATCGAGAATGACTCGAGGACAGAGCAAGCAGAATCCTCCTAGTAGGTTTTTAGGGGAACTACCTATTGAATTGCTTAAATCCTATGATTTAGCTGGAGCGTTAGGACAGCAACAGCCAACCTTCAACATCTCTGAAGGAGATACTGTGAAGCATAAGTTGTTTGGGACAGGATATGTCTTTGAAGTGTACAATAATATGGCTGTCGTTAAATTTCATAATCCTAAGTTTTGACTTAGAAAAGTAGAGATGAGATTCCTTGAAGTACTCTAAAGGTAGACATGAAATTTTTTTGGTAAATTTTGTCTTGAAGTTGCAAAGAGTTTGCATATATTTTTTGTGAAAGTCAAACTTTCAATATTATCAGCATTTTATCCTCTTTATTTTTTTTGTCTTTGTTCTCATGTCTAGTAATTTTATCTTTTTGTTTTGCGTGTATCTATTTGTAGTACAGGCTGTTATCGTAGGAATACTGACGAAAAATCCTATGTTTTATAAGTTAGCGATAGTCAATGCTGCCATTTTAATTTTAGCGGCGATTATTTATGGAATGTCTACTACTTCCAAGAAAAGCTCTAAAAGTCGTGATACGAAAAAGGAAACAAAAGAGGACAAATCCTCTGAAAGAATGGCAGAAAGGATTCATGACAGGTCCTCAGAAAAGGTTGTTGTAGAAAGAAAACCTGAAGTTGTGCATCCTAGCCCTTCTAGAAAGGTAAAAATTAGAAAAACTGGACAATGGGTAGTCTGGCTTGTGTCTCTGATTATTGCGGTTATTTTGATGCTTATTATTGGAGAAATTGTTTGAAAGTGGGCGCCTTTTATTGCAAGTATTGTAGGGTTTTTGCTCTATGTGCTTACGGGGAAAATTTTGGATGTGAGAGGATTCTCGGCAGTCAATACACTCGCTACTGCATGGCTCTATTATCTCATTATCGCCTTGAGTTTTGTTTGTGTATTTACCCGTTTCTCTTCATTTCTAGGACAAGGATTATCATTACAGACTTCTTTACCAATACAGGATTCCTCTCTCACTGAAGAAGAAACCGATACGCAAACCACAGAGGCTGACGTATATGAGACAACAGGAACTGTCGTTATTTCTGATACTGGGACTGAGATTGCTAATAGTACCGAATTAACAGACACTGAGGTTTCAGAGCAAACTGGAGTACTCTCTGAAGAGGAAGCATTATGAAGCCTTTCTGCTACTGAAGCAACAGCTACTCCTTCCACGGAGACGATCTATGCTGTTACGATGTTGGAGGCGATTAAGTATGTTTTACAGCAGAACAATGTCCCTCTTTCTAAAAAAACGGATGTCTCTTTCCAAAATCTTTCAACCTCTCATCCTGATTATCCTTACGCTAAGACAGCACAAGAAAAGGCTATGATTGGTAAAAATGCTAACGTAGCACAGCAGATTTCTTGTGGTACGTATATGGTTTTTAAAGGAATTGTAGAAAAGTGGAATGTAGGAAGCTATACTGACGTGAAAGCAGCTTATCGAAAAAAAGCTAAAGAACTCTGAAAGCTTAATGGATGCACTCAAATGGAAGACTGGCTCACTAGTGATAAACTCTAAAAATCAAAAAAGTCAAGTAAAAAGTGGGGAAAAATCTCTCCGCTTTTTTCTTTTGTTGAAAAAATGAATATACTTTAATGAGGTACTAACAGAACTATTTTATCCTCTCAATTTATTTATCTTTGATTCTACGTTCTATGCATATTTTTCGTACTCCTTTACGATGATTCCTAAAAAAGCTTCTCCTTTTCAGCGTTTTTTTTCTTTTGGGGAATGTAGTGCTATTTGGTAATTTTTCAGGAACTTCACAAGTAGTAGCACAACAACCATTCCAAACTCTTACCTACCTTACCGATGATAATCTGCGTGAAAAAGTTATTGAAATGGATGGGATTGGAGCAACTTTGATCAATTTAGCAAACCTTATTCTCCGACCTCTTTTGGCAATTTGTGGTTGGGCAATGGATAATTCCATGGTGTATGGATCTGTGTTTTGATTTGATTCTGCCTTATGGACTCTGCGAAATCTTACTAAGAATCTTGCAAACTTTTTTTTGGCTTTTTTGTTTATTTATACGATTTTAAAATCATTATTCTCTGGTAATAATAAGATTGGCTCCGAATTTAAAACTCTTATTACCAACACCTTGATTGCGGGGATTTTAATTCAAGCAAGCTGGTTTTTGACTTCAGCCGCAGTGGATCTCTCAACTATTGCGACCTATGGAGTAGGAGGACTTCCTATTACGATTTTAGGTTCTAGTTCGGATGAGAATCTTGACCTTGTCTATTTTAATCATGAGCGCGTGATTAATTTTGAGCAACAGGGCGATTCTTTTATTCAAGATCTCCTTATTCTTCATACCAAAGATTGGAACATCTCTCCTTGTGCAACTACTAAAATCGAATGGATGACGGGCGGGAATAGCTATAGTGACAAAGTTATTCTTGGTAGAAAAGTTATAGCCTATCAAAGCCGTTTGGCTTGAAACCAACGGACTGGCACTCAACCAGGACTTTGTCATGATTTTGGATATATTTATCGATTTCAAGAAGGATTCTTAGAAGAATTCTTAAATCCCTTACCAACAATCGACGAAAAAGGACAAGATGATCGAAATACCGCAATTAAGGACGCTTCACGTGCAATCGGTGAGACAGGAAAGTCCGAGACCGGATATAACAATCTCACTAACTTATTTAAAGCGGGAAAGATTCTTTTTTTGCCATGAGAGACTGGAGAATGACTTAGATCTCTAACACCACAAGAGTGATATGGAAGAGATCAGTGAAATGAACGTCTAAAAGGTGAAAATCAAACATTCCCTTTGCAAGATGTCATTAGTAATTCTCAATCTTATGTCTGAGTCATGACGACTATGTTTGCAAGCCTCTTAACTCTTCAAAAGGTATCTCTTGAAGGGCTTCCATCTAGCGAAACGAATAGTTTTGTCTCTTGCTTAAATACACTCCTTAATGTTTTTTACATCCTTGCATTACTTGTTCCGATCTTAGCTTTAGCCGTTGTCTTGGTTGTAAGAATTATCATTTTATGGGTACTTATTGCTATTTCTCCTATTTGGATTGTGCTTGTTGTCTTTAACAAAGAAGGGGTACTTTGAAAATTCAAAGACTATTTTTCTAAAAAGGAAGTTGTAGGCATTCTTTTTGCTCCGGTATTGATCACTTTTGCTGTAAGTCTTTCTACCGTGTTTATCTTTTTAGTGATGTCTACGAATTTAGCAGCCATTGATGCGGCAGAGAGTATGAATTTCCTATGATTGCGGACAATATCTATTCAGTGAGTAGGAATTAAGGTCTCAAAAATTATATTCAGTCTCATAGGAATTGCTATTGTCCGGGCTTTGCTGTTTCGAGCTATTAAAGCTACAAAAATCGGCAAGGAGATTTGAGGTTATATTGAAGATTTTACAACGGGCGTATTGGAAAATACCCGTTTTATCCCTTTCCCTGGTCTCAATGGTGGTGCTTCGATTAATATGATTACAGGAAATAATGGTATGATTAAACGTATAACACGTAATATTCCAGAGTCAATGAGAAAGGATAATTTACTAAATTTAAAAGGTTCCGGATTAGAGAACTTATTTAAAGACGAGATTGCGTGAACAGAGAGAGATATCCGTGACGATGCAATCAAAAACTATTTTAAAGCAACTGATTTTATCAATAACGATTATGCGAATATTAAGAATAAGAAATATACAATAGAATATGATGAGGGTTGAATCAGGAATAGACCTGTTACCTTTACTCTTGAGGATCTTCCTCAGTTCTCCAAGAATGAAGAAGTTCAAAGCGCAATGAGTCAGATATTAACTCATAATGACGAGGTAACGTGGGATACAGATATCCTAGCAATATTTGATACTTACTTCGAAAACCGTGCAAAAGATGCAACTACAGACAAGGAGAAGAAACAGATTAAGGAGGAGAAAGAGCTTCTTGACAAAATAAAAAATAATCAAAAGTCCAATTAATCTAGCTAATATCTCATCAGTTTTCTTTTATTTCTATTTACTTCCAACACTTCACCTATGTGTTTCACTCAACATCTCAAAACATTTATTCTCCTAGCGATTATTGCAGTTTTGGGATTTTGAAGTACTTTTGCCGGTAATGCAAACGAGACACTTATGACACATGCACAATTATTACAATTTTTCTTTAGTATTTTATCTTGGATCTGGATTATCCCTGCGTATTTTGCAGGGCAATTTCTAACAAATTCATGGGTATATGGAGCTGTGCTAGGCATGGATAGCTATCTCTGGACTTGCCGAAATTTAATGAAAAATATTGCTAATTTTGCACTAGCTTTTCTATTTGTCTTTTCGATTTTCAGGACGATATTCTCTAACGAAGAACTTACCTGAGTCGTTAAAGATCTCATGTTAAAGCTTTTGGTTGCTGGGATCGCTATCCAATCTAGCTGGTTTTTGATTTCTGCAACTATCGATGTATCAACTATTGGAATGAGTGCCGTAGGAGCATTACCTTCTCATCTCATCTCTTCAAACTCCAAAATGTCAGGTCCTCTCCTTAATCCTAGTAAAACGATTCAAGCTATTCATGCACAAATCTGTACATGAATTAATATGAGCCAAAGAAGCGATACCTGAAGCTATCTTCCTTCAATATTTACCAAACTGAAGATAGATCTCTTTCCGAAAAACGATCTTACCGCTCTCTCTACTCAGTCACTACAGTTATTTGATGTTGAGGCATTTAATACACAAGAAGCTTGTGATTCAAACAATAGTCAAAATACAGCAAAAGCTATTGATATTTTTATGCCCAATGCAAATAGTTTAGCGGGTCCTTTGATTTTTTTGGGTATTAGTATTTTTGATTCCTTTTCCGTTCCCGTTCCGGATTTAACCAAGCATCCAACTGCTCTCATTGGTAATATCCTCATCAATGGAGCAGGGATAGGATTGTACGCAATTACTATGATTCTCCTTTGTATTTTTGCATTTCTAAGGATTGTGTATTTATGGATTTTTATTGCTTTAAGTCCGATTTTGATTTTATTGTTTTGCTTTAAATCTGTTGGAGGGAAAGCCAAACTCCCATTTTTGGATAGCCTTACAAAATCACTTGAAGATCTTGGAATAGGTATATCCAGCATTTTATCACTTATTTTTAAACCAGTTTTTATTACATTAGCGGTCTCTGCTGTATTAATTTTTACGCTATTGATGCAGACTGTCATCCAAAAAAGTGCATCCACCTCTATTGCAGTAGTACCATGAACTCGTCTGGAATCTATCCCTGCAGAAGATACCAATGCTGATTGACAACCTTTATATCATACCTCCTTTGTCAACTCTACACTTTCTGTAACGTTTCAATATATGACTAAAACCTTCGCAGAATTGATCTTAATGGTTTTAACGCTTATTTTTATGCGATTTATTTTGAAACTAGCAATTACGAGTAAGACTGGTAATAAAAGGATTGATACATTCATGACTGGTTGATTTAAGGCTGTTAAGGACGTATTAGGCAATATTCCTATTATTCCTCTTGGTAATGGTAAATTATTAAGTTATGATCTAGCTAGAGAGGCAGTAAGCAAGAAACTTGAAGAAAATGGTATTACCAATTATGTAAGCGATTTAAAGAGCGAGGGAGAAACTACTTTAAACAATTCAGGATTATTTGGTAAGAATGTAACTCTCACAAGTAAAGATGTTAGGAATCTTAAAAAGGCAAAAGATAATGTTTTATATGATCCGCAAGCATTTATTAAAGCTTCAAAGGAGCTTCATCATCTTCCAATTTTCACATCTCAAGAATGGAACAAGCTCTTTGAAGAGTGGATGAAAAACCTACCTGACGGTAGTGGTGATTCTAATATTCAGACTTTAAAAGATAGTAAGTATACGACTTTAACAGCGATTCGGAAGGATAAGAATATAAGACAAGCATTTTGGAACCTTTTTGGTAATGGTGGAGTTGCTCGTGATACGATACCTAAAGAACCTCTTAACGTCTCATCCTAAGACTATTGGTTTTGTCTCCTAGGCTATTACAATCTCTACCCGATACTTTTAAAAAAACCCGCAGTTTGCGGGTTTTTATGGACGCTGTAGTCCTTATTACAGATTCTTGAAACAACGACGGACAATCTCTCCTTCACAGGAATTCAGTTGACCATATCGAATCTCAGGTTTTCCTGATATAACCTGTCCACGAATTGCACGGTATTTTGTACTAGAATCTACAATATAACAGGTGTCTTCTATTACCGCATCCTCACTTCCTGGCATCAGTAATGTCTGCAATGGAGAACTGGCTATCGTACAGCTTCCTCCTGCACAGTACTCTAAGAATCCTAATGGACTCGTATGTACTGCTTGAGGATATCCTGCTGGCAATGTTCATGCTCCTGATCGAATCGCGTTGAAGAGGTTCAACCAATCATTCTCACTCGGAGTATAATATCCTGCAGCACAAGTTGCATTACTTCCTACAAATTGTTCCCATGGAGTTGGAAATTTTCCTTGCATCGTCGTCTCAATAGTTCCATCAATTGTGAGTTCAAAATATGGTTGATGTATTCATGGATTGATATTTAAGAGTGGCAATCCTCTATTCTTATTCTCTAGCACGATTTCACATCCCTCATTGGCATTTCCTGTTGTACTTAAGATATGGATATCTCCCGTAGTTATGGTATATTTTGGGAATCATGTATATCGGATTGGACTCCAAGCTCCTCCTCCAGATGGTGTTGGATACGTGGTAACGTCTGTAATATATTTTGTATTTGCTGGACAAATATTCTCACATCTCTTGGTACTTGGATTTCGTTTCATATTGGATTTTGCACATTCAAACATACATATATTGTCTGCTGAGGTGTATGGATAACTCTGAATCTCTGCCCGCGTTAGCCCTGGATTTGTCCATGTTCCTGGGATATTTTGCGTTCCTCCATACTGATAACTTCCTGTCACTACCTTTATAGAAGAGCTTACATTATTGGTATTTCCTGTGTATTTATAATAGGTTGCGCCATCTTTTTCGAAGATAAATGTCGATTCTCCTATTCGTTGTACTGTAGAAGCGACTGTTCCATTAGGAAGGACACATTCTATAGCAACATTTGGTTTTACACAGTCACCATTCTCATCCTCTTCATATCCTGCTGCTTCATCACAGACTCACTCACAAATACCTACATAATTACCTGTTCCTTCAACTTCTTTCAATGATCCTGGAGATGAAGCTGAGGCAATAATTCCATATTCAAATAATTGCGTCATTAAGTTATTTCCCGTCAATACTCTATTCAAAATAGTAGGACGAGGAGGATATGCAGGAGTTGTATTAGGAGATGTAATGCTGATTGTTCGACGGTTTGGAGTCGTGCTACTATCTATTGTATACACTATTCCTGTTATTGTACCTGGTTTTCGTACCTTACCTGTTCCGTTCAAATTAGCACATCGCACTTGTTGAGGAGATTTTTCACAGGTTCTTACTCCTCCTTCTCCTATAAACAAATAATATCCGCTTGCTGTATTACATTCTCGTTCACATGTACCCGTTGCTTGAGCTAATTCTTCTGGAGTTGGCAAGTCGGATCCGTCGATATGATCCAGATTTCCTCCTGCTGTTTCTAATGCTTCATGTAAGGTTCAGAATCTAGCATTTCCATTCCATGATTGACTTGGAGGAGGCGTGATCGCTGAGGTTGCGTCTCGTGTTGAATCCCAAATAGGATTTCCTCCTGGATTGTACGTTACGCTATATATCGTGTCGCTCTTGAACTTATATCCTTCATACAGTCCCATTTGAGCAAGTGAAGGACAAGTAACCGTCGTTGCATTGATACATTTTTTCTGATTATCATCTCGTACCCATCCTTCTGCTGTATTACATGTAAATTGACATGGATAATCTGGGATTGGAGCATTTGGATCAGGAACAAATATCTTTTCTCTATTTAGACTTGTATGCATATCGTACTTTGGAGATTCATTGGTCATTGCTGGTGTCGTGTATGGATTAGGTACTCGTTGTTCTCCTTCTCCTAACGGTCCACAAGATACAATATTTGGACAATATCCTTCAGCATTTGGTCTGGTGTTACCTGGACATTTTCGTGAACATTGTTTGTAATCTGAAGCATCCAATTGACAATAACTTGTATTTGATCCTTCGAAATCCAATGGTCTTTCTCCTAGCAAAAGGCTACAGTCACATTCACATCTTTGCGTGGATGCATTTCGTGTTGTCCCTGGCTCACATTCACAGGTATTTTCTCCTTCATTATACAATTGATCTCCTAGACAGCGGAAAGCACATTGAAGTCCATGAGGATCTCCTGTGGTATCTTCACATCCTTCTAAGTACCTTGTTTGGTATCTTGTACCATCAGATTGAGGGTAAGTTACATTATCGGTTGGGATTCGTGTTCCCTCTACCCATTTTCTACTTCGGGCGAGAGATTTTGGCGATGATGTGGTTAATTGTCCTGCGGTACATCGTTTTGCTCCTTGTGCTGGTTTATCATCTACACAGGATTCATAATCACTAACACAAGTTCCTACTAATCCATCCAAACTTCATGATCGATGATATCCCTCATTACACGTAAATGCACATGGATTTGCACTCGCATTATCTGCGTATTGTGCACTATATGCTACAGCAGGAGTCCAATTTCCTAATGCTCCACTGTATATTTGTCTATAACGTAGATCTGGATTTGTAAGTATTCGTGATGCATATTCAGGTTTTTCTTCCTCTTTACAAGCACGGAAGTTTGAGATACAACCGGATGTTGTGTAATCATCTCCATCTATATTTTCATCCGCTCGATGGAATCCGGTAAGTGCTTCTTCGTTTTTACAGCGGAATGTACAGTAAGCATCTCCGGTATTATATCCTGTATTGGTATATACGTATTGTGGTGTAGGCACGGCAGGCACCCATTGTCCAGTTCGTGATACTCCACTTCGGATCGCTGCATAACTTGGATCTCCACGTCCTGTATTAAAGACTGCGTTATCTGGGTTTCCTGGAATGAGGTTTTTATCACATAGTTTTACATTTGACATACAAGATTCGCCTTCCCAGTGTTTTTCAGAATCTACACAATCAAACGCACAATAGTCGTTATCATCTCCTGCGTATATGTGCGTAGTATTTTTTTCTGCTGGAATTCGCTCACCATTTTCATCGTTTCCACTTCGTAATTGTGCTACTCGACCCATTTTACCTGTATCTCCTGTCTGTCAGAGAGAGAAGGTTACTCCTCTTCGGAACACTTCTGATGTGGATAGAGGCAATGGATCACAGAAATTCATATTATAAATACAATCTCCGTTTTCATTCTTTGCTGCCTGGAAGACGTTTCCTGTAGCTGTAGCGTCTCGGTGATATGTTGGTTTACATGTATAATCACAGGCTGCATATCCACAGGCACCTACTCCGAATCCTACAGGATTATAGGTAGGATTTGTCATATTGCTACCAAATGGAGATCGTCCTCCATTGATATAAATAATACGATCATCCAGCTCTGGCGAACAGTAATATCCCATACAATTATTTCCTCCATAGGCTACACAGTCACGATTAGGCTCAGGAAGCAACGCATGTAAAGGTCCAGGGAGAAAGTCTCATGCAATAGATCCCGTGGTAAATGCCGTAGGACAACTACCATTTCCTATTTCATTATAGAAGATAACTTCTCATCATAAAGAGGCGATGGCATACTTTCTATTCCCTATGTAATCCCTATTACCAAAGAGATATCCAAGCCCTCCTTCTGGTCTTTGAATGATTACTTCACCTCCTGGTTCATGTGGAGTGAAAATAATAATATCTCCTATTCATGGATTTTCTGGGTTCACGATGACAACACTTCCAATATTTGGTACCTCTAATTGATCTATCCATGAGGCTAATGAATTCCAAAACTCTATACTACAAGGACTTTTTTCTGGTGGTATCTCATTGAGCGCGTTACTTATCTCCATTCGTATCGTCTTATTTTCTGCGCTAACGTTCTCGTCTGGAGCATTGAAATAAAACATAGATAGCTCTCTAAGGTAGTCTGTAATTGACTGCATTGCAGGCACTTCACCTACATTCGGTGCATAAAATCCTCACATATTTTGATCCCATCCTATTCCTAGTCTTCCGAGATATTTTAGCGATTCATCTGGTCGTGTATTTGGATTTTCTGGGTCGCAAGGGGTCTCTTCTCCTCCGCTTTCTGGATCACAAGGTCCATCAGCTGGTTCAATGCTACATTTTATTGTTGCTTCTCCTGGACATTTACAACCCCATGCAGATATTCCAGACTCGTCAGGGTCCCCAACGACACTGAAATCTCCTTCTCAGACACAAAGAGGATTTGGAAGCTGATTTGCTTCGATATTTTCACAAGTTACCGGCTGACATGACACTTCACATGGTACAGGATTTGCTGGGTCACAACTATTTGTCTCAGCATTTCGTATCTCGTCTTGTGTACAACAACTTGGATGACTATTTCCCATCATACAACAGAAGTACTCTGATCCTGGGGTGTCTGCATCCCCTTGTTTACCTCTACAAGGGTCGGTACAAATTTCTGGCACTGGATCTTTATCTGTAACCTCTCCACTTTCTGGATCACAGGTCTGACATTCTTCATCCCAGTCTTCATTTGCACAAGGGTCGCAACTTTCATGATTTCAACCCATCTTAGCATTGATACAACAGAAGAAATCTGATCCTTCATCATCGTTTCTCTCGAGTCCTTCTTCACAGATACATGCTATGGCAGCATTTCTTGCAGCTTGTTGCTGAGTTTCTTCTATTGCCGTCGTTATTGATTGTCTCCATTCTTGTCGTGGGATCCATAATTCTCCTCAAATTGGGTTTTCTGAAAGAGCTGGGAGCTCTGCGAATCCTGCTCGATTTCGATTTTCTGGCAATCCTTCATCCGCTAGTTCTGTACAAGATGATGGACGACAAGCCGGAGCGTTTGGATATAAGCAGCAGAAATCATTACATGATGGATTAAGACATTCTCCGTCACAATCTTTGAAACATCTTACCATCATCTCAGTAGGGTCTACCACCTCTGCAGAAAGATATCGCGGATTATTTATATTCGTTCCTGTAATTTCAATGGATCCTGTCGCTCCTGAAGATCGATAGAATCCTTTAGGTAAATACAATCCGCTTCGCGTCTCGTTTCCATTCATCACTTCAGAAAAGTACGTTGATCAGAAGGCTATTCCTTCCATCTGATTATACGCTCCTGAAAATCCAAATCTTCCCCCTGCAACATCAAACAGACTTCTCCATTCTGCTAGCGTAGGGAGATGATATCCTGTACCACAAGCATCAACTGCTTGTGCCTTTGCTATTCCACTTCCTGCTTCCCATAAGTTTTCTGCTCCTACATTACAATCTTTGATAACAATTCCTCCGATGTTAAGATCTGAAGTACAAGCTCCCTCTGGTCTATTAGGATCTCTTCGTTTTGCTCGAAGATCCAAGTCTCCTCTACAAGTTCATTGTGCGATAGTAGAAATTGGAGATCCATTGAACCCTAAATTATCATATCGTCCCTCGAAGATCATTCCATCATACGCAGGGACAGAAAACACTATTGTTGGTCCATCTGCTGTATATTCTGTCGGTGTTGTATCTCCTTCACCTCCATTTAGATGGTAAGTGATGCTGTAGGTATTGGCTTTTCGTTGAGCATATAACATCGTGTCTCCTGTAGCCCCCGTGTAGGTATCTCCTCCTGATCCTATTCGGGTTCCTTCATTCGGAGCAGAATACCAACCTGAAAAGCTATAACATTCTCTCGTTGCTGTAGGAAGAGTCACGGAAGGGAGATATTCATGGAAATCCCCTGTCAAAATTCCTATTTTCCCTACACGATAAATGTAGTAAGCTGGATTAGAGGTCCTTGCCATTAGAGCTCCTTGATTATTAAACAACCATCCAGAGAATGTTTTGGTCAATTCTCGTCCTGTGTAAGGCACATTTGCAGGTTGGATCAGTCCTCAATTACCGTCTAGATCAATATTATATACTGGAGAAACTGCTCTCACCTGTTCTCTTGTCCCTCCTGAACCCGTCCTTTCATCGCTACAATTATAGCTTCCATCTTTTTGGAGCTGGCAAATAATCACTTTCCCGTCATTTGTTGTGTTTTCTCTCCATCTCGCGTACCCTGTAGCGTTTGTAGTAGCGGAATATCTCGTATTAAACAAATATCTCTCACCTTCCTCTGCATCTGTGTATCGTCCAGACAATGAGAAACCAGCTTTTTCTACCTCTGTTGAAGAAGGTAAATCTCCTATTTCCTCCCCGTAGGTTACTACTTTCCCTGTCGCATTAAATGGTGGAATATTGTTTCCTCCTTGGATATCATAAGCCAGTCGGTATTTCTTAGCTGATCGGCAAGCGTATAAATACGTAGGATCTGTGCTAAGTGAAAGTGTTGATCCATTAACGTATTTTTCAGCACTTTGACAGGTAGGATCTGTATCTCGTCCATCAAAATCATGTCCTGTTAAACTAGGATTAACTACCGTTAGTGGGTCTCCATTTACAAAATCACCCAGCAACGTACATTCGTCTGTGTACGTCCATCGCTGAGCAGCAGGAAGTCCATCTCCTCCTATTGTAGCATTGTATCTACAAAGATGAATTTTATACTCGGCAGGGAAACAGTCTTCTCCTTCTCCTTCATAACAATGTGTAATATCTCTACAAACAGCCTTACAAAAAGCTGAACGTCTCGTTGGATTCCATTTCTCTCCATCGTAGAGACATGTACAGGCGGTATCGTGTCCTCCGTCGTTTTTTACAACAGTTCTCATCGTCCCAGAATACACTCTTGGAAGTATATTCTGATACATTTTTTCGTCTTCTGTCTGGAAGCTATCTTCCCCCACTCTCACATCTCCAGAAATCGTAACTCTTGCTCCTGATTGTGGAGTTGCGGTGCTGATTGCCATCTTTCCTCCCAAGAGCATGATACTATGTCCTACAAATCCTGTACCCATATCTCCCCAAGCAAACAGATAATCTCCTGTGATTGTCCCTCCTGAAGTACTTATAATCATATTGTAATCACCAAACAACACTGTCTTTACTACATTTAAAAGAGTATTCTCCGCTCAAGTAACTACAGCATCTTTCCCTCAAAAAATAGAATTATTAAGACCGTACAACATATATGTAGCACCTGGATAGATTATATTACCACTACCCCCCACCATAAAGGAGTCATAGTTTAATCATCCTTGAATTATATTTCCAACACCTCCAAACATAAGTGTAAATTTTGATTTGATAGTATTCCATGCTCCTCCGATAAGAGAAACATTATTTACTCCTTCAATGATATTTCCAATCCCTCCAAGGATAGAAGATACTGTGATACTCTCTCCTGCATTATCATTGGTAGCTAATGATCCATCTACTGCTACCTTACCATCTCTTGTTGCAGTCACCGTCACAACACTCTCGGGATCTATATCATCGCCCTCTGTCGCTCAAAAAATAATCGTCTGTATACGGTGAGTAGGATTACTCATTCCTGTAGAGACATACACTTGAGCTCAAACACTTCAAAACAATAGGAAAGCTCCCAAAAAAGCGACCGTTCCCAATGTGAGATTCTTCTTCTGCATCGATGGAAAATGTAGAGAATAAAAAAATCATACGTTACAATCGCTAGCGTTATAAGAAAAAGCTTAAAAAACACAAGTCAAAAGCTGTCTAAAGTGGTCAAAAAAACCTTACTTCGACTTGACAAATCTCTAACACAGTTTATCTGTAAACAGGATTCCTTCTAAATGGTCCAATTCATGCTGCACAATTACGGCATTTCGTCCACGAATTGTTGTCGTTACTTCCTTCCCTACAGGGGTAAAATATTTGATTTTGATCCAGGAGTGTCTTTTTACGTTTCCAAACTGGTCTGGTAGAGATAAACATCCCTCTTCGTTAATCTGAAATGTAGGAGAAGTCTCTAAGATCTCTGGGTTCACAAGTACCATATCGCCAATATGCGTTCTTTGTACGCTTAGTTTTCAGCTTTTTAATTTCTTTTTTTTACCATCTTTTCGCAGTGTCACCGCTGCAATGCGTAGATGTTTCCCTAGCTGAGGCGCAGAAAGTCCAAGCCCTTCGTTTTCGTACATCAAAAGTAACAGGAGATCTGAAAATTCTTGAATCTCTTCGTCGAAATTCTCAACTTTTACAGATTTTTTCCTGAGAATCGGGTTATCTGCCCCGGTAATAATAGGGTTGAAGAGTGTTACTGGGTTCATATTCAGCGCTAGGTAAAAGATTTGACATATTTTTAGTATTTTCCTCTTGAAAATCAATGGGAAAAAGGTACTCTAACGGTTGCGTTGTCCATGGAGAGATGGCAGAGCGGTTGAATGCGACAGTCTTGAAAACTGCTGACCTAGCAATGGGTCCCAGGGTTCGAATCCCTGTCTCTCCGGATTTGCAATATAACAACTATCCATATAGCGAAGATTCAGAGGCTTAGGTCTCTGATTTTTTGTATTTAAGATGGGAGAGAAATAAGAGATAAAAAGCTGATTTTCGGTCTTTTGCTGTGATTTTACTGTGGAAGCGTGATTTTTTCTTGAAAAGCTGGCTGAATTTGGTATAAGGGAAGAGCCAACCAAATTTTTACCGAAAGACTTTTTTTGGGGTTTTTTAGTGGATATATGAAGACGATTGGTATTATCGTTTTCTTCATTATCTGCTGAAAAGCTTCGGTAATTTAGAAATTTGGTTTGGCGACTCGGTAATATCAGTCGTCTTTTTTATTATTTTTCTCCTTTTTAAAGGAGATGTCACGAAGTGACAGAGAATTTTAAATAGTTCGGCTGACTATACCTTTTAGTCGCTAAACTATTTTTGATATGTGAAACCATAACAAACTTTTGCATAATGCAAGAAATGCAAAAAAAGATGAGTTTTATACTCAACTTTCAGATATTGAAAATGAATTAAGACATTATAAAGAGCACTTTAAATGAAAAACGGTACTTTGTAATTGTGATGACCCAAGAGTAAGTAATTTCTTTCATTATTTTGCATATAATTTTGAGCAATTAGGACTAAAAAGGCTAATTACGACTTGCTATAAAAATCAAAATCCAGATTTATTTAGTATGAATGAATCAGAAAAAGCAGTATATTTAATTTATGATTGAGATAAAAATTGAAATAAAGTTCCAGATGCCGAAGAAATAGGAATTCGTGAATTAAAATGAGATTGAGATTTTAGAAGTGAAGAATGTATAGACTTATTAAAGCAGGCTGATATTGTGGTAACAAATCCTCCATTTTCATTATTTCGTGAGTATGTAGGACAGCTTATGGATTATAATAAGAAATTTATAATTATAGGGCATCAAAATGCACTTTCTTATAAAGAAATTTTTCCTCTTATAAAAAATGATAAAATGTGGCTTTGATATGGTTTTAAATGATGAGCATGACATTTTATTAGCAAATATATAGATAATGCTGTAGCATGAGATCATAAAGAATGAATGATTAGAGTTTCTTGAGTAGTACGGTTTACAAATTTAGATATCAAAAAAAGGCACGAGGATTTAATTCTGTATAAAAAATATTCACAGGAGGAATATCCAAACTATGATAATTATGATGCAATAAATGTAGATAAAGTTTCTGATATTCCTTGTGATTATGATTGAATTATGTGAGTTCCAATTACATTTATGGATAAATATAATCCGGATCAATTTGAAATTTTAGATATAAACCCTCATTTTTTTTCTATGGTTGAACAATGATTACAAAAGCCAAAGCAACTAACATTAAAAAACGTATGACAAAAAGACCCTTATGCACGCATACTTATTCGTCGTAAAAAATAATTTTATTTTCTTTTTCTATTATTATGAAAATTGAGTTAAAAGAAATCCCTATTCGTGATTTGGTAAAATGATACAAAGATGATGCTGAAGCTTGAGTGAGAGGTTATGATTGAAAACTTGATATTCGTCCACCGTATCAGAGAGAATTCATTTATAACGATGTCCAAAGACAAGCCGTAATTGATACGATTACAAAAGATTTTCCTTTGAATGTGATGTATTGGGCTGTCCGTGAAGATGGAACTTATGAAGTTATTGACGGTCAGCAGAGAACGATTTCAATTTGTCAGTATATCAATGGAGATTTTGCTTATATGATGAGATATTTTCATAATCTACAGCCAGATGAACAAGAACAGATTCTCAATTATAAATTAATGATTTATTTTTGTAGTGGAACAGATAGTGAAAGATTAGAACGATTTAAAACTATTAATATTGCCTGAGAAAAACTTACCGACCAAGAACTCAGAAATGCAGTTTATGCAGGTAGTTGGGTTAGTGATGCAAAAAGATATTTCAGTAAAACGGGTTGTCCTGCTTATTGAATGGCAAAGGATTACTTGAATGGTAGTCCAATTCGTCAGGATTATTTAGAAACTGCGATTGATTGGATTTCCAAGTGAAATATTGATGTTTATATGTCCAAACACCAACATGACCCAAATGCGAGTGCTTTGTGGATTTATTTTCAGTCAGTGATTACTTGGATTGAAGCAACATTCACTCACAAAAGAAAATTTATGAAATGAGTGGATTGGTGAGCTTTGTATAATAAATTCAAAGACCAAATTTATGATGCTAAAAAGATTGAGGAGGAAACAGCAAAGCTGATTTTGGACGACAGTGTAACCAAAAAATCATGAATTTATCCATATATTCTCACTCGTGACGAGAAATATTTGAGCATTCGTTCGTTCACAGACGCAGAAAAACACGCTACATATTTGAAACAAGGTTGAATTTGTGCCAAGTGTTGAGAGCATTTCAAAATTGAAGAAATGGAAGCTGACCATATCACTCCACGAAGCCAATGATGACAGACAACAGCTGAGAATTGCCAAATGCTTTGTAGAGACTGTAATAGGAGGAAGAGTAATAAGTAAGGTTTATTTTCATGCTTCGCATTTTTCTCCGCTGAGTCGGAAATATACCATCCCCATCATTGTCATTAATCCTGCAGCGACCAACAATCATTGAGCGTAAGAAATATATCATAACAGTATTCCAGCTAACGGTCATCAAATAATACAAGCCAGATTTTCAACCATAGATTTAACGGACAATATGGTAGATCTTTTAGATTTTTCGGCGATTTTATTGGTAATTGTTTCATCTATCGGTAAAATAAAATCATCTATAAAGTTATATACTACAAAAATTCAAATAATCAGGGTAATGGAAGTGGAAATGCTTGATATTACAAGCAAAAGTGCTATTCAAACACACGCTCATAAAATATATAACATAGAGTTTTTTTGCTTTTTCAGCACTTTTTCTGCGACGAGAGGCACAATAATTCAGCACACGCCAATGATTCAATAAATAAATCCTAAATTATCTATATCTATTCATGACTCTTGAAGATAAGGAGTCCAGATAAGGCCTGTCAATTCATCAATGATATAAAATAAAGCTATTCACAGGAACAATAAGCAAATCGTTCTATTTTTTGCAATATATTTGCACGTTGATTTGATATGAAGCCAAAAATCCTTTTTCAACCAGATTTCTCTTTCTTCTTCGTATCCTTTTTTTCATTGTTCTGCAAAGCAAAGGATGCAACCAGCCAGAATGGTTCATATTCCGTAAGAAAACCACAACCAATCATACCCAAAGTATTTTGCTACAAGACTCGCTAATATTCACGCAAGAATACATCAGCAATTACTGATACTTCTACTCCATGAGAAATATGAATCTATTAATATACTATCGTTTTTTTCTATTACATCCGATACCCAAGCCTGATCTGAACCAGAAAATAACGTCTCCGTCAATGCATTAATACAAAAAAGAACGCAAATTCCAACAAACGAGTGAAAAAACGGCACACAAACTACAGTTATTCATGATAAAATAAATCATAAAATAACGCTGATTTTCTTTCAATAAAGATCTGCAATCGTTCACGTTGGTATTTCTGAAACTACGGATACAATGCTCCTGAAGCTTCAAATTAATGCAATTTGCCACAGATCCAGTCAAATATCTAAAAAATAAATAACATAAAAAGGTACAATCAATTTCGATAAGCTAGAAATAATACTTTGCGTATAAAATGGTCGTAGAAAGTGTAATCAGAATTTTTTCGTCATTTCTTCTTCGAAGGTTAAAATCAGCTTTCTTTTTCTTCTTGGAGTTTTAAAGCCTTTAAGGTTTCGTTGTATATCTCTTTACAAAGTATCATCTTGGTCGTATCGATGTCTATTTTTTCGTCGATTTCGAAAAATATCTCATCTCATCAGTTCAAGCAGTCGAGTATCCATTTATGATTTTCCTTATCATAGATAGCAAATCTGCTCGTGTCTATCGTATCAGAATCTGCTTCAAACAAGATGAAATTATTACGAATTTTAGAATCGAAACGCTCGTATGGCAGGTGTCCGATTCCGCTATCCAGTGTTTTTAGTCGTTCTACTGAGTGAGCTTTTTGTTTGTCTGCTCGTTTCCAGGGATGCTCGTAAAGGGCTTGTGTCCACTCCTCTACAGGGGCATATTTTTCAGATGCAAGTCCTTCTGCTTCATCTCCTATAGAAAACTCTACGATTACGTTTGGTCCGTGGAGGATCTGAAGGTACACACTTTCCAGTTTTCCTCTTGGGACTACTGCATACCGAGGATCTCCCTCTTCATTCACGTATCATCCGAAGTTTTTTAGCTCGATTTTGAAGGTATCTTCGTTTATTCTCGTGATTCCTTGTGCTGGGAATTTATATTCGGTCATTCACAAGATGGAATCTTTGAAGATGAGGATTACTGTTCCTTTTGTCGTTCCTGCGTCTGGCTCTCCTAGGACTAGATAAGGTAAATTTTCTCAGTTCTCATCATATATTTTTAGTCTACATGTAACAGTATCCTTTGCTGCTAGCGCGGAGACTGGAATGCTAAGTACGGTTTGTGGGCCTTCTGCTTTTGTAGAGATAGCGGTCCCCGTCCGTACGATCTCTTGGATAATGTTATCACCTGGATTAAAGAGTCAGCTTTTTATTTTATTTGACATATTTGCCCTGACAATGAAGATACATCCTATTAAAACTAACACTACAAGTACTACACAGATTGCACTACCTACCGCTCGTTTTGTTGTTGTTTTCATATTGAAAAATAGAAGGATAAAAGGCTAGGTAACATTGATTGCCGTAGTATCATAAAAATATTTCAAAAATCAAGGGGAAAGAATGCGTCCTCCTCATCTAGCATTTTAAAAAAAGGCCTCATATGAGGCCTCTTGTCTTG
The DNA here is from genome assembly GCA_947169045.1 of uncultured bacterium. Taxonomy (GTDB): domain Bacteria; phylum Patescibacteriota; class Gracilibacteria; order Absconditabacterales; family Absconditicoccaceae; genus UBA3291. The sequence goes on from CAMVOC010000006.1 coordinate 70,699, forward strand.
CGGATTCAGGGTTTTTTAGTAAATGAATTGATAATTGGTTGTCTCGTTTCCGTTTTCTACGTTTGCTGCAACGAGGTTTAATGTTACAGGATCTACGATATACAAGATCTCGATTTCTGTGTCATCCTGTAGGAATACTTTCGTCAATGTGTACACCATTCCATCCTCAATTCCTGAAGCAATCACTTCTCTAGAAGCCATTGTTGCATGCTCAGGGAGTAATAAGGTATGAGAGATATCTTCTGGATAAGTAGATGCTCCATCTGAAGTTGCACTTGTCTCTGAATTATAAGTTGAGAAAGCGTATCCTTTAGGAAAGTGCGTATCAATTACTTCTTCTAATTCTTCGTTCGTTAAAGATGTTTTAGCTCCTTCAGGCAACTCCGTATCAATATTTTCATCTACGGTATTGTACATAATCTCTCCTGGTTGACATTCATTATTGTAATATGCCCATTCTTCGCAGTAAGATCCATCTTCAAACCTACATAATCAAGTGCTTTCTTCTAATTGTAAGGTTCCCCCTTGTTCTTCACAATACACTGATGCTGGGTTTGCTATTCCTGTGTCTTGATCTTGTATTGAGCATCCGGCAAGCATACCTACAAACAGCAATAAAAAGCTGGCTAATAGCGTCTTTTTCATTTTTTACAAATCATTAAAATAAAAGTGTATGGTGATATATAAGGATAAGATCGTATAAGTCAAGTAAAAGAGTATTTTTCTTTTAATGTGAGCTATTCTTCGTCAATGACTTCGTCACTGTATGACACGGAGATACTTCCATCCACGAAATCAGCGATACATTCAGCATCCATTCTCCAATTACTACCATCTTTCGTGTAGGTAATTACTCCATCTCTGACAAATGATGCTCCTCCTTCTACTTCATCTCCCCATTTTGTAGCCACATTTTCTGCGTCTTCTACCATATCTTCCATCCATACTTGGACATTTTTTTCGCAACCTGCAAGGCGTTTTTCTTCTGTATCAATATCCTCTACATTTGGTTCAAAATTACATTCCTCTGTTCATAAAATCGTATCTTCGCAGATAATTCCGCTTGGAAATGCACATTCTCCATAGGTTGCTGTCTGAGAGTGGATCAGTGAATGAGTCCCTCCGTTCTCTAGGCAATATTCCATAGCCTTCGTCAAAGCTTCCTCATTAGTTGCCGTATTTTCACAATTGCAATTCGTGGTACATCCTGCCAATACGAGAGTTGTCAGTCCTAACGTGGACAAAAGTCAGATTTTTTTCATCTTTTGATCTAGTAAAAAAATAAAATTGTTTCTTTATTTAGTGTTTTCCTATAAAAATTCAATCGTTCCAAACATTGAACAAGGGCCAGGAGCGCAACCATCGGCAAACACTAGTTTGTAATATTTATCTTTATTGGGATGCTCGAAATATCGTACAGGATTATACCAGTTTTTCCCTGGAGTGTCTTCATCATCAGGGACACATTCCCCCGGTATCATGCCAGATTCGTCAATAATCTCGTAGATCATCGTTTGTGGTTCTGGTTCAGCTATCCTCTCCTGCAAAAAGTAAGGGAATTCAAATGCTTTACATCAGTTGTTTAGGTGCTTCGCTGCGATAATGGACGTCAAGGATTCTGTTGGTTTTTTTTCGTAGACTTGGAGATACTCGTCCCCATAGACTATTTTCTTTCCATTCTGCAGAACAACTGGTTTCTCTTTATTTTTTAGCAGTGCTTCTCCCCCTGCTGGCGTAGTGATTTTGATTCATAGTTCTGGGAAGAATTGAGAATATACGTATCCTGTCACCACTTTCTCTCCGTAAGATGTCTCATGACAAACGACGCTTCTTACCGTTTGTGCATCAATTTCCTCTTGCGTGTTGTGAGATAAGGAGTTTAGGCAGGTTTCTTCTTCAGCAGATTTTGAAGTGATGTCTCCTCGTCAGAAATATTCAGCTTCTCCCTTGTCATTCTCTTGTACATCTCCCAGCTGGAAGATACAGCTTGTGTCTTTTTGGTAAAAGGTATCATTCAGCTGATACATTACACTTCCCAGTATGTTATACGAATTTCCAACATGTAATTCATCAAATCGTGCGTAGGAAACCTCAGTTGCCGTGCTATCCAAGAGAGAAACGATGTCTCTTTCGCAAGTTTTTAGGTATTCTGCAAAGTTTGAAAGGTCTGGAGTATTGATTCCGAGCGTTTGTGCGTATTCTTCGTCGCTCATTTTGATTCCTTCTGCTCCATCTCCACATCCTTCGTAGTAATAGTCTCTAAATTTAGCAATTCAGACCGTGTAATAATGTACATCTCCTTTCCCTCCATCTATACAATCTTCTTTGATAAATTCTCCTTCAAGTTCTTCTCCTGAAAAATAATAATTTTCTCCCTCTTTCCAGATGGTTACTGGGGTTTCAATATCTGTGTCATACATAGGCGAAGAAAAAGTCGCGATTCATCACGAGATTTCAATATCCCAAAACGGCTCAGTACCAAATGCCGTCAGCACTAGTCATTCCAAATCCTGCTCTAGATCTACTGCACAATCCTCTGGCAGGACGCAGTCATCTATAATTTCTGAAGTATCTCTGAGACATCCCGTCAGAACTACCGTTCCGATACTTACCAGCAATAAAAATCAGATTTTTTTCATTTCTTTAAATTCTTATCATATAAATTAACTATTTATAACCCTCATTTTGTTCGTTTCTAATTTTGAAAATGGGATTTCACATGTTTCTAAAGTAAATTCACTACCAATTCT
>CAMVOC010000007.1 GCA_947169045.1 uncultured bacterium
CTTCCCCATTGAAATACCCTAAATTTTAGGTAATGATGTCCTCCATATCTATTTCTTCCTCTCTCGGAGAATCCGTACAAATATACTAAGTGATGATCGTCAAATAAGCAGATATTCCCTGCGATCATTTCTCCTTCATGGAAGCTCAAAAACATTTTCCCACAATCATTCTCGTCTAGGAACTGCATCAAATCAAAGAGTTGTTGTTTGGTAATTGGAGAAAATCACTTTTTCCCTGCGACTCCTCTTCGTCTCTCATAAAATTCTTCGTATTGCTCTGGTTTCGCGATTTCAAAATCGACCTTTTTATTGAATCAGTTTTTTACTTTCTCTTTTGCTCAAGAATTCATATCTGCCAGCAGTTCTTCATCCGTCTTATCAATAAAATATAGGATATTACTTTGTGGCATATTTTCGCGAAAAGAGAGTTTGAGATCATAGGTTTCAATAATTCTCTGACGAAGATTTAGCCTCATCTGTTTGATATCTTGAATCTGGTGGCTTTCTCTCATTCCTACATTCTCAAAACTGATAATCTCATTGATAAATCAGAATTGAAAGCTGATATTTCCCCGATTTGCACGATATGTCTCACGTACTCTTGCTAATTCTTGTTTCACAAATTCCTCATCGGATGGAAGCTCTACCCCCATAATTTGAAATCGAGACAACTTGAGAGGTCAGATTTTTTTACTTTTTACTAAACAAAAATATTCTTTTCCAAACAAGTGGATGATCAAAGACTCCTTGTGATACACTTTCGTCTGAATATCCCTTCGGAGCTGGGTTTGGTAGAGATTATAGTAGGACTGCTTGAGAACCATAATAGTGGTATTCTATTGATTTAAACAAGGAAAACAATAGGATTTCATCATGCTTTGAAATATCGTTTTTGTTTGAGCCTGATGAGCTGGCATTTCTAATCTTGTAGGGATCCTTTACGATCTGGGTTTTCGTAATCTCATAGGGGTTGACGCCTCTGAGTCTCAGCAGGTGCAGCAACATACGTCTAGAGGGATTAAGGTTTTCCCGCATTGAATCTACAATATTCAGCCTGACGACGTCGTTATTTATTCGTCTGCAACGTCTGAAAGTGAGGAAGTGCAAGCAGCCTTTAGCATCAAAACAGAAGGAAAAAAGCCGATGCTCGTCTGGGATTACTTTGCATTTCTCGGGGAGATGTCAAAATATTTCAGAACTGTTGGATTTACGTGAACCAATGGAAAGTCTTCCAGCTCTGCAATGGCAATTAGCGTAGCGAGAAAGGTTGTACCACATTTCGGGATTGGAATTGTCGGGGCATTAGTACCGGATTTCGGAGGGAAAAGTTATGTTGTCGGAGGGGACGTTTCTCCTGATTTGTCTGCTGCAAGAGATGAGATACAACGCATTTTTCAGTTTATTTTTACGGGGAAGAAACTGGATTATTCTCTCATCAAAAAATATCGATTTTTCGTAGAAGCCTGCGAATATCAGAGACATTTTCTCAATCTCCAGCTGGAGTACGCGCTTATTACAAATCTCGAGCTGGATCATGCGGACTATTTCAAAGATTTTGCTGATTATGAAGCGGCTTTTATTGAAATGACGGAGCATGTGAAAGAAAAAGTCTTTGTTTTACCAGATCTTGCAAGTGAAACCATCAAATCCAAGTCGAACGTTGAAGTGATTTCAGCATTTTCTGCTTTTGATTTTCGTTATTTGTTAGGAGATTTTCAGCAAGAGAATGGGAAATTAGTAGAAGCGGTCCTTGGTGCTGTATTGGATGCAACTCTCCAGGATTGAGGGGACGTGAAAGCTTCTGTCCATCCTTTGATTGAGCAATTTCACGGGGTACGAAGGAGGATGGAAGAGCTTACGACACTGCCCAATGGGACAAAAATTTATTCTGATTATGGGCATGTCGCTAGTAGTCTTGCTTTGTGATATGCAGCTTTGAAAGCGAAATTTCCAGACAGGAAACTTATCTGCATCTTTCAGCCTCATCAAGTCCATAGAATCCAGCAAGGATGGGATGATTTCCCTGGAGCGATGCAAGGATATGATGAAGTGTATGTGTATGATATCTATGCTGCGAGAGAAGCATACTCTCCAGAGGAGATTTTGCAACTGGGGAAGCGTTTTGCACAACACGTGGGCGGACAGTATTTGACTGCGTTTTCTGAGGTAGAAACGGTCATCAAAACTGCTGATGCAGATTCGGTGATTGTCCTGTTTACTGCGGGGGATGGCGACTGGAAACTGCGCTCCTCTTTGGGATTGACGGATCATTAAGGAAAGATATTTCTCCGGGTTCAGACTTTTATTTCTTGTTATAGTAGCATGTTACTCTTGTTTCCTAACGACTGACGTAAACTCAGAAAACTTATTACTTGACTCCTCTCTTCTGGGCTGGTAAGCGAGGTTTTAAGGATGAATTATGTACAATCCTTTACAAAAGGTACTGCTCATCCTGGGAAAAAAGAGCAGATACAAAAAGCTGATCTTAAACTTCTCAAACTCTTTACCCAGCAACCCGAAAAAGTACAAGCTTTTGTGAATAAGCAGTTCCCAGAAGGAAGATTTTTGTAGTCTTTCAGGGGCTTTTCTCGTTTTCAAAAAAAATCCTTAGTGTCCAGATACAGAACTAAGGATTCCTGTGCTTTTTAGTTTATAAAAAAATGGCAAACGTAAATATTTTTTATTATACTCAAAAATATTAAAAAGTCAAGAGAAAATTTAAATTATCCTCCTACGATTACTTTAGAAGCAAAGATTACCTGTTGATTCCCGTCTTTACGGAGAACGAATCCTTGATCAAAAATTTGTACGACCTTTCCTTTCAGATTTTTATCTGCTGTGGGCATGAGAGAAATGGGTTCATGTAACTGAGGATCTACCTCAACTCCTGTCTCGTCGATAGGGAAAATATTAAATTCTGCAAGTGTGTCTAGGAACTTTTCATACACCATTTGTACACCTTTCCCGAGTCCATCTGCCTTTTGCTCCTCTGTCAGATGTAAGAGACTTTTCCTCAGGTCTTCCACAAAAGGAAGCAGCTTTTTGACTACTTTGATAAGAGTTTCTTGCTCCATTGTCTGCTCTTTGAGCTTGGTTTGACGCAATAGAAAGTCGAAATCAGTTTTGAGATTGATATAGTCTAGCTGTGCTTTTTTGGTGATTTCTTCTTGCTCGGCGAGTTTAGATTTTCGAGTCTCCAATTCTTTGTTCTCTGGGGTTTCAGGGGTTTGAGCTGCTGCAGGTTCTCCTGTTTTTTTAGTTGTCGGTATTTTTTTCTCTTTCTTGTTCATCAGGTTTTGGATATAAAGAATAAAAGTATTCTGTAAAGCTCAAATCACGCTCGTGAAGCAATGTTGCAAGTCCCGTCCCTACATATCTCCAGTGTCGAGGCTCTTCCATTTTCCCGTCAATCTCTAGTCCTTTTTGATAGGACTGATGAAACCCTCGTTTGTGAGCGTTTTCGTGAAGCCAATTGTAATAGATTTCTCCGTTTCTCAAGATATTTCCTCCATTTATGCCAATATCCAGTGCAAGTCCCGCTTCATGTTCACTAGCTCCCACATCGGCGCAGCGTGCTGAGGCACAACTAGCACGGAGTATTTTTTGAGACTCAGCAGAACGCCGAGCGCTCACGAGAGATAATTTTACTTTGAAATCAAAGGCGTTGGAAAAGGCCCGCGCAAGGTCTGCGAATTGGATTCCTGCCTCTCTCCTTAGTTTAAAGTTTTTGGAATTATTTGAGGTAAAAACCGAATTGATTGGCTCTAAATCCGCAGGAACATAGCCTTTGGTCAACATATGATCATTATCTAGAAATTTTTGCAACGAAGCGTCTGAAAAATAGTCGATCTCAGCCTTTTCACTGTCTTCCCTTTGGATTTCTCCAGTCAGTACCTGCAGTTTCCAGTCTGAGAGCTTTCCAGATCGACTGCTTGGCAAAATCCTTCAAGAGCTGGCAACACACATGAACACAATTACACACAGAAAGCCAAGCATTCGTACAAAAGCGATGTTGTTTGTTTGTGGTCTCACATCATAAATATAAAAAAGCTGACGTTGATTTCAAGGTCTTCTCAAATTTGCATTTTTCCTTTATTTCAAGTATACTTTAGTAAGCTTTGTCTGGACGATTTGAAATCTCTCTCCTTTCTCAGCTTTTTATTTCTTTTGAGTATCATGGATCTTATTCTCTCCTGAGTTCAAGCCAGCGGAAAAGGTACGCAAGCTAGGCGTCTCCTCCAGTATTTTGGCGATAAAATGAAATACTGCGAGATGGGCGGTATTCTTAGAGGGTTGCAGACTACGGATAATCCTATTGGAAACTATCTTAAAGAGCTTACCACTACGGGACAATTTGTAAAAGACGAGATTGTCTCTGGGCTACGAAAGGTGTTTATGGAGACGGTCGCCGATGATGAAATGATTCTTTGAGATGGAATGCTCCGCAGAATCGGTCAAACGATTCAAATCACTCAACTGATGCGGGATAAACAAAGGCTTTTTAAAGTCATTCATCTCGAGATTCCTGATGAAGAGGCAATTAAAAGACTTCAAGCGAGGCTTCTTTGCTCTTCTTGCGGTCATTCGTTCAGTACGTTACAAGATCCGACGTTGCATGCATGAGGGAAATGTCCTACCTGCGGAGGGAAGCTTTCTGTCCGCGCCGATGATGCAGATCCTCAAGCTATCAGACAAAGAATTCAGAATTTCAACGAAGAAACCGTCCCTTGTCTCGAGCGGCTTGAACAGCAAGGATTGCTCGTGAGAATCAATGGAATGGCGAGCGAAGACGAGATTTTTCAAGAAATTCTCCGTCATTATGAAGCATAATCTCACTTTCAGCTTTTTATTTCTTGTGTATTTCTTATTTCCATGCCAGTAGAAACCTTAGATCATCTCGATACTCTAGAAAACCCTGTTGAGACGCAGGAACCTGAGCAGCCTTATCCCGAGCAGCTTGAAGCATTGAGTTCCGATATTTTGGATACCGTTCAGACTCCAGAGGAAACCAAGGAAAGTCGCAAAGAAAAACTCGATTTGCTCCAAGAAAGCATCAAAAGAGACCATATGCTGGAATCTATCAATGCTTTAAATAAAAGGAATCTCGCTACCGAGCGGCCAAAACTTGAAAAAACCTTACAAAAAGATCCGTCTCTGAAGCAAAGTGTTTTGGATCAGTTGAGGAAAGAATCTCGTAATTCACAAGAGGGAAATAAGGAAAATCAGATTATTAAATTTCAGATTTATGGGAAGCTTGCCTTGGATTCCTCTATCCTGATCGATGGAATCGAGGGGACTCAGACAAGGCTCGTAAAAGAGTTTCTCGCATTTGATTACCAGACTAGACCTCTAGATTTTATCAATCAGATTGATCGTTTTATTCGTACGGGAAAATCTTCTTCAAAACTTACCGAGAAACTTTTGACTAAGCTCTTGCGTCAGGCTCAAGTCGTGCATGCCAGCAGAGAAAATGAGTGGAGAAAGTTCCTTGACGCTGAAGATCAGCCCTCTTATGAGATGGGAGTCCTTTTGTTTGCGAGTCTTTTTGGAGAGCAATATGATCCTCAACATCAGGTAAGACCTCGTCATCTGATCACTGCAGTTCTTGGTACTCATCAAGGAACAGCACCTCTCAAGTGATATGATCAGCTGGTGGGAAGGATTAAAGAGAAGAAAGAAAAAGCTGACAACAAGGAAAAAGATAAGCAAGATAAAGACAAAGATGCTAAAAAAGATCGTCGTTTAGCCAAGAGACCGCTGCCAAAAGATGCGTTTTCTGGGCCTAAATCTCTCAATGCTACTTCTCTTAAAGATCTTGGAGGGAATCCTTCTCTGAGACGTTTAATGCATAGTAAGAATAAAGAAGAACGTAGTAGTCAGCTTTATGCTCTTAAATATCTTTTGGATGAAATCAGGTATCATCTAGATATTACAAATCCTGACCTCATCAATTTTGGAGATAATTTCAACTGGAACCCTCAGAATAGTAGAGACTTATTTGTCGGGAAAGATCACATTATTTTTAGAGGAATCGTGAAAGGAAGTCCTGCTATTCCTCTTACCTTTTCTTATGATATGCGTACGGGAGTTGTGTCTATGAATAGTCTCCTAGGGAATGAAGACAATACCTTCCTGATCAACGCTACTCGTGCAAATACTCCGCTTTTTACCTCTAAGACTTTCGATGAACTTACTGCCAAAAAGGTAACCTTCAGCAAGCTGAAAGCTGATACTTTAGATACTGGAACTCCTTTCCAGAAAGAGCTCGTCGAGCTCAATATCGAGAAGAATAAAATGTGGGCTACCTTATTTGAGAGTTTTGACCTCAATACTCAGTCTGCTTATCATTCGAGTAATTCTCAAGGGATTTTTCATCTGCTTAACATCTTGGATAATAGTATCAGAACTCCACGAGATGCGAGACTCTTTACGCAGACGCTTAACAGACTCAATCAAGATATCTGAAAAAAAGAAGTCCACGCGGATACCCTTCAGGCTAGCACTGGTCGTATGGGCCGCAGACCTAGCATGAGGAGGAGATCAGCACCACAGCCTCATCAGCATACCGATGTCGAAATCCAGACTTCCTCTAGCAATGAAATGCATCCGTTGTTAGCTAAGTTTTTCTCTGTAAATAAGAGAATCGCGGATAAGAATCAGCTTTGAACTGTTGATGATAAAAATAATGGAATTTACCAGTTTTTGAGGTGATTTACTTCGAATATTCAGCCGGATGCCCCTACGTATTTTAACGATTCTCAACGTTTAGATCTTACGAAATTGCAGGAGTATCTTTCTCGTATTGAGAGCGAAACTGAATGGAAAAAGCTGATCGTTCAGTACGATCAAATGACTCAAGAGGAGCAGTCTCATGCTGATTCTTGGATAGATGTGCATTGGCCTCCTGAGCCGTTGAGGTAATTTTTGTGTCGGGGAAGTTAGGAGTTTTTGAAGCAGCGGATAGGAAGTCCTCTTCCACGGTATGTGGTATTGGTACTAAATGACGTTTCGCTGAATTTTTTGTAGTAAGCTTCGCTAGTATTCGTATATGGGCTGGAGGATCGATAATATCCATCTTTATCCCTACCATCCTCGTAATAATTCGCAAAATTATATTCACGATAACTGGTCTTTGGTAAGCGAAGGATACTTCGTGTATCATATGCTGTAGCCCCTTCTAGTAGCTGATTTCGCTCTAGAATAGATGGAATATGGTATCCATCAGGACAAGGTCCTTGACGATCTTCTTGTGTTCCAGTTCCATTTGCAGAAGTCGTATCTCCTAATCCTCATCGTAGATTCTTATTATTTGAGCTGTCCCATTGAGATGCTCTGATAAATGTTGCACTAGAAAATGGATTATTTGGTCAAAATGTAGAAGCATCTACTGCGGTTGTAGAATTAGGCGTATATGTCGCCACTGACACGTCTCACATAGGATAATTATTTCCTCGCTGATAATAATATCCAAAACTCGTAGTTGGATTCGTTAAATTAAATACCTCTGTTGCTCCAAGATTACATGCCTGAATCGTAATCCCATTATACGTGATATCTGGAGCCCCATCACAAGGAATAGTAGGTTGTGACTCATAGGTATTTAAGAAACAACGAACTGGCATCCCATCTCCTGCACTCACATTTTGAGCCCCATATATAGCATTATTAACAAAAATGATTCCATAAGCTGCGGTATATCTAGGTGAGGATGATAGATATCTTCCCTGTGAGAGACTTGTCAGTTTTGCATCACTTGATCCACGAAAACCCATTCTCGGTAAATAAAGGATTCCTTCAAGGATACTAGCACCATCTGTCGAATTTGGGATACCTAGAAGCAATTGATTTCGTTCTAAAGCGGATGGAACATGGTATCCGCTAGGACAAGGGCCTTGACGATCCTCTCGCGTCCCAGCTCCATTACCTGTTAGTGTATCTCCAGATCCTCATCGTAAATTTTTATTATTTGAACTGTCCCACTGAGATGCTTTGATAAATGTTGCACTAGAAAATGGATTATTTGGTCAAAAACCAGCTGCGTTTACTTTTGTTGAAGAATTCGGAGTATAAGTCGTTACTGACCCATTACCCATAGGATAATTATTTCCTCGCTGATAATAGTTACCGTACATGGTAGCAGATTTTGGGTGAAAGCTAGCAAACACTTCAGTTGCTCCTACATTACATGCCTGAATCGTAAATCCATTATACTGAATATCAGGAGCCGATTCACATGGAGTAAATGGAGAAGTATATTCGTTTTTGAAGCATCTCACTGGCATTCCGTATCCACGATACTGATTAGCACCTGTACTTATAGTAGATGTAGTAAAATTTAAACTATAAGCATAATTATTATAGGGACTTGAAGCGCTATAATATCCATTTGTTCATAATTTCTGTAAAGATGGAGTAGAATAATTACGCCAACCTGCTAAAGGCAAAAAGAGTGTGTTTGTAAGAAATGCCACCCCAGTCGCTGAGCTTGGGATTCCGTAGAGCAATTCACTTCGTTCGTACACAGAGGGGACATGATATCCGCTAGGACAAGGCCCTTGACGATCCTCTCGTGTTCCAGCTCCATTGGCTGTAGTGGTATCTCCTGTTCCACCCCGCAGGTTTTTATTATTTGAGCTATCCCATGAATTTTTTTTAATAAAGGTATCACTAGAATATGGATTACTTGGTCAATAAGCAGACGCATTGACCGCAGTACTGTTGTTTGGTGTATAAGTAGTCACCGTACCATCTCCCATAGGGTAATTATTTCCTCGCTGATAATAATATCCGTAACTCGCTACTCCAGTACCTACCTCCGTCGCTCCGAGGTTACATGCCATAATGGTATATCCATTGTAGGTGATATCTTGCGCTCTTCAGCAAGGCATTCCAGGTTCTGGCTGGAAAGATTGTGGCTGAGGACAGTCAGAATAGTCACTCATGGTACAAAATTCTACAGGCTCACTACACATTAAGGTTACCTGTACACTTCCACTCGTCCAAGAGCTCGGAGTATAAGTCGCCGTACAGATTGGTGCGGTCCAGTCTGCTGACTGAGGAGTTGCTTTAAGTCCAAGGATTTCTTCATCGTCATCGCCTTCCAATTCAATAGAAAAATTCCCTACAATCGTACTTACTTTTTCTCCAATCTCCCCTAAAAACACCTTTTCCGTAAAATGTAAAAAAGACTGATTGGTACTTACGTAAAAAACTCCTCATGCAAAGGAGCAAAAGAACAGTAAGAAACAGAGATTTTTTACAATATTTGGCATATCAGGGGGAGACCTCCTAACAGAATAAACACTATTTTTATTAGTAATTACTATTTTCTTTTTAATTGCAAGAGAAAATTACTATTTTATAAAAAAACAGGACCTGAGGGAATCGAACCCCCGACGCGGAGCTTTGGAGACTCCCGCTCTACCCCTGAGCTAAGGTCCTGCGTATTGCATCAGGTATCTTCTTATACACAAGTGCAAGAGAAATGCAAGGAAAAATTTGCAAAATTAAGCCTTTTTGTGTACTATTAATAAAGTGCTAGTAGATTGATACTAGGAAAACTCTTTCAGCTTTTTATTTCTTTTTTTCTTTAGGAGATGCAAGAAATTTTTTCTGCAAAAATAGTGATCTTTGATATTCGTAATGCTGGGGATTTAACAGTCATTCTCAATACTCAGCAAGCTTCTCAATATGGGATTCGTGATGGAGATAAAATTTCTCTGGTTCGTGGTGGAGAAGAATATATTGTCGATGTTGCGCTTTCTTCGGATTATATCCAGGCGAATCAGATTGGAGTAACGCGTGATTTTCTCAATCAATGTCACGTAGAAGAGGGAGATAACGTGCTGATTACCTTTACTAAGTCTAATCCTCTTTCTATGCTCGCTATCAGGAAAAAAATGCTGGGGCATAAAATTACGAAAGAAGAGGTCAATGCTATCGTCGAAGATATTCAGAATAATAAGCTTTCTGATTTAGTGCTTGCATACTATACTTCTACCAGTTTCTTTTACAAATCTGACCCTCAAGAACTGGCTTATACTACCAAAGCTACAGCTTTTACTGGTGATATGTATCGTTTCCCTGGTATCGTAGCGAGTAAATACAGTATCGGTGGGATTCCATGAAACGAAACGTCTATGATTATCGTTCCTATTTTGGCTTCCTTAGGAATCACGATACCAAAATCCTTTTCCAAAGCGATTACTTCTCCTGCTGCTACGGGAGAATGCGTTAATGTTTTGATGGATATTAGTTTTAAAAAAGCTGATATTATCCGTATTATCGATAAAACCGGAGCATGTCTCGTCCGAAATCAAGGACTTAACCTAGCTCCTGCAAACGATAGAATTATGAAAGTGTCTTCTCCTCTAGGTATGGAGCCATATGCAAGGATGATTTCGTCCATTATGGCAAAGAACTATGCTATGGGAATCAGTCACTGTCTCATCGAAATCCCTGTTGGATCAACGGCAAAAGTTACCAATATGGCAAGCGCTAAGAGAATTGCGAGTCATTTTAAGAGTATTGCAAAATATCTCGGTATGAAGGTTGGTGTCGAGATTATCAGGGCTGATCAACCTGTGGGAAGAGCTATTGGTGCAAATTTACAGGCTAGAGACGCGCTTAGAATTCTGCAAAATCATCCAGATCAATCAGAAGAACTCGCAAGTAAAGCCATTTTTCTCGCTTCTAAATTACTCGTTTTGTGCGGGAAAGTCCCTACCATGAGGAAAGCCGAAGCGCTCGTAAGAAAGCAGCTTACTACCGGTGAAGCTTGGAAAAAAATGTCTGACATTATTCGTGCTCAAAATGGAAAAAATCCTGGAATAAAAGCTGACGATATTCAGCTTGGCGACGTACAAGAAGAGATTCTCGCTCCTAAGTCCGCTCTCATTACGGATATTGATATGAGTTATCTCAATACCATCGTTCGTACGCTTGGAGCTCCAGCAGACTACACTGCAGGAATTTATTTGCATAAAAAAGTAGGTAATAAAGTGGAGAAAGGAGAAGTCCTCTACACGCTTTACTCTAGTTCAAAGCATAAATTACAAAGGGCTAAAGAGATGCTCGCAAATTTGGATTTTTATACGTACAAATAGAAATTTTCTTGTTCAAAACTTCGCCCCTTTGTAAAGGGGCTGGCCGAAGCTGGTTCTGTTAGCTGAGGACTGGGGATTTTTATGTTTACGTTTTTTACCCCCCTGCGGAGCGGGGCAAGCCCCAGCTTTCAAATCCCCTCGGCTTCGCCGTATCCCCTTTGCAAAAGGGGAAAAACAGCAACAAAAACTTTGGTAAAAAAAAGATAAATAGACTTGGTAGTCAGTATTTATCTTTTTGTTTTTGTTCATCCAAAGAATGGATTACATAGCTAGAATTTCTGCATTTTCACCAGAAACTTCGTCTACAGTTTCTTCAACTGGAGCGATAGATTCGTCTACGTCATGAGGGGCGTTGGCTGTTGCAGGTGTAATGTCAAGCATGCTTTCTTCTGTCAAAGACATTTCTGCGTCAATTACTTTGTACACCATGATAGATGCGAAAGCAACCAATGCTACGAAAACGACATTTCTTACAACTTTTTCTGCTGTAGTTCTGTCTTTTTCTGCCTTACGAACAGGATTCTTTAGCAATTTTTTCATTAACATAATGATTAGAAAATAAAAGATACATCTATAGTATACCCTTTTTTTTCGTAAAAGTCAAAAAATCACTCGTTTTTTTTACTTAGTGATCATTCCTCTTTGATTTTTCTCTTTTAATTACTATAAAATCTTTATTTATCTCTTTAGAATTTCTCTCATGGACTCCCCTTTCATCACTGAAGCACATAGGATTTATCTCCCTGGCAAAACCTGAAAGCCTCTGGCAGAAATTACGTTTGAGCAGGTAGCTCCTAATACTTATGATATTTCTCATACCTTCGTCGATGCATCATTGAGAGGACAAGGCATTGCGCATGCATTAGTTCAAGCTGCTCTCAAGCATCTTACCTGACAAGGGTTCTCCGTCACTGCATCCTGTCCCTATGCGAAAAAACATCTCAAATCGTAGGCAAGAAAAAGAGCCAGACTGTAAACAGCTGGCTCCGATAGTAGTAACACTTTGACTTTAATTTTGATTACTATCAATTTTTATAGTACTTTCCAAAAAACTTTTCATTTCCACGTTTTTACCTGATTTTACCTGGTTTTTTGTTTTTTTCCTTGTTCGTCTCAGACTGATCTCTTTTTCTAACCGATTCTGTGTGCGTCTCATCTACGTTTTTTTGATCTTTCCCTCCGCATTATTCTACATCTCATTAGAGTTTTTGTTAATTTTTTATTGATAGATATTTTTATATGATATTTTGTGTTATATAATATTTTTTCTCAAAAGTCAAGAGATTTTTTTGCCTTATTTTAGGTGTTTTCGATTTCTCCCCTGTAATTTATCAAAAAAACTTGATATTCCCTTTAAACTTCATAAGTATTGATAGCAAAGACTGAGGTCTGATTTTTATTTCTTTTTTATTTCTTTATCAACATGCTCATGAAAAAACTGTTGGCAGAATGCATCGGTACTATGGTACTCGTCGTATTTGGTTGTGGAGTTGCCGTTTGGACGGGAGTAGATCCTGTGGCTACGGCATTGGCTTTCGGATTGGTTATTGTGGCTTTAGCTTATGCGATTGGTCCGGTTTCTGGGTGCCATGTGAATCCTGCAGTTAGTCTCTGAGTTTGGATGACGGGAGGAATGAAAGCAAAAGAGTTTTGGCAGTATGTCTTAGCTCAATTTGTAGGAGGCGTCCTCGGGGCTGTTTTACTCGCCGTACTCCTTGGATGCGATTTTTCAGCGTTAGGAGCTAATGGATTAGCTGGAGTTCATGGAAACATTTGGCTCGGATTATTGGCTGAAATCGTCTTGACCTTCGTATTCGTCATGGCGGTACTTTGAGCAACTTCAAAACGCGAAAATGGATCTGTCGCTGGAATTGTCATTGGTTTAGCTTTGACGCTCGTTCATCTCTTGGGACTTGGGCTTACTGGTACTTCCGTGAATCCTGCGAGAAGTTTTGGACCAGCGTTATTTCAAGGATTCCTGGGAGGAGATGGATCCTTTGGAATTGTTTGGATTTTTATCGTTGCTCCGTTAGTTTGAGCTGCATTAGCTGCGTTATTATTCAATTATTTCAAAAAAGCTGAATAAGAACGACGGTAAGTATTGAAAAAGGCCTGGAGAGATTCAGGCTTTTTTCTGTTTGTTGAGGGGGAAAAAAATTCAAAAATCTTGATAAAAACTTGCAATTTTAGAGAAAAGTATTATAATTTAAACGTGAAAAAATCAAAAAATTCAAATTTTTCACGCCTTAATATTTATTCAAAATACATAGAAATGATAGTTCATAACGATATAAATACTAGAATTGAAAATTTATTTTCTATTTACAAAAAATTAGAAAAAAAACATACACATGCCCTTTATGAGCTGGATATTTCTGAAGTTCCTGAAATGGTTTATAACTCAAATGCAATTGAGAACTCCACTCTTACATTAGAGGAAACTGAAAGTATCATTTTCTTTGATAAAATAAAGAAAGATCATGATATTCGTGAAATTTATGAAGCAAAAAATTTAGTAAAAGTTATAGAAATCCTACAAAACAATCCTCATGAAAAATTCACTGCTGAACTGATTTTAAAATTACACAAGATTCTATTAAGCGGAATCAATGACCATTTCGCTTGACGTTTCAGAAGTGGAGATGAATGGGTGCGTGTAGGTTCTCATGTTTGAGCCAATCCTGCATTTGTGAACTGATTTATTTATGATTTAGTTAGAAAGTATACTTTCGATAGAAAGAGTTATTTCTTGGATAAAATAGCTCATTTCCATGCAGAATTTGAATTAATTCATCCTTTTGGAGATGGGAATGGAAGAATTGGAAGAGTTTTGATAAATAAGCAACTAATGGATCTCTGATATCCTCCAATAATTATTCCAAATAAAAATAAAGAGAAAGATTACTACCCTCTTTTTGATACATATCTTATTAAAAATGACTACAAATGATTTAGTAAATTCTTTGGATTATTATTACTAGAATCATTAAATAAAAGAATTCTGACTTTAACGGCAAAAAGAATCATAACTTTGAATGAATGGGCAAAAAATAATAATAAAAATGTTAATTCTTATCTAAATAAAGCTAAAAGACAGACAATCCCTGCATTTAGAAAAAATGGAAAATGGATGATTGATGAGGAGTTTGAAGGGTAAATGAGTGTGAGGTTTAAGCAAGTGGGGGTGTTTTAAGCAACTCCTCCGGCCTTCAGCCACCTCCCTTATCAGTGAGGAAATTTCTCCCCTGACAGGGGGAGTGCCCGCTTTAGCGGGAGAGGGGGTTGCTTTCTATCCATCTCAAACTCTCATTGAGCAACTCCTCTGCTCAGCCTCATTGAAATCTATGATAAGCTCCAGAAATCGTAGTCAGGCTTTTGGGCTCATTCGCAGAATCGAAGTACAAACGAGCATTTTCTGCAAGTCAATTTTCTGCTCAAAATATTTTGACTGGAATTTGAATTTTTGAAATTTGGTCTAAATAAGTTTGTGGGTCAGCTTGAAAATCTTGGTAATATTTCTCGCCGATTCTGTGCTTATATCAATCTCACCAATCGATAAAATATCAGTCCTCATCCTCGTAGACATCGCTCAAAAGCATTTCTCCAGCCATTGAAGGATCTCGCATGATTAATCACGAAACATCTGACAAATCCGTAAAAAGATTAGACAAGCAGCCATAACTATGTCACACAAGGAAAATCTTTTTGAATCAAAGGTCTTTGGCATATTTGATGACTGTATTTGTATCATCAATATTATCTTGGAGACAAGTCTCAATTAATTTCCTCTCATTAGGCAAATCTCAGTACAGACTAAATCTAATTGTAGAAAATCAATTTTCATTGAAAAACTTTTCTCATTGGACAAAAATTTCTTCATCCTGGTCGCTTGTGAGTCAATGGACAAAGATGATTATTCATTTTGAGTTTGGAATTTGTTTTAGGGTGTGGGTTAGGGAAAGCATGATTGATTAATATTTATGCTAAAAGCAACTGACCTTTTTGAAACTATTTTAGCTCTTGAGAACTTTTAATATCTGTTTATTTAGAAATTTCAATAGTAAATAAATCCTCTTGCAATTAAAAAATAAAATAAATATAATTATGTTGTTCTAATATTAAAAGTACACATTTAAAATGTTTTTGTTTTTTGTATAATTTTATTATTAGTGATGTGGTTTACTTTTTAATTTATGTTCTATATATGGCATTTAGCAAAGAATATGTATGATATTTATATTCTATAAACAATTATCAGGATAATAATATTGAAATTTTGAATTTAATAAAATCAAAATTAGACAATACCAAATCTTTTATTATAAATGAAACTTCTGAGTCATGAATATTTTTTGTCCAGACAGTAAAAGAGAAGCCAATAGAAATACTTCCAAAAAAATTAGATAAAAATGAAAAAGATCTTTCGAATCCAGAAATATTAGAATTACAAGAAAATATTTCTTTATATGATGATGTTTATATAATTTTAGATCTAAATAATATTAATATAATAAAATGATCTCTTTGAATTATCGAGGTGCTAAATGTTTGATGAAAGGAAAGTATTGCAAATATTGAAAAAATTTTTAGAGAAATAACATGACATAATATTGTTATAGAACCAATATGTTACAAGGATAGAGAAAAATATTTATCACAAGATAATAGAAAAATTACTAAATTTAAATTTAAGGTTGCTTCATGAAACGCTGAAAGGCCACTTGTGTGACTTAGTGATGATTGATTAAAATGATTATTTGATGTAAAAGATAGGTTATGATGAGAGGAAATGCAAATTATGTATGTTAATGAAAATTGATTAAACAAGAAAGAAATCACTAAACTTCTTAAAGACAATGAAAGTATTAACTTTCAAGAAGTAACTATCGATGAAGTTTGAAAAAAAGTTGATCAAAAACTAAGCGAGATAAGATACAAAGATACTATTATGTTAGAAGTCGAATCTAGGAAATTAAGTTCAAACATCGTAGAAAAATTATTATATTCTTATAAAAAAATATTACAATCTTTAAAAGAAGAGTATTTAGCTCTATAGTAATAAAAAATGAAACAAAAAATGTGATTATTTAAAAAATTTTTTGTATGAGATAGATTCTATCCATATACGTATTCTATTTTGTTTTTTATATCATCATTAATCTATTATTATTTTGTCGAATCTCACCTTGATTTCTTTAAATTCTGATGAGATAGACTAATAACATTTTCAACCACTGTTATTACAGTTATATCAATATTTATTTGATTTATCGGTGTTTGAATGACACTCATTTTTCAAGGAAAAGAAAATTCAAATATTAAAATGATAAAAGCAAATAACAAATATGACTTGCTATTAAGTTATTTTAAAGAACCTATTCTTTTAGGTTTAATTTTAATTGCACTTAGCATGCTTATTTCAATGTGATTAGCTTTATTTCCTTTTATGGTTATATTTTATATATCTTTTTTTGCATTATTACTTTTACTAAATTATAGGATAATATATTTCTTATTCAGAATATTAAAAGATAACTAGATGAAATATTGATTACGAAAAAAATATAGATATGCTTATCAAAATTCTTTTATTAATTCAAAATTTTCAATGATAAGTTTTGATAAATTCCAAAAGACAATAACAGATAGTAGAAAGTCTGGTATGAATAAATACAAAGATATTATGTCTCAATTTCATGATGATATTAATATTGCAACTTCAAGGGAATTTCAAAAGCATTTTAATGGATTCTATAGAATCAGACGTAATATATATAATTAATTATTTATAAAAGAATATTTATTTTTTCTCTGTTCAAAAGCTTCTTTTCATCATTCCAATATTTCACAAATATGTTCCTGTATTCATTGTCTGTATAAAATACACTCTTCATGTAAATCTAGTTCTTTAGTATCTTCTAGACTTCATTCCACATACTCAAATCTATAATTTTTATTTTTAGATTTATTTCATTCTTGATTAGCTACAATTATACATTCTGCATCGGTACCAACAACCAAATTAGGATTATGTGTAGCAATTATAAATTGCCTACTTTTTTTCTTTTCTTTTATAAATCTTGCTAAATCCTGATAAATAGAACGATTATCAAGATCATCTTCTGGCTGATCTAACAAAATAGGACATTTACTATTGTCTAATTCTATCAACAATTTCAATAAAACGTATGATTTTTTTCATGGAGACATTTGATCTAACTCATCACCATCTTCTTCAATTTTATAATTAAAGAAATACCATGATTGAGATAGCTTTGTTATTACTTCCTTTTCTGTAAAACCATTTCTAATCGGTAAATCTTTATCCTTAGATAAGGTCTTCGATATAATAGATTTTACAGTTTTTTCAAATTGATCTATATCCATATTCTCACTAAATTGACACTCTTCTGGAAGATTTTTTCTCTGATCAAAAACCCTCGTCAAAAAATTTTCATTAAGCCTTAAAAAATCAAATTTTACTTCAATATCAAACACTAAACCATGTTGTTCTGTAATTACTTTTTGCTCTAAAATGTCATTTTTTATACTCATTAAAATAAAATAATAACTAGAAATATTTTTTGCAAGTTCAGTAACTATATTTTTATATTTGCTTAATATAGATTCTCTTAAAGTTTCCTCTATTATAATATCAGCAAGTTTCTTCTTTTCTACTTTTAACCTATTTATCTTTTCCTTTAATAATTGAGATTTTTTTATTTTATCATTCAATGGTTGAATTTGTTTTTCTAAATTTGTAATACTTTTTGATAATTCTATACAATATTTTTCTTTTTCTTCACAAAACTCTAATAATTTATTTTTTAAATTATCAACATAATATTCTTCTTGTACTTCAAATTCATGAATCAATATATCTTTATAATCTTTTGGACATTCCGATATATAACTCTCTACTTGGGGATTTAATCAAAAATACGAATCCAATCATTGTAATTTCTTATATATTTCAATTGCTTTTTTAGTCATAATAAGACTCCTTCTATTTTCATCTATATCTTTTGTAAGTTGATTATATAACTCTAATTCCTCAGAAGTTAGATTGATTGATTTCTTTAGTATATCAATATCTTTTTCTAATGAATTTATCTCATTTTCTATTCACTTTTTATCTCATATATTTTTCATTTTTTCATTACATTTTTTTCATTCATCTATAATAAAGAATAAATCCTCGATATTTTTATTCAAAGTCTGAGAAATTACTCTTTTTTGTTGATCTAATTTTTCAAACGCCAAACTTATATTTAAATCATTTTTTAAAATATTTACTATTATATCGATAATTGCATTTTCTGATTTTCAATCTTCTGTAATTCTATTTAAATAAGATTGTGGTATATAAATTATTTTCTTTTCAAGATTTTCATTAGATTCTTGTCAATCTCACCACATAACACTAAATTTATTAATTATTTTAGTATTTATTGGCATTGAAATATCTTTTAATCTTTGTTCTACTTCTTTCTTATCTATAGTTTCAGCTATAGCTCTTAACAAAATAGATTTTCATGTAGATTTTCATCAGATAATGGTAGTCAAATTTTTACTTAATAAGATTTCATTTGGAGTAAAATCATTATCAATGAATTTAACTTTGTCGATTAATAAATAACTCTCCTTATCTTCTGGTAAAGCTTCTTGAATTTTTACTCTATCTTCTGGTTCATATAATATCTGTTTTAATCATTCAAAAGTTGGATTCGCCTTTATCCAACAAAATCTATTTAGATCAGGTACACATATTACTCTTCCTCAGGTACTTCAATGGTAATCAGAGCCGTGAATACACGGTTTAAGTGATCCATATTTTTCAATGATTGTTTTTTCATCATCTACTCATTTTCATAAAAAATACATTCTATCACTCTCCTGTGATGAAAAAATAAAATCAACTCATCTATAAATTATGTTTCTAATTCAAGGTAAATCTTTAATTCAAGATACTCCATCTTCACTGTTATTTGACACTCATATTAATATATTATTTCTAAAAAAATCATCCTGTTCATCTAACTTCTCAAAAAAATTCTGATACGTTATACAAAACTCATTTAGTCATCTTTTTAAGGCCTCTTCATCTGATTCTTTTTTTTCAAAAGTCCTTCATAATTCTATTAAATCAGTTTTTTTACACGTAAAATTACGTCCTTGTTGAGGGAATATAAATGAATATAAAAATTGTTCAATTTTATCATCTGATAAATTTTCTGTATTAAAAAGAACATGCAAATTAATTTTCTTTCAATCTCTCGTTTCTGGTGTTATCCTTAATTCTAAATTAGGTATAATAAGTTTTATGTTAGATAAACTATCCTTATATTTTTTTACCTCTTTATATCATTCAATTGAAAAATAATCAGCCACTCATAATACAGCAATATCTGATAATCACTTCAATTCATCAATAAAATTTTCCATTTTTCACTCTCTTGAAGTTCACTTATAGTCATCCTTCTTTATTAGTGTATATTCGGTTGGAGCATGAACGTGTAAATCCCATTTTCTCCATTCTGATCATCTTTTAAAGTCCATAATATCGTTAATTATCATATAAAATACTTATAAATAGAATGTTTATTTTCATTTATCATTCAATCCTTTTTCTATATTGCTCAAATATTTCAATATTTCCTTTTTATACTTTTCTTCTGATTTTTCTTTCTTTTTAAATTCCTTGTTTATAAATTTATTATAAATTTTTATATTTTCCTTTTTTTCTTCAAGTGCTACTGCTATATTAACTCAAACAATTAATAGAAAAAAAACAAATCACGATTTCCACCAAAAATGATCTAATACAGTCATAGCTCATAAAATTCCTAAAGCTATCGGAATATTTAAAGATAAATAATCATGTTCAGATTCCTTTAAAAGGATTAATTCATCTAATGTTTTATTCTTTAAATCTTTCTCATAAACTGGCTTTCTTTTATATAAATTTCGATGTTTATATATAAAATCTCGCACTTTATCTAAAATATAGAACCATAGCTTTTTCATAACAGAATAAATAAACATATAAATACTTATTTATACATTTCCTACAACTTTTGTCAAGTATAATTAATTTATCTGTCTCGTTTTTCTCTTCCAATTTTTTATAATATTTATATCATGTTTGTAAATATTTTTATTGACACACAAAAAGATAAAATGGCTATCAATGAAAGACACTCAGAAAGACTAGTCGAACAGAAAATGTGATTTGATTTAGGTAGTAATGAATTTTGATGGGTATTCGCACAGTGAGAACATGCAAATGCAAGAATAGACAGCGCTCTTACAAATGCATGATGAAAACCAGATTTGTGTGAGATTAACGATTATACAAAATGATGAAAATGAAAAGCAAAGCCAGAATATATAATAACATTTAAAGGAAACGATAATACAATAATTGTAGTTGAATGTAAAAGCGATCCTAAAATGCATTGCAGCGTAAATTATAATCAACCAAAAAAATATGCAGTTGATTGAGTTTTATATTATGCTAAATATTTAAAAGAATATTACAATGTCATAGCTGTAGCTGTTAGTTGAACAAAGACACAATTATTTAGGTCTAGTATGTTTTATCGACCAAGATGACAAGAATCATACCAAGAATATACAAATGCACAAAATGTTCTATTATCTGCAAACAACTATTTAGAATTAATAAACGGGAAAGAACTAAGAGCTACTTATAAATTACAAGATGTAAAGGAACTTGCTATTATGATGCATGAATCTTTGAGAACTGTAAAAATGACTGAAAAATTGAAGCCATTATGTATAGCGTGAATACTTATAGCGTTACAAGATAAAAGTTTTAGTAATAGCTATAAAGATATTAAAGATTTTGACACACTTTTATTAAGTTGTGAATCAGCTATAGATAGAGTTTTACATGGTTGAGAAATCCCAGAGAAAAAAATAAAAGAAATTAAAACAGCATTTTGACAAATTGATTGAGTAATACAACTAAAGAAAAAAGATTTAAGTGAAGATGGTTCATTAAGGCACTACATTAATATTCTAGAGATGAATATAAAGCCAATGATGTGTCATATATGAAATACAATTGATGCATTATGAGTTTTTTATCATGAGTTTATTACTTATTCTTCTTGAGATTGAAATACCTTATGAATTGTTCTAACACCTCAACACCTTACAGAATTTATGGCTGAGCTAATCAACATAAAAAAAGATGATAAAGTACTTGATATTTGCTGTGGCTCATGAGCATTCCTAGTAACTGCTATGGGAATAATGTTTAAAAATGCAACACCTAATGAAATAGAATATATTAGAAAAAACAATCTTTACTGAATAGAACAGGATTCTGATATTCATACTTTAGCCTTAGCTAACATGATAGTTAGACAAGATGGGAAGTCAAACATTATCCATTGAGATTGTTTTGATAAAGAGGCTTATTCAAAATTACAGGACTTAACTGACACTAATTGAAAAAGAATATCAATCAATAAGTGACTTCTTAATCCTCCATATTCTCAAAAAGATCATACTGAACTTGAATTTTTAGAACAAGAATTAATGCTTGTAGCACCTGGATGAGAAGTTGCAATAGTATGTCCAATGTCTTGTGCAATAGGAACAAAATTTAAAGAAGAAAGAAGAAGACTTATGGAGAAGCACACTCTTAAAGCAGTATTTTCGATGCCCGATGATATTTTTTATTGAAATAAAGCCTCTACAAATGTTTGTGTAATGGTACGAAAAGCTCATGAACCTCATGATTCAGAAGTCCCTACGTTTTTCTGATATTATAAAGATGATGGTTTCGTAAAGAAAAAGAAATTATGAAGAATAGATTACTATGATAAGTGGGAGTGAATAAAAAAAGAATGGATAAATTTTTACAAAAAATGAGATGTAAAGGACTGATTAACAGCTAAAGCTTGCGTTACATGCAGTGATGAATGGTTATGTGAAGCATATATGGAAACGGACTATTCTCAATTATCCGAAAAAGACTTTCAAAATACGGTTAATAACTATCTATCATATTTAGTTAAGAAATGAGATATTTATGAAAATTAATACAATAAACCGAAAATATTTCTCTTTGGGTGAATTATTTGGATACTCAACATCTAATGATGATTATTTATCATCTTATAACAATTGAGATGTTGAATATGTTTCTTCTAGTGCTGAAAATAATGGAGTTTCGAGCATGATTGATGCTATTCCTTCTCAAAAATGAAACACACTTACAATTGCTAGAAATTGAAGTGTTTGAACTACATTTTATCATAAAAATTCATATTGTGCATCATCTGATGATATAAGAATACTTACACCAAAATTTAATATGAGCTCTTATATATGATTATTTTTATCCACAATTATAAATAAAGAATCTTTTAGATTTAGTTATGGCAGGAAATTAACAAAAGATAAAGTACTTAATATGAAAATTAAGCTTCCAGCAGATGAATCTTGAGATCCAGACCGAGATTATATGGAAAATTATATTAAATCATTACATCATAAACCAATTACAACAAAAATTAAATCATGAAAATATGAATTAAATATTTGAGAATGGAAAGAATTTAGAATTTGAGATATTTTTACACAAGATAGATGAAAAGAATCAGCTCCAAACCAAAATTTAGATTGAGAGACTCCAATTGTAAATGAAACAGATAATAATAATTGAATAACAAGGAATGTTGAGCCAACAAAAATATTCAAATGAAATGCTATAACTATTTCTATTAATGTATGATATAATGTTTTTTATCAACCATATGATTTTTGTGCTTCTGTAAATATAGCTATACTAAAGTCAAAATATCTAAATAAATATAATTGATTATTTATTGTTTCGTTAATTAAACATAACAATAAAAGATATAGTTATTGATATAAAACGAGCAAAGATAAAATAAATGATATGATTATAAAACTTCCTGTTGATAAGAATTGAAACCCAGACCGAGAATTTATGGAAAATTATATAAAAAATTTACCATATTGAGATAGAATCTAATCAATTTCAAAAAAAGCTACCCTTTCGGACAGCTTTTTATATCTGATAATTAAACTTTGAATAAATTTCTTTATGATTTTCTTTCAGTAATTTCTGCCACCAAACCGTTTCATTTCATCATTGAATATCCGTTTTGGTATAAAGTAATAAAATCTGAACTTCTTTTTTGTCTTCATCTACATAAACTATAATTCTGTTTCATGAAGTTTTGGGAGATTCGTTGGATCATGCTATCTTAAATTCATATTTAGCTATATAACAATTATTTGATTTATGAATTCTTTCAGCTTTTGAAGTTTTGATAAACATATCAATACGAGTTAGCATTTCATTAATCGCTTTCATCGTTTTGTCCCAAGTATTTTTATACCTTTTGCTAAAAGGTTTTATGAAGTGTCTTTCTGCATAAATGGAGTGCAGATATAGCACATACTCACCACGGCTTTGATATTCAAATCAATCATATTCAGAGAATCTTCAAGCGGAATTTCATCACTAGCTCAGAATTTTCCATATCAGGCATTATTCACTAGATATCTGATTCTACACTTAGTTTCAGTCAGCTTTTTGGAAAATTTGATAATCTCGTCATGAACTGAAAGATCTATCGTATAAGGGACTATTTTATCTCAGTACTGAGTTTTGAGTTCATTTAATTTATCTTTACTTCTAGCTAGGACTCGGATTTGATCCAAATCTTTTTCTTGGATAAGGTTATCTACAAAGATTTTTCATAATCCTGAACTAGCTCATGTAACGATAGCAATTTTCATTTTTGGTTTGTGGTTTTGGGGTAAATTTTATTTCAATAATCACTTTAAATTCTGAATATGACTTTTAATCTCAACATCAGATTTTTCTATATCTTCCAAAATCTCTTTTGGATCTCTTAAAATTTCTTCCTTATTCTTATTAGGATTTTTAGCTGATAAGTCGTAATCTTTAATATCTCATACTTTTACAATCCATGAATTTTCTCATAACTCTCTAGAATTATAACAATCAATCATTCATTGCAATTCTTCAAAAGTTATAGGTTTATTTTTCGTGAGTTTACGACCTAAATCTACTTCATAATAATAGATTTCTTCAGTTGGTTTAGTCTTTTCAAAAAAGATAACATTCGTTTTTACTCATGCGTAAGGTAAGAAAATTCCTGAAGGTAAACTAACAATCGTATGGAGATTATAATTTTCCAAAAGTTCTCTTTTTACTCACTGAAAAGCATTTGAAGTATTGAACAATACTCATTCTGGAACGATTATCGCAGCCCTACCTCATGATTTCAGTTTTTTCATGAAATGCTCGAGGAATAATATTTCAGTAGCATTAGATTTTATCGGAAAGTTAGCCTGAATTTCTTCTTTTTCTTTACCTCAAAATGGAGGATTTGCAAGAATAATATTGAATCAATCCTTTTCTTGAAAGTCTCTAATATTATCAATCAATGTATTTTTCTTATTAATATTTGGATTTTCTACTCCATGAAGAATCATATTCATCACTCCCATAATGTAAGCAATAGGAGTTTTTTCATTTCACCATAAAGCATCATGATTCAACCAATTTAAATCAGCCGTAGTTTTAGCTTTTTGACGGAGATGATTATAAGCTTCAATTAAGAATCCACAAGAACCAGCAGCTCAATCGTAAATAGTTTCTCAGATTTTTGGATCTATACATTCTACCATAGCTTTAATAACTGCTCTTGGGGTATAAAATTCTCCACTATTTCATCAATCATTTCCCATTCATTGAAGTAAATCTTCATAAACTTTTGAAAGTTCAAAAAGGTCTTCACTGGATTGGAAATTCATTCAATCAATAATATCAATTACTTCTCTCAAAGTATTTCAGTTTTCTATTCTATTTGAAATAAAGTGAAATATCTCTCAAATTTTATATTTCATACTATGATAATCTGTAGAATTATCACGGAATTTATCGAGATATGGAAAGAGTTTTAGATTTACAAATTCTTTCAAATCATCTCAAACCATAGCAGATAATCTATCAATTTTTCCATTTTTCTTTGGCGCTGCCCAAGTAGACCATTCATATTCTGGAGAAATTAATTTATGATAAGTTTTTCAGTTCAAACTAGCTTCTAATTCTTGAGCTTTTTCATAATCATCAAAGAATTTCAGAAAAAGAATCCATGAAATCTGTTCAGTATATTGCATAGCTCATGAGATTCCGTCATCTCTACGGAGAATGTCTGTAATACGATTAATTTCTGCTTTCATTAAATAATAATTATTTACTTAAAACACGATCATCTATTTTATCTAAGAATTTATAGATAATAGGGATATATTTTTCAAAATCTAATCTATCAATTACTTCATACATAACATATTTTTTATCTTGTTCATTTATTCAAGGGTATAATAATCAGATAATTATATCTATATAAGCCTTTTTTAATTCAATTAAATTATCTGATAAATATTCATTAAATAATTCTCTTTCTTTTTTTAGTTTATCTCTTTTATTTTCTCACTTATTGTCTATATAATCATCAATACATTCTTTAAAAGAATCTCCATAAGCATCTAATTTTATTTTTCATTTGTTAATTACATCTACAAAATCTCAATTCTTCATATAATTTTCCAAATGAAAATTAATAGGGCTATTTGAATCATTCATCATTTTTTCAAGAGTTTCAACTGATAATTCTCAATTATCTAAATCTTTATCTTCAATTCCAAGTAATATTTTTCATTCATCACTTTTTATTCAGCCATTAACTGACTGTAATTCTTGCATAAACTCTTTAAAATATTCAAATATATCTGAATATAAACTTATCATTCTTGGATTATCTTCCTTTTCTTCCTGTTTCTTTTTTTCTTCTCTCTTTTTTTCAAACCCTTTATAAACTTTTTCAACACATAATTGAATAAAAGTCTGTATAAATGTTTGAAAAATTAAATTCTCATCTGCCATTACTCTACTAATTCTCATTTAAAAGCTTTATCTAATACACTCTTTTTCAATTCTTCCAAGTTATCAAGTTGAGATTGATATTTTAACTTTAACTCTTTCACTTCTTGAGAGACTTGGTCTAAATGTTCAACGATTTTTTCTTGCTCTGAAAGTGGTGGAACTGGAATAGTGACTGTTTTTATATTTTCAAGATGCAAGTTTGGAACTCCTGCTCATTTTAAACTTTTATCAAATTGTCTTTTACAAATCGGACTGTTAACTATTCTGTGTAAAAATCTTGGTGTAATTATTTTCTGATTTGGTCTTAAAACAGCAAGAGTTACATAAATATCAAAAATTCTATCATCTTCAACGATCGCAGCAACTCAAGTTGTTCAGTTTTTAGCTAACAAAACATCATCTTTTTGTGGTGCTATTCTTGCATATAACTCTTCATGTAAACTTTGTGGAATATGCTTTATTCATCATTCTCGATCTATATATTCTTTTGTTACATCTTTTGAAGAAATGAAAGGAATTCACTCTTTTTCTCCACAATATGTAGGAGTTTGGTGTGTTCAATCTGTAATTTTTTGTAAACAAACATCTTGTAAAGTCTTCATCCCCCAATTTCCATGAAAAGCTTGATTCAAAGCTGACTTCCAAAGTTCGTCCGTATTATCCAAGTTCTTCTGAATTTCTGATTTAGTCTGGTCAAGTTCAGCAAAAATCTGGTCAAGTTTAGCGACTATGGCTTTTTGAGTTTCAAGCGGTGGAAGTGGAATTTCTATATTTTGTAATCTTGATATTGCTAATTTTGGCATTGCGACTGCTCTTGAAGCTAATCAAGCCTGATTTCCAAAAGATTTTGAATTTGTAAAATATAAAATATATCTATTATCTATTTCATATTTTCAATTATATACTAATCTTACAGCATTTTCTGTTAAATTTGCTCAATTCAATTCAGCTGGAATTATTCAAGTTTTTCAAATCGTTCAGGCAATGCTTACATATAAATCTTTATCTGTTATAATATATTTTGATATTTGCTCATAAATCTCCTTTGTAATATATTTCACAGTTGAAATATCTACTGTTCAATTATCTCAAAAATCGGAAACTCTAATATATGGATATTCCGTTTTTTTATCTTGAACAAAATTTCATTTTGGTAATCTCTTTCATGATTTTATATTTGCTATTTCTCAAAGTTTTACTGTTGGTCGCATTATTTTTCCTTTCTCTTGTTAAAAATCTCTTGTGTTTTCTTATTCACAAACCTAGTTACGGTTTTGTTATATAAATTTTCAAATGTTTTCTTAACTGGTTTTACAAAATTAATTCATAATAAAGATGCTGTTGTAAAAACAATAGTTATTTGCTGTGAATATTTTCAAAGAAAATCAAAAATTCATAACTTTGACAATATATAACATACTAAAATTACTACTATTAATATTGATAGTTTTACTGTCCGAAGTAAAAAATTCGCCTTTTTCTTTGCTCCTATTTCTATATTTTCTTTTGCTACTGATATTTGAGATTCAGCATCTTCTTGTTTCTTTTTTATTGTCTGATTTGCTAGATATAGTCATTCAATTTTTCTTTTTGCACTATTTTTCTCTCAATGAATTTTTTGAATAGATTCTTCTGACAAAATTTTTGAAAAATCTAAATTTCATGTTTTTTCAACTTCTTTTTCTAACTCCAATAAACTAGATTTTGTACTCTCCATGGCCAATAAAGCAGCACAATCTTCATGTGATATTTCTTTTGACTCAACTTTTCTTCCTAATTCTCACAAAAATGATTCTCGCAAATTATTCGAAATAACATGTTTTTTCATATTTCAATTTAAAAATTGTCGTATTTCCGATATATTTACAATATTTGGATTTTTTAACCACAAATATGTTGCGATAGATTCTATGTGTATTATTTCTGGGACTGTTCAATCTTGATGTAATGTTAAATTCCAAGAACTAAAATGATTATCTAATGTTAAAAATATTATTTTAGATTTATCTATTGATTTTGAGTAAATTGAATGCAAAGAATATCTCTGTTTTTTTATAAATATTTGCATAAGTACATCGTGCTCAATTATTTTTTGTGACGATTTTTTCTTGTATTGTGATAATGATTGTGTTTTTTCTGAGAATGAACGGTCTTCACTTAAAGAGTCTTTAGATGTAATATAATTAATTTCAATATCATTTTTTTCCATAAAAGATTCAATATTTTCAATAATAATATTAATATCTGACTTTGATTTATTTTTCAGTTTCATATTATAATAAATATGATCAACAGGATAATTACTGAAATAATTTTCTGGTTTATAACCATCTAATAGCTTATTTAACTCATTTAAGGTCAAAGATGACACATACAATTTTGCATTCATTCACTTTAATTTTTCTACAATTTCTCTTGTCATAATATTAACAGATTCCTCATGATATCACAAAAGACTTATTATAATATTTGTATCCAAATAGACCTCTAATCCGTTAAAATTATCAAATATTCAATCAATATCTCTCTGAACCAATAACTTTGAAAGGAATCATGTATAAAGTAGTCATATAATTTTATTATATTTATCTATATTTTTTCTTTTTGTATCAGAAAGATATTTAAAAAATTTATTTAATATATTTTCACTTGACTCTAACTCCAATCACTCATCTACCGAAAAATCTACTTTAGTTATATCAGATTTCAAAAACATTTCTACAATATCTTTTAAAGATGCCGTAATTCCTAGTTCTTTTAAATCATTTTCTATATCATCAAATCATTCATTTTCATAATTTTTAGTGCTTTCGATTCTATAATTTTCCCCATTTTCAGTTAATATATATACCTCAAACTCTTTATAGTCTATATATCATTTTTTTCTTAAATTTTTTAATAAACTTTTTCAAACTTCATATGGTACGTTAATTCAAGTTTCATGCCCCATTTTTTCTAATATTTTCTTCGTATTATTAGTTTTATTGTTAGAAAATAATAAAAGCATATCAGAATATATATCCATTATATCTTTTTTTGATTTAGAGAAATGTGACTCTAAGAATGCATATGCTACTTTATAATTCATCTCTTCACAATATTTTAATTATTAAATCTTAAACAACTCACCTTGTACATCTTTCCACATATCCGTCAAAACTTCTGCTCATCATAGTTCTCTCGTAAAATCCATAATGCTCCATCTATTCTTTGAGAATAACTTTATCAAATCTCATAATTTTGACTGAACTATCTCTGTACTTCCATGCTCTGCATAATAACGAAGCAAATATTCTACGAAATTTCTCGCTGTTAAATTCTGGATAGATTCCACCGTTCATTGTCCCAATACATGTTGAGCTCTTTCTTCTTTAGTTTTCATTTCTTCTCCAAATGAAAGGTGTGTCAAAATATCAAAAAGGTCTGAATCTGGTGCACTAAACATTCTTTTCAAAACTTCAAAATGTTCTTTATCCAATCAAATTTTTTCTAATTCTTTAAGTAAATCTTCTCTGGTTTTAGGGTCTGACCACAATTCTCTGAGTTGATTTTCATCTGCATAAAGTTCTGGTAATTTTCCTACCAACATTTCCAAATATTCTTTGGAACCCATTGGCTTTCCTGTTCAGTCAATATATCTCACATCTACATCTATAATTTTTAGTTCTCTTGCATTATTTAATCTGACCACCAATTTTGGTTTAACTCATTCACTCTCATCATCAGTCTTTCAACCACTAGTTTTAGTAGGTTTATTAGTCTGACCATCATCATCGTATCATCATTGACCTTCATCTACTTCTTCATCCATGTTTGGTCCATCCCAATCTTCATCATAAAATAATTCTGAAGCTCAAGTAAAGTCTATAATCGTGAAATAATCTTTTCCATCAAAAACTCTGGTTCATCTTCCTATAATCTGTTTAAATTCTGTCATACTTGTGATATTACGACAAAGCACGATATTTCTCACATTTCTCGCATCTACTCAAGTAGTTAGCATTTGAGAAGAAGTTACGATAGTTGGAATCGTTTTATCATTATCTTGGAATCTCTCTAAATACATTCTTCAGATTTCTCATTCATTACTGGTAATTCTGACACAGTAATCATTATCTTTCACCTGTTTAAATTCATTGATTGCATCTCTCATTCCTGCCGCATGTTCTTGGTCCACACAGAAAACGATCGTTTTATCATCTTTACGGATTTGTTTTAAGATCTCTTGTGCTACTAACTTTCTCCTTTCTGGAACTACGATTTCTCTATCAAAATCTCATAACGAATAAAAATTCTTTTGCACTTCTCCTCTCACCACTGTAACATCGCTATCGATGACTAATTCATCAAGGTTTGTCCTAATTCTTTTGACTTTATAAGGGGTTAAAAATCCGTCATTGATTCATTCTTTCAAGGAGTATTCATAAACGGGATTCCCAAAATATCGGTAGGTATTGTTATTATCTTGTCTTTTTGGAGTAGCCGTCATTCATAATTGAACTGCACTATTGAAATATTTTAGGATCTCTCATCGGTTTCCATCTTGTTTTGCTCATCATCTATGACATTCATCTATAATAACCAAATCAAAAAAATCTGGATCATATTGTTTGTAATATTCTGTGAACTGTGTTTCAGCTGTTTCATCTGTGATTTCATCTTCATCACTTCATGAAATAATCGCTTGATATATCGCAAAGAAAACATTTCCATTGATTGGTACTTGTCATAATGCTTTCTTGATTTCTGTTCCCCTAATCCATTTACAATCTTTCTCAATCGGATTGAAAGTATTGATTGCCTGTTTTATCAAGATATTTCTGTCTGCTAAAAAGAGAATACGAGGTCTGCGGTTTGCTCCTTCTTTATTCCATTTCGCTTGAAGTAATTTATATACTATTTGAAATGCTACATAAGTTTTTCAAGTTCCTGTCGCCATCGTTAGAAGTATTCTTTGCTTTCATTTTGCTATTGCTGATAATACTCTTTGAATAGCTAAATCCTGATAATAACGAGGTTTTTTATTACTATCCACATAATAAGGAATACCTAAAATCTGTTGTCTTAATACAGCAGATTCATCAGTATAACGTTCATATAATTCTTCTGGAGACGGATATTTATCTATATATTTTCACGTTCATTCTTGCATATCCCATTCATAAATTTCATGTCAGTTTGAAGTATATAACCATCTTACTCCTAAACTTTTTCCATATCATTTTACTTGTTCCAGTCATTCCGTTGGTGGTAAATCTTCTTTTTTCGCTTCAATTATCGCTAAATTCAGTCCATAATCTTTCAATAAGTAATCAATGAATTTTGGTTTTCATCTTTTCCCTCCTGGTAAAATTCTTCCATCAGTAAAAGAGTATTCTCTTTCAATCTGAGATTCTTTTCGTCCTTGCTCATGTAGAGCAGGATCTATAAGTTTAACTCTTGTATCAGATTCTGAGTATCACATATTTTTTACAATATTAAAATTGGAAGAATATTTACCTATTAGTTATACATAATCGCTCATAAAAATCAATTTTTATCGGAAAAAACTTTCAGATTTATTTTATCACTCTCTTACTCTTCATAATAATAACTGTAATCAATTCATTTCATAAACACATCTCTATCATCTATCTTGTCTGTTAACGCCCCTTAATCAATTTCTTAATCTTCGCCGAACTCGATACACTCTCAATCATCGCTTGTAAATAATCATTTTTGTTAATTAAGCCTTTTCCCTACTCTGTCACTCAATACTCTTTTCACTGTATAAAAACCAATCTAAAAAAATCTGATCCATTATTGTTTGGGAAATTTTTAGCGAGTAAGATAATTCAGTCACTATTTAGCATATCAGTTAAATATTTTTTACCGTCAGAAGCTATTCTTTTCAGTTCGTGACAATTTGTAACCACCTCATTTTCAGTTATCAGATTTTTTTCGGATATTTCAAAATTTTTAGGTTTTGCAAAATTTTAACCTAAAAAACTGCTTTATCCTCTTTTTCTCTCCCCTCCCCCCAGCACACCACAAACATTTGCAAATTGCACACAAAATCTTATACCAATGATATTTATTTGTTAACCATTTTTTCATGTGTTGAATCTTTGGCTACATCTGAGAAAAAGATTGTGCTGACAAAATTTTACTGCATGGATTGGAAAGATTGGAATATCGTGGGTATGATTCTGCAGGATTGTTTGTAGGAGATACGTTGGGGAATAGTCAGCTTTTAAAATCTGTTTGAAAAGTCTGAAATCTCGTCGCGAAAGCTGAAAAGTCCTTGGATCAAAGTAAAAAATGGACGTTTGGAATCGCTCATACGCGTTGGGCTACACACGGAGGAATCAGCGAAGAGAATACTCATCCGCGAGATGCATAAGCATTTTTATATCGTACATAATGGGATTATCGAGAATTATTTTATGCTAAAAAAGGAGCTGGAAGAGAAATGATACCAATTCTACGGAGAAACGGATAGTGAAGTGATTGCAAATTTACTAGATGACCTACGAACTGGAGATTTCGCTGAAACGGTGGATCTGCTGGTGAATAAAATCCGCGGAGCTTACGCTCTTTTGATCGTTAGCAAGAGAAATCCTGGGGAAATGATGGCGGTGAAGCTGGGTAGTCCTCTGGTGTTTGCTTATGATACTGCTAATAATTTTTACTTCTCGTCTGACAAACAGGCACTTTCTGGGTATGCAGATAAATTGATTTATTTGGATGATGGAGATATCCTCCATATCAAAGGTAAGAACTACCAGATTAAAGCAAACTGAATCCATATTTCGAGAAAAATTGAGGAGATGGATATTGATTCTTTGGAGGCATCGAAAGGGAATTACAAGCATTTTATGCTCAAAGAGATCTCTGAACAACCAGCGATTATCAAGAGGATTTGCAAAGGAAGAGTCAATTTTGTAGATAAGACTATGAATGCTGAAGCGTTTCACGGAATGCATGACGAACATTTCAAAAAAATTATCTTTGTCGGTTGTGGAACTTCGTACAATGCCGGTGTATTGTGAACGTATTTTATGGAAGATTTAGCTGGATTGGAATCTAGCGCATTTATCGCTAGCGAATATGAATATCAGCATATCCACGTCGATGATGAGACGTTATTTGTCTTTATTTCTCAGTCTGGAGAAACGGCCGATAGTATCTCGGTTTTAAAGTTATTAAAAAGCAGATGAGCCCATACGTTTTGAGTGGTTAACGTCGTATGATCTACTATTTCTCATTTGACTGATTATGGACTATTTACTAGAGCAGGAGCTGAAATCTGAGTTGCTTCGACGAAAGCCTTTACTGCACAGGTGACTTGTGTTCTGCTTTTAGCGCTCTTTTTGTGACAAAAAAGATGATTAAGTAAAGCAAAATATGATAAAGTCTTGACTGAACTAGAGAGAATCCCTGCAATGATAGACGACATCTTGGATTCCAGCGAGCAAATCCAGCATGTAGCAGAAAAAATCGTTAAGTACAAGGATTTCTTCTTTTTGTGAAGGCATTTTCAGGTGCCCGTTGCTCGTGAGTCGTCCTTGAAATTCAAGGAAATCACGTATTTACATTCAGAATTTTATCCTAGTGGAGAATTGAAGCATGGACCTCTTGCTTTAGTAGACGAGAACTACCCTACCGTGTTATTTACTCCAAATGATCTGCTCTTTGATAAGAATATTTCCTCAATTCAGGAGATCAAAGCTAGAAAGTGAATTGTCGTGACGGTATCTGACAAAGAGATTGCAGATGCTGATTATACGATAAAAATCTGAACCACCATCGATGAAATGTATCCTTTCGTGACTGCGGTTGTTTGACAGTTGTTGTCATATTACACTGCGGATTTACTCGGTAGAGAGATTGATAAACCTAGAAATCTCGCCAAAAGTGTGACGGTAAAATAAATGCTAGTATTTCAAAAATCCCCCGCGGAGCGGGGTAAACCCTCGGCTTCGCCGTATCCCCTTTGCAAAAGGGGAAAAATTAGGATATTTAAAACCCCGCGGAGCGGGGTAAAATAAGAAAAAGGGAATATCATTCAGATTTTTATCGTTTTTGGATGATTTCCAGGATGGTATGTAAGTTTTCTTCGTCTTGGTGAGTGATGATGTATCTGCTGTAAATATGTTCAGCATGAGAATCGGAAACTATGATAGTATTTCCATCTTTTCAGAAAGATCGTGTCCCTGTGCCTTCGTCTCGTGATCATTTAGCTTCGAATGAGTGATCTGATCCGAAGTAAATCGTGTTATTGTCGTTCTGCTTGGTTACGTAATTGTAAAGGAGATCGTTGCTTTGGGCCTCCTCTGCCTGTGCTGGTTCGTAGTATCGCAGTTTATCGCAGAATGTACATGCGAAATCGTTATTTCCTTCGGGAATCACTTTGGTATCGTAGAATTCTTCTGCTTGCTCAAGGAAAGATGTTGCTGTATTGAACGTGTAATCTCCTGCTTTAAAGAGTTGGTAAGCTGATTCAGAGAATATTTCTTTGGTAGAACTCTCATATTCACTACCATCTTTTGCGATTACATATCCTTGCAGTGATGGAACTTCTTGCGTCTCGTCAATCGTGATTTTGGTTGGAATATTTGCAAATCAGCATTCATCACTCAGATTTCCTCTTTCATCTACGTAATACCCCTGTCCATTTACCGTCAAATAATATTCCGTTCGTCCCTTTTCATTTAGCCCGGTTCCTAAGATTGCATATGCGATAAAGGTTTTTGAATTTTCGTGGTAGTTACAGTCATTATTGAGGTGAAGCGCTGTATCAATTACTTCTTCGGCCGTCGTGGCAATGTGGTTTTCATCAGCTTTTTCTCGATTTTCCGGAAGGCAATCAGCTCCACAAGCCTCATAATTTGTTCAACATCCACAGAGAAATAAAAAGCTGAAGGCAACGATTATTCGTAAGTTTTTCATAATAAATGGTTTTATGTAGTAAAATTACAGCTTCTATTATAGTGAACGTCGGTATTTTTTCAAGAAAAAGCACTTGCTTTACTTGCTTGTATTCTTAACATAAGAGTATCTTTTATTTTTTAAACAACTCCTCATGCCAAAAAAAGCTGCTGAAGGTTCTAACAACAGAGTTTTGATGTATGTAAAATCCATTCTCATCCCCGTTGTGGTTGGGTCTCTTGTTGGACGGATTATGTCATCATTTATTGATTACGAAGTCCTCAAAAGTCCATTCTTAGCTCCTCCTCGTATGACATTCCCTATTGTTTGGACTATCCTTTATCTTCTGATGTGATGCTCTTATGCAATCCTAGAAGATAAAAAGTTATTAGATAAAAAGCTGAATATCCTTTATTATGTGCAACTTGGAGTTAATGCATTATGGTCAATTTTCTTTTTCATATGTAAATGGAGACTGTTCTCTTTCCTATGGATTATTCTTTTAGATATCTTGGTTATTTGGATGGCAATTATCATGTACAAAAAATATAAAACTGCATGATTATTACAACTCCCTTATATTTTATGGATTTTCTTTGCATCTTATCTCACTCTTGCGTTTTATTTGTTGAATGGTTAGATATACGTTTAAATAATAGACATATCAGTACCTTTTTTTATTTCATATTTTCATTATCATGCAAAAAATTATTCCTACGTTAATTGTTTGTCTCACTATTATGTGATGTTTCTTTGCTGGCATCAACATGGATAAAACTGAGCACTCTATCTCAGTTCAAGGAGATGGAGAAGTTTATGTTACTCCTGATACGTTGATTCTTTCTTTCCGCGTGGAAGAGACTGCTCCAACTACTGCAGAAGCACAAAAAAATGCTAATGAAAAGATCGATCAAGTGAAGGAAATCATCAAACAATACGACGTTGATGCTACGGATATCAAGACGACAAACGTCAATGTGTACGAACAATATGACTGGAGAGAATCTGGAAGGACTTCTTTGTGATACACTGCAAGTCATTCTCTAGAAGTGAAGATCAGGAAAGCTAATATTGAGAACGAGGGAATTGCTTCTAGAATTATTGCTCAGGTTTCAGAAATTGGTGGTGTCCTCTTGAATAATATCAGTTATGATATTTACGATAAAGCTCCTTTTTATAAGGAAGCTAGGAAACTTGCAATGGAAAAGGCTCACCAAAAAGCAGCAGATTTAGCTGAATATGGAGATGTAAAACTTGGAAAACCTCTTTCTATCGCTGAAAGTAGAGGATACGACTATGCTGTTAGATATGCCAATACGTCTATGGCAAAACTTGCCTACGCTGACGAAGAGCTAGCAATGGATGAGGCAGAAGTTTGATGAGCTATTGAATTATGAGAGATGAAGCTGACTCTCAACGTATCTGTAGTGTATGAAATACAATAAAAAATCTGATTTTTCTTTCTGTTTAGATTGAGACACCTGGTCCTTATTCTCCTCAGGGATAAGGGCTTTTTTGAAAAGCTTTGTAGTTGAAATTATAAAAAAAATGAAGACTTTCAAACCCTACATTTATCAGTCAATCACGTATTTTTTGAATATTTTAGCTCCAAAAATGTACATGGAGCACCGAGCACCGATTACTTCAAACTCATAAATGATATAACAACTCGGTATCATAAGAAAGAAGACATGATTAACGCCTATTTGACTCTCCTAAAATCAGAGCCAAGATTTTCTTATATTTTTGAATCAGCCTAATTTTTATCCCAAATCTTTTAACCAAACGAATATAAAATATTCAATATATAATGAATAATTAGCTCATATCATACTTTAACTAATAACCTTACAATATTATGCAAAAATCATCAAAAGAACAAAAGAAAGTTTTCTTCTCTACTATGGAGAAGTTAAGGAAAAGCCAATCTCTTAAAGAAAAGCTTATTCCTTATATTCAGATCAACTATCCATCACTTTTATCTAATCCTACAAGAAAACAAAGAATTACTGAATGTTGTAATCTTGTAACATTCCGTAGGTATTTAGAAACATGAGATGTTCAATTAGTCTCTTCTAATTTCTGTAAATATGATCGTATCTGTATAGCATGTGCAACTAAAAGAGCTATGAGAATGATTAAGAAGTTTAAGGAATGAATAGAATCTCATGATTTATACAATAAACAACGATATTATATCGTATTAACTATTTCTCATAAACAGTGAGATGAATTAGAAGATTTAATGAAAAGATTACAACTCTATAAAAGCAGATTATCAAAAGCTTATAGAAACAGCAAAAGAGATAAACAAAAAACAAAGAGCTTTTTTGCTCAATTTGATTGAATGGTTATATCTATAGAAATTGCTCATAAATGAAAATTTTGATGGCATCCACATATAAACATATTAGCATGTTCTGATAATGATATCCCCATTGAATCAATATATCAACGTTGAACAATTAATCCAGATTTATTAGAAGAATGGAAAAAGATAACAGATTGAACAAGCTATATCCATAATATCCGTAAAATAGAAATTAAAAAAGATCACTTTTCAAGGAGCTGAATATGAGAAGTATTCAAATATGCTATTAAGTTTTCAGATTTAACTGTTGAACAATTAGCTCAGGTAATGGTAGCTCAGCATAAACATCAATACAGATTCTTTGAAACATACTGAATCTTTAGATGATGGAAATTAGCAGAATGATGTACATATGATTGAGATTGGAGTGAATGAGTATTTCTGTATGATAATTCTAAGAAAGATTATGAAATGATTAATAATAATGATAAATCATTAGTTATATAAAACATCAATTTACTGTTCTAAAGAGAGATATCCTATTAAAATAATAATTATAAAATTTTCTCTTGATTTTTTGTTCTAATTTTATAATACCTTGTTATACAAAGTACTATTAAATTTAAATAATGACTTTAAAAAACTATGTGAGAAGCTGAAAAAATAACGACTCAAATGAAAAAATGAATATTAGAATATTTAATTCTTAGTATCATTTCAAAATGAGACGTTTATGCAAATGATATTATTACAAAGCTAAAAAAGGCTAATTTGATTGTAGTTGAATGAACAATGTATCCCTTATTATCCCGCCTAAAAACAGAGAAATTGCTTGAATATGTTTGGGTAGAATCTGTTCAATGACCTCCAAGAAAATATTATAGACTCACGAAAAGATGAAAAGAAACTTTAGATGTTATGCATCAGGTTTGGAAGGGATTAAGTGACAGTGTAAATCAAATAGTTAATTAATTTATTATTTAATCATTATAAAAATGAGTGAATTAAATTTCCAATGACAAAAATTCAAAATGGAAAATTCTGCAAAAGATTTCTTAGAGAAATATATTTCTAGGATTAAAAAATATGCAGAATCTCATAATATTTCTGATGATTTGGTTGATGATATTTATCAAAGTATATTAGATAAATTATTTGATATCAAATGAGATATAACTCAAAAGAAATTAGTTTCAATTGTTAATTCTATTTGAGAACCAGAAGATATTTTTGAAGATGATATGGATTTAACAGAAAAAGAAGAACCTAAAAAGGAAAATAAATCAGATTTGAAACCTTATGAGAAATGGCAGAAAACGAATTGGACTAGACCACGTGATAAATCAATTCTACTCGGAGTATGTGCTATGTTTGGCCAAGCAACAGTAATCCCCACACGAATTTGGAGAATATTTGTTATTCTATGAAGTCGGTTCTTTTTAGCCACAGATATGGAAGAATGATTTTTCTTTGGATGTGGTGTTTATCTTGTTTTAGCATTAATTTTCCCGATAAAAGATAAAGATTATAAACATTGTTCTATGTTGGTATATCGTTGAACTCAAGTTAGAGATTTAAGGTTGATGATACCTAATTTCTTTTCACGATTTTTCTGATTATGTAAGTGGTTCATTAAAACAGCCATTCCTTCAACTATAAAGTTTCTTTCAAGATTGTTTGGACCAATCTGGACATTCATTAAATATTCATTCTTAGTCTGTTGGTCTTTATTCTTAATATTTGTTCTTGTTGGGTTAGGATCTCTTCTTTATTATTTGATATTTGGATTTGTTAGATGAAATATTGATTATACTACGATATTTCCATGAATAACAAAGATTTGATTAATCCTATGAATCATTTCAGCATTCATTCTTTTATTAGCATCTATAGGTTCAATATTTAAGAAAAAACTTTCAAATGCTGTTTCTCTAATTATCGCAATCTGATGTGGTGTTTTAGCAATTATAATTGCTGTAATTAGTATTTCTGAAATCTATTTTACAATGAATATGATAGCATGAACAGATAGAACTGAGATTAGAGAAAAGGAAATAACAATTCAGAATAAAGAAACACCTGTTCATATTAATATAGATCGTACGGTTGAAAATGAAGACTTTTTAATTGCTGAAAATCAATTTGTTTCAGTACTTCCATCAAACAATGATAAAATCAAAATAGTTTATACCTTCCATTTTAAATGAAAGTGAGAAGATTTGACTACAGCTATTGAAAATATATCAGATGTAGATTATTCTTGGAATTGAGATACTCTCAATATCTGATTAAAAAATTCTGAGATTTTCAGTAAAGTTACACCTTTTATTCCAACAACCATAGAAATTGATTTATATCTACCAAAAAATTTAGATTTTGATTTCCAAAATTCACGAATACGTTTGATTAATTTGGATACTCCTACACGAGCTTCATGAGTAGGTTCTGTAAGTGTATGGGATTGTGTAAATATAAAGTATAATTCTGAGACAGATAAATTTTTGTGTGAATTAAGTATGGGTTCTAAAGGTAGATATAATATAGCTAGAGATAACCTACAAGAAATAGCAGATGAAATAGTTCCATTAAGATGAATGAATTCTGTTTGGAGTATATCTTATGTATGATGATGACAAGTAGACTGATACCGAAAATTAGATTCAATCAATGTATGGGATGATAGTACGTTATTAGCAAAATTCTCTGATAAATTCTTTAACTTCTTTATTGAAATAGAATACAATATTGATAATGAAACATGAGAATTTACATTAATTGACTCAAAAATAAAGCAGTTAGAACAAAAATGACTAATGGATAATGAAAGGATGTCTCATTATGAATGATGGGAAAATTTGTCAGATTTTGAAATTCAGATGAAAGATGATGAAGAGGATAAGATTAAGAAAGAGCAAGAGATTCAAAATCTTCAAGATAGAATAAAGGCATTGGAAGAGAAATTGGATGAATTAACATTAGATTCTTCCGAAAATTAATCACAAATAATTACCAAAATAAATAAACAGGCTTTTAAAGTCTGTTTTTTCTTTAAACAAAAATAAT
Source organism: uncultured bacterium (assembly GCA_947169045.1). GTDB lineage: Bacteria > Patescibacteriota > Gracilibacteria > Absconditabacterales > Absconditicoccaceae > UBA3291. The sequence continues at coordinate 40,376 of CAMVOC010000007.1, forward strand.
CCATTTATAAAAAACTATTCAAATTGAAGTGATTTGCATCCAGATTTTTTGTATTTTCTGCTTTATAAGTATAAGAGAGATGTTTTATATCACAACTAAAGTTGTATATCGGAAATTTTCTATAAAAAAATGAAGGCTTTCAAACCCTACATTTATCAGTCAATCACGTATTTTTTGAATATTTTAGCTCCAAAAATGTACATGGAGCGGGTGACGGGACTCGAACCCGCAACAGTCTGCTTGGAAGGCAGGAACTCTAGCCAATTGAGTTACACCCGCATATTATCCTCTGACTTACGCCTTAGGATATCTGTAGTATAGTGCTTTTTTCTAAAAAATCAAGAGATTTTTATAGAAATGGCGGGATGGAAGGGACTCGAACCCTCGACCTCCTGCGTGACAGGCAGGCGTTCTAACCAGCTGAACTACCACCCCATATCTCTATGGCGGTCCTACGGGGAATCGAACCCCGATTAGAAGATTGAAAGTCTCCTGTCCTGACCATTAGACGATAGGACCACGAATCGCCATTCGTCAGAACTTGGGCGTGGTTGGAATCGAACCAACGACCAATCGGTTATGAGCCGACTGCTCTAACCCCTGAGCTACACACCCATCTTTGTAATGGGTTTTTCACGATCTCGCGTCCTTTTTTATATGAAAAAGGAATATAAATGCAAGAGAAAATCCAAAATTTTTTAAAAAGAAAAGTACGAAAAGCACACCTTTCGTACTTTAGCTTTCTCTCAAGCCAAATCTTATACGACTCGGTACAGAAGAAAAAGCGTGTTCCATCCGATCTAATGGGTAGTACATCGGATAGTAAACCTCCAAGCATACTTGGAGTGATGATAGCAACTTAGTATAAGGTTTTTTTATGTGTGTGTATAGAACCTTACGGTAAGCCACCATATCAGTGCTAATTATAGGCCGATTTTCTTTAAACACAAAAAAAAAGATACAAAGCTGGAAAATATCTCTTGACTTTTTAAAAATTTTGTGTATAATATAGAATTGATTGTTTTACTCTTCTATCAATGGGAGAAATCTGCTTTTATTTCTCCTTTTTTTATTTTTGAGAGTAGTATTGTCGTATAAAAAAATCCCCTTTCAAGGGGGGATTTCATTGTGGTGAGGTGGTAGGTGACTGAGTATCGTTTCCTAATGTCGTTGGATGCTTCAGCCTTTTTTCCCTATTTTTTCTAATTTTGCATAATTGCAGATTCCACGGAAGATTCCTACAGCTCCAGCTACTGAAAACAACGGCAAATATACCAGTGAATATGGGAAGACTCGCAGTACTCTCCACAGCGTTTTACGTGAATTGATCAGAGGCAGCACGTAAGGCAGAGAAAGCAATGTGTACGAGGTTTTTGTGAGGAAAAATTCTACTCGATATTTGAGGTCTACGATTGACCAAAAGCTCTCTCGCACATTAGGTTGACTGAGAATACGCTGGAATAGGTCTCGTGAAAGAATCGTTTGGATGACTAGAGAAAACACCAAGAAACAGAAAGAAAACACCAGAATAACATGCAACGGATTTTTGATCCAAACGGAAGCATATTTGATAAAGCAGTGCGCTCCCCCACCATTTCGTCTCAGTTTTTGTTTCCATCGCCATTTGAAATTATCTGGAACAATAGATTTGATGAAAATAAGCGATTGCTCTACTTTATATCCTGCTTTATTGAGTTTAAAAGCTAAGTCCATATCCTCCGTCAGCACTCGCGGAGAGAATTTCTGCACCTCGAGGAAGGCACTCTTTTTGACCATTAAGCAGCCTCCCCAGAGGGAAATCGCACCAAAGAGATTGTAGGATCCTTGGATGATATCCAGCATACAGTATTCAATATCCGTCATTGCTGGGAGGAATCCTTTATTTTTGGATCTGTATGGGCAAGATGTCGCTGCTACACGCGGATTTCTCTGCATTCTCGCGAGCATATCTACAAGATGTCTTTTTTCGATGATGTTGTCCGCGTCCAAAATTAAGAGGTTTTCGTGGATTGCGAACTGGACTGCGTCATTGAGAGAAGTAGCTTTCCCTTTATTTACGGGGTTGTCAATGAGCATAAATCCGTATTCTGCTTGTAGTTTTTTGAGTTTTTCTAGAGAATTGTCTGTGGAACAATCATTGATCACAATCATCTGGAGCAGATCGTTATTTCGTGCAGAATAAGCACTTTTTATCGTCTGTCCAATTGAATCCCCATCGTTGTAGCAAGGGACTAGAATGGTAATTGGTTCTTCTTCCTTTAGTTTCAGCTTTTTGCTTCTTTTTCGTTCGATAAGAAAAAAAGTAATACAAAGCAGAAAACTTACCCCATATATTCCTAACGATCGATGAATTAATGACATTTCACGCACGACTCGCAATTAAAATTATTTTGGAGAGACACTCAAGTAATGAACTAGCAAAAATACGAACAATGCCGTAATGAAGAAATCGATGCATACTGACAGTACTTTCCCATACAAGATTCCTTTGTAAGAGAGGTCCTCGAGTTTATTGATTTTGAGTTTTTTGAAGACAGGAGCGAAAAAAAGCGGAGTTACCAAGTCTTCGATAATGCTTTTGGAAAAATCAGCGACTTTTTTGGCGATTAGCAGTCCCACTGCCACTCCAAAAATGTTGTATGTTTCTAAAAAGCTAAGAAATTGTGCTCGAAATCAAGCAGTTGCAGACATTTCCATTTTGTTGTTGTAAATGAAATAAAAGTTTTGTTAGTATAGGAGAATACCGGCGAATTGCAAGGTGATTTTTTCTTGCAAATACAAGGGAAATGATTATTAATTAGTGATATTTATTAGTTCCTTATTGAAATATTTTATTTACTTTTTTTATGTTTTATTCATGGGAAGACGACATAGTATTGCTGCGAGGAAAGCGAGTTGAGATGCTGCAAAATCTAGGATCTATTCTATTATTGGGAGAAAAATTCAGATGGCAGCTAAACATGGGGCAGATCCTAAGATGAATCCTACATTGGAAATGATGCTAGAGAAAGCTAGATATCATGGACTCCCTAGAGACGTTATTGATAGAGCGATTTTGAAAGGAAGCGGACAATTGGAAGCTGAGGAAATGAAAGAAGTTTTTTATGAAGGATATGGGCCTAATGGATCAGCTTTTTTGATTAAGACAATTACCTCCAATACCAATAGGACAGGAAGTGCCGTGAGAACTATTTTCACGAAGACATGAGGTACGATGGCGGAAATTTGAGCCGTTTCTTGGCAATTTCAAGAGAAAGGACTCATTGTCATTGATGGAGTAAGCCACAAAGTGATTGATAAATGAAGAGAGATAGAAAACGTTGAGCCTTTCGACGCAGACAAACTTGAAAACGAAGTCATGGAGCTCGCTATCAGCGATGTTATTATTGAGGGACAAACCGCCGAAGTATACACCGATAAAGCTGATTTTATTACTGTAAGAAAGCAGATCGCAGAGCTTGGATATCACATTGCCGAAGCTGATTTGCATTTCTTCGCAGATAATACGGTAGATTTGTCAGGTGAAGATTTAGAAAAATTTATGAAGATTTTGGATGCACTGGAAGAAGATGACGATGTAGAAAAAGTGTATCATAATGCAAATCTTTAACCGCTCTTCTTTTATTTTTTTACTGAAGTATTCATGCCATCAACTGAAAAAAACACTTTGGGAACTGTAGCTCTTTGGATCTCTATCGTGGGAATTATCCTTTCCGTCTTTTTCGTAGGGATTCCTTTGCTTGTGATTTCCCTTATTCTTGGAATTATTGCAGTATTTAAAAAGCCAAGAAAGGCTGCTATAGCCAGCATTATTTTATCTGGTATTTCTGTGGTAGGAACTATTGCTTTGGTTTGGGTCTTCTGGAAGCCAATGATTCTTCCTATGGTTGATTTTTCTAAAGAGATGGAAACTCTGAAGACTTCCAACGTTGAGCTTAGCGAAGCTATGGAAGATCCTCTCTTTCAAGAATATTTTTCTTATGTACTCAAAAAAACCTTTACGTCTGTAGATTGGTCTGGCGTAATCAATACCAACGATCCTCGACGCACCCAAGTAGAACAAGCTGTACGTCTTGCTTTAGGTCTTGTTCAAGATCAGCTTCCTCTTGCTTTGGAAGAATGGAAAGAAATCCAGAAAGATACCGTTTTGTGAGACGAGTCTGAGGTTGATGATGTAGAGGTTGAGGAGGAAACAGTGGACAATGAAGAAAATATTGATGAAGAAGTTACTGATGAAGTGCCTGAAGAAGGACTTGATGAATGAACCACTGCTCAACCTGACGCTGAATAGTGAAGCTTTTCACGCGCAAAGACAAAAATGTTATACAAAATTGAAGTTTTATTTGTACATTGTTTGTAGTAATGAAAGCATTGTTATCAAAATCCCTATTCTTTCTCAGCTTTTTCTTTCTTTTGGCAGGATGTACTCCGGGGCATGAGAATCAGAATTTTACAGACTGAACTGGTAATCTTGTAGACGCAACTGGACAAGTTCAAACTGATGCTGTACCTATGCCTGAAATCATAGACGGACAAAGACAACACATTAATGAGAATACTTACTTGTATTATTATGGTCAAACCTGTTCTCACTGCAAAAAGATTGAAGATTATCTCAAAGCTTCTGGAGTAGATCAGCGAATTCATATCATTCCAAAAGAGGTGCAGATGAATAGAGAAAATCTCCAAGAATGTCTTGCTCAAGCAGAAGCTCTCAATATTCCTTCTGAACAGATAGGAACTCCTTTTATTGTCGTACAAGTTCCTGATGGAGCAGATTTTGCTCTCATTGGTGAGGAAGAAGTACTTACTCATTTTCAAGGGCTTGAAGCAGAAATTAGAGCGTTATAATTTTTCTGCCGTAAAAATTCTTGCATTTTTTCTAGATATTCGTACAGTGATAGTCGAATTTTATTTTTCTCGTTGTTTATGGAATATCTTGGATTTTTTGCGGTAATGGCTCCAGCTGCACTTGCAGATAGTATCAACCCTTGTGCTTTTGCTGTTATGCTCTTACTTCTCACAACTATTCTTACGAAAACTGAAGACAAAAAGAAGACACTCTTGGCAGGATTACTCTTCTCTCTTGCTGTATTTCTTACCTATTTCCTCTTGTGATTAGGCGTTTTAAAGTTGCTCGGTAATTTTGAAAATTTGTTTTGGCTAAAGCGAATCGTTGGAATTATAGGTCTTCTCGTAGGTCTTGCAAATTTGAAAGATTTTTTCTGGTATGGAAAGGGATTTGTGATGGAAGTTCCTCTTGCTTGGAGGCCCACCATGATGAAAATTATCAAAAAGACGTTTTCTCCTGCTGGAGCTTTCCTCGTTGGAGTCATTATCAGTCTCTTTTTACTCCCTTGCAGTAGTGGTCCTTACCTGACTATTCTTGGATATCTCAGTGCTCAAGAGCTTACTAGTCGTATGTGGGGATATATTTATCTCACGGTATATAATCTGATTTTTGTTGCTCCTATGGTGGTTATTTCTCTCTTGGTTGGACTTGGATATAGCACTGCAGAAAAGATTTGAGCATTTAAAAACAAGAATACAAGGCTGATTCATTTGATTGTAGGATTGCTTATGCTAGGATTAAGTGTGTATATCATTGGGACTTTGTATCGACGATAATTTTGTGTGACGTGTATTGCTTTATTTCTCTAACTTTTTTTAGATCGGATGCGAATATTCTTTAAAGTTCTTAGAGGTTTCTTTCTCTTTTTGACGTTAGTTGTTGGTGTTATTTTCTTGAGAGGAGAATTATTATTCTCTCCTGATGTCTATGCTTTACTGCAGGAAATTCTTTTCCCTGGATATCTGATTTTTTGTGGCTTAATCACTGGATATTTGATAGCAACTCTTCGAGCTGGTAGAGAAGGATTTCAGGACTTTGATAATAAAGAAAAAATTGCTATTAAGAGTTTTATTATTGGGATTGTTTTAGGAATTTTCTTAGCAATTCTTTATTTGTTTCTCTAAACCGTGTCAGCATGCTAACTCCCTTGCATTACGTGCCTACTACTACTATGAGTAAACATCTGCAGAAATTACACAATATTCCTGCTGTTTTGAGCGTTGTTGTCATCAGCTTTTTTTCTCTTTTTTTGATGGGATGTGACGGGAAGACTGTTTCAACTCCTCTGCAAGTTAATTCTTATCAAACCACCTACCAGGGGAAAATCTCTCTCAAATCTCTTGTTTCTACCGGCGAAGAACTGGTCTTTTTAGAAGATGGAGAAGCTACTACCTATCTGGATTCTCTTATTATTCAGGAAAAATATAATCAAGGGAAAGGAGCTTTGGTGTTTTCTCAAGAAGCGATGGCGGTGGCATTGGATCAGTGATTAGAAATTGAACATATTCAGGAGACAAAGCTGGTTCTTTATTGCCATGACACTCCGCAATCTGCCGTTCTGCTTTCTTATTTGGTACGCAGTGGTATTCCTGATGTTACTATGCCTCTGTATCAAACACATCTTTTCCTTGAAAAAGATCCTAATACTCTTATGATTTGGTCACATAGTACTGAAGAGAAAAAAGAGCAAGAGCGTATGAAATCTGCTTTAGCAAAGGTTCTTTGTTCTTAGTTTTTATTCGTTTATTGTCGTTATTTGATGTTTGATCCTGCTTCTATTCCTCCTATTGGAACTCCTACTTCTCCAGCTACTGCTAAGGGGAAAAAGTCATCCTTGGATGCTATGTTGCACAACGCACCTGCGGAAACGACGTTGGGGATCTTTTTTGGGAAAATCTTGATGGGACTCATTATTTGAGGATGTATTTCTGCATTGCTTTTTGCTGTGCTGAGTGTTGTTGGAGGAATGATTGATACTTCAGGGACAACTACTGCTCTCTGACCTCTGCTTGCGTTGATTGGATTTGTGGCGTGAATGCTAGGAAATATGTGATTAGCTCTGCTTTATAATCTCTTTTTTAGCAAGAGATATTACTCTCTGCAACAAATGCTTGGGCTGATCTTTACGAGTTCTATTTTGATTGCAGTGATTTGCTTTTTCTTGTATTTATTGCCTTTCCCAGGAGGAATTACCACGCTTTTCACGATTCTCGGAGTACAAATTTTGTTTTCATTTTTTATCACCGCGAATTTGCTAGAATTCCTTGCTCAACCTAACTATTCAGCTTCTAGTTTACTCGGTACTACCTTTGGTTTTATCTTGAGTATGGTGATTTTTATGAGTTTTACGCTGAGTATTCAGAGTGACGAGATTAATAATCAGATTTTTAAATTTATGTTAGTACCTACGATTGTAGGATATACGGTTTTGATTGCGGGAAGTGAAGCTTGGAATGCTATTTATTATAAACTCTTTCAACGAGGAAATAATCCATTTTATTTGAAATCTCCTTCCGAATTGAGCAAAGAAGAATTACTTGCAGAACAAATTAAGGAAAAAGAAAAAGAAGAAGTGAATGTAGATATGTAATCCCTTTATTTTCTCGCTGCTAAGTACGCTAATCCCAGTGCGTCAGCAGCGTCATTGAATTGAGGAAGGTCTTGCAATTTAAAGATTCTCATAATCGTTCTCTGGACGAGCATTTTTTCTGCTTTCCCATTTCCAGTGATATATTTTTTGAGTTCTATTGGAGTATATTCCAGCACGGGAATTTTGTTTTTGAAAAAAAGCATCATCAACGCTCCTCTAATTGCGTAGACAAATTCAGCGTTATTTTGGTTATAAGACGTGAAAAATAGTTTCTCGATTGCTACTTTTTCGATGTTGTGAGATGCAAGTAGCGTCTCAAAAAAATCAAAAATCTGAGTTACTCTCTCGAATTGGTCTTCTCTGGAAGGGGAAGTTTTTTGTTGCAATAAAATCCCTGCATCAAGAATCTGCAGATCCGGGGATATCAAGGCATATCAGAGTTTACGAACTCCTGGGTCTATTCAGAGAATCATTGGTTGTATGTTACCGATTTCTCCATCATTTGCAAAGCGAAACGAGCATAATTGATCAGATTTCTTTTCTCTTCTTTTTCATTGAGTAAATCTGTTAAAAAAAATCCTCAATTTCTTGATAAAATACTGTGATATGGATATACTAGTAGTAATTCTTTATTTCCTTTTGCCCCACCATGATTACCACGATAGAACAGCATTCCACCATAGAAAATAACGACATTGGACAAATATCCCCTCACCTTGTAGTAGAAGAACAATCTCTTACAGGTCCAGAAACTGCTCAGCAACTTCTTGAAAATCCCCCTGCAAATCCTCCAGAACTGATTGAAAACAATGTTTTGGAAGCTTTCAATAAGACAGGAAATGAGCTTACCAAAAAGAATTTTCTTACCTGGATCGCGGACAAGACCATCAATAAAAGCTGAAAAACTGTCGTTGTATTGAACGCAAGGGGAAAAGGCTTTTTCAATGACAAAAAAGATATTCAGAAGCAGGAAGTTAAATTATTGCAAGCTAAATATCAGTTAAAACAAGATTGAATTGCAGGAAGACGCACGATAGAAGCGCTTTATTCTACGCTGAAGACCCAAGAAATTGAACAAAACGTTCTCGATGCTTTTCATCGTGACCATCCTGGTCAAGAGCTGACAAAAGAGAATTTTTTAACCTGGATCTCAAACGTCTCAACAGAAAAAAGCTGAAAGGAAAAGGCAAGAAAAGACTGACAAACCCTCTTAGTCTTAAACGATAGAGGGAAAGAGTTGATCAAGAATAGAGATGATGCTAAAGCATTACAGACTTCCTATCATTTAGCGAAGGATTGAATTGCAGGAAGAAACACGTTAGAAGCTCTTTATGAAGCAATTGCATCTCATGGTACCGCTGCTGAACGTCAGTTTTCTGCTGTCTCTTTGTCCTCTGGAGTCTCAAGTTTTAATGTCTGAAGTATAGGGCGAGATATGGATTCTCACGATAACACTACCAATCTCCCTAGCCCAGAGTATGCGAAAAATGACATCTTCTTACCGGAAGAATACATCGTTCATCCTTCTGATCCTCTGCCTGAGACCCAAGCATCTACGTGACCTCAACCTCTTGAGCAACCAGCTGCTGACTCTTTATCCTCTCTTCAAGATCGATCATTTTCCGAAGTTTCAAGTTATCCGATTGGAAAGCAGGAATCCGTAGAATGACCTCTCTCTCATTCTCAAGAAGTAGAAAGGCTTATTCATGAGCAACTTGTAGATTTGGCTTTGGATGGAATAGAAAAAAATTTATCATCACAACATAAAAAATCTTTAGGATTAACTGGAGAACGTGAGTATGTTCGTGCTGTTCGAAAAGATAAGATTTTCCCAGTTGCTACCGTGCGAGCAGAGTGGAATCTTGCAGAGAAACTTGGGCAGTGGGACGTTTTAACGTCTAGCAAGATTCAACTCCTTCAAAAATCTGTGGGGCAAGTTCAAACGGGGAATATTAGTGATGTGCAATCAATGATTGATGCGTATAAAAATCAACAATTAGAGGTAAGTTTAGGTAAAAAGATAGCCTTGCAGAGAAATGTAGCTACCCTTCTTATTCAAGCAGAAACTGCAGCATTTGGAACAAAAAATCTCTCTTCTCTCCTAGCATTTAATAGTGAGGGAAAAATACCTTCTCCAGACTGGACTGAGAAGATAGCGAGACAATCTGAAGACATTACTCCTGAAATGGAGGCAAAGGAATTATATTGAGAATTGATGGATTTTATGAAAAATATGAAAAAACAGCCTCTGACGGTAGATCTTGATGATGCAATCACTGAGTATCTTTCTAAGCAATCTCAAGATGGGTTACCTTCTGCCCAATCACATACGTGATTAGAGCGTTCTGAACCTACCTCATGATTTACTGATAAAAAGAAGCAATTAACCGCTCTTATCCAACAGTCTTTGAAACAAGAGCCTACTGGAGAGCTTGATCTCCCTACCAAAATTGCTTTTATCGCTTCCCGTGAACCCCTTGCATCTATCAAATCCATATGGGAAAGGATAAAGAACTTAAATTTTGATGAGGCAAAGGCGGCTTTATCTCCAAATGAAGCAAGGGATCTCCAACGATACGCTGGGCAAAAGAAGACTGGAGAACTTGATCCTGTCACTTGGAGAATCATTAAAGGATATCTAGATGACTCTAAACGTGCTACATCACTCAAGAAACTTACTTATCAAGCAACTCTCCAAGAGAAATATGGGAACCCTGGTCCAACATCTCCATGGCTCTCTAACTTTCAACATCTAACAAGTGACTATGACAAGACTCCTTATAAACGGAGTGGTAGCGATAGAGATGGAATAGATTGTTCTGGTCTTGTCTGTGCTGTTTCTAAAATCTCACGTACTACTGTCGCAGGACTTGATAAAGATACTCAATGAAAGAGAATAGGTATAGAAAAAACCCAGGCAGGGAACTGGATGATTTCGAAATGACAAGGAGAGCATGAAGGAGATAATCATATTGAATTTATTGTAGAGCCTCCTCGTCAAATAGATGACAAGAGATGGATTATGATTACCTATTGATCAGCAAAATTCATACCGGCTTTCACCACAAGATACGGGGATAAGCTACAAACTCCAGCGGCGATGTCTGCCGTTACTACAAAAAAATATACTAATAAAAACGGAGAGAAAGTTAAAATTGAGCATACTACCTATGGGTATGGTCCTGGATATCGTTATAGACAGTTTGAGCAAAGGGGAGATCATATGGTAGAAATTGATGAGAACGATAACGCTATAGAAGATAAACGAATTTATTTCAGACCCGGTAAGCCATTATCTTAGGAAATCGTTATCAGCAAGAACTATTTTAGTACGTACTATCCTTCTTTTCTTATGAAACCGTGGAAACAATCTCCAGAGACTCCTCAACATGATGATATTGGGCTTTCTAATAAGCAATTAGCAGATTCTTTGTCTACTACTACCCTTTTATCACCTTCTCAATATCAATTAGATTCAGCAAAAACTCCAGCAGAAACCTTCGAATGGATCAAATCATTTTTTAAATCTTGAAATACGTTATGAAGCGTTGAAACCGGAATCGTTGCCAAGTTAGAAGATCAGACTTTAACTCTTTTTTATTATAATAAGCATAAAAAGCTGATTACGCAGCACGCTTATTCTCTGAAGAATTGAGAACGAATTAAGCAAACGTTAACGAAAGAATGAAAGCGAGTCGATGGAGTCGATAAAACGTATTGGCCTGTCAGCATTATTTATGCTCTTAGTTCTCCTAGAGGACGTCTACTTTTGCGCATTGCTAGGGATTATCATCTTAATGATGGATTTGAATGGAATTTTCAGGGACTACAAGATGATCCAGCACTTTTTGGTATTGAAAAAGTTGTTACTCTTTTGTACCCTGCATGAGAAAATATTACGGAGCAAGAGTTAGAAAAAGCTGTTTATCTCTGTCGTAATTTATACTTTGATCGTAAAGAAATTACTTCGCAAACTCTCGAAGATGCTCTTGTCTCCTACGAACATTTAAAAGATATCTACGCAACTATTCCTCTTTTTACTGACAGACATGTTTTGCTCTTTGCCGGTCATGATGGGAGACAATCTGGACGTTTCTGAGCGCATCCCGTTCATAATTGGATAAGTATCAACCAACCTACCTCGTTTACGTCTTTACAATGGGGATCTGAAATGTCTGACACTAAGCAGGTTTTGGAGAAAATTACCAGTCTTCCTGGGCCTTTTACATTTCTTTTCGATGGACATTGAATTGAAAATGGCCTCCTTTTTGAAGGAGCAGATCTTAGAGGTCCAAAAATCTCTCTTCAAGAGTTTTTCGAAGCGTATTCCGAGAGATATAAACAATTTCACGAGACTACTCCTCGTGAATTACCTATTTTTATCTTTGCATCTTGTTTTTCTTCTACATTTATTAGAAGTTTTTTAGAAAAATGCGAAGAAAGCTGAATCCAAAAGCCTATCTGTTTATCTACCGCTGAATATGGTCAGGTTTGAATTGGTTATTGATCTCAGTATCAATATAATTACTGATTTGAGCCATTTTATCGCAATGCAAAAACTACTCTGGGCGATCGAATTGATAGCGACCACCTGATTAGATTTGTAAATCCTACTTTTTATGCACCTGATGCACATAATACTACAAAACAGTTGTCAGATGCTAACATTACCAGAAAATCTTCTTGAAAGGTTTAGAAATTATGCGATTTTCAATAGAACCTTTTCTGCACCGTCACCTACTCTGTATCCAAGTCTAAATGAAGTGATAAATCAGCTTTTCTTCCCTGATTCGATGAATTTTGGAAGTAAGGTATCAAGGAGTTTTTTTCCTTCTGCTTCTCCAAAAATTTCATTTTTGATGAGCTTAATATTTTCTCTACGAGCATCTTTTTCATCGTATTTCGTAGTATTTGCTACCAATGTGGAAAACATACTGTCCGCATAAGCCTTTAAAACTGTAGCTCTCTTTGAAGTAGTGGTGATTTTCCCGTTGCGAACAAGGTTTGTCAAGAGTTGTCTCAAAAAGACTGGTTTACTTTTTACTCCCGTATTGATTTCCAAGAGCTTGTTTTTTCTGTGTTGCATGCTGATACCTATTTGCTAAATAAAATAATACTATATCCCTGAGCCTCCTTTTTTGGAGTGTCATATTGAGATCTTCCGTAAGGTGATAGCGTTTCTTTTGCCTGTAAGATTTTTTCTAAAGCTTTGTCTGCATAAATCTTTTCTCTCCCTCTCAATCTGATACTTACCTTTACATTATCCCCGTTTTTTAGGAATTCTTCGGCTTTTTTCATCTTGAGAGCTAAGTCATTATCACCAATCCCGTAAGAGATTTTGATTTCTTTCATTTCTTTTCCTTTTTGAGCTTTACGTTTTTCCTTTTCTTCTTTCCCTTTTTGGTACATATACTTTCCATAGTCCGTCAGACGTACTGTCGAAAGCATCTTTTCCATATCGTAACTAATTTGTACGAGGTCTAATTCAGCTTCTTGAGCTATTTCTAATGCTCTTCTGCGTGAAAACGTTCCAAGATTTTTCTTCTCGTCATCAATAATCATGATGTTCGGCGCCTTGATTTGGTCGTTAACATAGACCATTCTGGCTTTTGGATTAACACTAGCGATTCTTGGATTTTGCCCCATACACGCAAAAAAGAGAAATAAAAGACTGTTTCCGCTCCCGGCGGGGGTCGAACCCGCGATTTCCACCGTGAGAGGGTGGCGTCCTAACCACTAGACCACGAGAGCCTACATTTGAAGCTCCAATTACCCCTGCCAGGGATCGAACCTGGATCCACAGCTTAGAAGGCTGTTGTTCTATCCATTGAACTACAGGAGCATTAGGTACAAAAGTACCACAAGATTTTTACATTGGGGAGAGTAGGATTTGAACCTACGTAGCCGTGAGGCGACTGATTTACAGTCAGTTGCAATTGACCGCTCTGCCATCTCCCCATACAAGACGTTAAACGCCTGATTCTAGATTTGTTAGATTTTGTAATTCGTTCGCAGGAACTCCTATGTTAACAACTCCTAGCATAAAGAGTCCTCCTACTACGATGAGCCCAAATCCAATCAGTATGATCAGATTTTTTGTCCCTCCTACATGCTCTTCAGCTCGAGCATTTCTTCAGAGGTGTTCTACCATCGGATTTGCAAAGTAGATTGCTGCTACTCCTCCCGCCATAAGCACTAATCCAAGAAGAATTCTTGCCACCATGAGATCCGATTGTAAGTAAATGAAACAAGCGGATAACGGGACTTGAACCCGTACGAGCAGAGCTGAAGTCTGCTATGCTACACCAACTACATCATATCCGCAAGGCAAAGTACGCTTTTTACTCGTAAGTAGTGTCGTGAGTGTAATCAATTACTGCATGAAATCAAGGGATTTTTCATTATTTTTTCTTCGTTGTTGAATTTCTTCTTGATTGCCGGTTAAAAGCACTTCTGGCACGCGTAAACCATAGACCTCCTCTGGTCTTGTATACTGTGGAAATTCTAAGTTATTCATTCCTGTTTTAAGGTTATAACTTTCATTTTGCCAGCTTTCTTTTTCTTTTATTACTCCTGGGACGAGCCTTGTAACTGCTTCTATCATCGTCATTGTCGCGATTTCTCCACCTAACAGAATGAATTGTCCTAGTGAAACTTTAGAAAAAGCTGATGGATATTTGGCCATCATATATTCTTCAAAGCGATAATCGATTCCCTCGTAACGTCCACAAACAAAGATGATATGGTCGAGTTTTGATAGTCCATATGCCGTTTTTTGTGTAAATGTTTCAACAGAAGGAGAAGGAAATATGATTTTCCACTGCTGAGTACTATTAGACTGTGTATTTTTTGCTGATTTTCAAGATGAGAATGAGGAAATTACGTGTTCTACTGCGTCGATTACAGGTTGTGCTTTGATGAGCATCCCAGCTCCTCCGCCATATACTTGATCATCTACCTGCTGATGTTTATCGGAGCAAAAGTCGCGTGGATTAACGAAATCAAAGTCGAGGATCCAGTTTTTTTTTGCTTTTGCTAAAAGAGAGGTCGAAAGAAAGGAATCGAATACTTCTGGAAAGAGTGTGATGATGTGAATTTTCATGGCAGGAAAGTATACTAATCAAAACGTGTTATCCAGCTAAAAAAGCTGAAATCTGATCAAATATTTCTGATTCTTTTTCGTTCAGAATTTGCATTTCATTTGGTTTAAATTTTTGAAGGACAAAATCGGCAACTCCAATCACTTCTGATTTCCCCACTCCGATCCTCAGTCTTTGAAAATCTGGAGATCCTAGCTTGGAAATGATACTGCGAAGTCCATTATGCCCTGCGGCACCTCATCAGTTTTTTATCACTATTTTCCCTAAAGGAAGCTCAATTTCATCATGAAGGACGAGAATTTCTGCAGGTTGAATTTGGTAAAATCTAGCAAGGCTTTCTACGGCATTTCCTGAGAGATTCATAAACGTTTGCGGGAACGCAAAAATGACTCCTTCATCCCTTTGATTTCCTCCTGGGGCAGAGAGGATCAAGACTTCTGCTAAAAATTTTGCGCTGTATTTGAGTTTTCAAAGATTTTCATGTGACACAAAACGTTCAAGCATCGTAGCTCAAATATTATGGCGTGTATTTGTGTATTGAGAACCTGGATTTCCCAGTCATACAATAAGTTTCATGGTTGTAAGGTATCAAATAACTCTCTACTATTATCCTCTTAGCTGTGCTCCTGTTGATTCCCCTGCTTTGATTGCTTTATCCATCACCGCTCCAACTTCTTCACTGGTCATATTTCCTTCTCCGATGAGCTTAAATTTCAGAGAAATTGACTTTTTACCCGCTGGGAGATTCTCTCCTTGATACACATCAAATACTTCTAGCTCCTTCACTTCAGGCAATGCCCCAATCTTTGCTAAAAGAGCAGAAAAATCTGAGGTTTCATCTACGACAAAACTTAAATCTCTTCGTAAAATCTGGTCTTGGATGGTTTCGTACGGATACGTTTTTCCTTCTTGGGCAGTTTTGATGGTATTGAGTGTCTTTTGATTCAATTCTGCGAAAAGTACATTTGCATTTTCTGGAAGTTTATGCTTTTTGAGCGTAATTGGATGTAAGGCTCATAGATATCCAATAACTTCTCCGTTATACAGGATGTTTCCTTGTTTCTTAGGGCAGAATTGGGTATGCTGAGTTGGCTGATATGTAATTTTCCCGTCAATTCCAAGTGCTTTTATGAGATTTTCAATAATTGCTTTCATTTCGAGGAGAGCATCGTCTGACCAGTCTTTTATGACTTTTTTGTACAATAATATTCCTGTCGTTAACATCTCTGAAAAAGGTTCGTTGCCTTGGCTTTTGTCTGCAGCGACTCGCAATTTCCCTGTATCGAAGATCTTAAATTCGTCATAAAACTTGGAATTTTTCCCTGCAATTTCGAGGAATTGAGGAAGAAAACTTTCTCTGAGAATAGGCGCTTCAGGATTGACTGGATTTTGTAATGCAACGCTTGAGGTCTCTTTCCCTGCAATTCGCGGATATGTTTCCACTTGTGTTAACCCTGCTCTTTCGACGAGAAAGCGTTCAGTATCTCTGAGCAATTCAACCTCCCCTTCAAAACGTTGATGCACGAGTGGAGTGGAAGCTGGAATGCTCTCAATTTTTTCGTATCCTCGAATTCTTGCGATTTCTTCGGTGATATCTTCTGGGATTTGGAGATCGTCTGGCCCACGTCGAAGAGGGACGCTTACAGTCGTATCTGAGAGTAGATCAAATCCGAGTCCTTTAAGGATTTCTTTGGACTTTTCTGGGAAATCTGCCGTAGTTGTCGAAGATATGGATTTCTCTATGGTTTCTCGATCTATAGCAATTGTTTTTTTACCTGCAGACATCACGGCATCACTGGCAAACCGACTTACTCCTCCCACTTCATAATTTCCTAAATCCTTCTGATAAAATTTCAATTCATCGAGCAAGAACAATAGTGCGTACAATGAGAATATTGGATTGATATGTTTTTCATTGCGAAGTTCGGAATCTGTGCGCAATCCTAGGCGTACTCCCGTTTTTCTCAGTGCTACAGGATTAAAGTTTGCAATTTCTACGAGGATATTTTTTGTCGAATCCGTAACTCCACTATTCTCTCCTCCCATCACTCCTCACAAACAGAGAATCTTTTTTTCATCACAAATCAACACGTCGTTTTCAATCAATTGATGTTCTTTCCCAAAAAGATCAACAAATGTCTCTCCCGCTTTAGCGTTACGCACGATAATATTTCCTTCTACTTTATCTGCATCAAAGAAATGTACCGGCTGACCTGTAATATTCATAAAGAGATTCCCGAAATCTACCCAGTTATTCACTCCTCCATTCCCAATATCTAACAATTGTAAACGGAGAAAAAAATCTGATTTTTTTACCTTAACGTTGTCGATTTCAAGGAGAATATAGGTATTCAAGTCTTGCGTTTGGGTGATAATCTGCTTTTTCCCTTTTTTATTTGTTTCTTTTAGTACCTCAAAAATATTGGTTAATTCGAATGTTTGTTTGAGTTCTGGCAGCTTGGTATAATTGATCAGTCCTTGAGGTTGATACATCGCATTCAACTCTCGTGCTAATCCAAAATGTCAGGTTAAATCTGGTCTATTTGTAAGTCCTTTACTGTCTACTTCGAGGATAAACGCGTTAAGTCGCGGAAACTTTTGTGTCAGTGGAGTCCCCAAATCACTCTCCTCGACTTCCACATCCTGCTTCAAATCCCAAATCCATGGGTGCTCTCCGTCTTCAGGAATTTCTAATTCCCCCTTGGAGCAAATCATTCCGTTACTCTCGACTCAACGGAGTTTGCGTGGAGCAATCGTAATCCCAGCTTTTGGGAAATATGTCCCTGCCAAAGCCACAGGTACAAAAAGTCCTGTTGTAACATTTTCAGCCCCGCAGACGATTTGAAACTTTCCTTTAGCTCCGCAATCCACCTGACAAACATGCATATGATCACTGTCAGGATGATCTTTACATTCTATGACTTTCCCAATGACGATATTTGGCGAAATCTCACGTTTCACAATTTCTTCGATTTCAACCGTCTTGAGGATGAGATTATTGGCGATATTTTCTGGCGTATCTTTGACGGAAAGGTATTTTTGGATGAGTGCTGAAGTGTATTTCATAACTAAGAACATAAGATAAAAAAGCTGAATATATCTATAGCATATCCATTTCCCTTTTGTTTTCCAGTTTTTTTATTTGTAGATTTGTACTTTTTCGTTACAAAAACATGCTATCCTCTTAGCCGGCTGAGTTTGTGTCTTTTATCAGGAGACCCCCGCGTAAGCGGTGCAAATCCCGCGTAAGCGGTGCAAGCACCAAATCCCCCTCAGCTTCGCCGTATCCCCTTTACAAAGGGGAAAAATTTAGGATATTCAAATTCCCCGCGAAGCGGGGTAAACCATTAGTTGTCCTTTTGAGATGTGGTTAAAAAAAACGCACCGGAATAACCGGTGCGGATCGGATAAATACCTATCATATGATGATATCTTCCTAGATATCTGTGTTTATTTTATACGTTTACCCATATCTGAGACATCACCTCGCTGATTTGTCACAAGGTGAATGTGACAGAACTGTGGACATCCTTCTAAGCTAGCTATGAGATGAGTTAATCCACTCGATCGTTCATTTAATGAGAGTTCATGAATCTGCGAAAGATCTCCTGTAAATACTAATTTTGTGGTATCGCCTCCTCGTTCAACAATTTGTTTGATTTCGAAGGTACTTAGATCCTGTGCTTCATCAATAATTACAAATGAATTATACAGGGTGATTCCAGCAATATAATCAATATTTAAATCATCAATCTTTTTTGCATCTCTCATTTTCTCTCGAGTATCTTCTTTGAGAACAAATCTTTTCTTGATTTCCGTAATTGTCCAATCTAATTGTAAATACATTGGTTCTACGTACGGATGATTTTTCCTTGATTCATTACCAGGTAACGCTCCTCGATCTTTCCCCGTCACAACGATTGGAGGTCTCATAAAATAAATTCTTTCGTATCGACCTTGAAGTTCTGGATCCCATGGCGATCCTTGTTTCTGGTAATTTTCCTTCTTATGTTTAGCTTTCTTTAGATGCTTCTTTTTTGCTTTTGAAAGCCCATCTTCTGATTCAAGCTCTCCAATTACATTTCCTTGCTGCGCTAGAGCAGCTATCATCGGCAGAAACGTTTTCCCAGTCCCTGCATGTCCTGTAAGAGCTATAATTTTAATCGAAGGATCTAATAACGCATCTAAGGCAAAGATTTGTTCAGAATTCTTAGGATAAAATCCTAGACAAGATCTCTTGATTACTTCATGCAATTTCCCTTTATTATACCGGAATCTTCTGTCTGGATCATCCACGGAAACAATCAAATCATTTTCTTTGAATTTAGTGAGTGCTTCTTCTTCTTGAACAGTAATATTCTTGATTGGTTTTTCCAAAATATCAATTTCTTTTATTTCTTCGTGGAAATATCTTTCCGCTTTCAATCCTAATCGTAAAGCTTTACTTCTCATTTGATTGTCATTTGTCACTAAGATTACTTGATCTGAGAGCGTTTGGCCTTTTTTTGCCAATTCTTGCGCTTTACGGTATGCGGACTGTAAAATACGATTATCAGGACGGTCTTCGAGTTCTATCTGATTTCCCTCTTTATCCTTAGCAAAATGTGGATCATAAGGGGTTTCTAATTCGATACAGAGCCGTCCTAAGCCTGCACCAATAGACGACCATCCATCAGGTTGCATACGCGTTTCAATTTCGACAATTCTTCTCCATAATTCGCGAATTGACTGAGCTTTGGAAGAATTTCCTTCTTTCTGAAGTTCAAGTTCTTCTGCAACTTTACCTGGGATAAAGATGTCGTTGTCTTCAAAATTAAAGAGCACATCTGGGTCTCGGACGAGAATATTTGTATCCAAGACAAACGTTTTTTGATTTTTAGTACTTTTTTTTGCCATTTTCCTTTCTCCATATGTTGTACATATTGAATTCTTGTTTACTGTTTGGAATTGAAGAAATTTCTGAGTTATTCATTTTCTTTCTCCTATGTATATTTAGAAATTATTTTATTTAATGTATTTTGATTATGTTTTTCCCCTTATGATGAGGGGATTTTTTGTATTCCTCCTTATTTTGTTTGTGATATTTTTTTATTTATATCCTTATTTATACACAAAAAATCCCAAAAGTCAAGAGAAAATCAGCTTTCGGGATCTTTTTTGAGTTTAGATATTCTAGGAAACTGGCACTCCACCTGTTTTATTTACTATTTCAATCGTGGAATACAAATCAATTTTATTTACTCCTTTAGTAGTAAGAACGTACAGCTCTGGCCTATTTTGACTTGATTCTGGAACTGCCACATCTACGACTTCATCATCTCCTAAGTTAAATTTATAGCTGAAGAGATATTTCATTTTGAATGTAGCTTTATTTGCTCCGTTTGTCTTAATTGACGCGGTATCATATACGCTAAAGGTTTGATTACTACGATCGAAGAGATAAATGTATCTCGTATCTGCAAAGGTCAGAATTTTCGTCTCTTGAGAGAAGTTTTGATCAAATCCTCCCATAATACTAATCTCACGGTAAGATAACTTGGAATCTGCAGTATCTGGTCTTCGGAAGAGATAAGGTTTTCCATTACTCCATCCAAAGAAGTCACCATCGATTGCAAAACTTGAGAAATTTCCAAATGTAAATCCAGAATCAACATTTACCGTGTATGAGGTTCCTCCTTGGAAAGAGCTTTGAGAACCTGCAACATTACGATATCTTGTTACTAGAGATGAACCGATGTTTGATGGAGATTTTTGGAAGACGTAGAAGTTATTCCTACTGTATGTTCCTAATCCTCCGATATTTGTTTTGAAATCTCCGTCGGTTGTCGATACTGGTGTCACCCCTGATTTTACTATCAAATAGATATCACCATCTGTATTGTAACAATATAATCCGTCTTTGAGAAGAGAAGTTACACAGTTTTCCAATGGCTTTCCTACGTTAAACTCTACCACAGATCCTCTGCTCGAATCACTCGAAGCATTGATAATAGCTCCTTTACTTCCTGCAATCATCATATTCTGAGGAACTTGCAAAGAATGAAGATCTCCTAACCTTGAAAGTTCTGCATTACTTAGAGAGAAGATATTGGTTCCGAATTGATTGAGACTATTGACTACTAGAATGTTAAATCCTTTGTAATATTCAGATTCTAAGTATTCTTTGAGGTCTTTTACATCATCCAACCATTTTCCTTTTTCTTCAAGATATGCAAGCTGTGATTTGATTTCTGCGTATTTGATAGATTTTTGATTATCGTCTGAAGGAAGTGAAACAAATTCTTGCATTGCTTGCTGAATTCCTTCCAATGTTACTTCTATGTACACTCCTGAAGAAGTCTGGAATTGATTATCTGGATCTTGTTTTTTCGTCATTTGAGAAGCCAATGCCGCGATCATGAAAATAATCAACAACCCTAGGAATAACGCTACAACGTAGTATCTATTGATTACGAAAGACTTTTTGATCCTTTGTAAGATTGAAGAGCATTTAATTTTCTCACCTAATGTTTCCAAATAAACTCCCGTATTAGCGACTATTCTAGCTGCAGTGGCTTTTTTACCTCTTTCTCTGGTTGCTTTTACTCCTCTTTTCATTGCACGTAATACTTGATTGGTCAAGGTGTACGTGACGATAAATCAGATTTCTTCCTTTTCTATCCTTGTAGTAAGTACTTCTTCTAAGAAATTAATTACAGCTTCTGAGCTCTCTTCTTGCCCCAATAGACGTTCCATTTCTTTCCTATCATGCTGATCTATAATGTCTGGGAGCTTAGTTCCTACGTAGATAATTTGGTCGTTTCTCTCTAATGCACCCTCAATAAAGTCGGAAAATATGTCAATTTTTGCTCTTTCATCCACTCCATTGGAGAGTGTGTACAGAATTTTTTCATCCCTCATAATCATCAGTGTGGTCTCTCCAATCATTGATGCCATCAGGGCGTTTTCGATGACTAATTGGATCATTCCTTTTAGCTGGAATTTTTCTACATCACGTACTTTCTCAGCAAATTGTTTAAATTTTGTATTGAGCATCTGTAAAGACTCCTCGAAGAGTGCTTTAATTTCATGAATTTCGAGCTCTGGAGATGATTTTACTGCATTGGTGAATTCTGCTACGAAATCTTCCAAAATGTCCTTTTGAAACTGGACAAACTTATCTGTTACACATTCAACAAAGACTTTAAAGCTGACATCTTCAGCAAGAATATCTTGAAACGAAAATATTTTTTCTTCGTTGAGATATTGAATTTTGCGTTCTTGAATCTGCATTATTTCTCCGAACTGTTGAGGGATAAAAAAGACAATGAACTTCCTATTTACACCGTAACGGAAATGTACGAATATCAAGCTGATTGTCAACACTTTTTTTCGCTTTTTGTTCAGATTTTTCTCTCTTGTTTTTTCTTTCTAGATTAGTATGGTTGCCTTTGATTGTTTATCTTTTCCTCTCTTTTTGTATGAAAATTGCTCTTGTTCATGATCGAATTTTCCCTGGAGGCGCTCTGCAAGTTTTTGAAGATTTAATAGAGGAAGAAAGGCGTCTTTTCCCTAATGCAGATTTTCGTATTTTCACGATGATTATGCATGATGCTAAAGATAGCGCTTCAGATGCCAAGCCTCGCGGGAAGGAACTTTTGGGAATTGATGTTGTCGAGGCATTACCGAAGTGGATGAGCCGAGTTTTTACTCATGTACTTGATTATCGTACTTTGATTGTCTGTTATCCTTTGATTATGAAGGTTTTAAGCCGGAAAATCAAAAAATGGCAACCTGATACGATGCTCATTAGTTCTTTTGCTATTGCAAAAAATGTACGTTTCCAAAGCAAAAAACATGTGTCTACAACCCTTTATCTGCACTCTCCGATGCAATATATTTGGTCTCATAAAGAGGAATATCTCGGTAAATTTTCCGGCTGGAGAAAGAGACTTTTTGCTTTTTTGGTTCCTAGATTGCAACAGTGGGATCTCCAATATACCAGTTTTGATAGAGTGATTTTTAATAGTATGTATACGCAGCAGTTAGCTCAAGACCTGTATGGAATGCAAGGAAAGGTCCAATATCCAAAGTTGAGAACTGTGTTTTTGAAGACAAAGATTTCTCCTTCTCCGAAGGAATATTTTGTTTGTGTGGGAAGATTAGTCAAATTTGTACGTGAATGTGACGTGATTATTAAGGCTTTTAACAAGTTGAACCTTCCTTTATTGATGATTTGAGATGGACCGGACGCTGCTTATTTGAAATCTCTGGCTGGAGATACTGTGATTTTTCTTTGAAATTTAGGAGCTGAAGAACTTGTGAATGTAGTAAAAAACGCTCGTTGACTCGTCAATCTCACAAAAGAAAGTTTTGGGATTGGGACAGCTGAAGCGTTATGTCTTGGAGTCCCTGTGATTGGGTTTGCCGAGGGAGGAAGTAAAGAATTAGTAGGGAAAGAAAGCTGAATTTTAGTGCATGATAAGCACGTTTCTACGTTGATACATGCTGTACATACCTTTGAAACTACTACCTGGGATAGAAATCAGATTTCTTCTTTGATGAGAAAAAAGATGACAGATTCTGCATCGCAATTTTAAAAAAGTCCCTAAAACTTGCATTTTATAAAAATTTGATTATACTTACGTAATACTTTTTATCTTTTCTAGGTTTACTCATGAAAAAGTTAACACTTCTTACGGGATTTTTATCGCTAGGACTACTCGCAGGTATTACCTTTTGAGCTCTTCCTACCGTTGCCGAAATGATGGAAACATTGCAAAGCGCGGGATGGTGATATAGTGAAGATGTTCAACCCATTAAAGAGTCTATGACTCAAACGGAACTCTCTTTAATCACTCCTAAGCTTCTCCCTCTTATGGCTGGAGATACCGTAACTTATTACCATATTTTTTATACCACAGGGAATATTCACGATACTTTCCGTAATTATTCAACAGGTATTAGCGAATTTGAGAATTTCATTAAAAATTACAACTCTGTAAAAAGTGTCTTTGTAAGCAGTGCCCGTACCGTAGGTACAACGGGATTAATCCTTTCCCTCAGTACTGCGGATTCTGGTTTCTCTGCAAGCACTTCTTACTGTGCATTAATAATTCCTGCCGATCAATATAATCAGCCAGGAAATGCTTCTCAACAGTTTTGTTTTAATTTAGCTGAAGACAAGTTTTCTATTGGATACGACGAAACACTTTTTGCCAATGTTACTTCTTCTTCCGAGGAAGAACATGCTGCAACCACAACTTCTGACGCATTGGGAACTACTGATATGAGATTAGCTAATATTACTCATACCATCACTGGAGATATTATTACTTTGATTTGGACAAAAGTAGGATCTGCTGAAGATATTGATTTGTACGTTTTTGGACCTGGATCTAATGGATTCATAAAAGTAGCTACTGTAAAGACAAGCGCAGAAAGATATGCGTACCAATTTAGTAAAAAAGGAGAATACATCTTTAACTTTATCCCTTCTGATGGAGGAAGAGAAGTGCGTTATTCTGTAAACGCTCTGATTGGAGAAGAAAGTACTCCTACCACTCCAGAAACTACTCCACCTGATGTTACTACTCCAACAGGACCTAGAGAAAACGTTATTGCCATTGTCCTTTTGGCTATCGTATTGTATGGTGGATATGTTATTTTCGGTAAAAAACAAGCATAATTCGTTTTGTATACTTAATAATTGCCCCAGGTGTTTCTGGGGCTTTTTTGTTGATTTTTGGGAGATGAATGCTATACTTTCATTGAAATTAGACTGCTTTTTATTTCTTTTTTGTGAGTATTTTGGGTACGTATCTTTGACAAAATTTTCTTACTGATTCCAAAGTTCGTCACTGGATCTGCGACACCACGCAGCAATTATACACCGCGTCTTGAGCGACCTCTTTGGTAGAAATCGGACCGGGAAAAGGAGCAATTACTAAGCTTATTAAAGATATTTCTCCTGATTTCACCGTCATAGAAAAAGATCAGACCATGCTGACAGGCTTGCAGGAGCTTCTTGGTTGAAATGGACAAATTGTGCTGAGAGACGTTTTGGAATCATCCATAGTCAGCGAGAAAGAGCGTCCTTTTGTTGTAGGAAATCTTCCATATTATATCACTTCTCCCATTTTGAGGAAGTTTTTTGCAACTCCCGTGTCTTCCAAAAAGAAGAGCTCTGATGAGCAAATCTTCCCTGTAGTTGGTGGGCTGTTTATGATTCAAAAGGAAGTTGGCGAGAAGATTGCGAGTGATGCGAAGAAGAAATCTTATTTATATTGGCTTCTGAATTATGCTTATGAAGTCAACTACCTCAAAACTGTTCCCCCTAAAGCATTTACTCCTCCTCCAAAAGTCTATTCATGCCTCATTTCTTTAAAAAAGAAACAAAAAGCTGAATTACCTCAGATTTCTTTTTCTGATTTGATAACCTTTTTGGATTTAGTAGCTCCCTATCCTAGAAAAACATTGGGTGCCATTATGACATTATTGAAAAAGCAACATGTTCACGATACTACCCTCCCAGCATGGATGCAGTCTTTGCAGTGTGAAGAGCTTGCGAAAAAGAGATTAGAGGAACTTAATCGAGAGGAACTTTCGTCTCTTTCCCCGTCTGCAACTCTTTAATCTTGTAGATTCCTTCAGCTTTTTCTCCTTCTCCAAAAATAACTACGTATGGGATTCCTCTTTTATCTGCAAGTCAGAATTGTTTTCCTAGTTTGTCATTAGAAGGATAGATTTCAACCTTTTTACCTTCTGCAATAAATTTAGCTGCAAGCTGTAAGGTTTCTTCAAATGTTTCTGGGAAGTTGAGGAAAAGATACTCCGCAACTGTATTTTTGGTAGGAGCTTGTTCTTCGAAAATTTTGGAGAGTATCCTAGAGAGTCCAATCGATCCTCAAACTCCTGCGTACGTATCTCTTTTTGGGTCAATAAACCCTGTCAATTCTCCA
The DNA here is from genome assembly GCA_947169045.1 of uncultured bacterium. Lineage (GTDB taxonomy): Bacteria > Patescibacteriota > Gracilibacteria > Absconditabacterales > Absconditicoccaceae > UBA3291. Next base: position 65,858 of record CAMVOC010000007.1, read on the forward strand.
TATCTTCCACCTCCGCAGATTGATCCCAAGGTTGCATCTTGCTCAAGAAATGCCTCAAATACAGTCCCTGTATAATAATCTAGTCCACGAAGAATTTGTAAATCAATAACATATTCGCACTCTGCACCAAAAGATTTTTTGAACGTTTCTAGATACGTCATCAGTTGCTCTAATTGTGCATATCCTTCCTTGAAAAGCGGAGTATCTGCGAAACTAGCGATTTTTCCCATTGCTTCTGCATCACATTTCGTAGTGATGAACTCGCAAATTTTTTCGATTTGTTCTGATGAGAGCTTTGCATCTTGCAAGCTAGCTTTGAATTTTTCGTGTCCTATTTTTTTGTATTTATCAATGAGAGAAGTGACGAAAGGCATTTGTTCGTCAGTTACTACGGTTTCTAAGAATCCAAAAATCAGTTTTCTATTACTGATATGCATTATTGCCTTATCTTTGATATGTGTTTGCGTAAGAATCGCTGTTAATGCCTGTGATAATGTAAAGATTACTTCTGCATCATAAAAAAAGTAGTCTCCAGCAACGTCTTTTCTCCGGATGACATCAATATCACATTGTGTGAATTCTCTAAATCTCCCTTTTTGAGCTCTTTCTCCGCGTCGCACAGGTTGCATTTGGTATCTTTTGAATGGGAAGGTCAGTTCGTTTTCTCTATCGAGGATATATCTTGCAAATGGTACTGTTAAATCAAAATGTAAGGAATATTCTTTGGTATCCTCTGATCCTTGAGCTAATCCATACAGTCAAAAAATCTGCTTTCCTGTCTCTTCTCCATTTTTGGATAGCAGGACTTCATTCAATTCTACCGCAGGGGTTTGGATATGCGTATAGCTGAATTTTTCATACGTTTGAGCGATAATTTTTGTCAGCTGATCAAAAATCAGCTGTTGTGAAGGGCTATATTCTACAAATCCTGAGGGACGAAGCATCTGGATAATAATTAATAATTAAAGGTTCTTTGCTTGATACTATAGATATTACTTGCTGTAATGCAAGATGTTTACGGAAGAAAAAAAGCTCAAGGGAATCCTTGAGCTTTTTCAGATTATGAGAATATTATTCCATAATCAAGAGTTTATGTACCTCATATCCTGAGGCATGACGGATCAGCAACCAATATCTTCCTCGTGGAAGTGTAGCTGGAAGTTGAAGCGTCGTTTCGTGTATATTGGTCAGAGATACGCAGGTAGTCCCTAGCACATCAATGACTTGTAGTTCGTAAATCTGTAGATGTTCAGGATTGTAAAGTGCTATCTTCTTACCATCGAGATGGATTGTAAGATGCTGTTTTTCTTCACGGATTCCTGAGGTGATATTCACTGTTATGACTTTTGATTTTTGCGTATATCCTTTTGCATTCGTGACAATGAAGTAATATTCGCCTTCGTCTGCTGAGGTTACTCCTTGTTTGATATAGGTATTGTCTATCGCTCCAAGGATTGGAGTATCATTATGATACCACTGCCAAGCTAAGTCATATCCTAGCGTATCTTCAGCATCCCCTCTCAATGTCAATGTTTCCCCTGAACTCAACGAGATATCCTCTGGTTCTAAGGTAATGATGATTGAATTTGGAATTGGGATTTCACTAAAGTGTGCTATGATGACGGTATCGCTTATCACTTTTACTTGTAATACTGTATCACTTGATGAGAGCGCTATCCCATTTTTATCCGTCCAGCCTTCAAATTTGTAATTTGCATTAGGGCTAGCCGTGATGGTGATGACACTCGCTGAATCGTAGGTTCCTGCACCTTTTGTAGTACCTCCTGTCGGAGGATCTGACAAGATGGTTATCGTCTTTTTTCCCGCTGGAACTGGTTTGAACGTTACGTGAATGGTAGCATCTTCTCTGATCTCTATGAAATTATACGTTCCAGAAGATTCTGAAAGAGGGATGCTATTTACTGTCACCACGTCCACTTGGTATCCTGCATCTGGAGCAAAGGTAACCGTTAAGGAACTTCCGCATTCTGCTTTGATGGTTCCTGATGGGGAAATTGATCCGTTTGGACCTGCTGTCGCTACGATATTGAACGAGTCTTTCGTGAATTTAGCATACAGCATTTTATTCCCTGTACTTCCTTGTATAATCTGCGTAATTGGCGAACCTGAGAAATTCGCATTTTCATAGAGTCCACCAAAGGTTTCGCAATCTTTCATATACACAGGAAGCGTGATCGTCGGAGTCTCTATCGTGTAACTTGTCGGTGGTGTGCTCGATGGAGTGCCTCCATTCGCCATAATCTTGATCGTATACACAATCGGCTTAAATGTCACTTGGATACTATCATTTTCGGTCACGTTCGTCATTTCATAGCCGTTGGCTATTGCTTTCGTCAGTTCTGAACCTTGTAGTTTTGTCGTATTTACGGTAATACTTTCCACTTCGTAGCCAGTATTTGGCGTAAACGTGAAGCGTTGCGTCTCTCCACAAGCGACTTTTACTGTCCCTGATGGAGCAATCTGTCCGTTCGCTCCTGATTTTGCTATGATTTCGAAAGTATCTTGCGTAAACTTCGCATAGAAGGTCTTATCGCCTGTGCTTCCCTGTGGAATCTCCGTAATCACTGGCCCTTTGAAATCTGGAGTTTCGTAGAGTCCATTGAAGGTTTCGCATGCTTTCGTGAATGTCGGAAGCGTGATTGTCGGAGTTTCGATAGTGTACGTTGTCGGCACATCGCCCGTTGCAGTGCCTCCATTCGCTACGATTTCAATGGTGTATTCAATCGGTGCAAAGGTTACTTGGATACTATCATTTGCTGTCACATTTGTCATTTCGTAGCCGTTGGCTACTGCGTTCGTCAGTTCTGAACCTTGTAGTTTTGTAGAACCTACTGTAATCGTTTCCACTTCATAGCCGGTATTTGGTGTAAACGTGAAGCGTTGCGTCTCTCCACAAGCGACTTTTACTGCCCCTGATGGAGCAATCTGTCCGTTCGCTCCTGCTTTCGCTATGATATTGAAAGTATCTTGCGTAAACTTCGCGTAGAAGGTCTTATCTCCCAGTGTAGTTATCTGCGAAATCGCAGTTCCCGTCATCATTGGAGTATCGAACCAACCTACAAACGTTGAACAAGGTTTCTGCATCTGAGTAGGTAAGTTCACAGGCAAGTCCTCAATCGTAAAGCTCGTCGGAGTCATTGTTCCTGTGCCTTCGTTTGCATTGTAAGTAATTGAGTAGGTACAAGCAATAAAGTTCGCAACTAGGGAGTCATTCCCTGTTATGCTAAAGCTATATGGATTAGCAGTACTTACTACGGTTGAACTACCTTTACGCGTCCAATGCTGGAATTGATATCCTGTATCTGCTGAAGCAGTACATACCACCTCTGCGCTACAAGGTATTGCAGTAAGGTTTGACTGATTACTCGTCACAGAACCATGTCCTGCACTGGTAAGATCAAGTGTGTAGGTATTTTCTGTCCAGCGTGCATAGAGCGTTAACGTTGCCTGATTGTAGGTCCAACTCCCATTCGCGGAAGTGTAGCCCGCGACATTCGAGACGGGAGTCCCATCGTCATTGAAGACTTTTACTCCTCCTGAAGGTGCGGTATAGTATCCTACAAAGGTACTACAACTTTTCGTCGGTACTGTGATGGACGGTGGTATTGAACCATTCGTTGCCGTCAAGGTATCCCTTCCTCCTGTACCTCCTGATTGATTGAAGGTCACGAGGGTCGAGGTGATGAGGTG
>CAMVOC010000008.1 GCA_947169045.1 uncultured bacterium
GTTTTCTTTCGCAATTGTATATTCCAGATCCATAGCCCGATTAGGCTCGGTAAGAAGCTTCGTAGTCACCGGCATTACCAGGAACTGCATCTGGGACAGGCTAAGCTCCAGATCTTCTCTGTCATATTCCCCATACGGTTCAGACTCATACCAAATCGCACAGTCCTGAATCCTGAGGATCATTGATGCATATTTCTCAAAGTAAATATTCATGTCATCAGGATGACATGAAAAATAAACATTTGGTTTTCCCTGAGGTCTTTCGCCGGCAATAGTTTTATAATCCAATCTGGACATTTTCCATCCTCCTGTCTCATCTGAAGCGTTAATTATTTTGATTATAGCATCAGTTTTATTGTTTTTTCAGAGAAGCTTCCGGAAACGAATGATAAAGACAAATTAAATCAACCTTAAGATATTGTCGCTCTATGGCTTGCTTCTGCCGTCTCCGCTATCGCTTCTTTTCGATCCATGTTATACTTATCATACATGTATTTTAAAAAATCTCACATCGTACATATTTACAATTAACTGATAATTTCATGCTTTGAGGACTGTTAGAATTCTTATGAGGATTAGGGCTTTTCCTTTTTGGAATGCGCTATCTTACCCTTGCTGTAGAAAAATTTTCAAAAACAGGATTTAAAAAGCTGATCAAAAGATTCACTTCAAATGCAAAATCTGCAGTAGTTACCGGATTTATCTCAACAATTATTACACAAAGTAGCAATTTAATGTCTGTTTTGGTATTAGCATTCGTAGGAACAGGACTCCTCTCTGTTACAGGAGGAATAGCCGTGATGCTAGGATCTAACATTTGAACCGTAGTTACAGACGCATTACTCGCAACAATAGGTCTCCATTTCGATATCAAAATGATCACGTTCCCTCTGCTTTTTTTAGGAGCAATAGGACTGACATTTTTCATCAACAAAGAAAAAGTCGTCACCATAAGTAAAACCTGCATAGCCATTTCTTTCTCATTATTAGCTTTCGCTTTTATGAAAGAAGGACTAGATTTTCTCACACAAATCATTGATTTAAGCAAATTTACTTCAATGAATCCCCGAATTTTCTTCTGAATAGGATTAGTACTAGCCACATTAATGCAATCCTGAGGAACAGTCTTTATCATTTCAATAACCTCAGCAAATGCTGGACTGATTCCACCAGAAATAGCTTTCCCACTCATCTTTGGAGCATATTTAGGGTCAACAGCAACAATTTTTATCGCATTACTAGGACAGCAATCAGCCATAAAAAAGCAAGTCGCCTACTCACATATTGGATTTAATCTCTTGGTAGCGATGCTAGGAATGCTATGTCTCCCTCTCATCAAATCATTGTTTATATCTACCATCTTCCCAAGATTTGGTACCGTAATCTCATTATCTGGATTTTATGTAGGACGAAGATTGATAATTGCGATAGGGGTTTTCCCATTCTTATGAAAAATCTCTGAAATGTTACAAGCAGTATTTGTGGAAAAAGAACCGCTATTTGCGCTCGCTATCAAAAAAATCGATCCTATATCTGCCTGAACAGAATTAGGAATTTTAGCCCTCAAACAAGATATTTTGTTTTATTTCCAAGAAACCATAGAGTATAACCTCAATATTCGAGATCTCTCTATAGAAGACCTTGATTCCCCTCTAGAAAAGAAAAATTTCATAGCGCAAGAAGAAAGAAATTTCACAAAAACCAATCTCAAGAAAAAATACCAGGAAAATAAAGCTATTCAAGCACAATTATTACTGTTCCTAGCACAGATGAATCAAAACACCAAGCAAACCATCAAAGAATCCGAGCAACTAACAGCTCTCTACCAAATCATTACAGAAATTGGAGACTCATCAAAAACCTTAAAAGACGTACGAAACCGCGTAGAAGATTGGCAACGAAGTAGTAGTGAAAACCAGCAAAAAGACTACGAAACACAAAGAAAAATGGTCCTAGAATTTTATTGAGAGATCATCCAAATCGCAAAAAACATAGATAGTATCGAAATATTTAGTCTATTAAATCAACTAATGGACAAAATCGAGAATAACGACAAAAAATACCTCAAAATGTTTAAACAAATTGAAGGAGAAGTTGAGCTCGTCAATCTCATTCAAATAAATCGTTATTTTTCAGCTTCTTGTCTCTCTTTACTAAAAGCTATCGAATCCTTTTCACTTTCAAATGAAGAAAAAAAATATATCAAAGAACATATCAAAACACTTTTCTAAACGATAAAAAAATGCCCATTGGGGGAATGGGCATGCAACCACAGTATTAAGAGGAAGAAAGCGAAGAAAAAACTTCACTTTTATACCCTCTAACAAGTTAATAAAAAAATTATGCTTCTAAATTATAATCAAAATTTCAAAAAAGTCAATAGATTTTTACAAGCTAGAATGGCAAATCTGAACCAGAAGCGCTAGATCCTCCTAATGGTTCAATTTTCCAAGCTCCAATACTATTAAATCGTCTATCAGCTTCTTTGTTGGATTGTTTAGCTCTATAGGTAAGATTTACCCTCACCATATCATTTTCATTAAAGCTATCGATAAGACCTGTTTTTTCTCCTCGTAAATCAATAGCCAATGAGTTCTTGAATTCTCTATCAGAATTTTCCTCGATAACAAATGTCCTCTTTTGACGAGGTTCTCCGTTAATCTCAATCTCTGCAGGGGCTGAAATAAAAATAATTTTTCCTTCGATAAACATGAAAATAGTGAATAATAAAATAAATACAGCCCCAGCTTATATTTTTTTCTTTTGGTGTCAAGAGAAAATATCCCTGATGCAAACTAAGATTACCGCAGTTGTCAAAAAAACATCGGCAAAATTAAATACCGGGAAGGAAAAAAATGCAAAAAAATCCCTTACTCCTCCCAAAAATATCCTATCTAATAAATTTCCAAGCGTCCCAGCAAAGAACAAGCTGAATTCTCGCAAAGTAAGCCAATCTTTAGCAAACAAAAAGAAAAAAAGCAGACTACATACGATAGCAATAACACAAGAGACCAAAGAGGGCATAGGAATTCACCGAGAAATCCCTGTATTTAAAAGAGGTTGTAAAAAAGGCAAATCTGAGCCTATCCCTTGAGAATAAAAAATCCACTTAGAACCCCAATCAAGTACTAACAAACCAAAAACAAGGAAAAGAGCAAGCTTTTTTGTTGTCATCACGAAAGAAATAAGAGGATTATTTAAGGAAAATCAAACACTAATCACCAATCTTGATTCTTTCTCCTTCCATCTCTAATTGATCCAATTTCTTTTCAACTGCTTCATCAGAGAAAATCCAATAATCCATACCAGAAACTTCATCTATTTCCAACACTTCAGGTGACTGAATAACTCAAAAACTTTTCCCCTCACCTCTATGTACCAAAAAATTCAATTTATTTCCCATTCCAACGAACACATTAATCAACAATCCTCCGATATCATATTCCCCAGGAAAATCCAGAGTAGCAAGATTTGACCTATCATACGCCATTTCTGCCCCCATCAAAGACATTAAATTAATTTTTCCAGCATCCACTACTTCTGGAGCAAACAAAAAACGATCTTCAATAAGAGTTCCTTGAGGAGTACTAGCAATCTGTAACATTTCATACATAAATAAAGACTAAAAAGCTGATTTCAACAGACAATTCAACTATCCCTTATTTTCTCCACCTTAATCCCGTCAAAATACAGAGCAACGCAGCAAAAAGAGAAAAATACTGCTTAACATCTCGCGAAATTCCCCAAAGAGAGATCACTCCATATCTTGGATAATTCTGAAACAAGAAACAAAGATTTACCACCAATAACAAGCCTAAAAATCCCCAAATTCAGCCTCAATTTTTCTTTCCTAAAATTCTCGTAATATGCACAATCATATTGACCAACAACACACCAAAAGAAAGGAACAATCCTACGGGATACACCCCATCAAATTTAAGCAATTTACTCTCCGAGGTGAGTGCTTTCACAGCAAAATGAGAAGTAGTAGTTTTTCCAATCACGGTATCTCCAAACACCAAAAAAATCCCCAACACCATTAACCCATTAGAAAACGCCGAAAACAAGATATCTATCCGAATTTTTTTATTTTCCAATCTCTTCACACTACACAGAAAAAAAGAAAGAAAAAGCAGAAGTGCAAGCAAAATACCCACCCAATGCAACGAAAAACCTTCTGGACGAAGGATAGTTCCAAATTCTGGCAATGTATGAGGAAGAAAGTTTTTTGTCGCTAATGCTACAGCAAAATAACGCCCTAAAAGATATGTTACGATCAACCACAATGGCAACTGAAATCCTATTTTTGCAAAATCTTGATGATACTGTCTACACAAATACCAGAGTGTAATGATAAACGTCCCCAAAGAAAGAATTACACCCAACGTCATCATCGACACTCTCAGCCCAAACACTTCAATGAAAGGAAACATTCCACAAAAGAGAAATAAAAATTCCTTAAGTTGGCTGGGGAACTAGGATTCGAACCTAGATAAACGGAGTCAGAGTCCGGGGTCCTACCATTAGACGATTCCCCACCAGCAAGGTATTTTTCCATACTTCTTTCTAGTTATTTACCTTCCATTTTCAAGAGCAACTTATCACTACAAAAAAATAGAAAAAACATACTTCCCATCGATAAAATCAGATTTTTATCCTAATGACTACAAACTACCACTTTTTCCAACTGGGACATGCTTGTTGCACATTAATATGAGAAAATCCATCAAACTGCAAAGCTGAAACAAGAGTTGCTGTCAATTTCCCGAGATCTTGACCGGATACTGACTCCACAAAGGTTCCACCGGCACTTTTAACTAATGCAAGAGGAGAAAAAGGCTGATACAAATTACCTCAAGGAGTTGATTTCGTCGTTACGCCTGCAGGAGTCGTATCAGAAGCTTGTCCCGTTGTAAGAGCATAATTCTGATTATCACAAGTCAAATGCAAAATTGGAATATTTTTTCTCGCAGCATGAAGCAAATGAGAAAGCCCAATTCCATAGCTATCTCCATCACCAGAAAGACTGATAACCGTCAAATCAGGACGAGCAAGTTTTACTCCAATAGCAAAAGGAATACCTCTACCATGAAGCGTTTCTACTCCCAATCCATCTACATATTGACTCATTTTGGAGCCACATCAGATTCCCGTAACAATGACCAAACGATGTTTAGGAATATGGAGCTCTTCAACCGCCTTTTTGAGAGCAAGCTGAATGAAATAATTCCCACATCCAGGACACCATTGGATTTTCGTTAATCAAGTTCTCATCAGACATATTCTTAATTTAAAAACTTATTAATCATCTTCTGAGCCCAATTGGCAACAGGATTTTTATCATGACCTTGTCCAATCTGTACAATACGATCTGCAGATTTACGAATATTTGCTTGCACTTGCGGAGAACGATCTTGAATACGATCCTCCCCCTGAACCTCTCCACGAACACTCTGCAAAGAAGATCAACGAGATGATGCCAAAATATCAGGAGAAGCCACCTCTTGCACATGCTCTTGCTGAGATATTTGAGCTTCCAAGTCCTTCAATTGTTCCTCAGAATCTCTTTTTTCAGGATAATGAAAATCCTTATCAATAGCGCCAATAATATCCTGAGTAGACAAAGAAACCTGATCTACTTCTTGTCATGACGAATGAAGAGAAGGAGTTACTTCTTTCTGATGTTGCTGTTTTTCTGCTTTTACTTCTGGAGTAAAATCACGTTCTGAAGCTTTCAACGCCATCGATAACAAAACACAATCTAAAAGAATTTTCAGGTACTACGTATTGAAAATCTAATTACCCTTCCATTTTTTGTAAAATCTGTGAAAGAATGGCCATATTCTTTTTATAATTAACTCTCATTGGCCCTACGATCGCTAAAATACAGTCAAAACCATTGAGTGTTAATTTAGCATACACCGTAGAAATAAGCGTAGTCCCATCCTCTACAAATGTATAATAAATTTGATTTTTTTTAAGAATTTTTTCATCGATATATTTTACAATTTTCTTTTCTTCTATAAATTTAATAATGGCTTTTGTCTCCTGATATTCATCTTTCAGATCTTCACGCAACAAATTATTAATCCCCAAATAATAATACTCATCATTCCTCAAAAATCCAATCATCACTCCATCCACAAGATTTCCAAGAGCTTCCACAATCTCTTTAATATTCTCTCTCGTAGATACGACCTCATTAATCGTTTCAGATTCCATCTGATGAAGATAATTCTCAATATAAGCCTTGAGTCCATCTACTGTAGGAATTCTCCCACTAGAATTGTAAGGTTGGTACACCATACCTTGTTTTTCTAGCATATTAAGATGTTTCCTGAGCGTAGAAGGAGCGTAATCAATATCTTCCAACGAATGCAAAAGCTTAGAACCAATAGGTTCTCCCTTATCAATATACGTATCGATTACGATATCCAATAACGCGAGTAATTTTTCGTCTTGTTGCATCAAGCAAAAGTATAAAAATTCTGACTAGAATGGCAAGAGAAAATTGAAAAAAAGGGTACGACCAACAAAACAACAAATACCTTATCCACCGAACTTCGCAAATACTTGATAAAGAATCAATAAAAAGCTGAAAAGTACCACTCCTGATACCAAAAGATTAATCAGAATTGTTTTTGCTCTTTTAGATCCAGATCCACTTCCTCCATCCGTCAAGAAAGAAAATCCGGCATAAAATACCATAATCACTGCAATCGCACCATAAATAAATCCACAGAACTTCGCAGCAGAAATAATAAAATCTGTCGCTTGCTGAACAAAATCAGGCATACTAGCAATATAATAAACAAAGTCTACCACTTTCATCAACGTCAAAGCTCCAACAACATTCAAAATTCCTTTCACTAATTTTTTCGATTTAGCGGCATCTCATGCGACAATAGTACGGAATCCTATAATAACCACCATTAAAATCGCATAAAAGAAAGCAAATCCCTTTAACACCGTAAGAAACTGCAAGAAAAAAGAAGAATTTGCACGATCGACTAACGGTTCTACTCCCGTAATAGTCCTCACATCAAATACATCACCAAAAAACCATCCAGAACCATAAATAAAGAGAGCTCCTAAAGAGATATATCCCAGATTTTTCAACTCTTTTTTTAAATCTTCAGATTTAGAACTACTCGTCACCAAAGACATTCCAGCATAAAAAATATACACCAAAACTAAACCAACTGCCAAACTCCTAAAAAGATTTCCCAAAGTACCGTAATTATCCATCCCTAAAGGATATAACACCGTGAAAATATTTTCTTTCAAGGTCTGATCCTTAGAAATTCCATAATCATCAGGAGAAACAAAATCTTTTTTGATAGGACTAACAACTTCATCAACTCTTGGAGGTTGCTTTGCCTGTACCGCAGTCAATCCACCAGAAAGAAAAAGCAGACCACAAAGAGTAAAAAGTATTTTTTTCATCGTAATAAAGAAAAGCTAAATAAATTTCCGTTAAGCAAAGAGATTAATCACTGCAACAATGATATCCAAAAGAAAGTAAAATCCTACTAAAATCACAACTCCAATCCCAATAGAGACAAAGTTTTTCTGCACTTTTTCCAGTTTTCCTCCATTATGAAGGGCATTCGTAACCATAAGAAATCCATTGTAAATAAGCAAAATAATAGCAAGTATAAACCCAAAAAAACAAATCCACTGAATGTAAGGATATATATTTTTAGAAATCCACATCAAAGTATTAGTAATTCTCATGCTAGGATTTCAGCTTTCTCCTGCTGCTAAAGAAGTAACTCCATCCATAGAAGTATTCTGTATTCTACCATCTTCATTGGCTTTATCTACCAAAGCATCCAATAAACTCACAGGGTTAGTAGCATCAAAAAATCTACTCACATTTTGTGCAGCAAAACTATATGAACCTGCTAGCATAACGAGCGAAAGCACTCACAAAAAAGAAAAAAAAGTAAATTTTAAGAGGTTACAAGAGAGATGTATATTCCCTTTATTCATGCCTTAGAATACAAAATAAAGTTTACCTTGTAAGTATACTCATTTTCCTTAAAAAAAGCAAAAACTAAGACATTTTATCCAACATCATACAGTTCCATGAACGACGTAATCATTATTGGTTGAGGTCCAGCAGGACTTACTGCTGCAATTTATACCGCTAGAGCAGGACTTTCTACACTGCTTTTCGAAGGATTTATGGCAGGAGGATTACCTCCAGGAGGACAACTTACACTCACGACAGAAGTAGAAAATTTCCCAGGATTTCCTACTGGAATTAGCGGACTAGAACTCATGAAACAAATGAAACAACAAGCAATAAAATTCTGAACAAACATCGAGACCAAAACAATTGATCGCATAGAGGCTTCTCATCAGCCTTTTACGCTTTTTTCCTGAGAAACGACCTACCAGTCAAAATCCATCATTATTGCAACAGGAGCGATAGCAAAAAGATTACATGTCCCAGGAGAAAATAAATTTCGACAAAGAGGAATTAGTGTCTGCGCTACTTGTGACGGTAATTTACCAGTATTTCGCGACCAAACTCTAGTTGTTGTCGGAGGTGGAAATATGGCATGTTCTGAAGCTCTCTATCTCTCTCGTTTCTGAAAAGAAATTATCATGCTTGTCAGAAAAAACTACCTAAGAGCAACGAAAATTATACAAGATAAAGTCTTCGAAAACCCCAAAATCCACATCCTGTTTAATACACAGTTAGTAGAATGTTTAGGTGACAAACACCTAACATCTATCAAAATCATCAACACACAAACCAATCAAGAAACAACAGTGGAGACAAAGGGAGTTTTTTATGCCATTGGACACGAGCCAAATACCGCATTTCTCAAAGGAATATTAGAGATTAACGATGATGGATTTCTCGTCACAGAAGCAGGTACCGGAAAAACAAACATCCCCGGAATTTTCGCCGCTGGAGATGTTCAAGATACTAAGTACAGACAAGCAATTACTGCAGCCGGAAGTGGAGCAATCGCCGCAATAGAAGCAGAAAAATTTCTAACCTCACAACAACGAAACAAATAATACAAGGAAATTTTAAGAGATACAGCAACATATGACACTCGAAGAAGCAATAGATCAATCAATAAGCCAAGTACTCGAAAGCCATCCAGATCTGACATATGCCGAAGTCTATCAATTATGCGCAGACTATCTTTTAAAATTCAATAAACCCACAAAAGAAGAAACAAAAATCAAAAGTCTGAAAAAATATTTAAGTAAATTCTTTGAAATCGAGATGTTCGCCGACGACAAGGGGAACCTTGAAGAACATCAGCCTTCTATCTCTCCTTTACAATCGATCCCAAAACAATATTTCCAAGAAAGATCTCAAACAAAAAAAGAATATATCATAAAAATACATCATTTGGACAAACAAATCGGAAAAACGATACTATTTGAAGATGCTAATTTACAACTACGTTTTGGCGATAAAGTTATCCTCATAGGAAAAAATGGAAGCGGAAAATCTACCCTCTTAAAAATGCTGATAGGCAAAGAGGAATCAGGGTTTTGAGCAATAGAAATCGTAAAAGATATAAAAATCTGATATCTGTCTCAGGATTTATTCCGAGCAAATAACGAGCATACCGTAGAGGAAGAGATGAAGACCTGTTTCCCAGATATTAAACGCGCAATGGATAAATTGGAAGAAATCGAAAATATGCTTAAACACTGTAATTCTTCTCTATGAAAGCAGACGCCACAACACAGCAAAGAAATCAACACACAATACCACGCACTACTAGAAGAACAAGAGCAACTCCAAGAACGACTAAAAAAAGAAAATGGCTATCAAAAACGAGGAATGCAAATTGAAATCTTAAAATATTTCGGATTCTCCAAAGCTATGCTGAATTTCAAAATTAAGCAATTATCATGAGGAGAACAAACAAAACTACAAATCGCAAAATTCCTCATCCAAGAAGTAGATATGGTCTTGCTCGACGAACCGACAAATCACCTAGATATCGAAGGGATTTTCTTTTTGCAACGTTTCTGCGAATTATGGGGGAAAACACTCATTTGCATTTCACACGATAAAAAATTTTTAAATGCATGCTTCAACCGTGTTGTAGAAATCAGCCAAAAAAAGCTGAATCTCTACGAGTGAACCTATACAGAATACCTCCATCAAAAAGAAAAAAATCTCGAAATTCAGCATAAAAACTACATAGCTCAGCAAAAATACCTACAACAGCAAGAAGCGTTTATCACAAAATTTCGTTATAAAGCCAGCAAAGCATCACAAGTACAAAGCAGAATTAAAATGCTGGATAAACTCGAAAGAATAGAAGCTCCAGAAACGGAATCTGATCCAAAGAAAATCAACTTCAAACTGTCACAAAGATTGCCAAATCTGATTATGCAAATCGAAGGATTGACAGTAGGATACCCAGGAAAAGAATTAATAACATTGCCAAACAACATCGAAATCACCAAAGAAATGCACATCGGAATCATCGGAAAAAACTGAATCGGGAAAACAACGCTGATAAAAACCATTTTAGGTCAGATTTCTCCCTTATATTGATCAATAAAAATACATCCAGACCTACGTATTGGTTCATATTCTCAAGTATTTGATGATTTACGCCCAAATGATACCGTCATCGAAGCGGTAATGTGAGTCGGAATCTCTTACCAAGATGCAAGAGCTTTCCTATGAACCTTAAATATAGATGTAGAAAAAATGGATCATAAAATATCATCGCTTTCATGAGGAGAAATGGCAAAAGTAGCCGTCACAAAAATGCTACTACAAAAACCTCACATCATCATAATGGACGAACCAACAAACCACCTCGATCTATGATCAAAAGAGACCATCAAACTGATGTTACAAGGATTTAACGGTGTAACCCTCATAGTTTCTCACGATAGAGATTTCCTAGAAGGAACATCAAATCTCCTCTGGTGAATCTGGGATAAACAAGTAACAATTTTTCATAATTTAGAAAAATGATTCCAAGCACTAGAAGAAAGCTGTTGGAATCAAAAATAAAAGGAGGATTTATTTAAAAAATAATAAAATAATCATGTACCTCTACATCCAAACTCCACCCGTAAACAATTCAAACAAAGTAGCTCATCTAGTTGAGCACTGTGTTCACAACAAAGAAAATCTCTCTATCAGCGAATATTTTAACATATGTGATATCGACGCAGAAACTTCTTTTTGATACACAAAATTCAATCTCCATCACTTTGACATCAAAAAGTTTATCCATGCAATCGAATACCCCCTTACAAACAAGCTGATTAAGAAAGAATTACAAGCACTAAATGAAGAACTTCAAGAAAAAATATTTACCCAAAAAATAAGAAAAATCACAGAAAAAGCACTAAATATAAAGGAGGACAACAGAATCAACTACAAAGAAATTATAACATACCACAAAAAATACTACAATAAAAACCACTATATAATCACAGATGAAAACTACGATATTATCCAAATTTGAATAAAAACAATAAAGGATACCAATCGAAAACCTCAAATTCTACAAAAAATACACAAAAGAATTAGTTGAGAAGCAAATACCCTTATAGTACTGAAATACTCTCATTGGAAAGATCAAATAATAGCAAATTTTATTGAAATACTAATCGATACGCGAATTGAATACCAGGAAAGATACATGAAATGAATATACACATACCAATGTTCATCAATGATTGAAGGAACTAACTATATCACCATTGCAATACCAAAACTCCAATACAATATAGAGTACGAATTTTTCGATAATGCAAAAAAATACTATAAAGAACTGCTAAATGATTGAAAAATTAGAGAAAATCAAATCATTAACGTCTTATATAAAAATCAATTACCTAGCAAAGCTATGATCCAAGAATTTATAGAAAGCATATCCTACGAAACAATACAGGGATACATCACTGACAAATAAAAAAAAGACACAAAGAAAATCGCTTCCCTTGTGTCTCTATATCATTATTCTGTTTTCAATCTATACATTCCCTTATCCACTCTCTCAAAGAGATCTTTGTACTTTTGTAAATTTAACATCACCGTATTTGGACTTACCATTTTCTCTTTTAACACTTCTTTACAAAGCTCTTTGATTGCCATAGGACGTCCATTTTTCTGGAAAATCTTTACCAAGATATCTTTTACTAATCCTCCTTCATATCACCATTTTTTCAATCCATATCTACCAATTCCAAGATTTACGAACAAATCACTATTTTTTACTAACTCATTATGAATGGTATTGATCTTACAAGCTTTTTCTGGGAACCAATCCATAATTTTAGCAGGTAATTCCTGAAAATGAATAGGTTTATTAAGTCTTTCCATCGTATAGTAAATCTTCAATTTCATCGTTTTTGGATTCACATCTGGGAAATCTTTCAAACCAACTTTTCCATTCAGCATACAAACTTCTTTAATAATAGAGAAAAAGTTGATATAAAACAGATCATTCTTCAAGTATCCAACTTCTTTATATTCAGGTAAGAATTCGTTTTTCAAAATTGCAATAAACTCATACATATCCTGAGACTGTTTCCTCTCAGTAAAATACTGAACAGTCCAAAGCGTAAGCCTTACTAACAAATCCTCAAACAAAGGATCAATATAGAAAGCCTTATGAATATACTTATTTCTCTTGAGATACAAGACATCAAAATCTGACACCAAAATAAGTTTAAATTCAGATCTCGTAAACTTAAACAAATTCCTATTTACCAACTTAGAAATCAAAGCATCCTCAGACAAAACTCCTCCATGAGCATCAAGGATCTTTTTAGTCTCACTCAACACGTTCATATATGTTTCATTTCCTACAATCAACCTTCTAAATCTCATCAACGCTTGATTTTCAATTTGTCTAATTCTCTCCCTCGTAAGACCGTAATCCATTCCAATTCTCTGTAAAGGTACTCCTTTTTCATCTCCAAGACCAAATTTTTTCATCAAAACAAGTCTTTCTTTAGGTTTACAGTACACCAAAATATCCTTGAGATTAGTGTTCTCAATATTAACTTTAAGTTTTTTATCATTAAGTTTGACGTTGAAGTTCATGATTCCTATAGGCATTAAGGAAATAAAGATTTCGTCACAATCTATTCCCTAGTATAAAGAATACTTTTTCAAAGTCAAGCTCTTTTTAAACTTTTTTTGTTATTTGATATTTACATAAAAATCACCTATTTTGTTCGTTCACAAGTTAATGAAAACATAGGCATTACCAGAAATTTTCGACATTAAATGAATCTTTGCAGATCCTTGAGTAACTACAACGGTAGAAACAGGAGTAATTTGCAAATTAGTAGTATTAGCTACCAAAAGTAATGGCTGAGGTAAAGTACCATTAAAAGGTGCTCCTGTCTTCTTATCAGTGATAGACAAAGTCAGTGTTGCAGGCTGTCCTACAGGTAAATCCATTCAAAAATCCTTTTCAATACGTACATCTCGCTTATTCAAGAACTGAGAAGCTATCAAATCTACACGACTAAAATCCAAAAGTAATTCATTCAATGCTCCTGATGTATCCTGAGAATCAACTACCTGCGAAGATCAAGTCTGCACCTGTGAAGATCAAGTAGTTGGTTGAGATTCAGAATGTTGTTCTGGTTGTTGAACTGATGGAACGTTAGAACCTGTCAATTCATCAGTTGGTGTCGGATCAGCCGGCTGTAATGGCAAACGAGCATCAGCATTTTCAAGGAATAAAATAGGATCTTTCGTGTATTGAATCATCTGAATCCTACACAATCCCTCCGCAATAATCACAGAATGTCCTTTATCAAGATCTGGACAACCCATATAAGCATAAGCAGGCCTACCTCCTGCATCTTTATCGATTTCAAAATGCACATGATATCCTCAAAGTGCTCCAAAGGTATTTCCTGTATTTCCTACTTCACCAATTTTTTGTCCTTTGGTAACCTGATCTCCTTTTTTCACTGAAAAATTATCCATATGGGCATAAATTGCGTAAAAAATCTCCCCTTTATATTTAAATTTCAATTTAACGACATTTCCATATGCAGAATTAAACTCTGCGGCATACACTTCTCCATCAGCCAAAGCATACAACGGAGTTCCTCTCGCGGTCGCAATATCTACTCAATAATGAGCTCCTACCTGCTGATCTCGTGAATGTTGATAATTTGCACCCCAAAGAGTCGTATAAATATCGGTATACTGAGAATTACGTTGATAAGCGGAATAATCTGCCTGATTAATAATAGGCAACGTAATCTTACATTTATCAGATAAAGAAGAAAAAAGCTGAGTCCTACATTCAAGGGTTGAAACCAAATGCAACGGATACACTAAATCTGCGTTATTAGGCAACTTTTCTCCGTTTCAAAACATATAAGATCCTCCCATAAAAAGTAATGCTAAGCATAATTCTCAAAAATGAATCCATTTATTCGAGACAGTACTCATGGCTCTATACGCTTTTTCTACTCTCCTTCCTCTATGATTATGAGAAATAATCCTTTTTCCCAAGGACTGATGAAACCTGCAATAAACACGTTCATACGTATGCCAATGATGTATCATGCCTAACTCTAACATACAAAATAAAACTACTGATTAAGTATACAGAGAAAGGTCTTTTTTTGCAAATTTCAGCATTTTTTTTCTGATTCCCCTTGACTTTCGGGAAATTTTAAGTATAATGAAGAATACTCACATGGGGGTGAGACTGGATTTGACAAAAGGATCTCATAGTCATTGATAGCCACGGCTGGATGACGCTACAGCATAAAACGCGTCAAACCAAAAATGCTAACGCATGAAAATCTCTCCTTGCGAGAGCAAAAGCTTATGTAGCTCTTCCTGCTTACTGCTAGGAACTACCGCTTTTGTACCAACCTTTGTACTTGACTCCTTCTAGAGACAAAGGCGAAACCAAGAAGGAATACATAGCTGATTCAAAAAATACTCTCAATAAGTTTGCTTCTTTCCCTTGAGAGTTCCACTTGATTTAGCTCTAAAAATCTGGTTTAAAAAGATGCTATCGTGGTAGAAGTTGGTGATTATGCCTTTTAGACCGGAGTTCAATTCTCCGCACCTCCAGATATTGAGTACATAAAAATAATTATCCCAACCAAGAAAATAAGTATTCAACAATATAAACATATTTTAGAAATCCAGTTAAAAACTTTCTCCAAGCTGGATTTTTTTCGTATTTTGTTTAGTATTTCAATTTCTTCATTCATATCTCATAAATTATCTGACATATTCCATTTTCTCATACATTTCATCGATTCCTCTATTCTTTTTGTTTCGAGTGATGAAATATAAAAAAATATTGTAAGTCATATGACTAATAAAATTATAGAAACACATAAACAATATTTTACACAAATAGAAACGTTTTCTACTGAAATAATAACTCAATTTGTAGTAATAATGAATCGGAGAAGGGTAAGAAATCATGTATTATATTGTTTTTTTAATTCATAATTTCTATCTTCTAAATCTTGTAATGGATTTACTTGTTGATAATTGTTACTATCTATTTTCACCATATAACATAATTTATAATTAAATCGTCTAATTATTTTTACATTTTTCAGGGCAGATTTCCTGTCAGTAATAACATTGTGAAATTATAAGAGGATCATCGCAATCAATAGAATTATATGTTATTATATCATTAGCTCTCATCAATATAGTCATTACATTTCCCCTTAATTCATTGGAATTTATATTGAAACTATCAGTTAATACTCAAGCATTTTTTAATGCATTAACGTGGTTAAGATAAAAAGGAGTTCATCAATTATATTGAGTTCATCGTAATATTCTCGATACGGCAGTAGCAACTTCGGCTTTTGTTATTTTGTCATATGGTCTAAATTGTGTTATTCACTGTCACATAATTCAATATTTACAAGATTCAATAATTGCAATTGCTAAGTCTCATTTTACAGAAGTTGTATCAGTAAAATTACAAGGAATATTTGGATCTGCATAATATCAAAATTTCTTAACCCAATTAGCTAACATCTTTGCAATTTCAGCTCTAATGATTTCTCAAGTCATATTGGCTTGTTCTATTGTTGGCATTGTCGTAATTTTATTGTTATATGCGAATATGTATGCTTCATTATATTCTTTTGAATAATGGTTAGTGATTATATAGTTTTCATTATCTTTAAAACAACGAGCAGAAAAAGATAAATCACATTTTAAACCATTTATGCTAGTACAAGTTTTTATTGTTACGTATCAACGATGTCATCATCATCGATGGAGAGTGTCGGCTAGATAATATTTTAAACCCACAACATCAACCATATATGGCTGATTTCTATTTCATTTTGAAGAAGTTTTAAAATATTGACGATTATCTCAATTTAACACATCTTCTATAAAAGCGTATACTCATCATATCTCATCTGTTTTATATTCACTATCTAAAAAATCCTCTTCAATATAGGAATAATCCTTTTTTCATAATTTCATAAATTTAAAAGCGTCTCATTTGATTTTTCGCCACATTGTTATTATATTAGACCAATCATCAGCAGATCATATGTGATATCAAATTGGACATTTTTGTGTATCATAATTAATACTTTCGTCATGTATTGTAATAGTTTCTCAATCATATGATAGTATAGTATCTCATCATATATGTTCTATTGAACCATTATCTTTTGCTTCGACAAAGGGGATAGATATAATAATTAAAAAAGCAATAATTCATAAAGTTTTTTTCATTATTAAATAAATAAAAAATAAAAAACGCACCCTGATATGAGTGCTCTCATTACAAGGTCTTAGATTCACCAGGAATGTCCACATACCAAGATGCGTAATTTTCCTGGTAAATAAAAACCTTTCGATTCTATACACCTTGTATTTGAAAGCGACTAAATGGTACAAACTCCTAACATATTTTCAATAGATTTTAATTATAAAAAATCCTTCCGTATGGAAGGATAATTATCATTATAATTTCTCTATTCAGTCACGTAATTAAGAATGGATTAATAAAATAAAATCTATTTCGATGAGTAGAAATATAAAACCTTATTTCAGTAATTACTTTATATTCGGATTATAATTATCTTAACTATACTAATAACCATAATTATCTCTTTATATCTATTATTATCTTATTCTATTTATTACTTTCACCTTTTCTTACTTTCTTTATCTTTCTATTCTCCCATATCCCCTTTTTACTTCTTTTTCTTCTCTCTCACTAATCTCATACACACGCTTGGAATTTTTTTGGGAGAGGAGTTTTTCTTTGTCTTACTTTTGTTGTTTTAATTTCGTTATATAATATGTAGATACAGTGAATGACAAATCTTTGTTTCTCCAGTTCTTGAGCTATAGAATGAGTTAAGTATTTAACAAAATTTACGTCACCTCCACCAAAAAAACAAAAATAATAAAAAAATCTGATTTCCAACAAAGGTTTACTACTAAAGTAAGCTTTTTTTTTGAAATCAAAAACTACTACACCTGAATCTTGCTAAAAACTTCCCCTAAATTCTCATGAAACAACACCGTCGCAAATCTATCTTGAGAAGTTGAATCTCTATTGATAATAACAAAATGCTCCCCTCAATAATACTGAATCAATGTATTAGCAGGATACACCGTTAAAGAAGTTCATCAAATAATAAATAAATCTGAAGTTCTCAAAGCAAGAACAGATTCCTGCCGAGCTTTCATTGGTAACTGCTCTTCATAAAGAGTAACATCCGGTCTAAGCATTCACCCACAATCGCAATAGGGAATACTTCACGTAAAGGTAAATAAAATATCTGGGTCATAGAGTTTTCCACACGCATCACAATACACCCTCTGAGTCGTCCCATGAACTTCAAAAACCTTTTTACTTCATGCTTTTTGATGTAAACCATCAATATTTTGAGTAATAACCGCCGAAAGTTTTCAGCTTTTTTCTAAGTTTGCTAAAGTAATATGGGTAATATTTGGTTGGATCCCTCTGCAATCCATTTTTTGCTTATAATATTCGAAAAATACCTTAGGTTCATCATAAAGACAGGAATGACTCAAGAGATATTCCGGTTGATACTGCTCAAATTGTACATCATGCTGATTATAGAGGCCATCTTTACTCCTAAAATCAGGAACTCAACTCTCAGTAGAAACGCCAGCTCATCAAAAAAATACGATACGACGAGAAGTATCAATCAAATCTTGAAATTGTTTAATTCTCTCCTGAAAATCAAAAGTAGTCATACGATAAATATACTAAAATGAAAGTAAGATACAAACAATATTGAAGAAATTTACAAAAATACCCCATCATAACTTGACTTTACTAGGATGATACATAAAGTCAACAACATAATTTTTATCCAAATAATCAAAAAAAATGAAAAAAAGCTGAATTATCCTTATGGCTCTCCTTTTTAGCATTTGATGTTCCTTTGCTACACAAGAAAGAGTAACTACCTCATCTCATGATGTCATCAAAGTTACACTCAACTGAACACATAAAATTGTAGTAAATGCCGTACAAAATGGGCAATCTCCTAAAGCTGTAAAAACATTAATGGAAGAAGTAGGGGGAGTATCCGCTATAAATTGAGCGTTTTTTGATGCTTATAGTGCCAATAAAAGCTCAGATATGATAGCCATTGTAAACGGAGTAAAAAGGTCTGTATATGGAGATGATTTATGAGATACTAGAGCGTTATTTTGATTTCAATATGATTGAACTCCAATCTTAGCAACAAATGCTACAAGATCTCGAGGTAACGGTAATTGGGTAAATTCAGAATTTACTAAATTTCAATACGGATTATCTATGCACGTATTACTTGTAGATGGAAGAAATGTAGCATACAACAATGCAGAAATGAATAATGATAAAAAACAAGGAGCAGCAGCTACAAAAGAATTTATTTGTAGTACGCAAGATAAATCAACAGTATATTTTTGAAGAGTATACAATGTAACGTTTATAGGATTAGCAGAATATATTCAACAAAAATTCTGATGTTATGATGCAATTCAATTGGATGCATGAGGATCTACAGCAATATATTACGAAGGAGAAAAAATTGCAGGACCAGGAAGAAATGTAATGGATGCCTTCGTGGTAATTGAAGATAATTCACAATACAAAGAAGAACTGCAAAAAGCAATCACATGGATGTACGATAATGGAATGACAAGATATAATGAACCCGTATCTTTTATGGCAAATGACCCAATCAACAGAGAACAAGCTGCAAAATTTTTCTGAGTCTTAGCAGAAACGCTGTACCAAAAAGAAAAAAATGAGACGCAAAATTGTCAATTTTCCGACTTAAGATCTGCAGATCCAACACTACAAAATAATATTATTCAGGCCTGTCAAATGTGATTATTTCAATGATATGCAGGAAAATATGATCCAAAGACAAACCTCACAAACGCTCAAGCTTTGGCTGTATTATCCAGAATTGTTAACGGAAAATTAAATGAAAATCTCCGTCCTCGATACCGAAACTATTATCAATCCAATAATTTATGAAAATATGTATTTACAAACGGATTAAAAATCTGATCAATTTGATTAGCAGAAAGACAAGCTACAAGGGGTGAAATCGCAGTAATGATTTATAAAACAGCGAATTGAATACAGAAATAATACTTACTGTAATCAAAACTTCTTTCTCAAATAAGCCACTAATTCTTCATATTTTTTCTGTTCTTCATATCACGCAAATTTCCAAGAATAACTAAGCATATCTACGACACTTTGATAGATTTTTTTAGCCTGATCTGACTCTAATTTCCTTGCGTCTGGATAATCAGTCCTTAATTTTTTTGCATAACTCGCGCTTAAATCCTGATATTTACTAGGTAAATCTCACCAAGTAGAAGTAAGGACAGCAATAACCGCATTAACCGCCTTTAATACTCTCGTTTTATCCACTTCTTCTTTATTTTGCAATCTTGCGTAATTTTTAGTAGCAAGAGTTTTGTTGTATTCTCTCGTGAAACAAGTCAACTTTCCAACTCATTTAAAATGGTTCTTCCAATACGTATCTATAGAAGTTATCTGTACTTTTTTTCATGTAGCATTGATCATTTTATTATTTCCAAGATAGAAACCCACATGAGTAATTTCATTATGAGATTCGTAAGTATTTTTATAAAAAATCAAATCTCAGAGTTCAGCTTTTGATAAATCTCCATGCATATTTCAGGTAGAAGAGAAGATTTCACCCTGCATCGCAGAATTTCTTTCCACGGTAATTCCTACATTTTCCAGGACAACTTGCACAAATCTACTACAATCTGTCGGATCTCACGGTAAATCACCATTTCAACCAAATTGGTAAGGACTATCGAGAAATAATTTTGCTATTTTAATGAGTAATTCACGATCCTCTGCCGTTATTTTTGTCGCCATATTACAAGAAACAAAAACTAAAATAAAATATTAAAAAAAAGATATAAGTCTGAATGAGAAAATCAAGAAAAATATTACAACAATGACATCTGAATACCACTCTAAAAGAAAAAACTTTTAAGAATTTTGTATATTTAATCAAAAGTTAGTATAATAGAAGTTATTTACTTGTAGATAAGAAAGAATGAATATCTTCAATAGTATCCTTATTCTCACGTTAATTATCATATTTTTCTGTAGAAATTGATACATTTGAGAATTACTAATCAGCTTTCTTCCTTATATTGCAGGAGGAATTTTTTGAATAGTAATGATTTGGATGATTTATTGTATCAAACATATTTTTCTCGTCAATGGATGAAATATTCAAAACTGTAAAGTAGGACTACTATTTCTAATACTATTCAGTATACTCTGTTGATTATACACCTACGAATATTTCTCGTTTTATCAGGGAAATACCTTCCAAACTATAGATTCCAAAGACACGATAAGAGTAATGTACGCAAACATCTATTCTAAAAATGAAGAATACGAATCATTAAAAAACACAGTAGAAAGGGGAAATCCAGATATTGCAATATTTGTTGAATTTGGAGAAATTCATGAAGAATATTTATCAAGATATCTCAATAATAACCTAGCAAACATCAATGAATACCAACGAATAAGATTAGCAAAAGGAATTATGGCACTAACAAAAAATACTATAGAAAATATCGGAGTAAATAACGAAGAATTAAGGCGAGAATATGGATATTTTACAACTATAAAAAATCAAAAGCCCTACTATTTTTATACAATTCATACAAGTTCTCCAATTTCCAACTACTATTTTAAATTAAGAAATAAGCAACTAACAGAAGTAAAACAAGAAATTGCTTCAAAACATCAAAATCTGAAAGATAATATCATTGTTCTCGGAGATTTTAACACAACACCACGATCAGCATACTACAAAGCTTTTGAAAAACAATTTGAAGGAAATCTGATAAATATAACCAATAATAAACCAATTAAAACTTGGGATTTCTGAGAAATGGTAAAAATAAATGATAAAAAATTCTGAATGCTACCGAAACTACGAAGAAATCTTCTTTCATATCTTCCAGTATATTGTCACATAGATCAAATATTTATCAGTAAAAATGTACAAATTTGAGAGGTAAAAAAAATCCACATAGATGGATCAGATCATGAAGGATTTATTGTGGAGATTGCAGCCTCTTAATTCACAATCGAACTAAATATATATAATATAAAATAATAAAAAAAAGTAAAAATAATAATAACAACGTTCTCTGAATTTTTTGTAAAAATTTAACAAGATAGTTCAAAACTAAGATTTTAATGATTTTATTTTTTTTCAAATTGTGAATTTGTTAAAATTTCTAACATTTTCACCATTTTGTGATACAATATTCTCACTCAACTTTGTGAAAAACTTGAGCATTTGTGAAAAACATTTTGATAATTTCAAAGAGTCAAGGATTATCGCCTTTTACCTGATATTTCTCCGTAGAAATCAAGGAATTTTCCTGAGAATTTCTTTGGTAAAATAACTGAAAATACTCATTAAAACGCTGAGCATGTGTAAGATTTTCAGAAAGGAATCCAGGGAAAAGAATAGCAAGGCGGTTAAGAACCCATGTATTGATAGTGTGAAAAAATGAGAATGTAGCAAACGGAGATCAAATTTGTTGTTCCAAATAGGTTTGAAACGCCTGAACATATGAGTCCAAAACAGGATGTGAAAAAAACTCTACCACAACTCCCCTTTCCTGTGACACGCCAGCAAGAGTTCCGGAAAATAATGCAATCTCCTGCTGAGGAAAAATCTCTAGTAAATATCCATTTTCAAAAAGAAGAAAAACCTGACCGCTATTCACAGGTTTCCTCGAAATAAACGCGACTTCTGTGGTTTCAGGAAGTAAAAATTCCTGCCTTCAAGCTAAAAAAGTAATTTCTTCTATCTTTCAGAGTAAAGTAGGTTCTAAAAGAACGTATGCTTCTTGTTTAGACTGTGAAAACGGAGAAGTAATAATCAGTTTTTTTTGCTGTTGAGCAAGAAATCCAGCTTCATCAGGAGCTTCTGGATAAAGATAAAAAAATCCAGAAATTAAAATCCCAACCGAAAAAATCCCTCAAATAACGTACACTACCCTTTTCGCTCTCAAATTCCATGGTTGTCTAGCAACCCAAATAACACCTCAAATAATCAATCCTAAAAGAATAAATAAAGCAGGTTCAATATGTAATAAGGGACGAAAAAACAGATGTAAAAAGAGATAGAGATTTCCAATTAAAATCCCATTTCTCAACATCACTTTAGAAGAATCTGTTTCCCATCTCAGAGATCTCCATACAAAAAAACTTATTCCCACGATAAGTAAAAACCATCGATAAGAACTGAAAAACTCTCGAAAATTAAAATCAATAGAAAAATGATACATAAGGTATACCTACATATTCGTACACAAAAAGCAAGAGGTTATAAGAGAAATACAATTATTTTCCTCTTTCTCCATTTCATCAATGCTTCATCAAAAACGTTTTCAAAAAAGTAGACAAATACTCCTCTGCCGTCTGCTGATACTCTAGAGAAAAAGATGGATTAAGAGTTTTTACCTCATAATTTCAAGCATTTATTTCCCTTTTAGTCTGGGTATAATAAGCAAAAAGCTCCTGTAATTCTGACTCATAAAAGAGTAAACTATATTCTTTCCTCAAAAAATTCTCAAGTTCAGATAAAAAAGCGTTTTGGAAGGACAATAATGTAGTTTGTTTCTTTGTCGTAGAATTAGGAATTTTCTTACATCAAAACTGAACTTTTTGATAAGTAATACAAAGCTGATCATCCACTTTAACGAGGTTAATACCTTTCACCACAGCTAATTCTTCTGGCGAGATACGTTGGACTGCAGTAGTAGTACGTCAAAATTTCACTCCTTCTTTAGCTTTTCCATAACAAAATGTATCTAGTACGCTAGATCAATACAGCACATCAATACAACTAGCAGTATTTGGTAATCCAAAACTCCCCTTCAATACAACGTCTTGATTAGGAATAAGAGTTCCTGTCAGCTTTTTTTTCGTTTTACCATTAATCAGGAGAGAAAAACTAGGAGTTCCGGTAGTTCCTTTTAAAGAGAAAGGTTCACAAGCAGAAACTCCAGAAGACACAGTATCACAAGCAATATTCCATCTCAAAACTATTTCTTCTTTCCCACTATCAGCTCCTTTAGGATTAGGTAGGACACTCACAAATTTCACAGTGCCCGGAAAGTTAAGAGTTCATAGGAGAGTTCCAGAGACCGCTGATCAACTCAATCAACCTCTAGGAGTATAGCAGGTTTCCGTTAAGGTAATACTACCGAGTTGTAACCTTACACAACTTGCTTTACTATTGGGCATTTGCCGATTTCCTGTTAAAGAGAAGAGTTGTACGCCCTCTACTGAAAAACGTTCATCAAAAGGTAAAAATCAGATTTCTTTCAACGTTTTATGCTTCGTCGTGCCGGTTGAAACTCCTTCCCATGGTCCAATTTCCAAAGAAAAATCAGCAAAATTAATTCAACTCAATCCTTCCCTACACATCGCAGAATCCTCCATCGAAGAAGTTCCAATCTGTTGCACTTGAAGAACCACAACTTCACGGTTGGTATCACTACCAGCTGGATCATATTCTAGCTTCAAAATATTCCGTACAAAACCAGCATATATTCCGCTTAAAACATTAGTTCAACTCATAGAAAGAGAGTCAGTATCTGATCAGGTAGAGGGAGTATGAGGTTGATAGCTAAACGTCGCAAAAATAACATTTCAGGAGACAAGACGTACCACCACAGCCTTTCCATCTTTGGTAGTATTAGGAAATCAAAACGTCTTTTTTAACGTGATTTGTTCCCCAGGAGGTATAATGCCAGAGAGAGATTTGATGGTTCAATTGATACTCAATTTCAAAGTAC
Source organism: uncultured bacterium (assembly GCA_947169045.1). Lineage (GTDB taxonomy): Bacteria > Patescibacteriota > Gracilibacteria > Absconditabacterales > Absconditicoccaceae > UBA3291. The sequence continues at coordinate 24,365 of CAMVOC010000008.1, forward strand.
TCAAATCCACAGATTCACTGCCTTCATTCAAAAGAGTGATCGTCTCATTATTAGTATCACTACCTACAGGATCGTAATCAATAGCAAGGATTTTAAGCCTATAACGGGAAACATCAATGATGTCCGTGGTAGTACTCGTAGCGCCTCAAATAAACGGAGGTGTAGATGCTTCGACATAACATTTTTCATCTAATTTTTGTTCTCAAAACCACACACTTACACAACCTCACGCATCTGGGAATGCATTGTGTGTAGAAAAACTCATAGTTTCCCCGGATAATAACACTCCAGAGAGATATCTTTTGGTACTTTTTGCGGTACTAGTATTCAATACTTGTAAAAAGTACTTCTTTTTCCCAAAATCAACAGCAAAAGGCAGGTGAGATTGTAAAGTAATCACTTCAGGAGCTTTATATTGAATCGAATCAATCAAAATTCAGCCTTCCAGTTCTAATGACTCCTCTTCTCCAGAAGTACTTCCAGAAGTATCTCCAGTTACCGTTTCAGGTCGACATCGCTCATTACTAATCACCTCTTCCCCACTCCAAACACGCACACAGCCTCATGCATCAGCAAAAATATTATGCGTTGAAAACGTCATTTCTTGACCAGCAATTAGCACACCGGATAAATAATTTTTCGTCGTTTTATTCACGACCTGCAAAAAGTATTTTTTCTTACCAAAATCAACAGCAAAAGGCAGTCGTGATTTGAGCGTAATAAACTCTGGACTAACATATTGCAGTCAGATAATCTGAATACCAGTTCAGTCTTTTATGTCTTCTGGTTCATCATGGGGATCTGAAGGAGACCCATCATCTGAGGAGGTGCATCACGTAGAAATTTCAATAAATTCTGTCTTGATCATATCATTCAAATACACCAGAAGTTCTTCTCCAAATCATGGGGTAAAAGCATCCACCTGATCCATTTCACGACACGCTCATGCATTTTGACCATGATGGTATAGGGACTTTCAGGATGATAATTCACCGATTTTGACAATGTCTAAAAGTTGTCTACTTTGTCATATTTCGCCAAACACTTCAAGAGTTTTACCAGGTCATAAGAGAGAAAAGTCTGAATGGTAACTAATGGTTATCGCGTTAGAAACGACAAAATGTTGTGAGGATTTCGTCAAAATGACTCTAGTATTTTTTGTAAAAGAAGAAGTGACAGGAAAACGCACGGGAGTTGTCAAACTCGTCCCAGATAAAATAATCGCATCAAATTTGCCTTCCAAATGGTCGTTAAGTTCCACTTCAACGAAAGGAGCATACTGACTATTTCCGGCAAACACTTCGCTAATCTGCACAATATCTCCCTTTCCTCCTCCTTCCATCTGCGCTAAACCTAGACAATCAACACTTTCATCAGGAGTTGCTCAAGGTTCTCCCTCGTCATTACCTTCATTTCCATCTTCCTCTTCGGGAGCGAGTTCCTCTTCTTCGTTTCACTGACCAGATCAATCCTCTCAAAGGGCAATATCGTGCTCAGAAGACTCCCCTTCTTCGATCTCTCCAATATCTATCGCAAGACTCAAACTCCCCCATCAAAAAACAGAGAAAAAAAGCAGAAAAAACAGACAACGTTTAAAGTTAAGAGTTCACATATCTGAGAAAAGAGTGAATAAAATTCCATGGACACAGATTGACACACCAAACAGCGCAACGAATTAAAGATTTTTTTTACAATTACAAGAGGAAAGCGATAAATGTTTCAAAAATAATTTGACAAAGAGAAAAATGATCTTTGATTGAAAACAAAGAAAAAATGTCTACAATCTCTCAAAACAATGCAGTACTATCAGGATAAAAATCTCTATTATTTCCGAAAGCCCGCAGGAATTCCTTCAACCTTTTGAAAGGAGAAATCTTTTGTAGAACTGCTTTTAGACGCTGAAAAGGGAGAAAACAAAGAAACTACCATGATTCCTACAAATATTGTTGCTTCGCTCTCGGCATTTTTTTGAACAGAAAAAGAACTCTGACTCCTCAATAGACTCGATAATGATACTTCAGGATTACTCTATTTTGCAAAAAATCCACGTGTCTACACGACCTTTCGCCAGATGCAATCAGAACGACAATTAGAAAAATGGTATGTTGCTGAAGTGTATGGTGATATTTCCCAACTCCTCAAAGCTCCCCAATCTTCCAAAGGACACTACAGCCATCAGAACGGACAAATCAAGATTACAACTCCCCTTGCACATCATCGTTATAATACAGATCGTATGGTTACTATCGTGTCTCCTAGCGACATAAAAAAAACGAAATGAACTGTCCACCACCTGACGACAACAATCACTGAATTTCAATTTCTTCCAGCAACGAGAACCTCTATTCTCCTTATCAAAATCCACAAAGGGTTGCGTCATCAAATTCGTGCACATCTTGCCAGTGTTGGACATCCGATTTGTGGGGATCGTGTGTACGTGAAATCTTCACACCAAACCTACGATAAACTTCAGCTTTTTTCTGTTGGACTGACAACCAGTAAAGAAATCTAAAAAGCTGATACCTCCACCACGAAACTATCGCTAAAAGTCGACAAGAAAAAGGGGAGTACTCCTGCGCTTTTTTACGCACCTCAGTCCTTTTCCCCCAAAAAATAATGTTGTCTACTTCAACAAATAAAAAAAGAAATAAAAAGCTGAATCTTCAGTAAAAATAAAGAAAAAACGGTTATTCCCTGAAGATTTTTAAAAAAATACTTGACTTTCAAATAAATATACATATTATCACATTACTGAAAGGATATATAATCTATGATTAGTATATCATTTGTAAAACAAAAATAGAGTAGTCACACTATGATGAAAACAGAAAACGTCAAAGTGATAGGCATGATGCCTCAAAAACAAATAGAACGACAAATAATATCAAACGAAGAAACTTGGAAAGCTGCTAAAGAGAAATATTCTTTAGAAAAATTAGCTGACCAATACCCAGGCGCTAAAACAGTATTAAATAGCGAGAATCAGGGGTATGATTTCAAGAAAATCGATACGATTATTCGGACGAAGTTAAATGAAAGAATTGACGAAGAGTTGCATAATCGTACAAAAGATGCGGAGAAAGACCCGTATTACATGAACGCAAGACGCCTTGCAAATTATCTACTCAAACAGCTCCCTCTCTTGAGGAGTGAAGTAGAAAGATGTTCGATGGAAATAGGTCTAGACGCAGAAACGATTTTAAAAGTCAGAATTCATAGTTTGGTATTACCATCCGAAAAAGAGACAGATGAAGAAGTGTGGAAGCATCCGAAATTATGGGAACATCCGAAGTGGACGAATAAATATGACGCGGAAATAAGTCGATGGGGCTTTTATCAAGAAGCTTCAAAAACTTCAAGTACAGAAAAAGGAAAACTTGAGGGGGATAAAAGCTTTCCGGACCTCTCTTATTGTCGAGGGCCAGTAAAATTTAGAAAAAAACCTAAAATTAGTGATCTTTCTGATGGGAAAATGACTCCCAAAAGATAGGAGAAAACAATAAAAATGGTAAGCTGTAATAAACACAGTGTTAAGAGGAGATCAGTATGCTGACCTCCTTTTTTTAATAATAAAAAAACATAATATGGTATCAATGATAAAAAAGTAGAAAATATTCTTGACTTTAAGATAAATATGTATACTCTCTATGATAAGAGATAAATCAATCAAGTGTTGAAATATTTCATAAAAACATAAATAAACGGTTCTAATAATAAAAATAAAAAGGAGATTTGTTATGGAAATCCAGATTATTGCAAATATTGAAGACTTAAAAGTCGCTAACGAACGTTATGGTTTGACAGAACTTGCCACTCAATTCCCAGATGTGAAAAGGTTTTTACAGGGGAAAGAAAAATTGATCAAAGCGAAACAGCAGGGAGTACTGTGTGAAATGAATCAACTGATTCGAAAAAAAGCGAACGCACCTAATCATACAGACAAGAACTGGATAGAATATCATTGCTTCGACGCTAACACCTTCGCAAGTGAGCTGATAGAGGAATATCCTAAGGCGCGAGAGATGGCAAAGAAGATTTCGACAGAAGTACATCCAGAAACAGTGGTGAAATGTATGATTCATGCGTTGTCGTTGACAGAATTTGGGTATTTATGGATACATCCAAATAGTTCGACAAAGTGTAGCGAAACAGTAAGTAGATGGGGTTTCTATCGGACAGATTCGCGAGATACGCTACGTTTAGATCAAATAGAAGTACAAGGGGATAAAAGCTTGCCGGATTTCGGCTATTTCCGAGAGAAAATACTACGGAGTGGAAGGCCCCAATGTGAAATTCCTCCTTATGGAGGGGGAGATCCAGAGGAGTTTCTAAAAAGTGCTTTAGATTATGGCATCTAATAACCACAATATTAAGAGGAGATCAGTATGCTGACCTCCTTTTTCTTAACTAAAATTCAATGAAGGAAGATATGGGTAAAAAGTTCACAAAAAGAGTGAAATTTTTTACATTGAAAAAAAATGTTCACAAGCGTCCAAAAAAATAAAATTCACACATTCAGTGAATTAGTGAAAAAATTCACAGTTTCATAGAATTAGTGAATTTTTTCACAAAAGTAGTGAATTTTTGTGAAAAAAATGATAAAAAGAGGGGTGGAGGTTTCACACATTCAGTGAATTAGTGAAAAAATTCACAGTTTCAGTGAATTAGTGAACTTTTTTTTGCTTTTTTGAATAAAAACCAGTACAATAGAGATGTTCACAAAAAGAGTGAAAAAATTCACAAAGGTAGTGAATTTCTCAATGCAAGATTTTAATTCATAGGAAGCACGGGCAATCGCAAATGAAATTTCCAGGTTTTCATCTAGGAGAATTACTTAGGGAAAGGGGGCTGACGCAGAAGCAACTTGCGGTTTTGGTGAACAAAAAAGTATCAGAAATTAACGAATTAATCAAGGGGAAAAGGAAGATTACTATCCAGCGAGACTATGTATTATCACAGGCATTGGGGACTTCTCAAAAATATTGGATCAATCAGCAGATAGAGTATGACTACGAGCAATTTCTTAAAACATTAGATATCCCAGTTACTACCGAGTTAGAAAATACTCAAAGCGACATAGATGGACAAGACTGAAAAGATGTTCAGTTAGAATTAGAAACATCTCTAAAAACATTTTGAGGGACGGATAGTTCAGCACAAAACGAAGTAGAAAGCGAGGAATCTTCAGAAGTTCAAGAAGAAACTCAACAGGAGGAGGTGCAGCAAGAAGAACAACGTCGCAAGCACAAAAAGCAAGTAAAAAGAATTTTCCGTGATTTTTAAAAACCGCCGGTAAGAGGCGGTTTCTATGATAGTATATACATCCTGCGAGAGAGGGGAATTATGATTTCTTTTTCAGCGTTTTTTTCTGTTTATTTTGCATCTGCATCATCAAAGAAACTAAGCTTCCACCGAGGAAAATTGAAGCAAATGCAGTCATAACTACACCAACTAATACCGTAAAGGCAAACTGTTGGAGTGCTCCCGTTCCAAATACGAGCATTGCTACCAATACAAGAACTGTAGAAAGGCAGGTACCAATAGATCTTTGCATCGTTTGCCAAAGGCTATCTTCAATCACATTTTTCACATCAACTTGATTGGAACTTCTGTGCTTTAAGAGGTTTTCACGGATTCTATCGAAGATAATGATAATATCATTCACTCCATACCCACAAATCGTTAAGATGGCGATAATAAACACAGTATCGACCTGGATTGTTGGGTTGATCATCATTCGTGCTCCATAAGCTCCGAGAGAAGTGCATACCTCAAACAATAAAACTCCAAGCACGGCAATTCCCAAGATTTGAGCTGGGATATCTTTCCTAATCTTCCCGAAAGAAAATAAGATATAGATCACCATCAAGAGCAATCCTAAGACAAACGCCTGAACAGCAGTAGTTTTCATGTAATCTCCAACGCTAGGTCCGATAATGGTTTGTCAGACGATATCATCAGCGCTTTCAATCACTTGTTCAGAGATCAAAAAGTTTTTCACGTCCTCAGAAAGCTGTGCTACAAGCTCATCAGAACCAAGGTTTGCATTCACTTTAATAGTGGTTGTGTCTCCCTCGGTATCGATAAAGATACGGCTAGTAGGGTAGCTATTGCTATCCAAATAGTTGTGAAGGCTGGTATCTAGTCCCTCCATAGATGCAGTGGAAGAGAGAGAAAGGCTGACTCCACCAGTGAATTCCTCAGAGAAATTGAGATTTAAGAGGAAGACAAACAGAGAACACACGGACAGCCCTATCGCCAGGCAAACCCAGAATCGTGCCTTTTTGATGATATAAAAGGGATGCTGTTTCATAGTATCAATACAAGAAATAAAAATCTGACTCTACAACGAGTAATCAATGGCACATAATAACGATTTCCCCGCCGTTTTCAAAGTAAAATATACTAAAAAGAGCGTTTTTTGTCCAGATGAGCTTGACATCACGCAAAATAGATTGCTAGAGCTTTTATATCATTACCCATTAATACTAGTCCAAAAGACTCTTGCTGCCTCACTTTCAGCTTTCTTTTTACTTTCTCCGGTTCCTTCTGCTACTTTGACTCCTTCTCCCCAAAGTTCTGCCTTAAAATGTAAGTTCCCTTCCTGGATAATGCGATATTCTGGCAACTGTTTCGTCTTTTTCAAAAAATATTCCTGAACCAAGGATTTATAGCTTTTCACAGGGCGTTTCAAAGCTTCTTGCATTTGAGGATAGAGATACGTTTCAATGAATTTCATCACTTCTCCTTCCCCGAAGGCGCAGTACATTCGTCCAAGTAGCGCTTCAAAACTATCTCCTAAAATCGTATCTTTCTCGCGTCAACCAGCTTTTTCTTCTCCTTTACTGATAAAAATCATCTGATCTAATCCAATATGTTTCGCTACTTCAGCCAAGGTTTCCTCCCTCACGAGCGCAATTTTATACAAACTCATCGTTGCCTCGTTCATCTCTGGATAATTAACAAACAACAGCTTACAAACGACCGATCCGAGAACCCCGTCTCCCAAAAATTCTAAACGTTCATTATGCGAGGTAATAACTTTAAAATCTGCAGCATAACTCTTATGGATAAACGCACACAAAAAAAGATCTAATAAATCGCCTTTGTAGGACACGGACGTGTCAGACGGATACATGGCTTCAATATCGACCCCCAATTTCGAAATAAAATCCAAGAGAACTCCTTGCTTTTCGCGGACTTCATCAGGGATATTTAACACCGTTTCCATAAATATGCTAAAGAAAAATAAAACCCCTAGAATATAAAACTCCAGGGGAAAAAATCAATAAATAATCTAACATTTCATATATAATAAGGAGGATTAAGAATATTGCACGTGTGACAACGGAAGACTATCTATTGACTTGATAAAAACAAAATTATCAAAACACAAATATACAATAACTATCTATAGGGATTAGGAAAGCAAAATCAAGAGATAATGCTCATCTAGAGATATAAAAAATCTCCTAGAGAACCTCCAGGAGACAAAAGTTTTACGTATTTGTTTAAATTTAAGTACTTTTTAAAATTTTAATTCTACGAGGTAATTCAATTTTCATAAAGTTTGTTGTATAGGTTTTGTTTTCTTAGGATGTATTCATACGCAGTCTTCCATTAGTGAAAAAAACTGTTATTAAGCGTGATTAATCATAATCACTAACCTCAATATATAACAAAAAGCCATAAAAAGTCAAGAGATAAAAAGCTGGCTTCAAATCCAGTAAAATAAAAAACCCTCAGAAGAAATACTTCCAAGGGAATCTCGAATAATATAAAATTAACTATGAACATAAAAGGATAAATAATTAAATCTATCTTCAAATAAAGAAGATAGCGAAAAGCTATAAAAATTCAAGAGATAAAAAACTGACTTCAAACCCAGTAAAATAAAATCCCCTAGGAAAACATAGGGGATCAAAGGACATAAATTTTTTAAAGCTTTATGAAGTATGAAAAAGCAAAACAACTCATCTCCACCTTAGCTAAAAAGCATCAAAATGCAAGACAATTAGCACAAAATCTCTCAAATAAAAAATCTCTCAAAAGAAATACCTTCGAGAGACAACTTCAATAGTTACGTGTTGAAATAAATAAATTTTGTAAAATAAACAATAGATTAAAGAATGTATAATAACCCTAAAAAAAGTTATTAACTAGTCAAATGATATAACGAAAAGAGATAAAAAGTCAAGAGATTCTGCTTTTTTTTAGCTGTTGTACTGCCTCAAAACGTTAAAAAATCCCTCAAACCTCAAAAGTTCAAGGGATAAATAAGGGTTAATAATAAAAACAATTTATAATTAATAAGAGATAAACATTTATAAACAAATAAACAAAAAACAATTGATTATAAATGAATGCCATAACATTACACAAAAATAATAAAAAGTCAAGAGATAAAAAGCTGGCTTAAAACCTAGTAAAAATAAAAAATCCCCAGAAGAAATACTCCCGGGGAAAAATTTGTGATATAAATACAAATAGGAAGGTAAATATTATTATGTTTAAACAACCCAACTGCTAAGAGATACGGAAAAGCCATTAAAAATCAAGAGAATATCCACCAAAAGACATAAAATAAAAAGCCCTCTGAAACAGAGGACTTCTAAAAAATAATAAAAAAATGAAAAAAAGAAATTCAAGCAAATAAAATATAATCAAAAAACAACAAAAGTCAAGAGATAGTTTTCAGCTTAAAACCTTATAACTTGAAACATTTCAAAAAAACAGTACACTACAACTATGAAAACAAGAGACAAAACACTCCCGACAAACCCTACGGGAAAGATCAATATTGCAATGGCAGGAGGTGGTACGTGAGGACACGTGTTTCCTATTCGTTCGCTCTTGCAAACCCTTTCATCCAGCTCAACATATGCCGAGCAGATAGGGACAATCTATCGATTTTGATCGAAAGACTCGTTAGAACAGCAGACGTGTAACGCACTTCAAGACAGCTCGTCAATCAAGATTTCATTTTTGCCAATTATCTCAGGGAAACTACGTAGAGAACTGAGTTTAAAAGCGATCTTTCGCAATGGTTCAGATTTTTTTAAACTGTTGACAGGGACGGTGCAGTCTTGTCATTATCTCAGAAAATATCAGATCAATACGGTGTTTTGCAAGGGGGGGTATGTCGCTTTGCCTGTCGTAGTAGCAGCAAAACTACTCAAAAAAAAGCTGATTCTCCACGAAAGTGATACACATCCAGGATTAGTGAATCACATTGCATCTCGTCGAACCAACGTGAATTTTACCGCATTCCCAAACGTATTGCCTAATGCGCAAGTCGTAGGACAACTCTTATCCGATGATTTATTCGCTTCATCAAATGCAAAGCATCATACATCCCAGCTTCTCCATTGAGAAATATCAGCTTCCAAGCGCCCAATACTCTTCATTATGGCGGGATCGCAAGGAGCTAAAACCTTGTACGAAGTAGTTGCAGAAATCCTTCATCGCAACCAGAAAATCACGCAAGCTTTCCAGATCGTCATTACCCTCGGACAACTCAATCAAGAATTAAGAGCATCATTTGAAAATATCCAGGATTCTCATATTACAATCTGCGATTTCCTCTCTCAATCTCAAATGGGAGAAATCTATCAGCAGGCAGATCTGTGTATTACGCGCGGAGGGACAACGTCGCTGGCAGAACAGAAACTCTTTAATATCAAGTCAATCATTGTGCCGCTTCCACGGACGCATGACCAAGCAGATAATGCAAAGCGATATGCTGAACATCATGCAGATATTGTGCTGGATCAGAATGCTCCTTCGTTCGCCTGAGATCTAGAGCAAGCGCTTCTAGCACATACTCAATATCACAAAAAAGCCCCTTCCACCAGCCCTCTGAAACAAATTCAAGAGACGAAAAAGCTGGTCATTGAGGCGATATTATAAAATCCCCAGTCCTCAGCTAACAGAACCAGCTTCGGACAGCCCCTTTTTACAAAGGGGTAAAGATTTCCTGTGATTTTTACCCAGCCTAGCGGGGTTTACCCCGCTTACGCGGGGACTAGACCCTCACAATACAAATTCTAAACCAAAAACCACACAAAACCATATTTTCTATCACAAATCAGATGTTTTGTCAACCGGAAATGCTAGGTTTGAACTTCGACATCAAAAAACACTCCAAAAAGCAGAGAATCTCTAGAATGTAAAAAAATTGATTAGAATTTTCAGAAAAAACTACCAAACAACGACATCGCTGTCCAAATAGTTTCTACAGGAGACTATTTTTTGTTATAAAAATTTTCAGTTTACAACTAGTATTGTCAATATGGACAAACAGAGAGCTGGCTTGTCAAAAAGTTTGTCAAATTTTGTCGAAGAGTAATGACAGTTCTGGACTGGTATATAAGAGAATATAGTCTTGAAAATGTTTTTAACTTTATTAAGAAACTACCGTTTAAGTTTTTATTTACGCTTTCGGCCTTATTTTGACTTCTGCTTGATCTCCCAAAATGCACCAGTCTTCCCCGCTTTTTTCTAAACTAAAAGAAGCGTTATTTAGCCCTCTTTTCACAAGAAGTATTTTATTTGTTATCATACGGATTGAGACGTTTGCTCTTTTCAATATGGTAAACAATATCTTAATGGGAAGCTACGAAACGGAGGTAATGTCAGAAGTTGTTGCAATACAGATCAATCCAGAACAAGTTGCATTAGAGAACGATTTCCCAATATGGGACGAAACGATGGACGAGCACGCTGCAGCAGAAGAAGAAACCGACGAAGAAACCACCACAGACGAAGAATCCGAAACAACCGAAGACGGAGAAACTTCAGAAGACGCAGAAAACCTAGAGGGTAGCGGAGACAACGAGCAGCTTGAAGGAACAGGAGACTTAAGCGAACTTATAGGAACAGGAGAAAATACTGACTCTCAATCAGAAGAAACCCAAGAAGGATCCGGAGCAACTACTCCGACAGAGAACGAGCCTGAAACAACGACAGGAGACAACACCTCTTCTGAAGCATCAGGAGAAAATCAGTGAACGTCAGGAACATCTAGCACGACCGAACCTGAATCACAGACCACAGGGGCACAAGAAACACAAACCCCAGACACACCAACAGAAGAAGAAATCAGCACAGGAACTCAAGTTACACCTCCATTAGTGCAACCTGAACAGCCAACCGTATCTACACTTGAACGTGCTTCTACTACATATCCAGACTGTGATACTCCAGACTTCATCGTAGGAGAATACACGATTGCTTCTTGTAATGTTGGAGCAAAGACAGAAGGAAGAAATGCTGAATCCGGTGACAACGTAGGATTCCATTTTCAGCGAGGAAATAATTATGGACGATTGTTAGATAGCTCTCCAGAAAATAACAGTGGAGATGAAGCAATAAATACACTCCAATACGGACCTAGAAATCCATATGCTCAACGTATCTGGATCACCGTAAATCCACGAGATATCACGCCATCAAATAAAAATCTACGAGGAGGACTAGAAAGCGGAGATAGCTTACGTCAAGGACCTTGTAGACCAGGATACCACGTACCTACCGCCGAAGAACGACAAGGAGTCCTCGATATCATAGATTCCAAAATAGAAATTCAGCTTTCTTTACCTTTTGGAGGAGGACGCTCTTATGCTTCAACCTTGCTGACCAATGTAGGACTGCAGGGAATTTTCCGATCTTCAATTCGTAATGTGAACCAAAGTGCTTATGCACTCAATGTTTCCGAAGATATTGCGTCAGTGATTGAATTTAACGTCTCCAATGGAGCAAATGTAAGATGTTTCTTGGATAGGACGATGGAGCCAGAAGAAACAATCTTTACCGGTACGATTACAATCGCAGGATATCCTGCTGCCTGTGAAAATAAGCAGGCAATGAACGTTTCCACAGGAAATGTTACCTTGTTACTCAATATCACCAGTAGCAATACGACCATAGAAGAAATGCGCTTCCGCACGAGCAATACGGGAGACAATTATACCGAACGAGAGCCATACGCTACGACAAAAAAATGGACATTACAGACAGGAACTAATCAAATCTATGTAGAATTTCAGGATGACGCAGGACAGATAGCATCAGGATGTTATATCCAGTCATTGACGTACACACCAATTACAGAGATGAGCTTGGAAGTTCCTTGTGGTAGAGCGGCTGCAGACTTCTTTGCTGATACCGGTATGAATGCAGTGTCTTTACAGTGCGGACAAGAGAAAAATACGACGAACAACAAAGACTCTTTCACGGCAACCTCTAGTGACGAAGGAGCAACCTGGTCTCCAACAGGAAAACGTCGAACCTACGACACAACAGCAGGAGAATGTACCTTCATCTGTGCAGAAGGATACACACGAGACGAGGAAACTAATGCCTGTGGAAAAGAAATTGCTTGTATCGGAGATCTTCCAAAGAATGCTGAAGCCAATGGAACAGAGTTCTGGCGAGGAGCAACGGGAGATGAAAACTGCGAAAACATCCCATCAGGATCAGAACCACGAAGACGAACACCTAATGAGACGGCAGGTGCTTGTACTTTTGTCTGTAAAGAAGGATATACGTTAGAAAAAATCTGATCCAACGATCGAGAATGTGTTGCTCTCGAAGTAACACCTCCTACCATCGATTTCCTTCCATTACTAAGCTCTACTCCAAAGAAATCTCATACGACTACCGTAACCATCACCGATACAGGAGGAATTAGCGAAGGAAATGTATATTATCAGTGGACACAAAGTATTTCTCAGCCAAAGGATTTTACAGAACAATTTACTTCAGCTTTCCCTTCTATTACCAAAAAGACGAAAGAAGGAAACCGATATCTCCGAATTAAAGCTTCAGATGATGCAGGAAACGTGACTACGGGAAGAGCTGGACCATTCTTACTAGGAAGAGAAGGTAGTCTGCGAAAATTCGCCTACAATCCTTCGACAGGAGCAGATGGAACTAAAGGTGCAAACTTGCATTTCACGGAAGTAATGTATGCCGGAGATGTAACTCCTCTAGGATATACGCAGATCGATAGCACAACATTTTCTAGTGAGTATTACGGAAATACCACAGAAACAATCCGTTTTGCAGATGCTGCTGGAAATACCGGAGTCGTAACAATCAACGTCACGAATATTGATATGAATCCTCCAATTTGTGGAGTCCGAAGCCCTAGTGAAGGTAATCACTTTACAGGAGCAGCAACCTTTACCTTAACAGGAAATTTTGATAGCCAAGTAGATGAAAGCTGAATCAAAACAGCGACAGGAAGTTGTACTGTATTTGCAGAAGGTGATCTATGCCAAATAATAATAGAAGATAACGTAGGAAACACTACTATGTGTGAATCCCCTAGAGCATACTGTGCCGATGGATACGCTCGATCAGGAAGTGCTTGTGCGCCAGTAGTAGATGGAACCTGTGGAGCTGCAAGTGGAGCGACCTATACGTCAGCACCTGCTAGTGACCTCTGTGCCAACGATACCATTCCTAGTGGAGTAACGACCAATACCGGAACTTATACCTGGACCTGTGCAGGACTTAACGGAGGAAGTACGGGAAGCTGTAGTGCGGTGAGAGCCTGTGCAGCCACAAGTTACCTCGGATACACGATCCCACAGACCAATCCAGGAGCTACGACAGACCTGTTGAGCAAAAGTGAAGTCATCACCTGAGGAGTAAGATACTCTTATAGGACATTCGTTTGTTCTGCAGGGGCTTTTGCAGTAGCTGGAGCAGAGACGTATTCTACGACTTGTGATGCCAATTATACTGCCGTAAATGGAACAACTGCTACATCAACTTGTGAACCAAATTCGCAAGAAACAAGCTGTGGATCTGCTCCAGCAAATGGAACTTGGGTACCAGGATATGAAACCTTTACACAAATATGGAATGGATCGGCTTGGATACCAGCATCGGCTCCTACTCCTAGTAATAATGGTAGTGAATGTAGATTTACTTGTAATACCGGATATATCGTAAACGGTAGTAATTGCTCTGCCGTTACCTACGATATCACAGTAGACACAGATGGAGGATCAGCAGTGGCAGATCAAAC
>CAMVOC010000009.1 GCA_947169045.1 uncultured bacterium
AGATTTGTCATCATTGCGTTGCTGTTGTTTCTTGATGACAGTATTAGTATACTCAAAAATATTGCATTTGTCAAATTTTTGCACACTTTTTTTCAACTTTTTTATGTATTTTATTTTATCAGTTTAGAACTGGTGTAATTTAATCGTATTTCTCGAATTTTTAAAAAATCTTTTAAAAAAATCAAAAATATGGAGAAAATTTTTCAATTTTTCTTATTGATATTTTCTTTTTTTCGAAATTTATCAGATTTTTAATCCTAATTCTTTCAACATTTCTGGATCTACTTCGCTTGGCGATCCAAACATTGGGTCACGATATTTCTGATTTTTTGGGAAAGCGATGACTTCACGGATATTTTCTTTGTTTTGATAAATCATGACAATTCTATCAAAACCGAAGGCACACCCTCCATGTGGAGGAACTCCAAACGTAAAGCATTTGAGAATATGCCCAAATCTGATTTCTATTTCTAATTCTGAAAGTCCTAGAATAGTGAAAATTGCATGTTGTAGCTTCTGGTCGTGGATTCTGATACTTCCTCCTCCGATTTCGTATCCATCTGCAATAATATCGTACGAGTCAGACTCCATTGAAGTCAGCTTTTTAATATCTTCTTGTGTTAGCGTATAGCCACTTCTTATCTTGTCAGCAAGCTCTAAAAGGTATGGAATGTATTGATCTTTTGGCTTTGTAAACGGATGATGGCAAGAACCTAACGTACCGTCAGATCCTACTTCAAACATTGGCGCATCTACCACGAAAGCAAAATCGAGTAAATCTTGTTTATCAGCGAGAAGATTGAGCTCTTTGATGAGTTTATTTCTCAGTGCTCCTAAGAGAGAGACTACATTTTCTCGAGTACCAAACTGGAAAAATGCTGTTTGCCCTGGCTGAATTTTTATACTATCAAACAGCTGATTTTGATTCTCCGTGGTGAGATATTTTGTCAGTGGTCCTTTCACTTCTCCGTTTGCATCGAAGATCAGGTATAATAATCATTTTCCGCCATTTTCTTTGATGACTGGTTCGAGCGTTTTTTCTATTTCGGAGCGAGAAAACGCTTTAGGAGCAACGAGGCATTTTAAGCATTCAATCCCTTGAAATAGAGAAAAATCAACGGATTTGCTTCGCTCCGTAAGATCAGTAAATTTCATTTCTTCGGTTCTGAGTTCTGGTTTGTCGCTACCGTAGCAATCCATACATCGTTTTCGCGTGTAACGTGGGAAGGTCAGATTTTTTATCTGTTTAGTTGGAAACATTTTTGTCATCTCCAAAAAGTATTCTTGGACGATATCTAGCACATCCTCCTGCTGAGCAAATGACATCTCAAAATCTACTTGCGTAAATTCTGGCTGACGGTCTCCTCTCGGATCTTCATCACGAAAACAGCGAGGAAGCTGAATATACTTATCATATCCTGCAACCATGAGCATTTGTTTGTATTGCTGAGGAGATTGAGGAAGAACGAAGAATTTTCCTTGGTCGAATCTAGCAGGAACGACAAATTCACGAGATCCTTCAGGTGTATTTTTGGTAAAGCAAGGCGTCTCAACGTATACAAATTCTTTTTTGTCGAAAAATTTGATCGTCTCGGAATAGAGCTTACTCCTGACAAGTATCGTTTCTTTGAGTGTTTTTCTCCTTAAGTCGAGATAGCGGTGTTCCAGTCTAAGATCTTCCCCAACTGGATTCTCGTTATCAATAGTGAAAGGAAGTTCTGCACAGGTTGAAAGAATGTTGATTTCAGTAGGTTGGATCTCAATTTCTCCCGTTGGCATGTCAGAATTGATCATATTTTCTGGTCTTGCGATTACTGTCCCCGTGATTTGAAGAACGTATTCTGGTTTGATGGAATTTAATTTCCCTAATCGCTGTTCTTTGGCGTCTTGGCTATTTTGTGCGGAGTCTGCTTGCACATTCTCAGGATTTACCGTCACTTGAGTAATTCCATAACGATCACGCAAATCGATAAACGTAAGACCTCAGAGGTTTCTAATGCGGTTTACCCACCCTGCGAGGGTAACGGTTTGATTGAGATGAGTAGCGTTGAGTTGTCAACAAGTATGAGTGCGGTACATAATCGTTATTTGATAAAGTAAAATTTACATTTGTTCCACGGTTTGGATTCCGAGCAAGTTTAAGCCATTCTCAAAGACTTGAATTCCGGATTGTATCAGTGAAAGACGAGCTGCCGTGAGTTGTGGATTCGTCTCATCAATAATTTTATGGTTATGATAATAAGAATTAAAAAGCTGAGCTAAATCAAGGCAATAACGGGCAATATAGTTAGGTTTGTACGTCTGAGCTGACTTTTGTACAGTGTCGGGGAACTGTGCGAGATGCAGAAGAATTGGCGTCGCATCTATCATGTCCAGCGCTGTTTCCTCTCCGATATTTCTTATCTCGTGTTTTGTTTGAGCATTACGTAAAATGGATTTCATTCTCGCTACGGTGTACAGCAGATATGGTCAAGTCTCTCCTTCAAAGGAAAGCGCTTGCGTTTCATCAAAGGTCATCCTTTTTTCACTATCTTGCAAGAGAATCGCGAATTTCATCGCAGCAAAAGCAACCTTTCGTGCTATGTCAGCTTTTTTTTCTATTGGCAGATCTCTCTCAGCCATCAAAGAATTAGCATATTCCAGTAATTGATCACGGAAATCCTCGTACAGAATGATGTTCCCCTCACGTGAAGACATTTTCCCACTTTTTAAATCGATGAGGCCGTAGGACAGATGATGTAATTTATCATGGTCGAAACCTATAATTTCGAGGGTTTTGAAGAGCTGTTTGAAATGATGCTCTTGCTCGCTTCCCACTACGTACAAAGAAATATCATAATCTGGGAAATCTTCACGTTTTTTGTAAGCGAGAGCAATATCTTTGGTCGAATACAAGGAAGCTCCCGTAGATTTGAGCAGAAGAAATCGTCCAAGGTCTCGCTGTTCTAGGTTGATTGCGGTTGCTCCTTGGGAGATTTCTGCGGTTCCGTCGGCTAGCATTTGTTTAACGATTTGGATTCCTGGCTGCTCTACTTCGCTTTCGAAGTATCGTTTATCGATGTCTCCACTCCCCAATTCAGCAAATATCTTTTTCATATCTAACAAGCATAATTCTCTCGTCTCTTTCCAAAGTTTTTGTAATTCTGGATCGCCGTCTTCGAGCTGTTTCTGCAGTGTTTCAATTTGTGCTTTGTAGAGATCAGGATTTTCATCTACTTTTTTGGTAGCAGCAGTATATAACTGTCCTACTCGACGCGTAAAGTTTTTGGTTGGAAAATTCCCCTTTTCTGGATAGAAATTCACATAATATCGAATCCATTTGGCTACATGAGCTCAAATATCCCCTGGATAGCAACATTTGATTACGTCATTCCCTGCAAATTTTAGCACTCTAGAGACACTTTCACTGACAAGAATATTTCTGATATGTCAGATATGCACTGCTTTATGAGTATTTGGCTGTCGTCCTTCGATAAGGATTTTTTTGTGAGTAGGTTGCCCGTGTCCGTATTCAGCTTTTTGGTCTTTTATCGCTGAAAGGACCTGACGTGCTAGTACTGCAGGATTAAGTATTGCGTTAATATATGGTCCAACCGTGATCACTGAAGCAATGATTGTATCAGAAAAAGAAGTCTGAGCATTAATCTTTTCGACCGTTTGCTTTGCAAGTTCTGCTGGATTGATTCACAATTCTTTCGCACATTTAAAACAAGGGAATGCTAGGTCTCCCTGAATATTTTCTGGAGCAAGGGTAATTTGTTCTGCAAGAAGCTCTTTAGAACGTCCAAGATGTGGCTCTAGAAGCGCTGCAAAAGAGGTTATGAATGAAGAAATCATGTGCTTTGATTATTAGTAAATATTACTTTGGAAATCTGTGGATTTTAGGTATGTGTTAGGTTTTTATGATTTTAGGAATTTGTTAAAAAAAATCAAGACTTGCTTTTTGCGGGAAAAAGTGCATCATAGCTGATATGTTTGATCTTGATCTGACCCATCTCCCCCCAGCACCTGGCGTGTATGAATTTAAAGATGAAAACTGAAAAATTCTTTATATTGGGAAAGCAAAAAATCTTCAAAAAAGAATTGCTCAGTATTTCGCTAAGAATTCACTCCGAAAGCAGGAAATGCTCGCAAAAGCCCACAAAGTGGATGTTTTTGTCGTGGAAAACGAAGGAGAAGCGTTATACCTGGAAAATAATCTTATCAAGCAATATAAGCCGTTTTATAACACGCTTCTGAAGTGAGGGAATGGATATACTTATATCAAAATTACTCCTGAAGCATGTCCACAGGTGTTGACGACGAGAATGAAAAAAGATGATGGAGCTACGTATCTTTGACCAAAACGTAATTCGCAAGAGTTAAAAAAGCTGATTCAATATTTAAGGCAACTTTTGAAATTTAGAACGTGTCCTCGTTCTCAGTTTAGACAAGGGAAACTCTGTTCAGATTTTTATTTCTGATTGTGTAAGGGACGATGTACCAACAAGAAGGATGACGAGACAACCTCTGAAGCATCTCCTGATCGGAAACAGCTTTTTATTTCTTTTTTTAAGGGAAATACCGCACCTGTGGAGAAGGAGCTTAAAAGGCAGATTCACCTTGCTGTCCAGCAAGAGCATTTTGAATGGGCGGCAAAATTGAGGGATATTTATATGCATATTGCACAAATGGTAGAAAAACAGCATGTAGAGCTGGAAAAACCTATCACTGGATCTGTCGTAGAGATTAGAGATATTGGGGCGTGGCATGTGTTTGTATTATTGAGGTTTTATGAGGGAAGGTTGATTGATGTAGTCCGTGATAAAGTGAGCATGGATGATGGTGATCAGGACTGGATGTTAGCAAATCTTGAAGCAGAATTGGACGTGAAATTTGAGGAAACTAGCACTCAACGTGAGCAATTCCGTTGGCTAGCTGCGCGAGACTCCGCAAAATGTGTTCCAACCTTGTCCGACAAAAAGGGAATCACTACCCTTTTGGAGCATTTTTTTGACTCGTATGTCGTAGTCAGCAGTTTTGAAGGAGAGAATCTCAATAATGAATTACTCAAGACACTTCAAGAGAGATATGGGCTCAAGCATTTCCCGTATTGGATGGAGTGTGTCGACATTTCTCATCTGGGAGGAAGCTGGATTTCATGAGGATTGAGCTGTATGAAGTGAGGTTTGCTCGAAAAAAAAGGCTACAGGAGATATAAGATTCTCAAAGGGAAAGATGATTATGCCAGTTTATCTGAAGTGATTGAAAGAAGATTTACCTCACAAACTCTGACCAATGGCCCTGATATTTTCATCTTGGATGGAGGAAAATGACAATTAGGAGTCGTTAAAGAGTGGTTAGAAGCACAAGGAAACAAAGCAGCTGCTCTCCATACTACCTTTATTAGTCTCTGAAAAGGAGAAGCAAGAAAAAAAAGCAGAATCGGTTCAAGTTCAAAGAGATGAACTGGTGATATTGTCGGTGAAAAGGTATATCGTTTTGATCAGTATGGCGAGATTATTGAGATTCCTCTGGTGTATGATCAGGCAGATAGATTACTTCTCAAGCTGAGGGACGAGGCTCATAGATTTTCTAATGCGTACAGGAAAGTCCAAATGAAAAGGGAATTTACTGATTCGTAGTCGCCAAAGAAAACCCCCCGCGTAAGCTGGGCGAGTTTCAAAAAATCCCCTCGGCTTCGCCGTATCCCCTTTGCAAAGGGGAAAAGTAGGATATTAAAAAAACCACGAAGCGGGGTAAATATTAGGCGGTAGATTAAGTATTTCAAAACCCCCTTTTGCAAGGGGGCATTGAGTTTTGTCAGATTTTTATTTTTGTTTTTTTATTTTTATGGTAAGGATTATATATTGACAACGATTTTGATTAAACCACCAAGAAGAGATAGTACTACTGGAGCAGCTCCATGGTCTCTATACACATCGAGCGCTGTAGTAAAGTCTTCTGCACCTGGAGGCATTGTTCCTGCTCCAAAGACACTTGGTGCGTACTCGATGAGGAGGGAAGCTCCGTTCATCACTAAGTCTTGACGCTTTGAGATCTCTTCAGGGAAGGTTGAGAACCATCGATTGAGATTAGAACGTCTTGCGTCACTTACTTGTTCTAGAGATCCTGCAGTTTCTTCAATTACGACTCCTTTGATGTGGATATTTCCTCCAATACATCGTTCAGAATCACGTTCATTGTCATTTATCTTTCCATTCGTTGATTCGAATTTGTTAGCATAAAGGATTCCTCTGATGATTTGTGGATTATCACATGTCTCAGAACCATCGAAAATGATTGTTCCTTTGGTCAGAAGCATCATATTGTTTTCTACATTTCCTTTGATTGTTGTGTTTCCTCTAGTTTGGACGATTGTGAATGGTTTCGCAGCAACCGTCGTAGTTAATGTTAAGTCTCCATCCACAAAGTAGATTTCTTTTCCTGGTACTTTTCTGACTTCTACGCTGGTAGCAAAGTTGCTTGGTGCATTCACTTTGATTGCTAATTTAGAGTAATTATTGATGAATTTTGTGAGTGCGTCGCTTACCTGTGAAGTCGCTTTATAATCAGCATTACCTACTGATAAGATATCTTTGAGAATTCCTTCATTTCTTCCGAATAATTGTACTCCATCAATATTGTAGTATTTATCCAATTCCGTAGATGAAGCGGTAATATTTCCGGCTGGAGTTTTTTGTAAGATATAGTGGTCTGTAAGTGTGAAATCTACTTCACATACTCTTGGATATGGATCCATTTGTGTCCATACCTTAGCATCATTCTGTGGATCTTCTGGATCTTCAGGGATACATTGGAGATAATTTACTCTTTCTAGGACGATTTTGTATTCTCCTAGGATGTCAGTATTAGGATTATTTCCAAAGTTTGTTATCCATTCTAGATTAGATCTGAATTTAGCTCTGTGAGTATATTCTTTATCACTTCTAATATCAAATGATCGAAGGTTTTGATTGATTTTTTCTTCTCGTAAATTTGATATTAATGAAGGTACGTAGATTGTTTCTTCTTCTGCGAAACAAGGTACTTTACCTGATTCTCGGTATGGGTTTCCTGATAATTGACTATTTCTTGTTCCATTATAGATTGCGAATTCACACGTCATTGCATTTAACGCGATATCTCCTACTGTATCACAAGAAGCTCCTTCTCTCGCGTTTCTATCATTTACGTAATGATCATCTCCTGCTTTCTCGATATTTCGGAAGTAAGGTAAGATTTCACCCTTATTTAGAGAGATTGATCCATTATTTACATTGAAACAAGCGATTGGTTTGATTGGTTCTTGCGTTTCAATTTTACAGTTTCTACAGATACCTCCGTTTACTCCTCCAGGGACTCTAGATGCGGTATCTGCCTTTGAGAGATCACACACTTTACTTCCTGAAAGTCCATCTCCACAATCACAATCTTCTCGCGCTTCAGCTTTTCCATCTCCACAATATCCGATTTCCATAATTTCGTTGATTTTTACTTCTGCGTCATCACAGTTTTCACGGCTATTAGAACTATCTGTCCATGTAGGGAAATCTGGATGTGTAAGACATACTCGGTTTACAAGTGTTGCTTCGTCTTTATTATCTAGGACGTTATCATCGATTTTTGCTTCGAAGATAATCACGGCAGTTTCTCCTACTTCAAGAGTTTCTGTATATGTTCGAACGATTTTTGCACCTTGCACTGTAGCTGCAGTAAATCCATCTCGAGAGCGAACTCCTTCAAAGCTAAGACCTGCTGGTAAGGTATCAGTTACCGTAAAGTTTGTCATAGCTTTATCTCCTCTGTTGGTTACTGAAAGCCTAAAGGTTACAATGTCTCCAGGAGCATATCCTGTTGATCCATTTCCTTCGATTTCCTTGGTAATAATCAGGCTTCCTGTCTGTTCTTTTAATGCAGAACATTGCACTGCATTCTCTCCTTCTCCACAAATCCATGTTCGTCCTGTCGTACTTGACTGGATATTTGTTGCTGGATTTCCAGAAGGGATACAAAGCTGATCTGCTGTTGGGTCTTCTGGAGGATTAAACGTACCTGTCAAGGTTCTTCCATCATATGCTGGATTACAGAGCACTTCATTTGGTTCGATGACTGTTACTACTTCTGGATAACAGTTTTTCTCTGCAGTATATGCATTTGTTGTTGGCTGTCGCTCTGGGAAGTCTGGATGTGTCAAACATGCTCGGTTCTCCCAATCATCTTCTGTAGGAGAAACAAGAATTCCTCTTACTTCGAAATCAATATATACGGTTTCACCTGGGTTAAGAACTCCTTGATACTCTGCCCACGTTAACACATTTCCGTTTTGACTGAAGGCAAATAGTTCATGTCCTGCTACATTATCTACAA
Organism: uncultured bacterium; assembly: GCA_947169045.1. Classification (GTDB taxonomy): domain Bacteria; phylum Patescibacteriota; class Gracilibacteria; order Absconditabacterales; family Absconditicoccaceae; genus UBA3291. The sequence continues at coordinate 8,350 of CAMVOC010000009.1, forward strand.
ATTCCAATCCTTCTGGAAGCGTATCTGTAACTGTGAATCCTGTCATTGGAGAGGTTCCAAGATTTTGGATTCTTAACTGGAAGGTTGTCACTTCTCCGCTAGCAATAGTATTTTTTGCTCCTGGCTTCATCTCTTTATCAAATCCTAACATTTTATCAAAGAGAATCGTGTAGACTGGAGTATTTTCACATGTTCTCGCTCGAGGCTGCTCTGGTTGGATTGCAACGCTTCCTGAGAAATGGATTTTTGCTAGGTTCAATGTTATATCTCGCCATCCTGAAGTTACCTTTCCGGTCAAAAGAAGATATCCTGAGGTATGCGCTGGAATCATAATATTATCTCGTGTATAGGTAGGAACTCCTCAAAGTTCTTCAAATCTATCATATACCCATTCAGCACTTACAAATTCAAGATTTTTTGGGAAGTAATCTCGGATTGAACCGGTCATATCTACTGTTCCATCGTTCCAGAATTCGATACGATATCCAATTTCCTCTCAGATTTTTACTTCTTTTTCTACTGAGCCATCTGTAAAGGTTTTTCTACAGTAGAGATCACCTGCTTCTTTCTGGATGATGTCATCGTCACAGATATCACTACCATCGACACAAACTACGTTTCTTGCTTCCTTTTTATTTGCATCCCATCGATCTACTACGGTAAAGATTCTCATTTCAATCACGTCATTATTGAGTTCTCCTTGTACATCCCAGAATACTACTCCTGAATCTGTACGACCAGAAACTTTAGAATTTCCGTAATCGATTTCGACAACGTTGATATTGTCTGGTTTTCTAATAATTTCAAATCCTGTATATACCAATTCTGCAGGGATGAAATCTTTAATTCCGAATCCCTCAGCGGTATTATTACCTGTAATGATAATTCTCCATGTTACCGTATCTCCAAGGTTCGTAAAGGTCTTTTGTTCAGCGATCTTTGAGATTAGTGCTTTTCCTACCAATGGATCTACTGGTTCTTTATCACAAACTTCGCTTTGTGTACCTGGATTTACACACACAACATTTCGAATCTTATCGAGAGGATCTGGCAATTTATCTACTTTGGTAAAGATTCTAATCTGAATCACATCTCCGCTCTGGAAGGCGTTTCCATCTTTAGTTTCTACATCAAAGTATAGCGCTCTTTCATTTGTTTTTCTTACAGAACCTCCATTATTGTTCATTTCTCCTCCTCTTCGATCAACTTGTCGATCTACATCGTCTAACGCAGGATTGTACTGTACATTAGGATCATATGGTCTCTGATCGTTATTTGTAGTACCATTATTTCCAGCATTATCATTAGATTCAGCATTATTATTACTGTTTGTATTTGCAGATTGTTTTGTTGTACCTACTGATGTAAGCATTACTTTTGCATTACTTACTGTTGGTGGAGTTACTACTTCAAACTCTGGATCTATCAGTACTAATTCTACTGGAACCTGATCTTCAATAGTAAATCCTGTTATTCCTTCTCCATTAACCGTTGCGGTAATCAACCAACTTATTTCATCTCCTACTTTACTATAATGATCCTTCTCTGCATCTTTCACAATACTTACCTTTCCTATTTTTGGAAGGACAATAGCATCATCACAGTTTTGCGTTGGCGTTCCTGGATCAACACAGGCGATGTTTTGGATTTTATCGAGAGGATTTGGTAATTTATCTACTTTGGTAAAGATTCTAATCTTAACTACATCTCCGCTCTGGAAAGCATTTCCATCCTTGGTCTCTACATCAAAATATAAAGCTCTTTCTTTTATATTATTCGAAGAACTTCCATTATTATTCATCTCTACTCCTCTTCGATCAACTTGTCGATCTACATCGTCTAACGCAGGATTGTACTGTACATTAGGATCATATGGTCTCTGATCGTTATTTGTAGTACCATTATTTCCAGCATTATCATTAGATTCAGCATTATTATTACTGTTTGTATTTGCAGATTGTTTTGTTGTACCTACTGATGTAAGCATTACTTTTGCATTACTTACTGTTGGTGGAGTTACTACTTCAAACTCTGGATCTATCAGTACTAATTCGTCTGGAATCTGGTCTTCAATAGTAAATCCTGTTACGTTTTCTCCGTGAATTGTCGCAGTAATTAACCAGCTTATTTCGTCTCCTACTTTACTATAATGATCTGTTTCTGCTTCTTTCACTACGTCAATTTCTCTATATTTATCTAAGTAGTGAGCTTCTGCAAATCCAGTTCCTCTACCACATTCAATGTTTTCATTTGCAGGATAATTCACGATATCGATTGCTGTCGTTGTATTTACTAGTGTTGGATTAGTAAGTGATTTTACCTTTGATTTTACAAAGAAGCTAAAGCTGTCTCCATCAACGAAGGTTGAATCTCCTCCAAAAATCCAATCTTTATCTGCGTTAAATCGGAAAACGATTTGGTCATCATTAGCATTTGTACTTACCTTTGTATATCCCATACATTTTTCGCGATTTGTACCTTGTCGAGAAATGTATTCAGAACCTGGAACTGCTCCAAACGCACAATCTCTAGGAGTACCGTAGATAGAAGTTGTCTCCTGCATCTTTACAAGTTCTACGAACTCTAATTCAGGAGGTAAGAGTTCTTGCATTTTGATAGCGTCTCCTATCGTACCATGCACTGTAACCTGAACTCTCCATATCAATTCGTCTCCTATGTTTGTAAAGGAAGGAATTCCTTTTCCTTCTGGTCCTTCTCGTAAGGTCTTTTGAACTTCTAGGTATCCTCTTTCAAAAGGGATAGATGCCGTAGCAGTCAAAGAGCTAGGATCTGCTGCTGTCTCTCCTGATCTCACTGCATATCCTGTATTGAAGATAGAGAAGTTACAGCTCTTCATTGATTGTTTGTAGGCAAGGTTTTCTGCTACCATATCTACATAGATATGTACAGTTTCTCCATTATCAATCTCAGGAAGCGTACATACCACCATCTTATTTTCTAGTAATACGATACAACTATCAGATGCTCTTTCGCTTTTTGCACTAGCAATTACGAAACCTGCTGGAGCATAATCATAAATCTTATAATTCTTTGCTTTCTCTGGTCCATGTCCGGTAAGCGTCAATACCCAAGAAATTGTTTCTCCAGGGTTTGCAGCAGGATTTGAGTTTTCTGCTACTGTTTTGGAGAATTCTAGGTTTACTGGAACACAACGTTCTGGATCACAACCTGCAGTTCCTCGGTTGGTCTGTGTAGGATCGTTAGGATCACATTGTTCTCCAAAATCAGTTACTCCATTGAATTCATCTATTGGATGCTGACCATCAGAAAGTATTCCATCTCCACATCGACGAATGGCGTCTTTTACACATTCAATGATAGCTTTATCCTCTTCAGATCCGGAAGGTTTTTCGTCTGATGAGCTATATAATGTCAATGTTCTAAATTCATAATCAAAATTTGGAAGATATGTCGGATTCTTTGGGTGAGATATTACGCGATAATTCGGTTGTGTATAATCAAATCCGTTAAAATTCTTAGGACTTAGCATTTTAGGCCAATCTTTATATTCGAATTCTGCTGGAGATCCTATTTTTTCAGCAGTAGTCAAGTGAGTTATCGTTTGACCTGGAGCAATTTTCCAATTTAAGCCAGCTAATACTGGATAATCAAAATGTATCAACTTTGTTGTTTTTCCTGGATATTTCGTATTATTAAACGTGAGATATCCATTGTGCTCTACTTCAAAACGATTTTCGAAAAGATAGAGATCTCTGTTTGATCCATTCTTAAAGGCATCTACATATACATAGTATCGCCCGTTATATACTTCTCCACTTGTAATATGCGCACACTTTTCGGCAAATGGATTTGTAATTTCCGTTAGCGAGCTTACTTTGCATAGCTGCGATTGCCCGTTGTCTGTCTGGCATTCTTCGTAAGCAAGGCTCATGTTCATGCTTCGCATTCACAGAATTCCTACCGTAAGCATTAGCCATTTTGAGAAAGGAGATTTCATTGTAATTATAAATTAATAATTAAAATATCTAGTTTATTATTTATCTTCCATCGGTACCACCAGCTTCACTGCTTCCCGTACCGCTACCAGAACCACTTCATGAGTCACCTTCACGATTATCGCTTCCTGATCCACTACCTTCGTCTCCTTCACGAACTTGTTCTGTGTCTCCATATGCAGGGTCTGTCGTACCGAGTCATACCGTAGCGTTGAGAGATCTCACTGTTTTTTCTATGTTATTCTCTGTTTGCCTTGTATAACTAGATAAGTAACGTTTTCATGGTTTTATTCAGCCTTCTTCTGTTGTTGTTATTTCTTCTGACACTGTTGTGGTAAGTCCTTCTATTCTAAATCCTACGGATTCATTCGCACACTCTCCTAGTAAATAGATGTACGTTGCTACTTGCAGACTATTTTTTCCTTCAGGATTTAAGGTGACAGTACCATTGTCAGCAATATCAAATTTCTCTCCTTTTAAGATCCTACAAAGGTTTTCTCAAGGTTTTTCTGGATCATCTGGAATTGTCACAGATTTGTTTGTATGCCTCTTTATAAGGTCTGATATTTTGGATACAATTTCAATTCTTCTCTGAACATCTTTCTCACTTTTCAATCCCATAACTTTTCCGTTTTTGTCTTGATACTCTCAGAAAAGGATATCTTGGGCCTTTTGGTAAGCATCACTGCCCGGAAGAAGTTCTTTTTCCACAATAATTCCTTCACCAATACGTTCATTCAACACACTCGTTCCTCCGAGACTTGTAGCTCCTAGTCCCGGAATTGTTCACTGTCTATAAAATGCTGAATATCCTATTAAAGATGAGTCTACTGTTCTCTGAATCGTTTCAGGCAGATGTTCTAATAATTCTTCAAATCAGAGATCTTGTAGCTCTTTTGGTATGTTTCTATGCTTTTTTACCTCTGTTTTAACTTCCTCTCCTGTGTTTAGAGATCTTGGGATTCTAGCAAATGCTTGTTGCATTCTATCGATAATTGTTTGTTTATCTGTGTCTGAGGTCTCTGATGAGTTGAGGGTATTTATTATTGCTTGAATGTTAGGTCTATACGTGTTAAGCCAGTTTTTTACTTGTTTTCTTACTTTCTGATCCAAGTTTTTAACCAATTTATCAGCCTGTTTCTCATCTACTGTCGATTGAATTATCGCTAGTAATGTTTCTTTATTTGGCTCTTTCTTGAAGTTGTTATACAGTCATGTCTTGTTTGTCATTTGATCGATATATCCCAACAACATGAGATATTCTTGATTCTCTTGAGCTTCATATAAGTGAAGCTCTTTAAGTATTTGATTATCAAATTCAATTTTTTCTGTTATTGATAGCGGTTTCTCAACTATATCTGTTTTTGTTTTCACTTCTCTTGGTTGTTCTGTACCAGATCCATAGAGTTCTGTTTTTCCTCCTTCATAATTTGTACCTTCTCCAAAGCGCAAAACATTTTTAACCCCCTCATTGGTTTTTGTCTCTTTAAACCTCATCATTGCACTGATAGGGATTTGCATTACTGCTTGATTCTCAATAAACTCTGGAGATTGGAGATTCAGATTTCCTTCTCGATTTCCTTTAACTTCACCTTTCATATCTTCAGCAAATTCGATACTAAGGATTCCTCCGTTTGCATTTGCTAACTTTCGTGGTACATTTATATAATCTCCGCTTACAGAAAGCTTTAAATTGTCAGGTAATTTATACGTATGAGTCGCTTCTAAACGACGATTGATGTAGGCAATGTAGTTTTCTGTAGGGATCTCCGCCATATCTTCATATCCTATCATTGCTGCGTTATTCATATAGTCTTCCGCTACAGCTTCCGCAGTATCTTGATAGTGTAGATTAAGATATCTTGACTGTGTGTATCCTAGTGATAATGTTCTAGGCGTAAAACTTCCAATAATCCATGACAATCCTATCTGTGCTCATGATGTATGCCAACCCTTGTCTACTAGCGTTGCATTATCCTGATTTCTTCCATTTAAAATAAAATAACGTTTTAGATTATGTTTTACGAACTCCCATCTTTCAGCACTATTATCTCCAGCGATTGCTTTTTCTCCATATGTTCTGAGAAAATTTATGATATTATCCGCAGCTTTTTGGGTATGTTCCGGTTTCGTATCATTAAATGCTTGGCTTAACGCGTCAATTAATGTACTTCTCGCAGCATTTTCTTCTCCTGGAGTACTATTGAGAAGTTCACTGAGTTGTCCTGCATTAAATATAGGGTCTAATACTTGATCCATTAAGTCTCCAAATCTCTGTTCTACTCCTGTCCATTTTTCTTCCACACCTGCAGCAAAATCTCTTACGTAATTTATGCCAGCGCTTAATACTCCAGGGAAGGAATATCCTACCGTTGCTTCGAGTGTATGCTTCTCTTCTACACCAAGATTATCAAGAGTTTTGTTAAGATCCTTACCTGCAGTTACTGCACCTCCTGCTGCTAGAATATCTTTTATCGTTTTAGGGCTCTCAAGACCAACTGACGCACCAGCAAAAGCATCTCATCTAATTCTTCGTCCTTTTCCGAGATCAATATCTCCTGTAGATCGTCCTAATCATAAATTAACACTAGGAGATCCGTTGGTCATCACAACATCACCATTAACATGTAGTCCTTCCAATATATTATCAAGGTTTGCTACTACTCCACCTATTCCTATTGAAAAGAAATCTTTATTTACTGTTTTTCCATCTGGCGAAAGAATTGGCTTTCCGCCTCTAAATAGAGAATTAGCAATTACTGCTGCTGTTTTCCCAAATATATAACGTTGTCGGTCGTCATCCATCTGGTCAAATTCTCTCCATCCACCAGTTTTTGGGTCAATAAATCCTAGCTCTTTAAGATGATCTACAAAAGCATAGAATTTCTTAGCTGTTCCTTCTTTCGCTTTTGCTTCGAGTTCTTTTCTTACGTTGAGAATGATACTTTTCCCTACTTTCTCTTTCTCTTTTAGGAGTGCTTCATATATCTCTCCGATTATCTCTTTCTTTTTTTCAACTGCTACGAGTTCATCTTCTAGAGCTTTAGCTCCCGCTTCATCTCCATATTGCAAAATATATCTTGGATCATATCCTGTATGATACAAACTTTTTTGTACAACTAATAGACGGTAATAATCTCCTTTCATCCAGTTAAGGAATCCTTCTATATCTGTAGGAGGAAGATCATTTTCTTGTAACGTTTTATCCTGTTGTCTAACAAACTTTGCAATATTTTCTATCACTCTTTTTTCTCCTTCTGATCCTTCTTTAAGAGTAAAATAATCTGCCATCTGGTCAAGTAGCACTGGCAGCTCTTGTCCTTTATATGCAGACTTACCATCTGCATTATCTATGGTTGCATTAAGATCTATATCTCCTATTAAAAAGCTGATTTTACGATATGCTGGTCGATCCTGAGGGATCCTTTTTTTAATAGCCTCAAATCTTGCTATTTTTTCAGCTGCCTTGTCTTCTGGGTCTTCAAGATGAGCTACGGAATCTTTAATCAACTTATTATATCCTTCTCATTCCTTAAATGGTTTCAATTCAGATTCTCGATCTTCTTCTTTTAATTTTGGAGTATAGTTTTGTCGCATAATCTCCTTCAAAGATTTTGTCTCTAATTGTTGCAATAACAAAACGAGTCTCTGCGTATAATATTGTTCTTTGACTACTCCAAGATTCGCGTCTGTAGAAAGATTATTCGCTACTTCATATTGAGCTCTTAACGCATCTCGAGCGACTCCTCCTCCTGATGAAGTATAGAGAATTCTCAGTGTTCATCAATCCTCACTTCTTATTTCTCTCTTGAATAATTTTGATTCATCTTCTGTCGCAAAGTCTCTTTTTGCTTTAGCTAATGCTTTTTCTCTTGCTTCCTCTTCTGTCATTTTTCCTAAATCATATGAATCGCCACTTTCATGATTTTCTGCATCAATGTTCGCTTTTAGTAACTTATACACTCCTGGCGCTGCTTCCTTTAGTTCATCAAACGTTTTTACCCCTTGTTTGAGTGAAGTAAATAGCACTTTAAGGTTTTTTTCTTGATAGTCTAATGCTTTAAATATTTTGCGCAGATTAGTGATTCCTTCTACATCGTTTACTCCTACTGCTTCTTCTGCTAAGAGTCCGTTATCCTCAAGTTTAATTGTTCTATCAGCTAGAGGATTTGCTCACAATCGCTTAAATCCTTTTGCTCGGATCTTCCGCCAAACTTCATTCCTTAAGTTTGTAATCTCATCCAGCCAATCGTTTGTACTTTTTTCAAAACCTCCTTCTAACTTAAGGGATGGTGTATTATGAAGATACATCTTCTGATCTTGAAATTTCCCTTCTTCATAAGCTGGGGTTTTGATTTGTTCTAATTCTGGTAATTGTGGAACTTCGAAACTAAACGGTTCGAAAGGGAGTTTCTCATTTGTTTGAAGACTCAATTTTGGAGTCTCTACAGTAAATTCTGTTTTCGTTTCCTTTACTGGGATGATATATTCGTGTATGTATTGTTCATGTACTTTATTTAGATAAGTTCAAGCTCCATATCGTCCATCAAGATCATGAACTGCACTAAATGGTTTTAAGTTCAATAATTTTTTTAATGTTGTCTTCTTTTTTCATATTGTTATCGTTCCTTTACTTTGATCTTCTATCGTCTTTTTCAAGTCGTTAAGGTCTTTTGCTAAGTCTGTGATCTTTTTCATTTCTAGGTTCGGTTCCGTTATGGTCCTTGCAAGTGTCTCTGATTTTTTCTGATACTCCTCATAGTTTTTTTTGAGGTTTGATATGTTTTGGTTTTCTATGGTTTTACCTGCCTCTTCCAATATTTTTATATTGTCTTCACATATTTTTGTTCACATGAAAAATTGTCCTGCTTGCAACATTATTTGTCTCTCTGGCGTCACTGGTTCCTTAAATATCTTCAACGCTTCTGTTTCGTTCCAGTTTTTTCCGTACAAAGATTTTGCTTTTTCTTGATAAAATTCATTCTGACTGCTTATGTAATTCTTTGTATCCATTTGCAATATTCACGCATATTTTTGTTCCGGAGTTAGGTCTATTAATTTGTCATGCATAACGTCATAATGATCAATTGCCTCTACTATGACATATTTGTTTCCTTGCTGATCCTTCTTTGGATCTTTGTATTTTTCCTGCAGCTTACCTATCGTATTCGGATAATAATTCTTGTAAGTTTCTGTTTTGTAATCCTTTCGATTAGGTTCAAATATTTTACGACCTTCATTATCCTCGTTCTTTTCGTCGTTATAATCGAATTTTTTGGTATGATATAGATTTTGATATTTATTAATTCTATCGTATACATATACCCAATCTAGAGTACTTACGTTTTTGGTTCCTATCCCCTTACTTTTGATGATTATATAGTCGTCACTTCTCCGCGCTTCGTGGGCATCCGGCCAGTTTAGTCCTTTTCCTTTTGGGAACTGTATTTTTCATATGAGGGCTTGAATATCTCCCTCATTTTTATCTACTTTCGTAAATTGTTGCTTTTGTAGCTCAGAATAGTCCAATTCTGGTCTTTCATGCTCTACTCTCTTACTACTATCTACTCCTGTGGTTTGTAAGTCATTTAATTTCTCTTTCTTATTCCCATTTATTTTTAAATTACCATCCTTATAATTGATGTTTGGATTCTCTCCATAGTTAATATTTTGTTTCCCTTGTATCAAAAAAGATATAATATCTGGCGATAAAGCTGTTAGATATTCTTGAACATCTCATCATCCAGTTGATGAGATGAAATCTTTAACATATGTTTCTATCTCTTCATTTGTAGGAGTATTATTGTTATCCTCCCAAAACTTTTTAAACCCTGAGCTGTTTAAGAACTCTTTTAATTTACGACCAGCAGTATTATTTATATCACTAATATATTTATTCAGCTCATTGTTCTTATTATTATTTACATTGCTCTGTTCGTTTATCTCTGTTATTATTTTCTCTCCATTTTCGTTATATGTTTTAATCTCTGTTTCTAATTCCATTAATTTTTTATTTAACTCTTCCGCTTTGGTATTATAATTTTTTATCTGTGCATTTAACGCTGCAATCTCGTCATTTGTTAGAGAAAGTTCTTGTTTCTCAAATTTTCTTAATTTCTCCCTATATTCTTCTCATTGTTCCTTTATTTTTTGATATTCACTTCCTTCAGAGAATTCGTTTATTCTCTGTTGTAGCTCTGTTTTCTTACTTTCGAGCTCTCATAACTTTTGGCTTTTCTCTTTATCGTTTTCTCATAACTTCCCTTTTATATTAGCTCGCAACATTGGTATTTCTTTTTCTTCTTTGCTTCCAATTTTCGCTAAAAAATCGTTTTGCGTCTTTGGTAAAAGATCTACTAATACAGGCTTTGGTGTCTCGTTATTCTCTACGTGTTCTTTTTTAACTCTAATTTTACAACCATCAGATAATGTTAGATATTTCTCACCAGTATATCAATCAGGTTGCGGAACATCATTCCATCAGTCAATGGTCTTAGCACTGTTTCGCTTTATTTCTCGTTTCTTTTCTGCTCACCCTTCACCAACATTCCGCTTCTGAGCTTCAATCATTCCTTGCGCTGACAATCTCTTAGCGATTTCTGTAGGATCAAGAATTTCTAGCTCAGGGAAGAGGTCATTATTCAGTTCCACATTAGCTTTCTTGTTCTCTTGAGTGTTTAATTTAACCATTGTTACTACTATAAGATATAAAACACATTAAGTATATTACATCTTCTATTTTTTTGCACGAATATTATCTATTTGGATATGATATTTACTTGACTTTTGTAAATTATTTGATATATGATACGTTTAGTTTGATGGAAGGAGAGAAAGAATGCTGAATGGTGGTTTTTTAAAAAAATCCCCGCGTAAGCGGGGCAAGCCTCCTTTATCAAGGAGGCACTAGGGATGTATGGTTTAGATTCTTTCTAATGATCCTAGCCAATCAATCAAATCTCATGGATCTATATCTTGAAATCTTTCGATTCTTTTTTCTGCATCTGATTTTTCCTCATCTTCTGGGTCGGTTGTTAGATTTGGAATCTTTTCTGTGGTGATTTCAGTTTTTTTTTCTTGTTTTTCTTTTCTTATTGATTTTTGAGTCCACGTTTGTGCAGGTTGAGTTTGTAATTTAATGCTTTGTAATCCTTGAAATGTTTCGCGTCATGCTATTCCATCAATGGCAAGTGGGTATCCTTGCTTTAGGATCTCTTTTTGTAGCTGTTTTACATCTCGTTTGGTCATGCTATTTTCTCTGATGAATTGTTTGAGCTCTTTGAGCGAACTTACTGTTTGCATCTCGGACATCAATTGTTGGACGCGTTCTTTTTGTTGCAGTAAAAATCCCAAGGTATCTGCTTTCGCCTCTATCTTTCTCCACGTTTTTGGTCCAATGATTCCATCAATCTCTTTCTTATTTCTTCCCCATACAAATTTTTGAAGCGTTATTTTATCAGTACGAGACATTCTGCGGTTTGCCATCTGGTAGCTCCCTTGCAAAAACGCCTCTTTTACTAGTTCTTCTCCCTGAGATTGATATTGTTTTTGTTGCTCGATTGACATGTTGATAAAAAATATTTAAAAAAGATTATTGTTCTTTTCGTAACCCTCTCTTTTGTAATATCCCTTTCCCTTTGTATGGCTTATCCCGTCAGTATACTCCCAACTGATTGATTACTTTAATTAAAGCTTCTATTACTTCAGAATCTGTTTCTTTTTTGCAGAAATCCTCGAGTAGCGGTGTTGATTCATTGTTCTCTATTACTGCTTTACGAATTTTTGGATCCTGGCTTTTGCTATATACTGTTAAAATATTAATGTCCTTACTGTTCTTAACATCTTCTACGGTTGGATTCTCTAACGGCTTTTCTCCTCAGTTCTTCACCTCGCTCGTAGCTGATGGAGCGGTCTCTTGAGACTTACGATCATATGAGGTGATATTCTCTTGGCCATCGAAGTTATAATGGTCTTCAGCTATTTTTGGGGAAATTGTCGTTATTGTTTTCATTCATCCTCGTTTCTTTTCGTTCTTAGCTATATAATCTTCTGCTGCTTTTTTTTCGAAAAATATCCCAGCGTATGCGTTTTCTCAAGTTTGTCGAGCATCTATGCCTTTGTCCTTTCTATATTTTGTATCTAGGTCTTTCCAATAACCATTCCTTCCAATCTGGATAGCTCGAATCGTTCCTCCTCGCTCTTTAATATTCTCCTTCGTTATTATGAAATCGCTCTTTTCTTTTTCTTCTCACTTTTTATTTGTATCAGATTTTTTTTCTATTGTTACTGGTTCTTGTGTGGTAGAAGAAGTAGTATACGCATCGAGAAGTTCTTTTGATTGATCTTTTGATTGATTTTTCGTGTTTTGTGATTTGTCTAAGTCAGTTGATGTTTTGTTTGGAGTTTCTTGCTGAGCTTCTTGCGTTTGAAGTGCTTGCTTTTGAGCTGCTTCTTGGGCTTGGAGGGCTTTAAGTCTGGCTTGAGCCTCCTTTTTAGTCTCAGTCTGCTCACCAACGTTTTTATTGTTAACTATGGCTCCTAAAACCTGTTGAGTAATTCACTCTCACTTATTCTCGGTCAAGATTTTCAAAATATCTTGATTTTCCTTTTTTGCAAGGATTAAAGCCACGTCTTCAGTGATGCCTTGATTTGCAGCTAGACCTTTTGGAAGATCTAGTTTACTAATCCAATATTTGTTATTCTTAGCAAAATCGCTTAATATCCTTGGAGGTGTACTAGGATTTGTTGCTAAAGCGTTACACATTTTTCTGGCTATTCATTTGTCACTATAGTTCTTGTATAGTTTATATACATTAGTTAGCCGATCCTCTTCAGTATTAGGATTACTTGCAATATTTTCCATAATATTAATCTCTATGTCTGATTTCTCTCACTTTGATCCAATCTGATTCATTATTTTATCTAATATCCATGACGGAGTTGATGAGTTGGCTGAAATTGCTCGCCAAACCTCAAGTTTTTTGTCCTCTTTGTAAAAAATATAGTCCTTATTTTTGTATATTTTGTTTATAATATTTGTATATGTGGTCATTTGTGCTATCATTTTAACTGTATCGTCAGATTTGTTTTTATTTCACAATACTCAAGATTGTACTTTTTCTTTTCCTTTTTTAGCAAGTTCCTGTAGCAAGTTATCGTTCACGCTCTGATTTTGAGTGAGATTGTACCGAATATCTTCACACCAGCTTTTCTTGTCTCATCTGTTTATGTCGTACTCCACAAGATACTCTAAGATTTTTTTCTCTGTTTGAGTTTTTGCTACTCTTTCTGTAGCTTCTTTAGAGATATTTTGATGTCCCAGAGCTTTTAGAATTTGTTTTTCCTGTTTGGCTTTTAGTAGAACATTGTCTAAAGCTTCTGCTGGTGTAGTACTATTATTTATTAATGCAAATATTAGTTTCACGTCGTTAGCTTCTAAATTCTCTGAAAAAAAGATAAGCCATTCAGGATCTGTATCTTCTGCCACCATATCCGCCCAATTTTCTTTTTCTCAAAGTAAGAGATTCTTAGTGCTTTGATTTATACCATTCTGATTTATTTCCTGAACTTTCAAAAACATATTCCCATTTTTATCTGATATGAGATTAAATTGGTACAGATCAGTTTTATAAGAATTGTTGTTACTATTGAATGATTGTAAGATACTCTCCCGCTCTTCGTCGTCCAAACTCGAGATGTATTTTTTCATAACTTTTTTTACATCTTCTGTGTTATTTACCGGTTCTTTTTGGAGTTCTATTATTCCCTCTCACCCTTCACCATAAAACGTTGTAGCATCTTTCGCGATATCTACTAATTTCGGCATACTCACTTTTTCTAGCTCCTCAGCTAGAAATCCTTTGGTAAGCTCTTTGTCTTCCACTCTGGTTTGAAGTTTGTTTAGGGAAGTTGTACTTTTCATGGTGAATTAGGGTAAACTGATAAAATGTTACTAACGCTTATGCTCTTTTACTTTTGGCCACTCCTTCGGTGATTCCTCTATCATTTAGGAGTTGGTACATCTTGTGATCTTCATATCTTGCAATCCATTCTGCAATATATTTCGTTGGGATGTCTTTCACTGGAAGTGTATTCCATAATTGCTCGGCTTCTTGTGCTGATTTTCCCATACTTCTGAGCACATTTTTTGCCCAGTTTTTATATCCTGCTACTTTTTCTTTCACGATTCTACCTTGTGTCCATACGCAACGTATTTGTGCAAGGCTTTGTTCTGGATTGTAACGTTTTGACTCTCAGCTTTTTATCTTATCGATTTGATCTAGCATTGCTTGATATCCTTTCTCTGGTGAAGAAAAGACTCCGTATCTACTTTTACTTTTCCCTAAATCTCCAGGAGATCTCATATTTCCTGGGTTATAATTAGAGATTGCAGCGGTAGATCCGTATTTTTTCTTGTCGGCAGCCAACTGTTTTTCGTATGCTGTCCTTTCTTGCGCGCTAAGCGTTCTTCCTGTTTCTCAAAACTCTTTATATCAAAGGCTGATCCATTTCTCTTTTAGTTTTGCAAATGATTTTGGTCCAAATTTTCCATCAACGGCTACTCATAAATATTTTTGAAATTCTTTCACTCTTTTTTCGTTTTCTTTCCCTGCTCCAAACAGCTTTTTTATCTTTTTTGGAGAAAACATCTTTTGTTCATAGAGATATTGCACGAGTCCTTGCATATCATCTTTGTAGTGTTCTAGTTCCTGCTTTATATTCTTGATCTGGATATCGCTCGTCAATAAGGCGAGATCCTCGTTTTCTTGCTGCCAATTGGGTGCGTCCAAGGTCTCCTCATTGAGGGAAAGGACCTCCTCCTCTGGCATTTCTTGCTCTGTTACTGCTATTTCGCTCATGTTGTTGTATAAGTTATAAAATTAAAACACCTTCTTATTATACAAAAAAAACAAAACTTTGTCAAATTTCGGCGTTTGAAATTTTGTTGGGGGAAAGCTTTTGCATACGTAAAAACAGCATTGTGGTAGGGTTTTCCCCTAGATTTCCAACAATACTGCTCGTAGTCCTTGTTTCTACTGGTATTTTTTATTTCTATTCATTCTATTTCTTCTTCTGACTTCACTTTCTGCTAGGGATTTGGCGATTCCCCTATCATTCAACAAATCGTACATTCTTCCATCTTCTGCTAGAGCAATTCCTTCGGCAATATATTCCGTTGGGATGTCTTTAATTGGAAGTGTATTCCATAATTGCTCGGCTTCTTGTGCCGTTTTTCCCATACTTTTGAGCACATTTTTTGCCCAGCTTTTGTATCCTGCTACTTTTTCTTTCACGATTCTACCTTGTGTCCATACGCAACGTATTTGTGCAAGGCTTTGTTCTGGATTGTAACGTTTTGACTCTCAGCTTTTTATCTTATCGATTTGATCTAGCATTGCTTGATATCCTTTCTCTGGTGAAGAAAAGACTCCGTATCCTTTACTACTTCTTCCCAGATCTCCATTACATTTCATATTTCCTGGGTTATAATTACATACTGCGGCAGTAGCTCCGTACTTTTTCTTATCGGCTGCTAATTGCTCTTCGTATGCTGTTTTCTCTTGCTGAGTAAGCACCTTTCCTGCTTCTCAAAAGTCTTTATATCAAAGGCTGATCCATTTTTCTTTCAGTTTTGCAAAAGATTTTGGTCCAAATTTCCCATCGACGAGCGTTCCAATATATTTTTGGAATTCTTTCACTCTTTTTTCATTTTCTTTCCCAGTTCCAAACAGCTTTTTTATCTTTTGGTGAGAAAACATTTTTTGTTCGTAGAGGAATTGTGCCAATCCTTGCATATCATTCTTGTATTTTTCCAGTTTCTGTTTGATATTCTTGATCTTAATGTCTGTCATCAACAGGGTCTCCTGTTTCTCCTGTTGCTGCCAACTAGGAGTATACAAGGGATTTCTCTCTTTTCCTGAAAGTAAGTCTGTTTTATTCATGCTCTTTTGATAAAAGATAAAAATTATCCATCTTGAAATGATACTCCAAGAGAGGCGTTTTGTCAAATTTTCGTGTTTGAAAAAATTTTTTACAAAAAAAAGGACGCGTGCAAACTGCAATACTGCGTCCTCTATAGGCTTTTATGAGCTTTTATCCAATTTCGATTTTCCCGATATTTTCCAATGCTTGATTGATTTCGTCGATAGCTTTCTTTCCTACTCCTTTCATCAAGAGGAGTTCAGCTTTCTTTTTCTTTTCTAGATCTTCTACGTACAAGATATTATTCTTTATCAAAGCATTTCTTGTCCTCTCGCTCAATGGAAGAGCGTCGATTGGCATTGTCTTGAGGTTGGAATCCTCAGAAACAAATTCTCTTTCGATAGGCAATTGATCATACTCTACAAATACACTGCGATCAATATACAAATCTTCAAAGATGAAGAGTTTTGCGTAACTAGCTAGCACTTCACCTGCGAACATCAACATTTGCTTTGGTGAAACAGATGCAAAGTCTGATTTGATTTCAATTGTCAAAGTATCCTTGGTTGAACCTGTAAAATCTTCGATTACTTCCTCTACATCGTATTTTACATAATCTACCAATTTGAAGTCATTATCGATGAGCAATAAATTCACTTCAGAAGACTCTTCTTTTTTACCTCTTGCTCTGAGATAATCCAATGAATAATATCCATATCCTTTTTCGATTCTGATATCCATATTTACCTCTACGCTCGCGTCTGTAATCTCGAATAAGAACTCTTCTGGATTAAGGATTTCGATCCCTGAAGGTAATTTGAGGTTTTTTGCTGTGTAAGTACCGATTCCTTTGAATCTCTGAGATACTCGCTGGAGGGATTCAACTTTTTCATCTACTGTGAACTTGAGTTTCTTGAAATTTAACATAATATTCACCACGTTCTCTTTCACTCCGTCGATTACATAATATTCGTGGGGAACTCCTTTTATCTTGATTCCTGTAATTGCTCCTCCTAAATTATATGCCAAGATTATTCTTCTCATCGCGTTTCCCAACGTGTGTCCGAATCCACGAGGAAGGTTCTTCATCTGGAACCTCATAGTTGACTCATCAATTTCTGTTGCCACGATTTTAGGCGTTCCAATGAAATTTTGGATATCTAACATTGAGTTTTTGTATAAAAAGATAAAAAGCTGATTTTGCTGATCACTATTCCCCTAACTACAGACACATTGCCAATATACTACTATGCTCTAGCATAAAACTCAATAACCTTCAACAGATCTGCTTGGGTATCGATTTCTCCTCTTTTTGGCATACTCAATACTTCCACCGTATAAGCATTTTTGTCTACTTTTATCCAAGAAGGAACTTTTACGCTAGTTTTGCTTGTCGTAGCGTAAAGAGGTGACTTGGTCAATCCTTCGCGAAGTTTCAATACATCACCAGGTTTGAGAAAGGTAGAAGGAATATTGTGTTTGATTCCATTAAGGGTAAAATGTCCGTGAGTCACCATTTGTCTCGCCTGCATAATAGATTGAGCAAGTCCAGAACGCAAAATGATTGAATCTACTCTCCTTTCGAGAAATTGGAACAATGCTTCATCGTGAGAAATATTGTTGTTTTTTGCATATTTAGACGCCGTAATCTTTACGATTTTTGCAAATTGTTTTTCACTCATCAAGTAAGATCTTTTTAGCAACTGCTTATTTCTGAGCAATTTCCCGTACTCTGAGTGTCTCGCCATAGAAGAACCGTGTTGACCTGGAGTTGTCCTTCTTGCTTTGACGTTGTATTTTTCTGAACCGAAGAGATTTACTCCTTCTCTCCTACATAATCTAAATTTTGCTCCCGTGTATCTCATAATGCATGATAAATGATAATAAAAATATGGATTTGTCTCTCAACCAAGGTACTACCCATTAGTTACGCTTAGGTCTTTCCCCTTTACATCCTCCGAACTGGATTGCAGTATCTTCTCTGATGTATGCAATATCGATTACTCCTATTTCGTTGATAGCCTTGAATACTCCATCACGAGCCATTCCTGTTCCTCTAAATACTACTCCAATTTCTTTGAGCCCATTTGCTTGAGCGTCTTTGAGCAGTTGTTTAGTAAGAACTTCTGCGGCATATGGAGTGGATTTTTTGGAACCTTTGTATCCTACTTTTCCAGTCCCTCCTCCTGAAACTTTATTTCCTTCAACATCCACGAGATTGATAAGCGTGTTATTTGAGGTAGTATGCACATGAAGGACTCCTGTGGTAATTTTAATTTCCTTCTTTTTCCCTTTCGCTTTTGGTGCTGCCATAATAATGATAGTAAAAATAAACTAAATGAATTACTTGTACGCATATATTACTTCTTGAGTACAGGTCTTACCTTAGATCTACCAAGAAGCTTTTTCGCAGTTTTCGCGTTTTTCCTCGTAAGTTGTCCACGTACTGGCAATCCGAGGTTATGTCTCATTCCTCTGTAGCATTTGATCTCTTTTAATCTTTTAATAGCTGCTGCTACTTCTCTTTTGAGGTCAGATTCGAGAACGTAGTTTTTGAGTTCGTCAGAAATCTTTTTTTGATCCTCTTCGGTCAAAGCTGAAACTTTGGTCATATAAGGGATTTTTACTGTCTCTAAGATTTTCTTGGATCTCATTCTTCCAATCCCATAAATATTCGTCAATGCAATCCAAATGGACTTATCATCTGGCAATACGTGTCAATGCAATCTAAACATTACAGATCAACTATAAAAAATAAAAAAATTATCCTTGTCTGGATTTGTGACGAGGATTTTTCTTGCATGTTATATACAATCTCCCTCTTCTTTTGATAATTTGGCAGTACATGCACCTTTTTTTCAATGAAGAAACAACTTTCATCAGTTAAGACAACAATAAATAAAGCTGGTTATCTCGGCAGTTTATCTGCCTAAGTGAGAATACTATATAAAAAAGAAGCAGAAATGCAAGAGAAAATTCATTACTTTATCACTTTTTTTAAAAAATGGTTGTTTAAATTTACGCATTTGATGTGCATTGATGAGGAAAATCTAGAATTACTTGCTTTTTGGCTTTGGAAAGGATATATTGTGTGGTTATTTTTTCGCTCCTATGGCAAGATATCGTAGGTACTACTTCAGATTTATCTTTTCTTTTTGATTGACGTATGCAGCCGTTTTATCCTCCTACTCCTGAAACCTATCAACTCGCAAAAAAGCTGATTGAGAACGAAGAACTTGTCGCTTTCCCTACGGAAACGATCTACGGACTCGGAGCTAACGCGTTGAGTGATGTCGCTGTGCAGAAAATTTTTGCTGTCAAGGGGAGACCAAGTGATAACCCGCTTATCGTGCATCTAGGGGATAAAAAACGTATTGATGAGTATGCTAGGGTCGAAAACGCCGTGCAACAGAAGATTATCGATACCTTGATGCCTGGCCCTCTGACGCTCCTGTTGCCTAAAAAGGAATGAATTTCTAAGTTTGCATGCGGAGTTCCATTAGTAGGGATTCGTATTCCTAGCAATCACGTTGCTAGAGATTTTTTACAGGCAGTGCAATTACCTATTGCCGCTCCGAGCGCTAATATTTCCTGAAAACCAAGTCCAACTACCGCCCAAATGGTGTATGACAACGTGGGAGATCAAATTCCTATGATTATTGATGGCGGAGAAAGTGAGGCAGGTATTGAAAGTAGCGTGATTCGCGTAGTCGAAAAGGAGACGAACTGAACATCCGCTGCTCAAGGGTGATTTGAACGTTTTTTGATTCAAATTCTCCGTCCTTGATTTGTCACGAAAGAAGATTTAGAGGCGCTGTTTGATGGGCAAGTGGAGGTCGTCTACACGGTTAAAAATCCTGAACTTTCTCCTGGAATGAGGTACAAACATTATAGTATTTCTGGAGAAGTAAGGATTTTCGACTCTCTGTCTGACATTTCTCTCTCCTCCCAATCCATTCATTCACCAGATATACACATCTGAATCCTCCTCACGCAAGAATTACAAGAGAGCAATCCTGACTTGATTCAACACTTTGTACGTGATTGAATGACAATCCTCCCTCGAGGGACAACCTCTAATTTAGCGAGTTGCGCGCATCTGCTCTTTGATCAGTACCATAGCGCCGAACAAGCATGAATCAATCTGCTCTTTGTGGAGAGATTACCTGAGGAATGAATAGGATATGCCATTATGAACAGAGTCAAAAGAAGTGCGGGATTTTAGGTTCTTTTAAGGTTAATCTTTTATACTTATTGATACTCATGGCTAGTACCCCAGACTATCTCCACTTTATCCTCGATCAGCTCTCTGATATTCCAGAAATTTCCTATCGCTCTATGATGGGAGAATATCTTTTATACTATCGCTGAAAAATCGTTGGTTGAATCTATGATAATCGCTTATTACTCAAACCAACGGAGCAGGTGAAACACATCATAAAAACTGTGGAGATGCAACTCCCCTATCCTGGGGCAAAGCCTATGATTTATGTAGATACTGTCGATAATTCTGAATATGTAAAAAAACTTATTGAAACTACGTATCAACATTTGAAATAGTCCTTGAAATTACTGTTTTTACGCAGAGACTGTGGCATCTTTAATCCATGAAGCAAGCACTTGTTTTGTGGCTTCGTGTAACAGCGTAACGTATTTAGGAACCAGATAAAAAAGCTGAGGTTCCAACTCCTCTACATCGATTTCTTCTGGGTCAGAAATAGCAAGCTGTGCGACTTGTTCTTCAGTAAGCACGTCGAGGAGCTTTTCCTGAAAAGCTAGGGAAATACTATCTTTGAGTGCTGCGACTTCTTCTGGGGAAATTTCAGCTTTTTGTCGCTCCTGTCGTTTATGCAGAGCGTAAGCTTGAGCTTCTTTAATCGTATCGATCATTATTTTCTCGTTTTGTTACGATATAAATCTGCCTGCACTTTTGCGAGATAGTCGGATCTGATATTGTCCAAATGTCTAAGAATATGAGCTTTCAATCCTGCTTTATATCGGCTATCTTTCTCGGAAATAGTACATCTTTCTTCGATTGCCTGGAGATGCTCTCCTATGGTATGATTAGCAAATATATTTCCTCATTTGAGCTGATTTTCCTTGGCAATTTTGAGAACTCTTTTCCCTCCTCGTGATTGAGTCATCTTGGAGAGATATGTAATTGCGTTACTAGGATATTCCTCAGGATGTTCTTGTTTACATTTGATAATCTGATCATCAATCTTTCTTAGCGCTCTCACTTCAGAAAAAGGAAGAAAATCTCTCAACTTTGGATTAGGTCCTCTCAACTCTATTTCCTCGAGTTTTTTCTTAAGTTTTGCGTTACGTTGCGCTTCAGCTTTTTCAAATGCAGCTTTATATTTGGATTCTGCAGCTTGTTCAGCTTTTTGTGCTCCTCTTTTTTTGTATTCTCGGAACTCTTTTGCTATCTCATCTCTCTCTTTCGTCCTTTTGGCTTTTAAATTCGCGATTTCTCCGTCTTTTTCTTTTTTCGTGTCATTCAATGCTGCCATCAAATCTGCTATTTTTTTATCTTTTTCCGCTTGTAGCTTCTGATCTTCCTTTCGTTTCTCGGACATTTGTGTTTTCGCTTCGGACATCTCCGTATCCACTTTCTTTAAAAAGGCTTCGAGTAGTTCTTGACGCTCTTCTTTAGACCTTCCTTCATCAAGAATCGCTCTGATGATCTGTTCAACTTTATCAGAAGTTGTATCTACGGCCGTACCGTCCGGTGAAACTGTGGATTCCTTCATGTTTTTTGGAATTAGTATTCCATTTTTCATTTCTCGTTGATCTGAGGAAGTTGCTAATCTCGCCATGTTTTAGGGTTATCAATTAAAACTTTCTTTAGTATACTCTTTCTGTCTGGATAAAGCAAATTTTGAACTAGTTTTTCCCTTCCTCAATAGATTTCCCCTTGACTTTTTGCTATTTTTGACTATAATTTAGTGTATGTATGTTAATAAAAAAACCTTATGTAAAACAAAAACTGGAAATACTGTATGAACACTAAAGATGAACTACTAAAAATTATTCAAGATGTACATGCTGAGGATTTGCATCGCCATTATCATCCTGAAGAAGTCCATGAACATGCTAGCATCTCTGCGCTTAACGTTAGTCCTCCTGTAATAGATGATTTTCATCAGGTATCCCCTTCCAATTTGCATGAAGGCGTCGAACGTCCTTATTCTTCTGATGAAGTCGATGATGAGGAAGTGTACGATGATGAAGAAGCCTACGATGAAGAGGAAGATTGTGAAGAAGCAGACGCTTTTGATGAAATATCTGAAGAAGACGACGATGCTTATCAAACGGATACTTCACTGGTTGACCCTCCAGATCCGGAGACTCCTGCTGAAGAATATCATTTCCCTTGGAGATGGGTCGTTGGACTACTTCTCCTTCTCCTCTTATTCTTGCTTGTGATTGGTCCTCTAGGATATCTCACTGAAGAAGTCCTCACCAGCAATAGGACAGAAAAAAAGGTTGATCACGCCATAGGAGTCGTTGAACAAACCGTCGAAAAAACGGATCAATTAGAGAAAAAAGTTGACGCCCTGGTTGAGCAATCAGAGACAACGATGCGTGTGGTTTCTTCCATGAGAGGAGACATTGCCACCTTACAGGCAGAGCAACATTTGATGCATAAAAAGCTGAATAGGCATTCACGACACCTTACTACCATCGAATCTCGTAGTACTAGTGCTCCAAGAGTAGAATTTCATAGCAATGTGCATGCCGATCAAGCTACTAATCTTAGTTCTAGTGTCGATTTTAAGACGTATTAATACGTATTGTATAAGCAAGGAATATTGTATTCCTTGTTTTTTTGTTTTGGGAAAAGGGCTATTTCCAGAGAAGCTCTTTAAGGGTGGCGCTCGTCTGAGGATCTAGCGGTGTATGTACTCCCTTTGAGAGCGTATCAAACTGCAGAGCATCTAGGAGAATTTCCGTCCCTGAGCCGTTTTTCACGAATTGTAGTCCTGCAAGCATAGCAATGTAGGTAGGAACTGTTTTTCTCTTTAATTCACTATCATAAATGTAATCAAATTCTGCTCCACGAGCTGTTTTCCCTCGCTCTTGGTCAAATACGAAATTTCCTAGAGAGTAAAAGATATATTTGCCAGTATATTTTTCGATTTTCCCTGGAACGTGAGAATGTCCTCCCAAAATCAAGTCTGCCCCTGCATCTATAAATGTATGAGCGAGTTCGATTTGTTTTTTATTGGGATTGAGTTTGTATTCTGCACCTCGATGGAGTGAAAGAATCTTTGCATCACAATTCAGCTTTTTCATCTCTTGAAGGTCTTGGATAATAGCGTCTGGATCTAGCGGATTTCGCGTAAACGTTCCTCCTCCGATCTTGCGGTCAATCCTCCCCTCGTACGAATATGCCCCGAAGCAAAGCTTCAGCCCGTTAATGTCTTGCGTTACTCGTCCAGCTTCCTCAGGAGTTAGGCCTGCTCCCACCGTAGCGATTCCGTTTTCAGCGAGCAGTTGTTTTGTAGTTACGACGCCTTGATATCCTCCATTGAGCAGGTGATTATTGGCAAGCGAAAGCAAAAGAGGAAGATGCTGATTTCTTAATCCTTGCAGGACTTCGAGATTGTTTGTATTTGCTCTGAAGGTAAATCCTCCGTTCTGGATATCACGATCGACAGGATGGAAAGGGCTTTCAAGATTGAAAAAAAGCAGACAGGCATTGGACGTACAACCTGGAAACGCTGTAATGGGATTGTATTTCCCGCTTCCAAAGATGCGATCGTATCCTTGCAGTTTATTGTAATAGCCGATATTACGAGAAAGCATAATATCACCTCAAGCGACGAGATAAGCGGTATTCAGCGGTGATTTCTGGTATTGAGAGGTATCTGAAGCGTCATCCCCTCGTGGAGCATCTTGCTGATCGTCAAAGAGCACTTGAAATGAATGAGCAAGTTTAAACTGTGCTGGGTACGTGGGCAATTTCTCTGCCATCAGCATTACCAGCGAAAGCATAAAGATGCAACAGGAAACAAAGAGAAGTTTATCTTTTGGTAGCATGGGAATTTATGAAGATAAAGAGATTTTCATTCCGATGGAAAGGGTGCTTTTGTCGAGAGTTGGAAGCTGTGAGAAAGGGAGTTCCACGACTTCATCGATCTCTGGGCAATGCAATCGAGGGCGAATAATGAGCGTCGTTTCAGTGATGTCTTGGATTCGGCCCCAGGTGCTTTTTCAGAGGTTTGCTTGCTTTTTTAGTAGCATTTGATTTACTATCTGACGCAGTTCTAGAAATCTCTGGTGGAGCGTAGCGTCGTCCACTTTATCTGGGAAAAGAAAGGATGTTGCCAGCGGTTCATCGTGATATTCAAAGAGTGCAATATTATCGAAATAGTCCTTTTTTATGAAATTGATGAGTTGTTGATGATCAGCTTCTTTTTCTCCTGGGAATCCTACAATGAAGTTCGTACGAATAAAGTGAGTTGGGAAGCTGGATTTAATGAAGTCTAAGAGATCATAGATCCCCTGCTCGTCGTAATATCTGCCCATGCTTTTGAGGAGTTTGCTAGAAATATGCTGAAATGGCAGGTCGAAATAGGGGATAAATTTGTCGAAATGTGTCAGTTTTTCCAACTGCTTTTTGGTGAGGAGATCGGGATATAGGTAGAGTACGCGGTAGTGAAAGTCGCCTGGCACCTGCTCTATTTGCTCCAAAAGTTCAAAAAGCTGTGGCTTCCCGTAGAGATCCGTTCCATATCTCGTGGAGTCTTGTGCAATGAGAATCAACTCTTCTGCTCCCTGATTGACGAGATTTTGTGCTTCAGTAAGGACTTTTTCGATAGGCATTGAGCGTTGTTTCCCTCTGATTTTTGGGATAATGCAAAACGCGCAAGCATTGTCGCATCCTTCTGCGATTTTGAGGTATTCGAAGCCTTGATCGAGATTGGTGAGTGCTCTCGGAGTCTCAGAAAGAAACAGTGTATTGAGTTCGTCTGTGTAGGCTAAAACCTGGTTTCAAAGGTTCGCAACTAGGGGGCTAGACTCTTTGGTCATTTCGAAATATTTCACTGCACATCCCATCGGGATTACTTTTTTCCCTTTTTTCTCTAATTTTTCCTTTAGTTGTATGGCTTCTTCACGTCCAGAAGAGATGAATCCACACGTATTGAGATATACGAGTTCTACTGCTGGATCGTAGGGATCTGTGTAATATTCAACTTTCCCGCTCGTTAAAAATTTCCCTAGGAGACATTGACTGTCAACAAGGTTTTTTGTACATCACAGGTTAATCAACGAAATGGAAAGTTTTTTACCGTTCATTCAGCCTTTTTTATCTAATTGCTTTGAAAAATCTAGTAAAAATCCTCTGAAAAATTTGCATTCCCGCAAAAAAACTATATACTCATAGTATCTTTTATTTTTTACAAAAACAAAATTATGACAGATCAAGCTACAGAAAAAAAAGTAGCCAAGGCTAAACCTACGCTTAAAAAGGCTACAGGAGGTGTCGATGAAGAATTGATGAAAAAGTACTCTCAAATGGTACGTTTTCTCAAAAATGAAATTTCTACGCTCGAAATCGAGATGAAAAAGATGAAAGTGATTTTAGATCAATTGGTAAATTTCGACCCTACAAATCCTCAGTCTCTCAATGGACAAACTGAAATCCCTGGATTGAAGATGCAAGACTTGTCTAGCTATTCAGAAGAAGGGGCTGAAGTGATTGAAGGACTCTTTGATGGATATTTTATGGTTGGAGCTGATCAGAAAAAATATCCTGTTCCTATGAACTACTCTTCAAAAACTAAATTAGTGCCTGGAGATAAGCTAAAACTTAAAGTGATGACTGATGGAAAATTTATTTATAAATTGATTCAACCTGTCGAAAGAAAGCATCTTAAAGCGCTCTTGTCAAAGACTGACGACAATAAATTTACTGCTAATACTGACGATGGAAAGGTATATTTCCTCAATCAAGCTGCGGTTTCTTTCTTTAAGGGAGTGCCTGGTGATGAGCTTTACATCATCATCAATGACAAAGACGCTAGTTCTTTTGCTGCTATTGAGGCTATTATTAAAAAATAAAGAGACACTCTTTGCATAGCAAAAAGCTCAAGGGAATCCTTGAGCTTTTTCAGATTATAAGAATATTATTCCATAATCAAGAGTTTATGTACCTCATATCCTGAGGCATGACGG
>CAMVOC010000010.1 GCA_947169045.1 uncultured bacterium
CTTTTTTTCAACTTTTTTTATTCGTTTTTATTTTACCAGTTAAGAACTAAGGAAATTACAATCAATCTTCTTTGATTTTTAAAGGAAAAACTGTATAGTAAAGAAAATTTATGCACATTTTTCAAAAAATTTATCATTTTTTTGTTACAACATGCTCACTGCTTACATTAAAAACGTCGAAAATGGGACACTCAATCCACAAAACTTCATAGATGAAACCCTACAAAAGATACAAACAGCTAAAGATAACGCCTTTGTTCACCTCCACCACCAACACATTTCAAGAGATCGCGAAGAACAAATCAAAAAACCGCTCCATGGAGCACCAATTGGAATCAAAGATAATATGATGCTAACAGGAGAAATCACTTCCTGTTGTTCCAAAATGCTTGAGACATATAAAGCACCCTACACTGCAACCTGCTGCCAAAAACTATTAGATAAAGGGGCTTTACTCATCGGGAAAAACAATATGGATGAATTTGCCATGGGATCTTCAACCGAACATTCCTACTTTTGACCGAGCAAAAATCCTCATGGAATCGACCGTATCCCTGGAGGTTCTAGTGGAGGAAGCGCTGTAGCTGTCGCAACAGGACAATGTCTTGCAGCCCTCGGGACCGATACAGGAGGTTCTATCCGTCAACCGGCAGCATTATGTTGAGTCATAGGATTCAAACCAACATATGGGAAAATCTCTAGATACGGAGTGCAATCTCTTTCCTCATCTTTTGATCAAGTCGGGACACTCACTAAAACCGTAGCTGATGCAAAACTTCTCTTAGAAATTATGGCTGGAGAAGACGAGAATGATTTAACGACAAAAGAACACGAAACTACAGTAACTACCAGCAAAACAAAAAAAGTAGCCATCCCTAACCAAATTTTCACGGAGGCCCTAGACCCTAAAGTAGAAGCACTTTTCCGCCAAAAACTGGACCAACTCACCGGAAAAGGTTTTCAAATCGATTTCATTGATATTCCTCTTCTTCTGCATGTGGGGGCTCTCTATTACATCTTAATGTCTGCAGAGCTTACCTCAAATCTTGGACGCCTTGACGGAATGAGATTTGGCTTTCAAAAAGAGGGATATGACTATGCTCAGACTCGTTCCGAAGCTTTTGGAAAAGAAGTAAAAAAAAGGCTGATGCTCGGAAACTATGTAGTACTCCATGAAAACTATAAAACCTATTACAAACCTGCATTACAAGCTAGACAAGAGCTCACAAATCAGTTTTCTCAACTGTTTAAAACATACGATGCTATCATCACGCCAACAACTCCCGCCCCTGCCTCAAAAATTGGCGCAAAAACAACAGATTCCCTCAAAATGTACCTCGAAGATCTCTATACTACCCCAGCAAACCTCGCTGGGATCCCTGCAATTTCCCTACCAATGGGAACAATAACACAAGGAGAAGAAGTATTACCTGTAGGAATCCAACTTATGGGAGCAAAACGAGAAGATGAAAAACTATTAAACTTAGCAGAAATGATTGAAGAACTATCATAAAGAAATCAGAAGAACTACCACTTTGCACTTGAAAACTTTGCCCAAAACCCTACCATTAAAGACAATGACATTTCAACTGACATCCAATTATCAACCTGCAGGAGACCAACCCAAAGCCATTCAAGACATTGTGGGAGCTTTTGAAAAAGGAAAAACAAAGCTGACTCTCCTTGGAGCGACAGGAACCGGAAAAACGTTTACTATGGCAAACATTATCCAAAAAGTTCAAAGACCAACACTCATTGTTTCTCATAATAAAACGCTTGCCGCTCAATTAGCCACAGAATTTAAATATTTTTTTCCACATAACGCCGTACATTATTTTGTCTCATACTTTGACTACTATCAACCAGAATCTTACCTTCCTTCTTCAGGAACATACATCGAAAAAGAAGCCACCATCAACCAAGAAATCGAAATGTACCGCCTAGCAACTATGGCATCTCTACTTTCTAGAGAAGACGTCATCGTTGTAGCATCCGCTTCAAGTCTTTACGGTCTTGGACAAGCAAGATTTTTCAAAGAGAATTGCCTTCAGTTAAAAGTAGGGACCAAATACAATTTCCCGGAAGTAAAAAGGCAGCTCTTACACATGCAATATAAACCTGTTCATGGGAAAATCGAACCAAGTATGTTTGACCGACAAGGAGAGAGACTGGATATTTACTCTTCTACCGAAAAATACGTCAATAGATGTTTCTTTAACGAAGAAACACTAGAATATATCGAGATACGCGATTCCCTTACCTTTGAACTCATCAAAACAGTCTCTCAAATTATTCTCCGACCTGCGACACAATACCTACAAGACCTCTCCGATTTAGAGACGATTTTAGCACAAATTACTGCAGAAAAAGAGCTCAGAATAAAAGAATTTGAAAAAAAAGGCATGCTTGTAGAGGCCGAAAGAATCAAAAAAAGAGTCGAATATGACATCAGAATGATCAAAGAAACAGGCTTCGTAAACGGAATCGAGAATTATTCTCCTTATTTCGACAAACGTCTCCCAGGAGAGCCACCTAACACACTGTTTGATTATTTCCCAGATGATTTTCTAATGATTATCGATGAAAGTCATATGACAATTCCGCAACTCCATGCGATGGCAGAAGGTGATAAAGCGAGAAAAACTAATCTTATCAATTACGGATTTCGCCTACCAAGTGCTATTGATCATCGTCCATTGAGATTTGAGGAATTAGAAGCAACATTATGACGAAAAAAACTAGACGAAATTAAGTTAGATGAAGCTAGTGTAGCGCTCAAAAGCCAAATAGTTCACCCTACCCAAAAAAGCACCTCAAAAAGCAAAAAAGAATCCGCCAGACAAGAAAATCAGTTAGAAAATCTGAAATCAAAACAGAAAAAAAAAGCTAAATCCATTTTCCTCTCAGCCACTCCAGGAGAATACGAAATTCAATTGAGCGAACAAATTATTGAACAAATCATTAGACCAACTGGATTACTAGACCCTATTACTTATATATATCCTAAAAGTGGTGATTACAATCAGCTTTTACTTTCTCTTGATAAATTATTAAATAAAAAGCCTCATCTCGAAGAATTCCTGCATGAAAAAAACAAAAATGAAGAGGGAAAAGAGCTTTTGATAGATATTTTCGGAGAAAACGAAAGCACTCCTTTTCAAGCGACAACAGAAGCCCTTTAATGATTATTACATACCCATGGTAAAAGTTCACTCCTACGAAACCTTTGCAACTCAAGACGGCCCAGGAATCAGACTGGTATTTTTCCTACAAGGATGTCAATTCAGATGCCAATACTGCCAAAATCCAGATACTTTACCACTAAATGCGGGGACAGAGATGTCTGCCGATGAAATTCTCGAAATAGCAAATAAAGAAAAGGAATACTTTTGAGAAACCGGAGGGATAACATTTTCAGGAGGAGAACCTCTATTACAAGCAAAAAATTTAAAAGAAGTCATCAAAAAGCTGAAAGAAAATAACTTTCACACATGCATTGACACCAACGGATGAATACGAAATGAAGACGTAAAAGAATGTTTAGAACTAGTAGATCACGTCTTACCCGACATCAAACAAATGAATCCAGTAAAACATAAAAATCTCACTGGAAATGACAATCAGCTTTCTTTGTCTTTTGTAAAAACATTAGACGAAATGAGGAAAGATTATCGAATAAGATACGTCGTAGTACCGGGGATCACTGACCAGGAAGAAGACATTCAAAAGCTTGGAGAATTTTTACAAGCACTACCAAATTTTCAAAGAATCGAGCTTCTCCCCTACCATAATTTATGAGTAAGCAAACGAAAAAAGCTAGGAATTCCTTACCCTCTAGAAGGAACTCATGCTAGTACTGCCTCCGAACTAGAAAACGTAAAAAAAATTCTAGAAAAGTATGTAGGAGAAAAAGTAATGATAAGAGGATAAAACACCAAAAAAGACAGTCTTTACTAATTAATTTATAAGTTTAAAACAAGATGAAAAAATTATTCCCTATTTTCCAAAACAATCCAGGACTCGTATATCTCGATAGTGCAGCATCCACACAAAAGCCCCGTCTCGTCATAGAGGGAGTTGCTGATTTCCTAGCTCATGACTATGCAAATATTCACAGAGGATTTTATTCTCTTTCCGAAAGGTCAGAAAATCTCTACCATCAAAGCAAAACATTACTTGCTGACCTTATTAATTGTGAAGCCAAAGAAATTATCTACAGTTATAACGCATCCTACTGTTTCAATCTTCTCGCCCAAGCTCTCATCAACAGTAAAAAAATTCAGAAAGGAGACGCTATTTTACTCGGGATACGAGAGCATCACTCAGATATTGTCTCACGACAAATGCTCGCTCAAAACTTTGGTTTCGAAATCAGATGGATAAAGCTGACCGAGACCTATGATATTGATCGAGATGATTTCACAACACAATACGATGAAAAAGTAAAACTGGTTGCGGTGTCCCAGATTTCCAATGTTACGGGACAAATTACCAATATCACAGCAATTAAAAAAAGATTAAGAGATGATACATTTTTCATTGTTGACGGATCTCAATCTGTTCCACATATTCCAGTCGACGTCAAACAAATCGATTGCGACGCACTCATCATGACTGCTCACAAAATGTTTGCTGAAACTGGGCTAGGAATGCTGTATCTCAAACACCAACGAATCAAACAACTCAATCCTCTAATTTTAGGATGATGAACCATCAAAGACGTGAGTTGCGAAACTTTTTCACTACAAGGGAATAGCGATAAACGAGAAGCCGGGACTCCAAATATTGTAGGAGCAGTTTCTCTACTAAAAGCCCTCGAATTCATTCAGTCTATTGGCGGAATGGAAGCTATCAAAAAACACGAAGAATCACTGGTAAAGCTTTGTAATCAAGAATTTATCAAAAGAAAAGAAAAAGTAAAAATATTCTGAACCCTAACGGACACACAACGTGTAGGAGTCTACTCATTTGAAATTAACGGGAAAAGCTTCAACAAAGTAGCAGAAAATTTTGCAGAAGAAAATATCTGCGTACGTGGAGGTGGACATTGTGCATATCCGCTCCACAAATTTCTCAATGCTAACGGAAGTGTCAGAATCAGTCTCAGTGTCTACAATGACGAGACAGATATCCACAAATTTTTTGAGGTAGTCGACCAACTATCACAATAAGATTTTCTCAAAAACAAGGAAAATACAGTATTTTATGCCAAAAAGTCATCAAGAACATTCCTCTTGAAAAAGACTTCCTATTTTATTACAATAAAGTCAACTTTTTATTATTTTTTAATACAAAATGAATTATAAAATTACCAATCTTCATGCTAGAGAAGTACTAGATTCTCGCGGAAATCCTACCGTAGAAGTAGATATCACTTTAGAAGGGAACATAACAACTAGAGCTATCGTCCCAAGTGGAGCTAGCACAGGAGTACATGAAGCATTGGAACTCAGAGATGGAGATAAAAGTCGTTACCTAGGGAAAGGAGTTTTAACAGCTGTCAACAATGTCAACACAACCATAAAACAAGGAATTCTAAACAAGGAATTTGCATCATTCCGCGAATTAGATCAGCTTTTAATAAATCTTGATGGGACAAAAAACAAAGAAAAACTAGGAGCAAACGCCATTTTAGCAGTAAGCATGGCATTTGTAGCCGCTATTTCAAAAAAAGAAGGAAAGCTGATTTATGAATATCTTGGAAATTGAAATGGTTATGTATTACCTTACCCAATGATGAATATCCTCAATGGAGGAGCACATGCAGACAACAATGTAGATGTTCAAGAATTTATGATTGTACCTGTAGGAGCTGAGAATTTCCACGAAGGACTCAGAATAGGAGCTGAAGTTTTTCATGCTCTAAAAGCATTACTTAAAAGTAAAGGTCTTGCTACTTCCGTAGGTGACGAAGGAGGTTTTGCACCAAACTTAAAAAGCAACGAAGAAGCTCTTCAAGTCATCGTAGAAGCCATCGAAAAAGCTGGACACACATGAAAGGTAAAACTAGCTTTGGACGTTGCATCAAGTGAATTTTATACAGATGGAAAATACGATCTTGCAGGAGAAGGCAGAAGTTTAACGAGAGAAGAACTCATAAATCTCTACAAAGATCGATGTGGAAAATATCCTATCATATCCATTGAAGATGGAATGGCAGAAGATGATTTCGAAGGACGGAAAGCATTAACTCAAGAATTAGGAAATAAAATTATGCTTGTAGGAGACGATCTCTTTGTTACCAACATTGAAAGATTGCAAATATGAATTGACCAAGGAATGGGAAATGCTATTTTAATTAAACTCAATCAAATTGGAACAGTAAGTGAAACACTCGACGCAATCAATTTAGCACAAAAAAATGGAATGAAAAGCATTTCTTCCCATCGCTCCGGAGAAACTGAAGATACTTTTATCGCAGACCTCGCTGTTGCAATGAACACTTGATTCATCAAAACAGGATCTGCAAGCAGAACAGACAGAATCGCAAAATATAATCAATTATTAAGAATCGAAGAACATCTCGGAAACAAAGCAAAATACGGAGAAAAATAAAAAAATAGATAATCAAAAAAGAAAATAGATAATAATCAGAAAACAAAAAAGGATTGATAGTTATTTTTTTCCTTAAATAGAGATACGATGCACACTTTTTTGAATCTGTTTTTATTATTCTTTTTTTCTGCTAATCCACAAATTTCCTGATCAGGAGTTCAAGAAGAGATTGAAACTGCCGCATTTACAAACGAAGATGTCGCAGAAAACCTTTTCTCGTTGACAGAAGAAGATAATTCACTTGCTAACTTGGAAGAGTTAACCACTATACGTAAAATGTACAATGGATTACCCGTCTTTTCCGATCGCGACATCAACAGACCAAAATCAAGCAATAACATAGGAATTGACACAAACAACCCTGGAAATCTTGTAAATGGGAATGGGAAAGGAGCAATTGGCGTATATCTCTCTAGTAACGGAAGATATTACACAGTATTCGAAACCATAAACGATGGATACGAAGCAATGATTGAAGAAATTGTTGCAATTAAGCAAAATTTACAAAACCAAAATAGAGATATGCGTTTATCTACCTTTTTAGGTGGACGAATCTTTGGACAAAACTGAAAAATTGATAAAAGTTCCTATTACTACCATTATGCTATGAAAAGAGCAGGAGGAGACAAACGAATCAGTGAAATATCAAATGAATTACTAGGAGAAATCATTATCGTAGGCGAAGGAGCACGAGATATGTACCAAGCTGGAGGAAAAGACTTCTCCCATTTAGCAACCGTCTTCATTGATTTAAGGAAATAAATCTTCTTTTGCAGTTCGCCATAAGGCATGCATAAAAAACGAAGACAAGAAACAGATGATTTCTCTGTCACAAAAAAAAGAGTTTGTCGTTTTCCTTAACGGAACGATTTATTTCCTGTTGTACAAGTTCTTTGGTAATGAATGTACAAGAATACTTTTCTACTCAACGCAAATTTTCTCTTTCTGACAAACAAAAGTTAGAAATTTTCAAAGAAATTCGCCAAAGAAGATTCACCATATCCTACGCAAAATGGTTTTCTCGTTCATACAAAACCATATTCACGGCAATAGTATTGGTGGTGGTGTTTTTTTGAATTTGAGGATTTTGGGTACAACGTAATTGAGGAATTGATAACATCTTTTTTTCAACTCAACCACAAATACCAGGGACCACATTTGCAGATCATATCGCAGAAATCGTAAATGTAAAAGGAGAACGATATTTACAAAATGGAAATAAAATTACAATATCATCATACTTACACCACGGAGATACTATTTACCTAAAAGAAAAAAGTGAGATTATTTTTCATTTAGACGACGGATCTCAAGCAAGCATCGTAGGACCTGCAATTTTCTCACTATTCAAAATAGCCGATCATCAATATCAACTACAAATTTCTGAAGGACAATTCATAAAACTTTCTCATCAACAGCCTCAGAATTCACGAGAACTCATTATCGATGACATGATTCTTACCACACCTCAAAACCAAACACTAGACCTACAAATTGCCAAAAATGATAACGAAACCATGATTCAGAATCATTGAGCAGAAATTGCAGCAATAATACCAACATCTTCTTCATCTGAGAATCAAGAGACAAAAAGCTGAAAAAGCATCACAATTAGCCAAGAAACCATTGCTATTAGACCAAATGATCTTCGCCATCTTACCGACAGTCAACAATTTGCTCTTTTTTTAGAACACAATAACTTATCAGAAGCTTTCTCTCTTAACGAAGAAATTTCACCTACAAAAGCTACTGGAGACAACGCCGTTTCATGAATTTCCGCTCCTACAACCACAGAAAATAGTATAGCTCTCAATACTTCAAAAAAAGACGATATTCTAGAAACCATTATACCATCTTCATCCCAAGAAACCACAGAAAAGCATTGAGACCTCGATCCAAACATCGTTAGCCAACTGGGAGGAGAATCTGAAAAAAAGCTTCCTACGTCAGATCAACAAGACCAGCTCCTACACACGCTCAATAGCTTCTTTCTAATGAATACCTTTGAAGACATCACCCTTGCAAAATTAACAAACTCAGATGCTCAAAGACACATCGCCACACTAAGAAATAAATTGATCAACCTGCAAAAAACATTTCAGCTAAAAGAACTGACGGGAACTCCATGAGAAATGGCACTACAACTCCGTGACCAGCTTAGTACCACATATTACGTTGCTCCATCTCAACTACAAAAGCTTACTCAAATTAACGCATGGCGAAAATATCTCACAACAATCTCCAATGAAGGAATGAGCGATGAAGATGCAAAAGCCAAATGGGAACAGATAAAAACGCAGCTTCCAAAAGACTTACTATTAGACTAACTCTCAGTTACAATCATTTTCTCAAAAAAAAGTCAGAAAAAGCTGATAAAAATTGACAAAAAAAACCGTTTCAAGTATACTTAAAGTATGTCTGAAACGCAGGCTTCTCTCTTTTTCAACCAAGATCAATTTAAATTGATTATTTGGTACAAAAAAATTAATCGTATCCTATTTAAACATGGGATTTTTGCCGTACTTGCACTTGGAGCCATAGGAGTAGTATATGCGTTAATGCATTATGCCCCACAAATTTCTCATTCGAACCAACGATCTGAAACACACTCCTCTGCAACAAATGAAAAACTTCTACGAACACTACAAACAAGTCAAACTAAAAGTACATATCTAGATATCACCATTCCATTAGGAGAAAGTTCTCTAAAAAACAATATTATATTCAGTAATCAAAATCTTGCTTTTTATCAAGGAGTAATAATACCAAAAGATTTTTTCATTCCAAAAGATACTTCTCTCATCGACAAAGAATCTTTTGAAGAAGGAAACGCAAGTTACTCAGACATTGAACGTCTAACAAGACTGTTAGTTTTTAATCCCGCAAGTGCAACAAAAGAGTTAACCGAGCACCCAACTTACAAACTTCAAAAAGGAATTTTAGCGGATTTTAACCTAAATTGTATAAACGCCCCTAAATTTTCGGATTCAATCTGTTTTTCTTATCTCAGTAAACTATATGAAGAAGGAAGATTTTACAATCTTTACGATTATCCAGAAGACCTTAAAATTTTAAGTACAAAACTAACAAATAACACACAATTTTGCGATTTATTGTACACAACAACACTATACCAAAAAACCATATTCCCAGCTTTTAAAGACGCGATCATGCAATGCCCTAATCAAATCCAACAGAAATATAAACTTTTAACTGAATTTATTACCATTACAAACGAGCTAGAAACCAACAGTTTCACAAACACAACCTATACCGATACCAACTTAAACATGTACAAACTATTATCTGCAATGCAAACGCTCTACAGACAGATTTCTAGATCATCTTACGATAAAACACTCATTACTCCGTTACTAGAATTCGAACAAGCACTATTACTCAAAGAAGACGAAACTCCACAAACAATATTTCCTTCTCTCTACAAAGATATTATCTATCGATTCAATAATCATTACTTTTTACCAATCATACAAACCGCAACATCTTCTCTGTCTCAAGCAGATAAAAATCAGATTTCTCATCTCGTTCAAGAAATTAACAATGGAAACTCTGTTCTTGGACGTATAGGACTTGAAAAACAAGTAACGACAAAAGCATTAATTGAAGAAAAAACACATGATGCTGCAGATATAATCCAATCTCAGACCTATAGAATTTCCACACTTCTACCTCAACTTTTCCAAGATCAACGTCTAAGAATCGGAAGATATACAGTTGCTCCAGATGAACAAACCGTTGATATTTCAGCAACAATCACAAGTCAATCAATCACAAAAGCGCTAAATACTGATTTAGTTGCAAGTTTTACTCTACATATCGAAGACAGAGAAATGCTGTATGTAGACAAGTTTTATCTAGCAAACGCCCCAGAATTTTCTTCCTACCTTCAAACATTACTCCCAAATAAGACATCTTTTGCTCAATTTTTAAACGTCATCGACACTCAAATTGCATTATTCTCAAAATCAGAAGGAGGAGAAAGACTAACATTATGTGATAAACTCTCTAGAAACTCCAACATTAAAACACTTATGCTTTATTGTACAGACATCGAAATCTTAGTAAAAAAAGAAAACATACACTACAACTTTACCCTTGAAGATGAAACACTCAAAAGCTTTGCAGTATCAGACAGCGAACTCTACGAAGAAATACAAACTAAACTTATGAATACAACTATCACAAAAAGTAATACGTTTTCTCTGATCAATGAAATCGTGAACTACGTTCCTGACACACAAAACAACTTATGTCTTACTGAAGAAATCACTATTCGTAACCGTATGAATATATTCCTTTTTGAAACACCTTCAACAATCCGTAGTCTCGATAAAGAATGTGAAACATTCTTAATTAATTTCCAACTCCAAGAAATTAATTTAAGAGGAGTATACCATATCGAAACCAACACTGTTGAGGAGATCAAATATGTTATACAAAAATATGAGAAAGAACGTACATTCCCTATTACAAGGGCAGAAACAGGAGAACCTCTCACATTTCCTCTCCAAGAAGAATACAGAGAGACCCTAGCCTACATCTCAAATAATGCAAAGTCATACCTAGGATTATTTAACAGACAACTCTTTGAAGAATATCGAAATATAGCAAGTGCTCGTGATCGAGAAGAATAAAATTATATTTGAAAACAAGCTGAGAATCTATACACTCGTGAATGAGAGTATGATAAATTTACACGCAATCTATTATCGTAATATTTGACCTTTTGAAAGCAAGGAATGCTCACTTTTTTTCAAACAAGGGAAATTTTTAATAAAAGCACCAATAGGAAGTGGGAAAAGTATGCTCTTTTTTGATGGTCCAACCTATGCTCTGTATAAAACCTCCAAAAGAAATCTCCTAAATATCCACAGTAAAGAAGGAGAAATAAGTCTGGTTTTTTCCGAAGGAGAACAATATTATTTGATACAAAGACTGTTAACGCACGGGAAAAGATCTGATAGTTGTAGCAGTAGATTGCGAGCATTTAAACAACCTCCAATGTTTGATCAAGAAGATATCATAACCTATAATACTTGACCCTTAAAAATCGATCACTCACAATTAGAAGAAATCGTCATGAAAAACGGAAGTGATCTTCAACAAAATTTAAATCAGCTCCTCCCTCCAGAACCCGTTTTTCTTTCAACAATATTTTTGCTACAAGATGCAGAGAATATTTTCGAAATGCAGCCAGCAGAGAGACTAATAGTCCTCAAAAACGTCTTTGGACTACTGGGAATCGATGAAGCAAAAGAACAAGTCAATGAAGAGAGAAAACAAACCGAAAACAAAATAAAATACCTTCAAGATCAAAGTCTCCAAAACAGCAAACTTAATAAACGACTCGCAGAAGCCTATGAACTCAATACACATATTCATCTTCCTCAAAAAAACACCTTTTTCGAGGATCTTCACCCACTAATAAAACAACTTTCCCTACAAGATTTTAGTCTTAACGGGCTTGAACTTCAGCTTTATAAAGAGTATTTTCAACAACTTCAATCTCAAGAAAAAGAACTCATTGCAGACAAAGCAAAGCAAGAACAATTACAAAAACAAATCTCAGAAAAAAGCCACATCATCAAAGAATATCAAGAAAAAGAAAAAAAGCTGAATGAAGAAATAGCACACTTAGAACAACGTATCGCTAGTATTGACGTACAAAAAATCGAGACAATCAAGCAAGAGAAACTTGCACTTTACGAACAAATCAACACGCTCGATACAATGACTACACCACTACTCTTCGAAGACTTAAAAGCTGAAGACTTAGAAGAAGTAATTGTTATGATTCAAAAACTTAAAGACAAAGGGAAAGAATTAGCAAATCTCGCACAAATTCAACAGCTCAAACAAGAAGAATTAGCAAAGGCAAAAGAAAGATTAGCAAATTTTGACCTAGGAATCCAGACAGAGGCTCAATTTTTTTGTGAAGCAATTAATGATTACTGTAAATGCATTAAATCAATCAACAAACAACACTTCGAGCAATTA
Source organism: uncultured bacterium (assembly GCA_947169045.1). GTDB lineage: Bacteria > Patescibacteriota > Gracilibacteria > Absconditabacterales > Absconditicoccaceae > UBA3291. The sequence continues at coordinate 12,574 of CAMVOC010000010.1, forward strand.
GAACAGCAAAGACAAAGTATGGAAGCTGAAATTAAAAAATTAGAAAGCTGATTACAAACCGAATATCAAAAGCCCATACAACCAGAAATTGATAGCATCAAACACTTTTTAATCTCAATCAACTTCTCTGCCCGAGAAGAAAAATACCAAAAAAAGAACGCATTACAAAAACAACTTCAGAACTTGGATCAACAAATCATTCAAAGAGAAAACGAACTCCAAAAACTCCAAAAATATCAACAGGAAAAATCAGCATGAATATCTCGTGCTACAGAAATCAACAAACAAATCCTTTCATTCCAAGCGGAACTCGCTAAATCAGAGGAAGAAAAACATGGGATCAACGCTAAACTTACCACCCCTGAAGTACTACAACTCACACAAGAACTTAAAGACCTTCAACAATTTCTACAAATCATAGAAAATATACAGCAACTCATCAACGACTTTACAGAGACCAAAAACACCATAAAGCACCTCGAACTGCGCAAAGAAAAATTAAAAAATCTGTACACAATTCTCAGTAGAGAACTACTTTTTAGTGCATTAGAAACGGATTTGCCTATACTCAGTGAAATCATCAATAGTTACCTTACACAAGTCGTAGATTACCAAATTTCTATGCAAGTCGTAGAATCTGGAGAAAAAATCGAACTAGAAGTAAAAATTAAAGATGCAAAAGGGGAAAGAGAAGTGAAAAGTCTGAGCTGAGGACAAAAAACCATTCTAAAATTAGTATGGATGCTTGCCATCTCATCTTATCTCAATACCCCGATACTGTTCTTAGATGAAACCATCAACAATCTAGACGCAGATACGGTAGGTAAAGTTAGCGAAATGATCAATAATTTCGTTAAACAAAGAACAATGAAATTTTACACGGTTACTCACAATCAAGAGATCCAAGATATGGATATCCGAGATCAAATCATAGAAATCAATAACAATTAACCCATAACAATACATCAAAATGCTATTCTTCCTCCCCACTCCCATCGGCAACAAAAGCGACATTACTCTCCGCACCCTAGAAATGCTCAAAGAGCTACAGATTTTCCTCTGCGAAGATACGCGTACAGCGAAAAAACTTTTTCAAATGTATGAAATACCAATCAAAGACAAACATTTTTTCGTCTATACATCTTTCATAGATAAAAACAAATATAAAAAGCTGATCAGTGAGCAAAATGTAGGAGTACTCTCTGAAGCTGGGACTCCAGGACTCAGCGATCCAGGGAAAGCCCTTATTCAACTCTGCAACGAACATCAACTCGCCTATTCTATCCTCCCATGATCAAATGCTCTAATTCCCGCAGTAGTAGGAGCATGATTTGATACCAGCATTTTTACCTTTTTAGGATTTTTACCCGCAAAAAAGGGCAGACAAACAGCACTCAAAGACGCTTTTAACCGCAGCCATCCAACATTTTTTTATGAATCTGTACACAGATTTGAGAAACTCCTTAACGAGCTAGAAAACCTGTGATTTCAAGGAAAAATAAGCATCGCCAGAGAGATTTCAAAACTATTCGAGCAATATTTCACAGGGACTCTAGAAGAAGCAAAGCAACTCATCAAAAGCTGAAATCTTCAAGTCAAAGGAGAATTCGTAATTTGACTCTCCCCAAGATAAATCTTTTCCTCCTTTAGCAAAACACAAAAAAGTCTCATGGAACCTCTCCTAAATACCCTCAGAAGAAGTCTTTCACAACACTATCGCGGAAATAAAATGATTGGCACGCTCGCAATGCAAACCGTAAAAGACTTTTTCAAAATCCAAAAACCCGACGAGAACACCATCAGAGATAAAGAGCCCCTCGAAGGATACGTAAAAAACAATATTCTTTTCCTCAAGACTTCAGATCAAGCTATGAAAATAGAAATTTTCAAACAAAAAAAAAAGCTGATAGCCCTTGTGAACGATCAGCTTTCCAAAATGGAATATATTATTAAGATCAAAGATATCATCACAAAATAACAACAAATCTCTTAATAATTAATAAGGATTCCAGGACTCATTGTAGTACTAATTACAACTTTTTTCACAAGTTTTCCCTTCACTCCACTTGGCTTATTCTCTTCAACTGCTTTCATTAAAGCTTGAATATTCTCTACCAATTGATCTTCCTTAAAAGAGATCTTTCCTACTCCAGCATGAATATTTCCAGTCTTATCAAGTCTAAACTCAATCTTACCTTTCTTAACTTCTTCCACAGCCTGTACAATATCCATCGCAACAGTTCCAGCTTTTGGACTAGGCATTAATCCTTTTGGCCCAAGTTGCTTTGCTACAGGAGCTAAATCTCTAATATGATCTGGTGTAGTAATCAAAACATCAAAGTCCATTTTACCAGATTTAATTGCTGTCAAAATAGACTCAAAACCTGCCAAATCAGCACCTGCCTTTTTTGCTTCTGCCACTTTATCTTCACTTACGAATACAGCAACTCTTACTTTCTTTCCTGTCCCATGAGGAAGAATTGTTGTAGCTCTCAACATTTGATCATTGTACTTTGGATTTGCATTCGTTTTAATTGCAACATTCACCGTTGCATCAAACTTTGCATAATTCACTTTTTTAAGCAGACTTACTGCTTCTGATAATTCGTACTGTTTCAAGGCTTCAACTTGTTTTTTAGCCTCTGTGTACTTTTTTCCATAATTTGCCATAGCTATAAAAATAACGAAATAAAAGTAGTAAAAACGAAATTTCTTTCTCCTACTAACAACAATAAATATAATAAAGTTTATTGTTTCACAGGTTGAGGTTTCGCAGGATTATATCTATAAGTAATACGTCCCTGCGACATATCATATTGATTAACTTCCACTTTCACCGTATCACCTGCAATAATGGAAATATGAGCTTGTTTCATCTTTCACGCCTTATAACAAATCATTTCGAGATCAACTTCTGTAAGTTTCACCCTAAATTTTCCCGCAGGTAAGACCTCGAGAATTTCTCCATCCATTTCTAGAATTCCAGATTTTGCCATTAAGCGACAATCTTATTAATAGTTAAAACCGTTTCAGTAGGTCTAAATCCCACATTTCTGAAATATCTATTTTTTCTCTTAAATTTAACAATATTAACTTTAACTCCTTTAGCAGTACTACCAACAGTAGCTTCAACTTTAGCACCTTCTACATAAGGCTTTCCAACTTTCACAGATTCACCTGCTTCATCAAAAACAGCTAAAACCGTATCTATCGTCAAACTTTTCCCTTCTTCAAGGTCTAATTTATTAACAGTAAGTTCAAGACCTTCATTGACGATATATTGATGTCCTTGAAGAGTAATTACAGCATACATGTGTGAATAAAAAATAATGAATAAAACTAAACAATTTTTCCTAATTGAGCCAAAGTATTATACTTTTTCTTATTGGTTCTATAAGCGTCAGAAACAATAGCTCTAATCCTCTTATATCTACGAGCAGAAGGAAAATCATAAGCAACTGTCTTACGATAATGCTTAGTACCATACGTCTTTTGCTTTTTCGCAATATCCAAAAGATGACTAGATCGTAACTCCTTTTTATAAAAAGAGATAATTCTCTCATTGGTGTTTAAGTCACCAGTTCTCCATACAGTGAATCCCATGATAAACAATAAATATAAAGATAAATAAATCTGATAAAGCTACATAGTATAATTTAAAGCAAAGAGCATTTACCTGCCGGGGACCGGAATCGAACCGGCACGAGGGTTTAAGCCTCAAAGGATTTTAAGTCCTTCGTGTCTACCAATTCCACCACCCCGGCTTCTTATGATATATAACCAGCAACCGAAACAATTCAGATCTAATGACTAGATCCAAATTGCTTCGCTACGCTCGCAAGAACTATTTCATTGCTTCCTCATGAATCTTATCAAACACAGCAGGAAATGCTAATGCAATATTACTCAACATTTTCCTATCTAGTTGAATATTTTTAGTATATAAAGCATTAATAAAAGTAGAATACTTAGTTCCTTTCTCTCTGAGAACTGCATTAATTCTCTCAATCCAAAGGCTTCTAAAATCTCTCTTTTTGAGTCTACGAGAGACATAAGCATGTTGTCCTTGCTTAATCAAAGCTTGACGAACCTGAGTGTAAACATTCTTACGTCCTAAGCGAAAACCTTTCGCAGATTTAACATATTTTCTATGTTTTCTTTGTCTCATGAGACCATTAGTAACTCTAGACATTGGTAATAATGATAAAATAATAAAGATAAAACACGCCTACGCCATCAATCCTTTAATCCTCTTAGCAAAAACTCCTTTAATCTCCTTTGCATAAGGAAACTTTTGACGAGTCTTTCCCTTATTAGTTAAAAGATGATTATTCCCTTGTTTTTTAGAAAACACTTTTCCTTTAGCGGTTAAACCAAACCTTTTCTTCGCTCCACTATGTGTTTTTGCAGTATGAGCCATTTCTCCAATGACGATTTAAGAATTAAAAATTATGTATGTAGATACTTATAAAGATTCGCTCATAAATTGCAAGAGATTTTTGAAGATTTTTTACAGTGCAAATGCCGGCTTACTTTTAATGAAAAGTTTTATCAGTTATAAAGCTGATTTTCACTTCTTCTTGATTTTAAAATACAGTTCTATAGTATTCATTCAGTTTTTTATTACTGTTAAACAAGCAGAAATGTCAGAACAAATCAGTCGAGATCAATACTTCATCAACATCGCACACGAAGTTGCCTCTCGTTCAAAAGATCCATCCACAAAGGTAGGCTGCGTTATTGTAGATGAGAAGCATCGTCCCATAAGCTTTGGATATAACGGATTTATTGCAGGAGGAGACGAAAGATTTTTTACTCACGAAAGACCTCAAAAATATTACGCAGTCATCCATGCCGAAATGAATGCAATCTTATTTGCAAAAAGAGACCTACAAAACTGCAAGCTCTATTGCAACTATGCTTGTTGTGAAAATTGTCTCAAATTTATCATCCAATCAGGGATCAAAGAAGTAATTTATGAAAAAACTTTTGTAAACTCCAAACAACAATCCGGATCTATGGCACAGCCTGAAAGATGGGAAGCAAGTACTCGTCTCATCCAAGCTGCAGGGAAATTAGGATTTTCAATAAGAAATATTAACGGCACTCCCTATCTGGAAGAATTACGAGGAGGAAAAGAGAAAATACCAAATTTTTCAAATGAATAACTATTATTTCGTGTTCCTCTTGAAATCTTCCCCTTTTTTCCTATCTTTACCCTGTTAAAAACATCAGATTTTTCTTTCTTTTATCTTACCAAACGCGTAGCATGACCTCTTTAGACAACAACGAGAACATTACCAACGAAAAACAATACGACGCATCACACATCAGAGTACTCGAGGGACTAGAACCTGTACGTCAAAGACCAGGAATGTACATCGGAACTACAGACATTAAAGGATTGCACCATATGATTCAAGAAATCGTAGACAACTCCGTAGATGAAGCGCTAGCAGGATATTGTACGCATATCTCAACAATTATAAACGAAGATGGAAGTGTCACCGTCCACGATAATGGAAGAGGAATCCCTGTAGATAAGCACGAAAAGACAGGAAAATCAGCTCTAGAAACTGTATACACAGTGCTCCATGCAGGAGGAAAATTCGACAAATCCGTTTACAAAGTTTCAGGAGGTCTTCATGGAGTAGGTGCAAGTGTCGTAAACGCTCTATCTTCTCGATTAGAAGTTACCGTACAAAAAAACGGAAAAATTTATAGAATGAGATTCGAAAAAGGAATCCCTCAAGGACCTATCGAAGAAATTGGAGAGACAGAAAACAGCGGAACAAGCGTAACATTTATGCCTGATGCAACCATTTTTGATACCATAGAATTTGTAGGAAGCACAGAGGTATTAAGGATGAAACAAGCCGCATATCTCACACCAGGAGTAACATTTACCATTGTAGACAAGAGAAATAATATCCAACAACGTTTCTACTACGAAGGAGGAATCAAAACTCAGCTCAAAAACCTCATTGGAGAACAAACTCAGCTTTCTTCACCTCACTATTTCAAAGCAGAGTGAAAAGACGTATTAGCAGAAATAAGTTTCCAATTTGTCGCAACAAGCAACGATCATACCTTAAGTTTCGTAAACAACATTCCTACTCACGACGGAGGAAGTCACCTTTTAGGGTTTAAATCAGCCCTTCTCAAAGTCATCAATGAAGTAGGGAAAGAAAAAGAAAAAATAGATAAAAAAATCTGAGAATTCCAATATAGTGACGTTACGGATGGGCTTTATGGAGTCATCACGGTCAAAATTCCAGAACCGCAATTCGAAGGACAGACCAAAGGAAGACTAGGAAATGCTTACGTAAGAAATGAGATCGAAAAACTGACATACGAATATCTCAGAAACGTATTTGACGAGCAACCTGAAGAATTTGATAAAATTTTTGAAAAAATCAATCTAGCAGCCAGAGCCAGATTAGCTGCTAAATTCGCAAAAGAAACCGTTCTGAGAAAAAATGTTCTTTCAGGTGGAGTGCTTCCAGGGAAACTCGCCGACTGCTCAAAACGTGGAAATAAAGGGACTGAATTGTATATTGTCGAGGGAGATTCAGCTGGTGGAAGTGCAAAACAAGGAAGAGATAGTAAATTCCAAGCCATTTTGCCTCTCAGAGGAAAAATCCTCAATACCGAGCAAGCCAGTATCCAAAAGATTATGGCAAATCAAGAGGTAAAAAGTCTGATTACAGCAATCGGTACAGGAATTAAAGAGAACTACGACGCAGAACATCTTAGATACGAAAAAATCATCATCATGACAGATGCCGATGTAGATGGTGCACACATTAGGACTCTGCTTTTAACCTTTTTATTTAGATATATGAGAGGGTTAATTGAAGATGGACACGTATTTGCTGCCTGTCCACCTATTTACAAATTCAGTAAGGGAAGCAAAGAAGTCTATGTATACGACGAAAATCATACTCCTTCAATGTATGGCTTCTGACCAGACGAAAAAGTTGATATCCAAAGATATAAAGGTCTAGGAGAGATGAATGCAGAACAACTACGAGAAACCACTATGAATCCAGAAAAAAGATATACAAAAAAAATCACTGTAGAAGACGCTGAAGAAGCTGATAGATTATTCAGAATTCTTATGGGAGAAGACGTTCAATCTAGGAAACATTTCATTTTAACGCATGCGAAAAATGTAAAAGATTTGGATATTTAAGAAAAAAATCTCTTGATACTCCATATTAAATACATATACACAAAGCGCAATAAAAGTTTTTATCCTCTAAATTACCCGTGCAATGCAGGCAAACATCCAAAAGTTCTTCAAATTTTGTAGTAAACTTTGGAAAAGGTTTCTCAACTATAACAATTCAAAAAAACGATTTATCGTGTACCTGATTGCACTCACTATTGTTCTTTTATGTTTCTCTATCGTTACCATCAACCTTCCAAGCAGCGAAGGTAGAGATAGATTGGCAAAATTCGCTCTTTTTTCTACTGCATATTTCAGATCCTTTATCGTTATCGCTCTTAGTCTAGTCTTTCTGATAGGACGAAACCTCAGTACAAAATTCAAAAAAACAATGGTACATATTTTCTCCCTAAGAGAAGACGAACCACTCGTAGACTTCGCATTTTTATGGATTATCACCAGTGTATTTATGGGAATCGTCGATACAGTAGGTGTTTCCAAAGAATTCTCTGATAGAATGAACATTGCAGGAGGTGCAATAATCGCTCAATTAATGCTCCTCGCAGGACTGATTCGATCATTTATAACTCTTCGACTTACCGCCAAAAAAAGTGCAAGAAGGACAAAAATCCTGAATATCCCCGAAGATCAATCTAGCGAACATCGTCCAGAGATCGTCAACAAACCTAGAAAACCTATGAATCATTTATTTGATGGATTAGAAAAAGAATAATTTTTAATTCTTCGTCATTACAATCATGATCTCAGCTATTCTTACGCTCATCATCATTTTCCTTTGTTTAACAGTAAAAATCGTTCAACAGTACGAAAGGAAAATCCTTTTCACACTCGGAAAATATACAAGAATCCTCAATCCAGGAATCAACATCGTAATTCCTTTGATTCAGACCACACAAACCGTAGATGTCAGAGAAAAGGCGGTAGACGTTCCTTCTCAAGAGGCAATGACAAAAGACAATATTTCTTGTACCATTAACGCGGTGATCTACTACAAAATCAGAGAAGAAGACGCATACAAAGCAATCATCAACGTAAGAAATCTAGACTACGCAATGACACAATTTGCTCTCACGACCATGAGAAACATCGTAGGACAATTTGAATTAGACGAGCTCCTCTCAAAACGTGAAGAAGCAAGCAAAAAAATCAAGGATATTGTCGATGAAAAATCTGATGCATGGGGAGTAGAAGTAATGAGCGTAGAACTTAAAGACATCAATATCCCAGTCGATCTGCAAAGAACTATCGGAAAGCAAGCAGAAGCTGAGAGAGAAAAAAGAGCAAAAATCATTACATCCGAAGGAGAGCTTGCATCTGCAAGAAATTTACAAGAAGCAGCAGAAACCTTGGCAAAAACTCCTGGAGCTTTGCATTTGAGGACTCTACAATCTATCAATGATATCAGTTCCGATCAAAGTAATACAACGATTTGGATGTTACCAGTTGAAATCCTAGACGCGATAAAAGGAATCGGAGATCATCTCAAAAAATAGCAAATGAACACGACTCAACACCGAGGAAAACTCATAGAAATTTTTATGGAAAAAAATAGTCAACTCAACCTCTCTGCGATCCGCAATCCAGAGGGGATTTTTGTGAAGCACATCCAAGATAGTCTAGAAATCAACGAAATCATCAAAATCCCCGCAAAAAGTAAGGTCCTCGATGTCGGCACAGGAAGCGGATTCCCGCTCCTCCCCCTCGCAATGACCAATCCAGAATCACAATTCACAGGAATCGACAGCATCGGGAAAAAAGTCAGAGCCATCAACGAAATGATCGACAAATTAGGGCTAAAAAATGCACACGTAGAGCGATGAAGAGTAGAATCTTTCAAAGGAAATTACGATTTCATCACAGCCCGTGCAGTCGCCTACATCGACAAGCTCATCAATCGAACCTTCCATCTCCTCAAGCCAGGAGGACAACGAATTCTTATGAAAAAAGTAGACGAAGAAGAGAAACAAATGCTCTTAGAAATTTGCAAAAAAAGAAAAATAAAGCTGATCGCAGAATACAGATACCAGCTCTTCGTAGAAGATATTTGGAGAGTCATTTGGATCATAAAAAAAGAATAGCAAAAGAATCTTTCTCCAAAGATAACCTTGAAATACTTCAGCTTTTTAGTATCTTTTTAAGCGACTGAATAGTGCGCGAGCGAGTCGATACTCTAAATTCCTACTCAATCCCAGGGAGCCGGTATACTTCACCCTAGGCGAAGTCGAGCTACCCACCTTCACGATGAAGGGGAAGAGTGGCTTGTTTACGGCTATTCGGTTTTTAAAATAGACCTTTCAAAGCAATATGTCCAAAACCAAGAAAATCAATGAAACCTTCACCTGCATTCAATGCAAAAGACAGGTTCCACTAGCAAAAAAAACCTGCAGGAACCACTGCCCTTTTTGTTTTACTTCATTACATGTAGATGGAGAAATTCCTGGAGACAGATCAGCAACCTGTGGCTGAAAGATGTTTCCTATTAATTATCAGATAAAAAATGCTGAATACAAAATCCTTTTTAAGTGTGAAACCTGCGGTAAAGAGCACCGAAACAAAAGAGCCGAAGACGACGAGATAATAAATCTCTTGACTTTTTTAAAAAAATGATTATAATAAAAAATACATCATCAATAAACAAAGGAGAAAAAAATCTAACAATGTTCATACAAAAAACCATGCGGTCAATATCTTGACCGCTTTTTATCTTTTAACTCTCAAATTTTTCCTCAATTTACTCCTTATCCAACCACTAACAGGAGCCAGCACTACTTCAGAACCTCCACTTGGAGTTTTGATATATCTATATCCATCAGGATCTACTCTCAATCTCGTTTCTCGACATACCTTTCTCCCTCTGAGAAACCAATGATATTCACCTCCTTTAGGATTCGTAACGAGTCCAATAGCTCCCCATTCTTTCCCATCATTTAAATCAAGTTTTCTCTTGGGATAATCAAATCTCTTGGCTCCTTTAAGCCTTGATGCTTGTTTTTGCTGTTGAGCTTTTTTCTTAGCAATCCCCTGTTTATTGGTTCTTGAAGCCATGAGAAATAAAAATATGTAAATAAAATGATGAAACGATTGTAAACAAACTGGAGCCAACAGCCGGGATCGAACCGGCCACCTCACCCTTACCATGGGTGCGTTCTACCTACTGAACTATGTTGGCACCTTACCTTCTCCTTATATCAAAAAGACGCTTTTTTTCAAGAGCTTTTTCTTAAGACAGCGACTTTGAACGAATTTGTAAATCTTCACCCTGCTTCAAAAGGCTAAAAAACAAGTACTCCAGTTTCCTAGGATTAGAAATTTCTCCAACAATAGTAACGATTTTTTTAGGGAAAATAGCATCTTTCACCTCAAATTTAATAACAGGAATCGAAAGAGACGAAAACAAACTAATAATCTGCAAAATAGAGCCTTTTTGCTGATCAAAAGACACAATAAGAGTAAGAAGATAATGATTAGTAGGATCTCCCGTCCAATGAGCCTCTAAAAGAGAACTATAAGAAATTTTTTTAAGTAATTTACAAGTAGTAGAATGGATTTTGATTTCATCCTTTCTCGTTTGAGCAATAATTTTATCTCCCATTTTAGGATGACAATCTGGACACAATTGATATTGCAAAAAACGATTATTATCTACATCTACCATGACCGTTTGATCTTGAGTTTTTTGCGATAAATGCAATAATTTTTCTTGAGCTTTAATAAATTTTAGTAGTTGAGACCTAGCAGAAGGCGTATGAAGATATTCAACCCAATGCTTCATCGCAGAAAAATGATCTTTATTGGCATTAATTTGGACAATATCACCCGTTTTAAGCTGATAAGAAATAGGTTTAAGCTGATTATTTACCAACGCACTCTTAAATTTTAATCCAAGATCTCCATGAATATAAAAAGCAAAATCCAAAACCGTAGATCAAAAAGGAAGTTCTTTAATATCTCACTTCGGGGTGTAGACAAAGATAGACTTATCTAGAATCTCTACTTGCAAAACATCTTTAAAATGAGTTTTGTCCACAGAGACAGAATAATCAGAGACAATCTGCCTTAATCTCTGAATCCACTCACTTTGACCAACCGGAACCTCAACTGACGCGTTGTTTTCAGAATACGCATAATGAGCAGCAACTCCGTATTCAGCGATTGAATCCATCGTTTTTGTCCTGATTTGTATTTCTGTTGGGAAACGAGACATTCCCAAAATCGTCGTATGAATACTCTTATATCCATTGAACTTAGGAACCGCGATATAATCCTTAATTTTCTTGATAAGCGGAGTATAATATTTGTGAATAATTCCCAAAATCATATAACAATCAGAAACCGTCTCTGTAACCACTTTAAAAGCCAACAAATCCATAATCAAAGAAATATCATTAGTGTGATATTTTTTCTCCATCTTTTCGTAGATCCTAAAAGGACTTTTTATCCTTCAATAGACAGAAAAATCTGTAAGACCTTCTTTTTTAAGCATAGAAGTCAACGTTTTAATTCCAGAATTAATGACTTTTTCCCCATCTCCAAGATATTTTTTGATATAATCCATAATTTGAGAAAATTTCTCAGGATAGAGAATCTTAAAAGAACCATTTTCAAGATACAATTGATACGTGTACAGTCCAAGCCTATTAGCAATAGAGGCATAGACTTTAAGGGTTTCTTGAGCGATTCTCTGCTTTTTCTCTTCTGTTGGATGATATTGGAGTGTTTGAATATTATGGATACGATCCGCGAATTTAACAAAGATAACTCTCAAATCCTTTGCCATAGCAAGAAACGTTTTTTTCAAAGTTTCAAGAGACCTATCTTCTCACGTATATTTTACCTTAGAGACTTTGACAAGTCCTTCACAAATATCTGCCACCTCCGTACCAAAACGCTGCTGAATATCCTCATACGTGTACTCCGTATCTTCAATAACATCATGCAACAAACAAGCCTGAATAGAAACAAGATCAGGATTAATTTCCATTAAAAATTGCGTAGCTTTGAGAGGATGAACAATATACGGCTCTCCCGAAAGACGTACAACCCCCTGATGAGCAGACTTTACAAATTCATAGGTTTGCTTTATGATTTCTAAATCATCAGCAGAAAGATAATGCTGAGCTTTAGACAAAATATCTTGCAAAAGATCCTGCGGATCCTCAGAAAAGCAAGGTTGATAATCGAAGAATTTTTGAAAAGCGGTAAAATTTTCCATGATATCAGAACTTGTAGAATTTTTCTCTTGCAATTCAAGAGTAAATTTCTATATTTTTGTACGATTATTTAACGTACGCAAAGACCCTATCTCTTTATTCACTTTTTAACAGTTCAAATGCTAGATTTCATCTACGACAGTTTAGAAACCGTAAAACATCTCAAACACCCAGACAAAAAACTGTACATCACACTAACAACCGCTATTTTCTTAATTGTGATTGCTGCTGGACTCTATTTTGTACTAGCTGACGCTATTTTTAGTGAGGGGTATCAACTGTTTTACCAGTGAATGTCTGGAGGATTTAGCTCTGAAATCTAAATTGCATTTCATACTACAACCTTTTTTATTTTTTTATGTTTTATTCCTATGGCAAAACAAAATCTTTCTCAACACCTGGCTTCTTTGGGAGATCTTTTCATGCAAACTTGGGAAATTATCAAAAAAGAGTGGAAAAATCTGTTAATTACTTCTCTTTTTGGAGTAGCAATCGGGTTCATAGGAATCATCTTAATGTGAATTGCAACTGCTATCGCCTTGGCTTCAGGAAGTGGCGCAATAGCTAGCATCGTAATCCTTCTCTTTACAATTATTGCTATTGTAGCTATCATTATCGTTTACAGTTATATCACTATCGTTGTAACCAAGATTACCAAAGCAGCACTAGAAAATAAACCAGTTGAAATAAAGAAATTATTAATGGATACTCTAAACGTCGAGAAAATAAAACCTGTAGCTACGACAGGACTTCTTGACGGAGTAATGTCAACGTTATGGTCATTATTACTCATCATTCCAGGGCTCCGAAAAGGTGTTCAATGGACATTTGCTACAATTATCTCAGCAACAACCGGAAAATCTAATCGAGAAGCTCTAAAAGAGAGTGAAAAATTAGTAAAAGACAGACGATGGATGACATTTGGATATGTTTTAGCAGGAGGACTTGTCATCTCCATCATTTGCGGAATTCTAAGCGGTATTTTCAATGATACTATAGGATCTTTGATTGGAAACATCATTAGTGTTGCATTTATTGTATTCCTTGTCTTGATGTACTTCCAACGATCAAAGACAGCACCTGCTGCAAAAGCTTCCAAAAAAGAAGAAAAAGCTGAATAATAACGATAATATCCAATTTTACCTTTTATCATGTCTAAAATATGGCATCAACTACTACGGTAGAAATAAAAAAACAAATCGAAGATAAGAATTATAGACGATATGTACTAAGTGTAACTGCTGGACAAGAGGACTTGGTAGTAAAAAACCTACAAGAACGTATCAATAAGCAGAATCTTAACGACGACGTAATTGAATTTATGAATCCGAAGATCAATGAAACTTCAATGAAAAAAGGAGAAAAGGTAGTGAAACAAAAAAAGCTGTTCCCAGGATACCTCTTCTTCAAGTCAAAAATGAATGATCATATCTGGTATGTAGTCAGAAACACTCCAGGAGTAAGACTTATTGTGGGTGCGGAGACAAGACCTGTTCCTCTAACAGATCAAGAGTACGAAGATATCATCAGACAAATCAATCAATCACAAGAGCGTTCTGATATGAAAATACCTTACAAACTAGGAGATCTTGTTATGATTAAACACGGAGATCTCAAAGGTACTCAAGGAGTAATCCAGGAGATTGACGCCGAAAAAGGTACTGTAGTAGTACAGGTTGAAATATTAGGACAAAATACTCCCGTGATTATTGACTTTGATAAAATAGAATTAGTTTAGAACTGAATTATCGTATTGTAATGCTAGATGAAAAAAAAATTGTCACTTGGGCTCTAGTTCTGCTTTTTTTGGCTCTTTCTATTGTCTATTCACTGACATATGTAAGGAAAGCCGAAGTATTTAAAACACCTTCAACAACTTCCGAGACATCCTTTGAACAAACAGAAATACAAAGCTGAGACGGAGACGAAATCCTTGTAATAGAAACGGAAGACACTGGAACTCAAGCTACCTCGCAGGAATTACTTCCTGTAAACCAAATTCGTTGAGATACTCTCTCAAATACTTCACAAACTGTGGAAGTGACTGACCTTGCTTCTACAAATCCAGAGCCATCAGTGGTAGTCCAACTCTTACCAGGTACAACACAGTATCAAGGGAGTTTGGATATCATAGATGTCTTAGGAGTTACCCCAGATTATATCTTACAAGATTCCAGGGGAAACTACTTTGCATCATATGGGACAAGGGGGCTCGAATTTGTTAGGACAGTACAGCAGTTAGGTGGAAACGTGTATGCAATGGTCACTGAAAGCGAAATTCTAAAAAATGAGCTTTTCGGCGATAAAGTGAGCTTTATCAATATGACCGCATTCAAAGATAAGTGGGTAATTATGGTAATTGAAATCGGAGGAAAAACTTGGCTTTTACAAGTACCTACCGGAAGTTATCACTCTTCCAAAGCTTATCTAAAATCACTCTTCACATAAGATATAGAGAAGGTATAACCTCTCGTATCTAGTGTCTTTTATTTGATAGCTAGCATGTAATATGGCAAAAGTACAAACCATCTTAAATCTGGAAGTGCCAGCAGGTAAAGCACAACCAGCTCCTCCTTTATGACCTATGCTTGGAGCAAATGGAGTAAATATCGGACAATTCATCAAAGAATTCAACGATAAAACTATGGATTTAATGAAAAAATTCTCCGGAGTTGACGTAAAAATCAAAGCAAAACTTACGGTATACGTCGACAGGACATTCTTACTCGAAGTTGGAGATCCTGTAACTTCTGGACTCATTAAATGGAAACTCAAAGTTGCAAGCGGTTCAGGAGAACCAAACAAGAAAAAAATCTGAAAACTAACTAGGAAAGACCTTGAAGAAATCTACGAATTAAAGAAAAACGATCTTAATGCGTACGATGTAGAGCAAGGAATCAAAATTATCGCAGGAACTGCAAAAAATATGGGAGTAGAAGTAGAATTATAATCTTATAAAGCAATAAGAAAGAAAAAGCTGAGCTCATCACTCAGTTTTTCTTAATCATGCATTTTTTCGAAACAAAAAAACCGTCCAAGAATAAAGGAAAATGAGAATTTAAGATAGATAGACGTCAAACTTCTAGGCTAACCTA
>CAMVOC010000011.1 GCA_947169045.1 uncultured bacterium
GGTAGGACGCCGGACTTTGACTCCGTCTGTCCAGGTTCGAATCCTGGTTCCCCAGCCAAAAAATCAACATTTCGCCGAGGTGATGGAATTGGTAGACATGCTTGGCTTAGAACCAAGTGCTGTAAGGCGTGCAGGTTCAAGTCCTGTCCTCGGTATATGAAAAAACAGACCCACAAGTCTGATTTTTTTCTTTTTTTAATCTTGAAAACTCCCCAACGAATCAGTAAGAAAGAAATATTTACAACATGCACCTGCTAACCTATCTTCAAACTCAACATCACCTCCCCCGTCGTAAAATTACCGACCTTATCAAACAGAAAAAAATTCTGATTAATAATTTTCCTGTTGAATCTTTCAAAACACCACTCAACGAAAACGACAAAATAACACTTCCTGACTGAACAATCATCATATACTCCCTCACAGATAAAAAAGATTCTCAGCAGATCCTCCTCTTCAACAAACCCATTGGATACGCCATTTCAAAATCCGACCCTCACAATCCTACAATTTATCAGCTCTTACCTAAAGAATATCAGCATCGATACTATATTGGCAGACTCGACAAAGATTCTCGCGGACTGGTACTCCTAACTCCAGACCCAACTCTCGTTCACGAATACGAACATCCCAGCAAGCAAATCACAAAAACCTACCTCGTAACGCTCAATACCTCACTCACAGAGCAACAAATAAAAAAAGCAAAAAGCTGAGTTTTGTCGCCAAACGACTCCTGAAAACAAGAACTCTTAAAACTACAAGACATTACAAAAAAAGACCTAGAAAAGAGCAATTGTTACCAGATTATCCTTTCTGAGGGGAAAAAACGCCACATTCGTAGAGTAATTTCCGCACTATGAGCAAAAGTAATAGACCTTCAAAGAATTAGAGAAGGGAATTTTGAACTATGAAATCTTCCAGAATGAAAACGAAAACTTCAAAAAATCACATAAAAGATACCTTCATTATACTACGAAATATCGAAAAAGTCAATAGCAATTTTCAGCTTTATATCTACCAAATCGCACCGATGCAAAAAAAGAGAGCAAAAAAAGTAAACAATTCAGCATTTTTTCTCTTCTGAGGAGTCTGCATTTGCATCATTTTTGCCATATTTTACTTCAAAAACTTGACAAATTCAAAACAACAGATTTGCTGCGGAGAAATGTGCTTCCATATCGAAATAGCCCAAACCCAAAAAGAAAAAGAACGCTGACTCATGTATCGCGAATCTCTCCCCGAAAACGCAGGAATGCTCTTCATATTCGACGAACCAGCATATCTCAGATTTTGGATGAAAAACACCCTCATCCCTCTAGAAATGATCCGACTAGATGAAAATTTTAACATCGTTGACATCCAAGAGGCAGAACCTTGCACCACCCCAAATCAAGAAAATTGTCCCATTTACACCCCAAAATCCAAAGCTCAATACGTCCTAGAGATCAATCAAGGATTGATGAAAAAAAGCACACTACAAGAGGTAGTGTGCGAACTTCAGAAATAATCGATTTATTTAAATTTCTCCTTCAATTTTGCAATTTTTTCAGCTTTATCAGCTGCTTTTTTAGCTTCTCTTTCAGCTTTTAACTCTTCTTTCGTCTTCTCTACTTGTACAGGTTTCTCTGCTCCTTCTTGAGCTGCAGCATCTGTCTCTGCGTCTTTCGCATCTTTTCCGCTAAGTTCTGCAATAATCTTTACAGTCATTTCCCTCTTAAGCTCATTATAATTGAAGATCACATTAAAGGTTCCAGCAGTCGTAAGCTTCTTTTTAAGCTTGAAGAAATGAGGTTCTACCTCAACTCCATAAATTTCCTTGATAGCTTCAGTTAAATCATGAGCATCTACTTTTGCGTACAAAGTATGATCTTTATTAGCCTTTCTAGTCAAAGTAATTCCTCCATCATTTGCAATCTTCGCAAAAAGGTCTTCCAAATCAGTAGCTTTCTTTGCTCTAGCAACTTTAGCAGCTTCCATCTTCTGCTTGTAATTATTCTTTGCGGCAGCATCAGCAACGATTGCAATTCCTTTTGGTAAAAGCACATTTCTCGCAAAAATAGGTTTTACTCTAACTACCTCGTATTTTTCTCCAAGGTACCTATCACTTTGAAGCAAGATTACTTCAATAGTTCTATTCAAAGAACTTCTTTTCGCCATAATATCATAAAAAAAAGAAATAAAAATCTGACTGTACTATACAAATTCTCTTGGCAATTGCAAGTGTTTTTTAATATTCAAAAAGCAGGAGTCACCTGCAATCATAAAGAAAAATAGCAAAAAGGATGTAAGAGAAGAAATGTCAATACTAAACCAGAAAAAAAACAAAAGCCTTACATATTGAAAGAAAATCCAACCGAAACCGTTGGCGAAAAACCATACACAACTCCCGTATCCCAAAGCTTTGCCCTAATACGATCAGTAGGCAAGAGTCCACCTACGAAATCCGTGAAAAGACACGGACAACTCAAACAAGGAGTTACGCTAATTCCACCTCAAGGTTTTCAGGTACCAACAATTGTTTTACACTGAGCAGAACATTCTCCATCTTTTCCATTAGCTTGTCCATGATCACACTCCTCGCCTTCCTCAACAACACCATTTCCACAATACGTAACACATTTTCATCTAAGATCTTGCGGACAATTATCACAAGTCTCCCCTGGATCAACAACACCATTTCCACAGAGATTAACACAAGGGCCTACATCTTCTGGACAATTATCACAAGTCTCTTCAGGATCAATGATTCCATTTCCACAACGAGTAGCACAAGGACCAACATCTTCCGGACAATTATCACAAGTTTCTCCCGGATCAATAGTCCCATTCCCACAAATTGCCGTACAAGGACCTACATCTTCCGGACACGTAACACACGTTTCTCCCTCATTAATACGCCCATCTCCACACAATAAAGATAAAGGAGCTCCACAACGAAGCGGATCTCAAAACCCTAGAGAAGGAAGCTTTTCATCAGAAGAAGGAGAAAAAGAAAGCTGAGAAGTTGAGGTTCAATCATCTGAACGCAGTAATTGTTGCATCAAATCCTCACAAACATCTCCAACGCCATTATTATTGAGATCTGTCTGCTTTTCATTGGCAGTAAACGGGCAATTATCCAAAGAGCATACACCAAAATGCTTTTTCAAAATACTAACATTTACATTCTCTGCCGTAAAACTACAATCTGCCGTCTCATGAGTAATCAAACCTAAAAGATTAGGCTTTCCATCTCCATCAATATCATCATCACAAAGATCAGGAATCTTATCCCCATCTAAATCACAAGTAAACTGTCCTAAAGTCCCCTGTATCAAAGCTTCTAAACACACATCTTTCCTCGTAACATACACTTGCCCCTGTGTAAAAAGCTCTACACACCTATTAACCTCAGAAACCACACTCACCGTATGCCTACCCAATTGATCATAAAAAGCAGGGAAAGAAGCCTGAGACAACGCATTCGCACTAGAAATCAAAGGAGCAGAAGGAAAAAAGCTGACTCACAATGCCAGAGGTTCTTGCTGATAATAAGTTAGAGAACCAGAAATATTTAAAGCCAAGGATTGCATCGTCAAAGGATTTTTCACGAAAAATGATGCAATATTTAACAATTTTGTCCCGTCAGAAAAAGTAATATATTGTTGCAAAGTTTTCAATCCTGCACTCTGATATTGATGCTCTGAGGTCAATCCTGTAGAAAAAGTCATCGTTCCATCTCATCGATTTCGTTGTACAGAAATTACCTCTGATTTTTTCTTACCTACAAGCAACGTAGAGGCTGACACAGGAGACTGCGAAAGCGTATTCTGCACCTGCAAACGAGAAAAGACAGGGGAATCTCCATGAATCACCGTAGTTTCAGCGACAGCAACCAGTTTCTCTCCAACATACGCCTTACCACGGATATAATACACTCCATCCTGAGAAATCAAAGTCCTCATCTCTTGCAATGATCCTTTAACTACTTGATTATTCACGGACCAAACTATGGAATCAAATTTTCCACTACTCTGTGCTTGAAAATGATACTCAACACCCTCTGTTTTAAACGTAAAAGAAGGATGAATACTAAAAGCATACTCCGTATCTGCACTCGGAGCAAGATAAATCCTAATTGAAGCTTCAGCTTTTTTACCTGCTTTATTCGTTCCTACCGCACTAATCACATAATATCCAGGAGTTGAATAAGTATGACTCACTCACGTAGTAGGTAAGAAGTAAGTTTTCCCATCTCCCATATCCCGCTGCACATGGGTAAGCTCCGTATCCGCAACAGCATCAGCCGAAACTCTATACGGAGCCCCGACTCCCAACGACTTCATCGTAATAAAAAATCCAAAACCTTGAGCTAACTCTTTGAGAAGGTTAGGATCCATACTAGCATCCCAATTCTTAATAATCACATATCCATTATCATCAACTAAAGGAGCTGTAACTTTTTTCCCAGCACCAAACAAATATTCATCACACACATCCCCTACACCATTACCATTCGAATCCATTTGATTGAGATTATAGGTATGAGGACAGTTATCTCTCACATTTTCTATTCCATCACAATCATAATCAGTATTCATCGTACAACTTACAAAATTTTGAGAAAGATAATCCAAAAGCCTCAAAACTTCCTTTCCAGAAATCGAAGAAGAGAGATTTCAGACATCAGCCTGCGTAATAAATCCGGCCTCAAATAAAACATTCAATTCAGCAATTGGCCACCAACCCTGCTTCAAACCTCATAATTCTTGGAATCCACAAGACTGCAAATTAAACATACAATATTTCAAGTAAGCATTAAATTCATCAAGCGACTGCAAGGTTACAGGTTGAGAAACTTTAGTAGTAGAAAGCGGAATATTTTGAATGGTTTGAATATCTTTCGTAGTCAAAGTTTGATAAGCATAACTCGTCTTACTCAACGAAGCAAGCCAGCTTTTTATCTCTTTTCGAGAAGCAGAATGACGAACATATAACTTATCATCTACCAAATTTAACAACGCCTGAAAAAATTCCGACCTTGTCATCATCTGTGATCCACAAAATTTATTTTTACAATCTACCAAACTCGAAACAGTAGGATATCACCTGAAATAATCTTGATCTGCAACATATGCAACACAATAATAATAATTTTTTTTGTTCCAATACGCGTTTTGAAACCCAATATCTCTAAAATTAAAATCAGGCAAAGAAGAAAACACAGTCCAAAACTGCTGATTATACATATTCTGCATCCACGTAGAAGGGATTAAACAATCCTCACAGACAATCACATTAAGCAACCTCGCCACTTCATAACGCGAAAGACTTAATTTCTTTTCCACTTCTGGCAACGAAATCCCCACTGCATCAAAACGCTCTTGTAATGCCTGAGAATACCCAAAAACCCCGCTCAAGCTCAGCGTACAAGTCACAAAAAAAGACAAAAGAAGAGATTTAAGGAATTTCATCATACTTAATAATACTTAAATTTGAAAAAAAAGCAAAAAAAAAGCAGATAAAATGCCCGTTTAAAATACACATCACATCCTACTATCCCAAAGAGATAAAACATCACTATACACAGGAAGAACTCATCTACAAAAAATAAAAAGCCTTAATCGCTAAATTAAGGCTTCTTATCTAAGATTATTAAGAGTGCAAAATTACTCTACCTGTCCAAAATCTTCCAGATCTTCTACAATCTTATCCATAATTTCATCTTTTTCTTCTCAAGACTCTAATTCTTCTGAAGAACCGCTAACTGCCCCCGTATCCAAAGCAGAAGTAATTAATCCAGAGAGTCAAAGTTTTTTGATTTTTTCAATTCTTTCTGCAGTGATTCTCTCCATTTCATCTTGACTCAACTGTTGAATATTTTGTCCAATTCCACGGAACAAGTAGGTCACCAAATTAAATGACTCAGGCAATCCACCAACTCTTGGCTTCTGACCTTTAATAATATTCTCGTATAACTTATTTCTTCCAGAAATATCATCAGACTTAACTGTCAACATTTCTTGCAAGGTATATACTGCAGAATAAGCTTCCAAAGCCCAAACTTCCATCTCTCCAAATCTCTGACCTCCTTGACGAGACTTTCCTCCAAGTGGTTGCTGAGTAATCAAAGAGTAAGGACCTACAGATCTTGCATGAATCTTATCTTCTACCATATGTCAGAGCTTAAGAATATGCATATATCCCACAGTAGCAGGCTTATCAAATGGTTCTCCTGTCTGACCATCATACAACAGTGTTGATAATTGATCAGATAATCCTGTCTTTTCTGCTAAATCAAGAAGTTGTTTCAATCCAAAGTCTCCAAAGGTAGGAACTGCAAATTTTACACCAAGTGTTTTAGCAATCAATCCTAATTGAGTTTCAAAAAGCTGACCCAAATTCATACGAGAAATTACTCACAAAGAATTCAGTACAACATCGACACTCTTTCCATCTGCAGAGAAAGGCATATCTTCTTCTGGAACAACAATAGCAACAATACCTTTGTTTCCATGCTTTCCTGCCAATTTATCTCAGATTTCTATCTTTCTTGTCGTTGCGACATAAACTTTTACCTTTTTTCTCACTCCAGCAACAAGATTATCTCCTTTTTTAGCGTCCAAAACTACAACATCAATCACCTTTCCTTCACTACCAGAAGGTAGGTACAAAGAGGTATCTTTTACGTTCTTTGATTTATCTCCAAAGATAGCCTGAATCAACTTCTCCTCTGGAGTCAATTCTCCTTCAGATTTTGGAGTAATTTTTCCAACTAAGATATCTCCTCCACGTACAATAGCTCCAATTCTGATAATTCCATTTTCATCCAAATTGCTCAATCTAGCTAGAGCAACTCCAGGAATATCATTGGTTGTTTCCTCAGGTCAGAGCTTAGTATCTGCCACTTCAATTTCATGTTCCTGAATATGCATAGAAGTTAATTCATCATCTTTCACCAATCTTTGAGAAATCACAATAGCATCCTCGTAATTGTATCCTTTCCAAGGCATAAATGCCACACGAAGAGAGTTTCCAAGAGACAATTCTCCTCCAACACTAGAAGGTCCTTCTGCCAATAAATCTCCCTTTTTCACACGTTGTCACAAAGATACACAAGGAACCTGAACTATTGCAGTTTTAGCATTAGATTTCAAGAAAGCAGCAAGTTCATATTCCTTAGTTCAAGACTTATACTTTACCTTTACTCTCTTTCCATCTACATAAATGACTTCTCCATCGTCTTCTGCCAAAATAACAGCGTTCGTCATACGTACAATTGTCCTTTCCTGACCAGTTGCTACTAAAGGCGTCGTATTTTTCAAAAGTGGAAGTGCCTGTCTCTGCTGAGAAGTAGCAATAGAAGCACGAACGGCATCATTATGATCTACAAAAGGAATAACATTCACATTAGGAGAAAAAATCTGAGACAAATTCACGTCCATATGGGTAACGTCATTAATATGGAAGGTCTCCATATCGATATAATGTCTCGCAGCTACACGTTTTGCTCTAATATTACGATATTCATCAATTGGACTCGTAGCATCAGCAATAACGGTTTTCTCATCCATTTCTGGAGAAATATATTCAATTTCCCCGGTAAAAAATGGCTTTACTGGAATTGGCTTTTTGGCATACATTTTTTCAATTTTTGCAGCTGCAGCCTCATCAATATATGCATCCTCTGCTACAATCAGCTTTTTTGTTGGATTTCCTTTAGCATCAAGCTCATACATATCTTTATCAGCGATTCTATGAAGCAATTGATCTTTTTTAGCGTCCACTACACGGAAGATTTTTAAAGCAGGCGTTTCAAGGAATCCTTCAGCATTAATCTTGGAATACAAAGCCTGATGAGTTACCAATCCAATATTCTGTCCTTCTGGAGTTTCAATCGGACAAATCCTTCCATAATGAGAAGGATGCACATCACGCACTTCAAACTTTGCAGTTTCACGTTTCAAACCTCCAGGTCAAAGAGCAGTAATTTTCCTTTTATGTTCAATCTCTGCTAACGGATTACACTGATCCAAAAAGTGAGAAAGCTGACTCGTAGCAAAGAAAGACTTAATAGCATTGTCCAACATTTTAAAGTTCACGAGATCCGTAATCTTTATAGGACTTTCCAAGTTAAGAACTGACAATTTACCACCTACAGATTTCACAAATTTTCTCACTACAGGTTGAAGATGAGAGAATAAGATTTCTCCAGAAGTTCTCACTCTCTTATTGGACAAATGATCTGAATCATCTACATAATATCCCTTTTTACCATTGGACAAATTCACCAAATACACAATCGTCGTCAAAAGATCTTCCAAATCGAAAACATTTGCCTCTTCTGAATCAAGTGGTTTATGCAAACCAAGTTTAGCATTCAGCTTTCTTCTTCCTATTCTTCCTACATGGATTCTACGAGGATCCATAAACTGAGCTCTTACATAATCCAATGCAGATTCTGGATCGATCAACTCTCCAGGTCTCAACTTACCATATACAAATTCAGCAGCAGAAATCGCATCATGAGTATCTTTATCTTTCTTGAGCGTAATATCGATATAATTTACATCTTCATCCTCGAAAAAAGGACTAAAATATGCCCTAATTTCATCATCCGTTTCCATTCCAAAAATTCTAAACAGCGCAGTAATTGGGAACTTTCTAGATTTATTGATTCTCGCAACGATAGTTCCATACTTTTCCACGTCAATTTCCAATCGTGGACCATTTTCTGGGATAAGTTTACAACTGTATTTAAGATCTTTCTGAGAGTAAAAAATACCATACGAACGTACAATCTGCGAAATAATGACTCTCTCTACTCCATTGATAATATACGTAGCAGCTGGCGTCATCACTGGGAGAATTCCCACATTTGCACGTTTAGAGAAAAGCACCTTTTCAACATTTTTCTTCGTCTTCTTATCCTCTACCATTTCAACGAGCTTAATCTTAGCGGTAATAATACCTCCATAGGTCAACTCTTTCTTTTTACAAGTCTCAATCGTTTCAAGAGGTTCAGAGACTTTCAATTCAGAGATTGTAATATTCAAATGGTTACCTCCAATATCCCAGATAGGATTTACATCATCAAACAATTTCTGCAGATAAATATTGAGGAAATCATCATATCCTTTTTTCTGAAGTTCCAAAAGATCAGGAATATCTCCATACGTTTTAGGATTTGAGAGAAAATACCTTCCATCCACAACTGGCAAATCCTTGAACATTTCAGGGAGTCACTTCGTCATTTCTTTTGCAATTTCCTTGTGAGAAACAGCTTTTTTTACCTCCTTTTTTGTCTCTTTTTTCACTTCCTTTTTTACGTCTTTTTTTACTTCAGCTTTCTTTTTGGTTTCGACTTTCTTAGTTTCTTTCGTAGCTTTCTTTTCCGTGACTTTTTTCGCCTGAGCTTTTGAAAACCCACTACCTTTTTTTGGTGTCGCCATCAAACAACAAAAATAATAAAATAAAAACACAAAAAAACGCCTTAAATAAGCATAAAACCGAGTATTTGACTAAAGAACTCCATCCATAACTACAAAGAATAATAAAAATCTGACCTTGAAATGCAAGAGAAAATCTCCAAGATGCAAGTATGAAAATTTTCTGCGCCTACATCGTTATCATCAATCTCGTCACATTCATTGTCCGAGGCATCGACAAGCGGAAATCTGTCCTCAAAAGACGAAGAATCAGTGAAAAAACGCTCCTCTACCTTTCAGCATGTGGCTGACGAATTGGAGCAATTTTCGGCATGGGAGCTCGGAAGCACAAAACGATCAAATCTGCATTTTTGAAAAAATTTTACATCATCGTCGGATGCTGGATTTTCCTAATCATCATGGGAGTCATAGCACGGACAAAAATCTCTTAATTTACAAGAAAGCACGATGACTACCCAGCAAATTCAAACAAACATCCTCGAACGATACGCCATCAACGGCAGACAGTTTCCCCGGAGAGAAACTACAGATCCTTACGCCATCCATATCTGCGAAACTATGTCACAACAAACGCAGCTTTCCCGCGTTCTCCCCTATCGAACTCAACGAATGCAAGACATCCCCAACTACGAAGCACTCGCCAACCTCTCCAAAATCGACCTACTAAAACACCGATCAGGACTCGGATTTAACTCCAGAGCTCTCAGATTGCAAGCATGTGCAAAAATCATCACCGAAACATTACATGGCGAGCTTCCACATTCCAGAGAAGAATTACTCAAACTCCCAGGAATCGGACCATACACCGCCTCCGCCATTTGCGCATTTGCACGAAATCTCCCCGAACCCGTCATCGACACGAACATCAGACGTGTCCTCATCTTTCTCCTCAAGCTCCCCGAAGATATTTCTATACAGCAATTAGAAAAAGAAGCAAAAAAGCTGATACCTACAGGGAAATCTCGCGATCGACATAATGCCTTAATGGATTACGGAGCCACCATTTTAACCGCAAAATCCACAAACATCAGATCCATCAGCAAACAATCAAAATTTGAAGGATCCGACCGCGAAGTGAGAGGCTGGATTTTAAAACAGCTCGTAAAAAGCTCAAGCAAAACAAAACAAAGCTGATCTACTTCACATATAACTACTCACCACGTTAAAACTGAATTTCCACATAAAAACGTAGAAAATATCCTCCAACAACTCGAAAAAGAAGGAATCATAAAAATAACCAAGGAAGAGATTACTATTGCCGACTAAAAAATTAAAACACTGCCCCCGCTTCAATAGCATGATCATGCATACGTTCCGGCAAAACATTTTCCAAAATCGGCTCCGGATCAGTCAATTTTGTCTCAGAAAACAGATGTGAAGGCCCTATAACCTCAGAAGATAGCGTCGCTTCCACGCTTTCATCACCTCAATCCAAAACCTCACGCCTCGCATCCCTAAACTTCTCGAACATCTCCTTCATCTGAGTAAAATATTTCAAAAAAGCAGGTTTTTCCTCTTCAGTAAGGCTAATAGCCGTTAATTTTTCCAAGCGAGCAAGTTCAGCAGCATCCATCACAACAAGTAAAAAACTAAAAGACATACTCATACATCATAACTAACATAAACGTACGTAAAAAGCATGCATTTTCAACAGCAACATCTCCTCACTGGAAATTACTCTTGACTTTTTTGAAATTCTGAGTATAATATCAGTTTTGACACGCTTTTTCTCTTGCAACAGAGAAAGAAAAGAATAATAATAAAAAGAATACTCATTTATTCTAGTAGAATACTCATTGATGCAAAAATTTGTAAAAAATATCCTCTTTCTGCTCTTCTTCGTTTCTTTTGCAGGAGGGGTTTTTTACATGAGCACAAGCCAAGATTTTTTGCATTTTACGGAAAAGGCATTTTTGGGAGAAGTATTAAAAGAAGCAAAAAATCGCGTTCTGACAAGAGATTTTTCTATTGAACTAGAAGGGGCTGACGAGGAAGAAATCCTCTGACAAAAAGCCACTCCTCAAGACATAGACCAAACCGCTCCCATCTGTACCGCAAGCTATGATCCAAATTCTTGGACAAGTGGAAGCGTCGTAGTAACCTTAACGTGCAGTGAACCTGTGGAATTCTGCACAATGGATGATTATTCTGACTGTCCTCAACTGCAGCTCCTACCTGCAGCATCTGGAATACCTTGTTCAAGGGCTGAAGATATTACCTACAATGGATACACCATTATGGCATGTAATCTTGGAGCAACTAAAGTAGGAAATGAAAATACAAGTTATGGTAATTATTATCAATGGTGAAATAATTACCCTATGGGTGACGCTTCCGTAGCAACCTACAGCCCAACATCTTCAACTCAAGTAGATGCTTCTGCATTCTGACCAAATAATCCATTTTCCAGTGCAACATTTATTAAAGCAAGCTATTACTGGGATTCTGCAAATAATCAACATTTACGGTGAGGTTCTGGCGACACTATTTCTGCTAACGGACCAGGGACACGAGAAGAACGTCAAGGACCATGCCCAGCAGGATATCACGTACCATCTACCTACGAACGAAGTGGATTGCTCTATGGAGTTCCAAGCTCAGCTGCTGGAATTGCGTTTCTCACAAACACGCTCTATTTACCTCTAGCAGGATATCGTGGCTACAGCAATGCGCAACTAACAAATCCACAAGTCTACGGATTATATCGATCATCCAGTTGTACAGGTAGTGATAAATACACGTTCTACGCCTACTGAAACTGAAACAACATTGAGCCACAACACGACAGCCGACCTACATTCGGACTTCCAATCCGTTGCTTCAAAAATGAATATACACCTCCCGCAACATATACCATTACATACAACGCAAATATCGCAGGAATACCTCCTATTGTCGACTCACATCGCAAAGGTTCATACGTAACACTACGTCCTGCCAATACATTCACCAATACAGGATACAATTTCTGCAAACGGAACACCCAAGCAGACGGTAATGGTGACACCTACAGCGCCATCAATAGTATCCAAGACAACCTCGAAGTATATGCAATTTACACTACAAATAGTCCACAACGAGTTCTAACCGACCTTGCAGACCTCACATCAAATGACATATTCGTTATCGTGGGAGATAACGGGAATACATACGCTATGTCCAATGATAGAGGTTCCTCTGCTGCTCCTGACGCAATCGCTGTAACAATAAGCAACAACAAAATCACTAGCACTGTAAACGCAAACATCCAATGGAAAATAAGCGGTAATGCTTATGATGGTTATACTTTTTATCCAAATGGATCCTCTGATACCTGGTTATACAATACTAATGGAAACAATGGTGTCCGCGTAGGAACTAACACAAGCAATAAAGCATATATCATTGATAACGAAAATGGTTATCTAAAAAGTAAAACTTTAACCCGCCGGCTCGGAATCTACAATTCCTCCTGGAGATCTTATACTTCAACGACTAGTGTTATCAAAAATCAAACCTTTTCTTTCTACAAAAAAGTAGTAGACTGCTAAATACAAGACAGAAACTCCATCACCAGAAATCACCCCCTCATACTACAATTTTACCATAAAAACCTCTTGCAAACCGCCCCAAAATTACTATCACTACAAGAAAGGAAAGTCAGCTTTTTATTTTTCATAATACAGTAAATATTTTGGCCAGAAGAAGAAGATCCAGAGCTCAACTAAAACTCAATAAATATAGCATCGGAGTTACCTTAATCATCCTAGGGACACTCTTTTTTTTCAGTAAAATTACAGCTCCCAACGCGCCTATTTTTCTCTTCTTATTCAAAAACACCAGCGTTGCTTTTGGACAGCAAGGATTACGAGTATTTTTCGCGCTCTGTGTAGCAATGGGAATCCTCATCTTACGAAAAGGATATCTGATAAAAACCTTCATCAAACAGTTCGTACTGCTGATGTTTTTCGCCTCAGGAATCCTTAATTTTCAAGCTCTCATCACCAATCCGGAGACCAACATCATCAATCGATGAGCAGCCAATCAATACGGAGGATTTTTCTCTCGACCTATCTATCGACTCCTCCAAAAAATCTTCGGACAAGCCACGCTTGCCATCCAAATCATCATCGTCATTGGAGCAGTCTTGACGCTTGTTCGAGTCTTTTATAAACTCAATGTCAAAATCCCAAAACTTCCGAAAGTAAGCCTCGAAACATACGAAAAACCAACAGCAGGACAAAAAAGAGAAAAAGAAAGCTGATCCTTCATCACGAGAGAATCCACCACCAAGCCAACCTCAGACGACGAGCTGAAACAAAAAGTTTCACAAGCTACAGGTAAATTGATAGGAAGCACCAGAGGGACAACCGCTGAAGGTGCATTGATAAAAGAAATGTTAATACAAAAAATCAAAGAAAAAAGCTGAACTACCCAGACCTTTTCTGCCACAAAATCAGGAGGACAAAACGACAGTGAAACCTCCAAAAATCCACGTCAAATAGCCTTTTCAACTGATAAACCAACATTCCCATATTCACTACTAGAAAACACGCTCTGAAGCGCTCAAAATATTGATCAAAACTTCATCGTAGAGAAAGCAAAATCACTAGAAAAAAAGTTATTAGAATTCTGAATTCCTGTCTCTGTAGAAGGATTTGATATTGGACCTTCCATCGTACAAATCAGGATCAAGCCCTCCCAAGGAATCAAAATTTCCGCAATCGAAAACCTCGAAAACGACATCAAACTTTCTCTCAAATCTAAATCACTGAGAATCATTGCTCCTATCCCAGGGACAGACAGCGTAGGAATCCAAATTCCTAATCCAAAGCCAAATATGGTGAAGCTCTGAGACATCTTGAATTCTGCGGAATTCCAAACCTCAATGAAAAAATCAGAAATGGGAATCGCTCTAGGAAAAGGAATTGACGGAAGTATAGAAATCAAAAATCTCGATGAGATGCCTCATCTCCTCGTTGCAGGAGCGACAGGAAGTGGAAAGTCCGTAGGAATCAACGACTTCATCGTATCATTAATGTTCCAAAATTCCCCAGCTGAATTAAAATTTCTTATGGTCGATCCAAAACAAGTCGAACTAGAAATGTACAGCGAATTACCATATATGCTCGCGCCTATCGTCTACGACTCAAATAAAGCCATCAAACTCCTCCAACGAACCGTCCAAGAAATGGAGAGAAGATACACCGTATTAAAAGATCAAAGAGTAAGAAATCTGGCTGAATACAACGCTAAACTACCAAACGAGAAACTCTACAGGATCGTCTTTATCATTGACGAGATGGCAGATATGATGCTTTCTAGCTCTCAAAACAAAAAAGAGGTAGAAAATTGTATCAATAGACTTGCTGCTAAAGCTCGTGCTGTCGGTATCCATCTGATCGTAGCGACGCAAAGGCCAAGTGTCAACGTAATTACAGGACTTATCAAAGCAAATATCCCAACGAGAATTGCTTTCGGAGTCGTTTCAGAAATTGATTCTAGGACAATTTTAGGAAGAAAGGGAGCAGAAGACCTCGTAGGAAAAGGAGATATGCTCTACATCGATCCAAGTACCAAATTCCCAATCAGAATTCAAGCTCCTTTCGTTTCGACTGGAGAAATCGAAAAAGTTGTCGCAAGCCTCAAAAATAAATATATGCAAGGTCTCACCAAAGAAGATATTTATCATCCAGAAATTATTGCAGCATTAGAATCAAAAAGCTGAACAAATGGAGGAAGTTATGCATGAGGAGGCAGAAGTGATGACAATGACGACGATCTCATTGAACAAGCAATTGGAGTCATCGAAGAGACAAGAAAAGCTTCTGCAACACTACTTCAGAGAAAATTAGGAATCGGATTTGCCAGAGCTGCGAGAATTCTAGACGCGCTAGAAGAAAAAGGAATAGTTGGACCTGCAGAAGGAGCAAAACCTAGAGATATCTATCTATAAAAGAGGGAGAGTACAATCTATAATTATAATTGAAATTTTCAAAAAGTCAAGAGGAAATTTTCTACTTTTCCCCTTGAATCTTTTTGTCAAAAAAATATAGTCAAAAACAGAATGTCTCTCAAAACCATACTTCATACTACGGATCGCTACGCCAAATTACTCGCAGAAAACGGCATCTGCACGCTCAAAGATTTTTTCAATAATTTCCCTCGCACCTACGAAGACAGAAGCCAGATTAAACCACTCGACCAACTCGTTTTCGACGAAAAAGGGAAAACTGCAACCAAAGGCCTCATCACCGAAAAAAAATACGTACCACGTGGGAAAGGATTCTACAACATCAGTTTTATAGATGAGCGCCACAATAAAGGGCAAATCACTATTTTCTGATCGTGATATTTAGCCAGTAAACTCAGCGTCAATAATCGATACATTATCGTAGGGAAACCCACAATGAAAATGGGAAAAATTATTTTTACTCATCCAGACGTTGCTCCAGCGACAGCCACCGACCCTACCGAAGGAAACGAGGGAAATCAACGCCCTCTCGCCTCTCGCATCGTCCCTATCTATTCTGAACTGCAAGGCATCAAACCTGGACGATTCGCACAAAAAATCCGGGAAAATCTCAATAAAGTAGAGGAACATTTTCATGAATATCTCCCCACCGCTTTCAGAGAAAAATTCAAACTCATCGACGTAATCACCACCATCAAAAATCTGCATTATCCTGAGAATTTTCAGCTCCTAGAACAAGCGAGATTCAGACTGTTTTTCGACAGATTATTGAGGATTCAGCTCTACTCTCTCAAAAACAGACTTGAATATCAGGGGACGCTCGAAACTCCAGCACTCTCCGAAACTCCCCATCGAAACGTCATAAAACCGTTACTTGATCAGCTTTCTTTTTCTCTTACGGTTGCACAAAAAAAAGTAATCGTACAAATTTTAGAAGATTTTTACCGTAATAAACCGATGCTCAGACTCCTGCAAGGAGATGTCGGAAGCGGGAAAACAATCGTAGCAACCGTAGCAATGCGATACATTTCACAAGTACGGAAAGCACAATCCGTCCTCCTCGCACCACTAGAAGTCCTCGCCGTCCAGCATTACAAAACCTTAGCAAAATACCTCCTCCCATTAGGCATAAGAATCGAGCTTTTAACCTGAAGTCTTTCACAACAAAAGAAAAAAGAAATAAAAGACTGACTCAAATCAGGGAAAATCGATATTGTCGTGGGAACTCATGCACTCTTACAGGAAGACGTTGATTTTCGCGATCTTAAATTCGTTTGTATCGACGAACAACATAAATTCGGAGTCCAGCAAAGAGCTAAATTCAAAAGGTTCAATTCGCCTCACATCCTCCAGATGACAGCGACTCCTATCCCTCGTTCTATGGCATTGGCATTTTTCGGAGAATTCGACGTAAGTGTCATCGACGAACTTCCAGCAGGCAGACAACCTATCGAAACCAAAGTAATCAACGAAAAAGAATACGTTTCTCTCAAAGCACGATTACTACAAAAAATCTCCCAAGGACAAAAAGTATTCGTCGTTACTCCTCTCATTTCAGAAAGTGAAAGTGATAGCATGATAGACGTGAAATCTGCTATTACCGAACACGCAGAAATATCAGCTTTTTTATCTGATATTTGACCTGAACGTATCGGATTATTGCACGGGAAAATGAGACCAAGCGAAAAAGAGCAAATTATGAACGAATTTAAAAGCGGAAAAATATCCGTACTCGTCTCGACTACCGTCATTGAAGTCGGAGTAGATATCCCAGAAGCCACCGTTATGATTATCAAAAACGCAGAACGTTTCGGGCTTTCTCAGTTACACCAGCTCAGAGGAAGAATTGGACGCTCCAACCTAAAATCTTATTGCTTTTTAGAAACAGCAAAAAAAAGCTGAGACACCTACGACAGACTCAAAATTATGGAAACGACTACAGACGGGTTCAAACTTGCAGAATTGGATATGAAAAACCGTGGTTCTGGAGAAATATTAGGGACTATGCAGTCAGGACAAAGCGACATTCCACTCGAGATCTTATCAAATTTAAAGTTTTTAGAGCAAGTACAAGAGGGCGCTTTACGACTCCTAAAAAGATATCCAAATCTAGAAGAATTACCCGAATTAAAAAATTTTATGGAAGAAAAAATCGGAGATGTCCTAGCGTAAAAAGATACGCATAACCTGCTGTTGCACGTTTTCTCTTTCAGCCTCCCCACAAATAATAAATAATTCCTGAGCTGTAGACCCCTTAGACATCATACATTTCAGCCCAGAAGCCGTAAAATACGAGACTCTAAATCTCAATTCTGAACTACCCTTTTGCTGACGAGAAATCCTCCCCGGAATAATCCTTTGGATGTCCGGAAGTTGTTCAATTTCAGCCAAAAAAGCATGAAATTCTGGCAAAATATGATGAGTCGTTTTCACTTTGGTAAACTTCATAAACGTCACAACAAAAAAACAAACAGTAATAAAAACCTGAATCACACAGCTATACGCTTTTGAAAACGCATTGCAAGAGCGAATAAATGAAAAAATCCCATTGCAAACCTGCTCTGCTTTTTTATACTACTCTTCAGTTTTAACCATCAAAAAACATGACAACCTACGAATCTCTCCTTAAAAACCCAGACTTCAAAAAGAAATCCGTTCTCGAAACTCTCATCAAAGAGTACACCCATCTGACCAGAGAAGAAATCTGGATCCACTTAAATGATCCTATTGACGAAAAAACATTACAGCTCATCCTAGACGGATATCATCAGTACATTGAGGACAAAAAACCTCTCGAATACATTGTAGGACACGTAGATTTTTTCGGTAAAGAATTTTACGTAAATGAACATACCATCATCCCACGTCCAGAAACAGAATATATGGTTCGTGCAGTAAGTAACTGGATCAGCATTGATACCTCAAAACAGCAAAAGAAGACCTACACCCTTCTAGACATCGGAACTTGAAGCGGAATTCTTGGAATCAGCGTCCTTTTACAAAATCCCGACACGTTCAATCAGGTTTTTCTATCTGATATCTCTGAAGAAGCTTTAGAAGTAGCCAAAAAAAATTGGGAAAGATTGATAAAAAATTACCAAGGAGAAAAGCAATTTTTAAAAAGTAATTTAGCAGATTTCCTAACAAACGAAAAAGAAGAGACAAGCAACCACATCATTCTTGTTGCAAATCTCCCATACATCCCAGATGAAACCTTCGATAACAATGCACTCGAAAATGTGCAAAAACGAGAACCTCGCCTCGCTTTCGTGGGAGGAGATGACGGTTTAGACCTTTACAGAGAGATGTTTGAACAAATCGCTACCCGAGATGCAAAACATAACACCTACAAAGTTCCTATCACAATGTTTCTAGAGATGATGACTCGGCAAATTGAAATCCTAAAAAAAGAATTTGACCGATTAGAATTCGAAGAGCTCGAAACCTTCCATTTTAACATCAAAATCGTAAAAGTACAACAAAAAAATTAATAGATAAAAACCTCTTACTTACATAATCAATACAACCATCATGCCTCCTATTTCTCCACTTTTTGATCAAGAGAAACTCGAAAAACGAGCTAAAAACCATAATCTTCCTGCTTTTAAAACCAAGCAAATCTTTTTTGAACTCTTCAAAAACCAAAACATCCATCGAGAAGAAATGACGACCCTTTCAAAAGAGCTAAAAGCTGAATTACAATCAGAGTTTTCTCCTATTTCTTTGGAAATAATCGAAACCGTCGAAACCCATGATACTACAAAATTTGCTTTCAAAACGCATGACGGACATCTCATCGAAGCAATCGCAATGTTTCACCGACAGCCCGAGCAACACCGCAAAAATAATCAAAGCAAACTCAACCGTATCACGCTCTGTATCTCTTCCCAAGTAGGTTGTCCTGCAGGATGTCTATTTTGTGTCACAGGGAAACTAGGATTTACAAGAAATCTTTCGCGAGACGAAATTATCTCACAAGTACTCTACGCCAATCGACGAATCAAACAAAAATTCGGAAAAAAAGCTGACGGAACCCTACGAGGAATAAGAAACGTCGTATTCATGGGAATGGGAGAGCCTCTTCTCAACTACGAAAATATGAAACAATCCATAGAGATTCTACTTGCTCAGGAGAGATTCTCATTGGGGCGCAGACATATAACAATTTCCACCTCAGGAATTATCCCAGGAATCAAAAAACTAATCACCGACAAAATCGATGTAAAACTTGCCATTTCGCTCCATGCTCCTAATCAAAAGCTCAGAGAGCAATTAATGCCCATCACGCGCCAATATCCCCTATCTGAGCTTATGAAAACAATAGATCTTTATGTCCAAGCCACAAACAATAGAATTTTTTATGAATACATTATGATTAGAGGGATTACTGACACTCCAGAGCTTGCTAGCCAGTTGGCAAATCTCCTTCAAGGAAAGCTCGCACACGTCAATCTTATCCCTTACAATACAAATCCAGCTCTTGATTTTCTCGAGTCAGAACCAGCCACTATGCAAGCATTTAAAAATAAGTTAGAAAAAAGCTGAATCACCGTCACAATACGTGAATCTATGGGACGTGAATCCAAAGGAGCGTGCGGTCAACTAGGATGGGAAAAAATAAAAAAAACCGCCCAAGCATAAAGGAAAATGAGAATTTAAGATAGATAGACGTCAAACTTCTAGGCTAACCTA
>CAMVOC010000012.1 GCA_947169045.1 uncultured bacterium
TCTCTTCGATTCTGATTTTAAATCAATAGAATTTGTCTGTAAACATACGGATACCATCAATCAAATACTAGACAAATATAGTACATTATCCTATAGATTTCCTAAATTTTCTTTAGAAGATTTTCGTGATCAAGTTAAAACTATCACATTTCGTGCAGAGTTCTCAGAAAAAGATCAGACCTTTACCGTAGATAGAGACAGACTTTCCCCAGAAGAATTTTTCACTCTCGTGTGTCTACAAGAGCAAGAATTACTCTACATTTGTACAAGGATTTTTAATGAATTTGAAAACAAAAACTGAGAAATTATAGGTTTCCCATATCGTCATGTGTTCCCTATTCTG
Source organism: uncultured bacterium (assembly GCA_947169045.1). Classification (GTDB taxonomy): domain Bacteria; phylum Patescibacteriota; class Gracilibacteria; order Absconditabacterales; family Absconditicoccaceae; genus UBA3291. The sequence continues at coordinate 344 of CAMVOC010000012.1, forward strand.
TCAAGCCATAGAGATCTCATTGATTGGCAATATCTCAATTCTGGTCGCGCGTTCGATGCGTTCATTTTCCAAGAAAACGAGGAAAAAAATCAGATTTTAAAAGGCTTTTACAAAGTCCTATATAAAGTACGAATGATTATCAACGGGATGAATCCTCAAGAATTATTACATCCTCAGTTCAATAACATTAATAAGCAAATAGAAACAAGGCTTAAGAGCTCACCTTATCGACAAGAATTAAATGCAACCGTACAAAGATTCATTGGGAAAGAACTAACTGTAGAATATATCCAAGGAGAATTATTTATGAGACTCAAAAGTAGAAACGGAAATGATATGTATTTTTCTGAACTCAGTGCTGGACAGCAATCTATCCTAGTAATTCTCTTTGCAATCTACGGAAGCGACCTCAATAACGGATTTTTAATCATTGACGAACCAGAACTACATCTCCACCCGCAACTACAAAAAGAACTGACAACGCTGCTAAATACTATGAGTAAAGAAAAGAATATTCAATGTATTTTATCAACCTATTCTGCACTGTTCATCAACGACGAAAACATTCATAACGTCTACAGATTTCAAAAGAAAGATGAACCTAACTTTAACGGAACGTTCGTATACAATCCACGCCTGCAAATCGCAAAAGACGACGCAAAACTAATTCATTTACTCAAATATGAGAACATTTCTAAGATATTCTTCGTAAACAAAATCATCCTCGTAGAAGGAGATTCAGATTTATATTTCTTTTCTCATTATTTACAACGATTACAAGAGCAACCAGGACGAAAAGATATTATCGGAACCTATGAATTTATTAATATCAACGGAAAAGGTTCTTACAAAGTACGAAGTAGATTCCTCTCAAAATTTTGAATCGACAACTACTTTATTGGAGACCGAGACAACACCATAGATTACGGCTTCTTCACCTCTAAAGAAATTAATAAATATCATCAATTAGCAAATAAAAGTCTGAAAAACTACCAAGGAAAAGGTGAATGAGGTGATTTTTACAATAAATTAGTATTTGCCATCAAAAAATACAATCCAAAAAAATATTATGAAATATTAAAATCCATCGAGCAACTCTATCCTGAGCATATTTTCATTCTCAAAGCAGGGACTATCGAAAGTTACCCATGACTAGAGAAGAAAGGACTACAATATATGGTAAATTTCGCCAATTACGAGTTTAATCAATGGCTAGAAAATCCAAAATTCCTGCCACAAAGACAGGAATTACAAGAAATTTTTTGATGGATATTTGGAAAAATTAATTCATCCTCCAATACAAAAAGCAAGCCGTAATAATCAAAATAATTGCAAATCCAATAACAACAAACGTCTTCATCTCCTGCTCTTTGAGCTGATGAGTAAGCACCTGAAGTTTCGCTTCAAGTCTCTTTTTCTCTTCAATAGCTTCTTGCTTTTCCTTGGTATAATCTGGCAAAGCAACCATATTTTGAATTTTAGTTTCCAATTCTCCTATCCTCTGCTGAAGAAGAAAAATCACTTTATTTTTTTCCTCAATCATTTTATCCTTTTCATTGAAAATCAGCATAAACTTGTCAATCTTTTCTTCAATATGAGAGAGGTCCGTACTAGGAGAAACTGCCATAGGTTGCTCGGCAGCCTCATTAACTAATTCACTAGAGATTCCCTGACGAAGCATATTAAATTCATTTTGTAAGTCCTTAAGCTCTTCCTTTGCAAGAAGTACTTTATTAGCAATCTTTTTGTAAGAAAGCTTCCCAGATTTGATGTATCTATCAATAGTTCTCGTAGAAATATTAAGCATAGAAGCTGCATCATCTCTAGTAATTCCGTAATGTTTCATCAAATATAAAAATAAACAGGTAAAAAAATCAGATTTTTATTTTTTTTATTACAATTCCATCTTCACAAACAAAGGAAAGCAGAGGCAATAAGAGCAGATATTCTACATTATCAAGGCCAATACATCTTACAATAACTTACTCAAAAATGAGCTACAAACAGACATAATAATAGAAAGGATGAAAACCTGCAACAAAGTACCAAGCTGAACCGAAATATCCGGAGAAAAATAGCTATTAATTACTCCAGCAAAAAGGTAAAAAATAAGCATATTAATCACCAAAGAGAACAATCCTAACGTAAGTACATTGACAGGAATAGACACCAGCGTTAAGATCTTCTTTACAGGAGAGTTAAGCAACCAAAAGACAGCTCACAAGCAAAGAATCACCAATCATAAATCGAGCCATTTTACATCTCCTCCCAAAGAAATCTCCGAAATCGGAGTCCCTGCAAGAAGAATACGTATGCCTATCCCCAAATAAGCAAACAATGCAAGCAATCAACCATAAATGGCGATATTCACAAGAAGTCTTTTAAGAAGCTTCATTCTTTTGTTTTCTAGGATAAAAATCATTCCTTTGCGTGGATGAGTATACAAAACTGTCTAAGTATTTCAAGTTGAAAATAATCAGAATTTTCTTATAGTTTAATGTCTTTACCCTTTTTATCTAGACGTATGAGAGAATTAACAGTTCTAGACTGGTATACAAACAAATACATAACCGTACATGAGACTCCAGAGGAAATTTTCTCACAACTAAAAATAGGAGATAAAATCATCTACGCAGCCCCAGAAATGAAATCAGGAACTTTAAAAAACACCATCTGAACTATAATTCAGCTCAAAGCACTCCAAGAACAAACTCATCAAGAGGGAAATTTCATACGCATATTAGAAGGTGAAGAAAAAGCTGAATTTGACCAGCAACAACAATTAGCACTAAAAATCTTTCCTACATTCAAAAAGGAATTTAAAGCCGAATTCCCAAATTCAATTCCAATCACCGTAAGATTTCAAATCTTTTCCGATCAGCTTTTTTTCTTCTTTTTCTCCGAGGAAAGATACGTATTCACAGAATTTGTAAAAAGATTCAGAGAAAAATTAGGAATGAACATCTTCCTCTTCCAAGTCGGAGCGAGAGAAATCATCAGAATGTCTCCAGAAATGGACGGAATGTTCGGAAGCTGTGGAAATTCACTATGTTGCAAATCCTATAGAATGCTAGGAAATGCCGATGTCGACGCCGTGTTACAACAAAACCTCGAAGGAAGAGATATCGAAAGACTCAAGGGAAGATGCGGAAAATTAAAATGCTGTCTCCTTTACGAGCTCGATCTCTACATCCAAGAAAGTAAAAATTACCCACACAAAGGAAGCAAAATCAACATGTGTAAGCTCACAAATCATTGCAAAGAAGAGAATTGCCAAGCTGAAGAATGCCAAGGATTTGTAACGTCTTACAACATTATCACACAAGAAGTACAAATTAAGACAAAAGATTCTTACTTCAGAATCCCAATTAGCGACTTGAAAAACACATCTAAATAAACTTTATTTTGTTTTTTATGGAGAAGATGGAACAATATGGAACATTTTTTTGGCTCATTATCACAATAATTTTAGCGGTATTATGCATTATCGCCTTTGCATCATGGATCTCAAAACATGTAGAAGAACTAGGTGACAAGCTAATTTCTGCCATAAAAGAAAAAATTAATGCTCACCAAGTAAAAAAGATTTTAGAAGAGAAGAAAGAAAGCATTCTAAAACCTAGCACCAAAGGGAAAAATCAAACCGACGAAGAACATCAAGCTCTCATCGAAGAAGTAATCCAAGAATGCGACATAGCAAACGAGCAAAAAGAAGAAACCGAGCAAGAAAAGAAAGAAGACAAAAAAGAAGAAGCTGAAAAACAGGAAGAAAAAGCTGACACAAAACCAACGCAAGACAGACAATCAACGACACTCTCCAAAAAAGCAAAACTTCAACTCGAACGCATCCAATTAGACGCAGAAAACCTAAAACACGCAGGGAAATTCGACGAATACGAAAAGAAAATCATCGAGGGACTGGCAATCTGCTCCACACATTTAGGGCTAACCAAAATGCTAGCAGAATACTATTTCACGACAGGAAGCTACAAAAAAGCCTTTTCGCTCCTCAAAAAAATCATAGAGCGAGACCCTCAAGACCACAAATCATTACGACAAATCGGAGAAATCTACTTCGTCAACGAAGATCTTTCCACAGCAGAACTTCTCATCACAAAAGCCATCAAATTAAAACCAGACAACCCAAAATATCTCCTAAGTATGGTAGAAATCCTCTACAACACCGGAAGAATTAACGATGCCATCACTTACATGGGGAAAGTAATAAAACTCAGACCCGCAAACACGAATTACTTCCTTACATTAGCAGAGCTTTACGAAGAAATTCACGATTTTGCCAACGCAAAAAAATGGTACTTTGCAATCTTGGAAATCGAACCAAGTCACGAAAAAGCGAAGAAAAAATGTAAATTACTCGAATAATAAACAAATCTTACATAAAGAAATTTGGATTAATAAGCTTCAAAAGCACCCCTGAAAGTCCCAAAAGAGCAATAGCTGCTCCAACTTTTAGAATCATCTCTTTCCCCTTTCCGACATTTTTAGAATCAAGCCCTCCCATCGTCATAAGCACTCCTCCTGCAATAATCATAATAACTCCAACTACTAAAAGAGCAGAAGTAACTAGCCCAATCATCCTACTAATCAAATAAGGAAACGCATTGATTGGAGTAACCGTAGTAGAATCTCCATCATACGCAGAGCCTGCATTATCTCCCGTATATTTGATACATTTCCCAATACCAGGAACATTAGTATTAAGCTGAATACCTAAAGAAATACAGTTACAACCAGATAATTGTCGACATCCAGGACTTGCTTGCATTCTAACTTTACAAGCAGCTTGAGATTGTGCACAAGAATCCTCTGTTCACTGACCTTCAGATGCAAGTTGTGCAACAGAAAAAGCAGACACTACCAAACCACATGCTATAATCATCAAAAGAGCTTTTTTCATCACCAAAATTCACAAAATAAAAGACTTCACCACTAATTATACCTCATTTCGGTAGTTTTTGCAAATATTGCTCTTGATTTTTTCGCATTTTTGAGTAAAATAAAAGATATAATTCAACTTTTTATAAAAGTGCTGAGGTGATGGAACTGGTATACATGTACGCTTGAGGTGCGTATGCCTTACGGCTTGAGGGTTCGAGTCCCTTCCTCAGCATTTTTTCATTTGAGCCTTTTATCCTGTGTTCTTAAACCATGCACATTACCATCGACGAAAGCAACTCAAATCAACGTTTCGACCGTTTTCTCAGAAAATACACAAAAAGCTACCCTACTGTCTGACTCAGCGATATTTTTAGACGAATCAGAAAAGGAGAAGTAAGAGTTAACAGCAAGAAAGCTAGCGAAGAATACAGGCTAACCATTGGTGATCAGATAGAAATACCAGATGAGCTACTGGGAAAACAAGACAAAAGAGCGCTACTTTCCGTCAAAGATAAAAAGATCAAAAAGCTGACTAGAAAAGAGATTCAGACTTTTATTCTTTTTGAGGATGACAACTGGGTAATTTTCAACAAACCTGCAGGAATCGTCGCCCACGAAGGAAATAACCACCGAAAAGACCTTTCTATGAACGATTACCTCGAAGTATACGCCAAAGAATATAAAACAGCTACGTTCAAACCTTCATTTGGATACAGACTAGACAAAGATACTTCTGGAGTACTCATCGGAGCAAAGACTTACAAAGCTCTCCAATTTCTAAACCAAATCATCAGAGAAAGAAATATCGAAAAGACCTATTTCACTGTCGTTACAGGGCAAACTCCTAAACATCTCATCATCAATAAAAAATTAGAAAAAACGCTGAATACAAAGTTCAATCGCGCCCAAATGAAAGTAAGTCCCCACGGACAAGAAAGTATCACCGAAATTGACACACTAAAAACCATATACGACAACATCGTAGGTCAGATTTCTTTTCTGCGTGTAAAACTCCACACCGGAAGGATGCATCAAATCAGAGTACATCTCTCCAGCGAAGGACATCCCGTACTGGGAGATCTCATCTACGGAAATCCTGCAATCAATAGAAAAATGCAGTCATGATACGGGATTTCTAGACAACTATTACACTGTCGAAATTATAAATTTACCGATTTTACAGGAAAAACAATCAATATTATCGCTCCTCTGCCCAAAGAATTTACGAAGTTAAAATATTCCCCTGCTCCAAACTTTTAACCTTTGCGTCAGCCAATAAATCAAAATAATTATGTCTTCAAAAGTGATGCTTTGATTCAATCTTTCTTTCCCTGATTGCCACTTTATTTCCACCAGCTTTTCCTGCAGCTCCTAAAGCTTGCACATATCGCACTCACTTTTTTTGATAAGGTTCTCAAAGTGCCATTTCAATATGACGATGTTCTACAGAGTCCTCAATCCCCCAATACATAAAATCTCCCCTCTTCACCTGTTCTTTCGGAATACCCTGATCATTTTTATCGAAAGAATAGACATTAAATCTCTGGGGGAATCTCAATCCATGTTGGGTAAAAGCCCAATTCCAAAGCCCACTACAATCAAACTTATTCGGTCATGTAGCTCATCGCTCATAAGGACACCCAATTTTATCCATTGCAGATTGAATAACCTTTTCACGATATTCATCAGATAAAGTATCGACATTGTTTTCTTTCGTTGAGATTTTTTTTTCTTTGGCTTGAAGAGTAAATACATTTCTCCAACGAGACGGCCCCGTTTTTACAAATCCTTCAAGAGTCTTCTTCTTCCCAAAAAGCGACCCAAAGAAGGTTTTTACCTTAGAATATCCGGTTTTAATACGATTAGCTAAGTCTGGAGAAAAAAACGCAACTACCGCAAGAACTCATGAAACGATCTTTGAAGAGCCTCCTCATAAAAGCTGTTCCTGATCGACAGTTTTTCAGTCTTCTACTTCCTGTTTGATCTTATTAAGATACGTAGCATATGATAATAACGCAGTTTTTTCTTGACCTTCTTGCGTTGAATCCAACGTTTTTAAAGCCTTTTCCACCTCATTAAGAGCACCAGAAATTTGCTTAATTTTCTCCGTAAGTTTAATTTCCGGATTCTTCACAAGTTTCTCAATATTCTCCTGCTTCGACTTAAGATGTCTACGATCAAAGGAATAAGGTAAAGTTTCAATAGACATAAGAATAACAACATAAAAGAAATAAAAAGCTGACAGTGCAAAGATTAAGCTACATTTCAACGCTTCAATTCATTATACGTTGCATCAGTAACGACACCTGCTGTTTTAATCATCTTCAGAGCATCTTCCTTGGAATATCACATCGTCATCAAATATTCAAGGAATCCCTGCGCATGGAAATGACCTTGAGCATCAAAAAAGTATTTTTTATATCCCAACAATTGCTCCTTAATCTCTCACACCTTTTCTTCTCCTCCATCCAATTGATACGAAATCGTTGTACCATGAGAACCTTCGAGAGTATCAAGAACCATTTGCATATCATACTTCGTTTGTTCAAGATCATATCCATTAACAAGCCTACGAATCGTAACACTAATATGATTGTTTTCCTTTTTAACATCAATAGAATCAAGATCCACAATCCCCATCCTATGAGCAGTAGCAAGTTTAATAAAATCTTCTTTATCTGTATCGTTCAAATGTGGCCACTCTTTTTTCAGATAAGCCTCAAGCTCTCCAGAACTCATTTTTTCCATTTTAGCTAATTTATGTTGTTCTTCAGCATCTTCCACGAGAGAAGAGACTCAACGATAACCAAAATATGCCAATAATCCCATCAAAGCCATCTTACCACCGACAGAACGACCAGTTCTTCAAAGACCTTTTAAAAAGGAACGAATTCACTCATTCTTGACGACATTAACACCATCTCTTGTCATTTTTAAAGCAGTATAAGCTCAACGAGCAGATGATTTTCAAAATTCAATAGCATCAGTCACTGGAGAAATCATATATTTCCCGAAAGCTTTAAATCCTCCCACCTTGAGAGCTTTACCCGCAAAGAATCCATCAATACAAAACATACCAGCTCCAATCCCTACAGAAGCAGGAGAACGAAATTCTCCATTTTTATAATCAACTCCTTCACGTACTAAAACAAGTGGTCATATGAGCGGCGTAAGATACAGGAAGCCATCTTGAAGAATCTTGGTTGTAGAATCAGTATTATCAGGATTTATAAATTTATCAAACATTTCTTTCCCCAGCATCACCAAAGGGAAACCTTTAAAAAGTGTCTTAAGAAGTTCAGGGCTAGACCTTCCAATTGTTTTAACATTATCAAAGAAATCTTTTGCCTCAGTAACATTTTTTAAAGAAAGCTTTACCCCATCGGAATAATCAACAAACTTTCCAAGTTGCTTTCCTTTTTCAAACGTTTGAGTAATCTTTTTCAAAGGATGAAGAAAATCTGTCTTTTGAAGGAGCGTTTCTTGAACTTTTGCGTATCCTCTCAATTGTTCAATCAATTGCGTCTCAAATGGTGTTTTCATCCAAGGAAGTTTCAACTTTCACGCAACCACGTTTCTAAACTTTCCCAAACCATCAGCAGCATCCTCACATGCTGCACCCATTCTTGAGAGAATCTTATTTCCCGTTTTCGTTTTAATTCACTTTAAATCTTTATTTTCCCACGCCGGTTCTTCTTTGAGTGCATCTACAATATTTCCAAATCACTGATCTACAAGCTGACGTTCTAATGTCGCAAGATCTCCTGCATTATGAGCGATACTAAAAATCTTCGCATTTTCTTTAGCAGTTTTCATCAAAGTTTCTAAATGTGTCGCTCCTCAAAACGCTTTTTTATCAATACTATCAAAAACACCAGTTCCCTTCAAAGCATCTTCTAATTGCTTAAAGACTTGCAATTCCTTTTCATAATTTTGCATAACTCCTCCTTTCCAATACGCCAAGAGTTTACCAACATCTCCTCAAGTTTTATTCATAAAAGCCAAAGACATCCCTTCACCAACCAACGTCCCCAACTGTCCAGCAAGCTTCCAAAAAGGACCTCCTTGCCTATAAAGGATTGCCCACATGGCTTCTCTAGAGGAAACATTCATTTTTGACACATGAGACTTGATATATTCAGTATATTCCTCAAGACTTAACGATCCCCACAAGACACTCATTCCATTAGCAAACAATCCCAGAGAACGTAATCAAGCTTGCACAACCGCCTTTCCAGTAGGAAGTACCACAAAATCAATACTCAAATCACTCCATGAAGTAACCCCAGCTTCCGTCAATTTACACGCTAGATCAATCATAGCCTTAACCGGGATTGTAATAGTCCCGAACGTCTCATCAACAATATTAAAGGATTGATCTGCCCCTTCCACACTAGCCGCTTGAAATTTTTCACCACTTTCGTGAATGCTAGAGGAGAACTGATGCCCCCGCTCTTCTCGCCAAGCATTAAAAACACTAGTAAATGTATTTTCATCAATATTTCTCCCTAATTTCTCTTCAAAATGTGATTTCATCTGTTTTTTCACTTTATCTACTTGTTGCTGAGTAAATTCTGGAGCATTCTCCTTCAAATCATCAACAGCAGAAGAAACCTGATCTATTCCACCTTTTTCTACCGCATCAAAGAGCTTCTTAAAACCAAAAGCACCTGCAACCAACCCAACTAATCGTCAAACAATTTTACCCATTTTCTTTCTATGGACGAACTTATCAGTAAGAAAATTACAAATAGGATTTGCCAACCGTTTAGAATATCGATGAGCTTCAAGTTTTTCCCTAATTTGTTGAATAACATTTTCAATCTCCTGTTCAAGATTTTCTGCAATACCCAACTTTTCTTCTTTCCCAGCTGGAAGAATGTCTTCAAGTTGTTTCAAAATATGAGTAATATCCTTTTTCTCCAATTCTTCCTCGTTAATGTTTTCAACCGTGCCTTTTAAATGTTCAAGCTTAGAAAACGTATCAGAAGTAGCCTCGGTCTCTTTTAATTTTTGATCAATAAACGTCAAAATAAGCTGTTTTTTTTCAGCCTTTTCTTTCTTCTTTTCTAAATCTGTTTTAAGCTCCTGCAGAGAACAATACGTCTGCTCTTGCACTTCCTGTTGCTCTTGAGCTTTTGCCAGCTCATCTTCAGGAAAAACTTTGGACGTATCTAAAGCATTTTTTGCATTATTCAGTTGAAAAGCCATAAGTAAACATCATAAAAAGAAATAAAAAGCAGACTACAAAAACTAGATAGTCAATTTGTGATCAGGCGTTGTAGCTTTAATAACACTATTCCAAACAGGCATAGCAACACCAGAGACATCTTCATAAAGAACATATCAAAGATATCCAAAGGTAGCAAGTTGATAGGTAGCATTCACTCCCCTAGCAACTTTAGCAGTTTTAGCACCTTTGGAGGTAGTACTTGCTGTTTTTACAGCCTTTGCTGCCTTTGTTCCTCATTTAACCGCCGCTCTGACCGCAGTACCTCCCATTCCAAAAGAAAAAGCATCTAGTACGGCCGTTCATACCCCTATTCATGCTCTTATCCATTTATCTTTCCCATCAAAATCTGCTCCAGTAATTGGACTTCCTGTAAAAGCAGTAACTGCATCATAAAGTCCTCAAAGAAGTGGAATACACCCAGCACCTAAATCAAGAACCTCGAAACCAGCATCTTTCAAAGAAAGATCTCCATCAAGAACTCATGTGCTATAATCAGCAATCGTTTTAATTACCAGACTTCCAATAGCAAATTTTCCAGCTCATTTAGCAAATTTTCCAGCTTTAGAAGTAGAAATTTTTTCAAGACATTTTTCAGCATTTCCTCCATTACGTTTTACCAAGTTATCCAGCGAAGGATATTTTTTCTGAAGTTCTTCAAGTTGCTTAGGAGTAAAAAGATCAAAAGCCTGTAGATCTTGCACTTGAAGCTCATGCATAATTCCCGAGTTTTTCTTCAAAAGCTCTTGTGCTTTCTTTTGATTATCTTTCTGATGCTTTGGATGAAGTTTTGTATCCTGATCAAGCTCTTTGAGCTTCTGTTTCGTAGTTGCTTTTAAGTCATTAAGTTTGAGCTCATTTTCAGCAAAAACTGTCAGCTTTTTATCTATAGTTTCTGTAACATAGTTGCTTAACTGTTCAGGAGTCATTTTTTTAATCTTAAGACGTTTACCTTCCGCTGTTTCTAATTTTTTCCCATACTTTTCAATAAAATTTTCTTGAGTCATTCCTGTTTTGAGATCATGTTCCATCTCTCCATATAAGTTCAAATGCTCATCCATAACCCTTTTAATCGACGTATCTTTGACATAAAACTCTTGTTTCGTCACATCTACAATAGCTTGTTTATCTTTTTTGAGCAAAAAGAAAATTTGCTCCATCAAATCCCTTCTCTTACGACCAAGAGCCTGTAACGGTCAGCCCTCAAGAGCAGATCGAACTCTATGACCTTTACTCCACCTACTAGCTTTAGGAGCGAACCCAAACAACGACATTTTAATAAGAATATACAATGTAGAATATCAAGCAGAATGAAGTTTTTTAGCTTCCGCTTTAGCCTGTTCTGGAGTATGTATAGATGAATTCTCCACTTTTGAAGATTCTTCTCGCTCCATACTATCAAAATCGATCTCATCAATCATCTCATCATCAACATCTTCAGTGCTTTCTCCTCCTTGCTCCAAATCATCATCAATATCCTGCTCAGAATCTTGCTCTGGACTCTGTTCGGAATCCTGTTCGGAATTCTGTTCAAAATTCTGCTCAGGGGAAGGAATTGAAGTAGCTATCGATGCCTCTGATGGTACTTCTGACTGTGATACTTGTCACAAAGATGCAGCATCAGAAGAAAGAGAAGAATCTACTACTTCAGCAGAACGAGACTCGGAGGATTGTGTCTCATCAGAAGAAGCAAAAATCATATCTTTAAGATTCTCAAAAAATCCCTTATTACTATCCCGACGTTTAAACAATTTAAAGCCTTCCCATCACATAAAAGCTGCCAACGCAGCAACAAGAAGCTTATATCAAGACTTTTTCTTTTTTGGAGAGGAGTCCTCTTTATCATCTGAAGGACTTTGATCTAAGTTTCAGCTTTCTATCTCTTTTTTTGCATTAAGAAGATCCGTCTTGACTGCAAACAACCTCGCCTTTCCTTCAGTTTCACCCTGTTTCTCGAACGTTTCTTCATCTTTTTCAAGTTCAGCAAGAATAAGCTCAATTTGCCTCAGTTTTTTATTACTTTCAGCATCTGCATCATTGAGAAGCTTCTCTATATTAGCAATTTTTGGCTTATATTTTTCAATTGTTTCAATAGTAGAAGGGAGCATCTCCATATCAATAACAACAATAATAAAAAGTACAATAAAAGTGTACATAAATAAGGCGAAAAATGGAAAATAAGCACACACAACACAAAATAAAAGTATTGACTTTTTAGAAAAAATAGTTATAATAAAAAATTGCCTCAAAAAAGATACGTAAAATTTTCAAAAATTAAAAAAAAGACTGATCACTACGTCAGTTTTTTTTAATCTCAAAGGAACAATTTAAAACAATAGATGCATCCCACCCGCACAATACAATAATATATTACAAATTTTCAAAAGAAATAAATTGATTCGACCAATTAGTACTGCTCTGCTCAATCCATTGCTAGACTTACACATGCAGCCTATCAAACCGCTAGTCTCGCGGAGGTCTTATTACCATAAAGGTACAGAAATCTAATCTTGAGACAAGTTTCCCACTTAGATGCTTTCAGCGGTTACCTTT
>CAMVOC010000013.1 GCA_947169045.1 uncultured bacterium
GACATCCAGACAAAGTTTGTGATCAGATTTCTGATGCTATTGTTGATGCTTATTTGGCCCAAGATCCCCACTCAAAGGTGGCATGTGAAACCTTGGTTACGACGCATAAAGTGGTACTTGCATGAGAAGTAAAATCTACAGCGCATGTGGAGGTGGAAAAGGTGGCTCGTGATGTGATTCGCAGAATTGGTTACACGAAAGATGAATACTGATTTAATGCTGACACTTGCGATATTGAAGTGCTTTTACATGAACAGTCCGCTGATATTTCTCGTTGAGTGGAAAGAGAAACTGTCGAAAATCAATGAGCTGGAGATCAAGGAATTATGTTTTGATATGCTTGTAATGAGACAGATGATTTCATGCCTCTGACGTTGGATTTATCGCATAAATTACTTAGGACTTTAGCAGAAATTCGTAAGGAGAAAAAAGAAATGCTGTATCTTCGTCCAGATGCAAAATCTCAGTTCACGATTGAATACTCCGACGACGATACCCCTTTGAAAATCAAGACTATCATTCTCTCTACTCAGCATGATGAATTTGCTTCAGATGAAGAAATGTTGGCAAAGATTCGTGCAGATGTAACTACTCTTTTATTACCTCGTTTGATTAATTGACTAGAACAGAATGTTCAAGCGTTATTTACTGATGAGATTGATATTCAAATTAATCCAACCTGAAAATTTGTTATTTGAGGACCAGACTGAGATACTGGAGTAACAGGAAGAAAAATTATTGTGGATACGTACGGAGGGAAATGAGCGCATTGATGAGGAGCTTTCTCCTGAAAAGATCCAAGTAAAGTTGATCGTTCTGGTGCTTATATGGTACGTTATCTAGCAAAAAATCTTGTAGCTGCATGAATAGCTGATAGAGCTTTACTTCAGGTTTCTTATGCTATTTGAATTGCAGAACCTCTTAGCATTTACGTGAATACTTTTTGAACGTCAAAAGTGTCATTAGCAGATGGAGAAATCGCTGAAAAAATCTGAGCACTTTTTGATTTAAGACCTTACGCGATAGAGAAAAGATTCCATCTTCGTTCTCCTATCTATCAAGAAACTGCAGCTTACGGTCATTTTGGTCGTGAATGTAAAGTAGTGGAGAAATATGGAAAAACTGTTGAATTATTCCCTTGGGAGAAATTAGATGCAGTGGACGTATTGAAACAAGCGTTTGGAGTGTAGAAATAAAAAAAGCTCAAGGGAATCCTTGAGCTTTTTCAGATTATGAGAATATTATTCCATAATCAAGAGTTTATGTACCTCATATCCTGAGGCATGACGGATCAGCAACCAATATCTTCCTCGTGGAAGTGTAGCTGGAAGTTGAAGCGTCGTTTCGTGTATATTGGTCAGAGATACGCAGGTAGTCCCTAGCACATCAATGACTTGTAGTTCGTAAATCTGTAGATGTTCAGGATTGTAAAGTGCTATCTTCTTACCATCGAGATGGATTGTAAGATGCTGTTTTTCTTCACGGATTCCTGAGGCGATATTATCTATTTTTTGGATAAAGTGGAGTTTCACTATCATAAAAAAGGCTGAATACTCAGCCTTTTTAAGCTTTTTTGCTTTATTACATAGCTGTTGGTAACTATTTGTAATTTACTGTAGCTCCTGCCTCAGTAAGCTTTGCTTTGATAGCATCAGCCTCTTCTGACTTTACATTTTCTTTGATAATCTTTGGAGCAGCTTCTACAAGGTCTTTAGCAGCTTTAAGGTCAATTCCTAGAAGTTCTTTTACCACTTTAATTACAGCGATTTTTTGAGGTCCTGCTTCTGTAAGTTCTACATTAACAGCATTAGATCCTCCTGCAGCTCCAGCGTCTCCATCACCAGCAGCTCCAGCTCCTCCAGCAACTACCATTGCAGCAGCTGAAACACCAAATTTTTCTTCAATAGCTTTTACGAGTCCGTTAAGATCTACTGCGGACATTTTCTCGATTAATTCGAGAACTTGAGTTTGTTCTTTAGTTAATTCCATTGTTTAATGAATGAAAAGAAATAAATGAAAGAGAGGTAATTTACGCCTCTTGTTTCTTTGCCACTTCCTTCACAACGCATGCAAAAGATTGCAGTGGGTAATTGAAAAGGTAAGCGAGTTTTGATAGGAGTTCTTCTCTGGAAGGAACGTTTGCAAGTTCCGTCACGTAAGCTCCATCATGCCATTTTTTGTCATACCAAGCTCAAAGGAACTTGAATGAACTGTCGGCTTTTGCTTTAGCAAATTCTTTGATGAATTTGTTTACGGCTTTGAGAGGGGCATGTTCGTCACCTGTTGCATAAAGTGCAACTACAGGTCCCTCTAGCTTCTCGAGATCAATTGTTTCATATCCTGCCTGCTCAAGAGCTCTAAGGAATAGTCTCTTGCGGATTACGTTGAATTTACCTTCAGCTGCTACAACTCCCTTTCTTACTTCTACAGCAGTGTTTACAGGAATTGCGTTTTGCTGCACGATAACTACGTTATTCGCTGCTTTCAGGTCTGAAACGTATTGGTCGATCAGCTTTTTTTTCTGGTCTTTACTAATCGCCATAAGCTTTCAGAATAAAAAGAAATAAAAATAACTTCTTTGCAGGAAGTTATCGAAGATTTTTCAAAAAAGAGAGAAAAATCAGTAAGATAACCTCGGTAGGATTTATCACAGAGCGCTCCGTGACCTACTGTCTCAGGCAAATAGTTATCTGTAGTATACTGATTTTGAAGGGGAAAGTCAAGAGGAAATTACGTTGTTCTCCTCTTATTGAAACCATTGTAACAAACTAGCTCAAGGAATACTCCGTTTTGAACTGGATATTGACTGTTTTACGTTATTGAAAAAGTAAAATAATAAGAGGCAAATCACCAATCCACTCAAGACAATAAGTCCACAAGAAAAAATAAAATTTCTGAAATAATCACGTCTTGAACGTGTGTACACAATTTCGATTTTATTTACGCATTTCAAATCTACTTTATTGTGAACTGTAGGATTTGAAGAGGTGTTTAAGATTCCATTTACGACGTTTTCCACTGGGATATCGGGGATATTTTCGGTCATCGTTTTGAAATAAAAAAGATAAAATATTGGATTATATGTTAAAGCAGGTTGTTATCAAGTTTTTCTCTATTTCCTCATCATCTGCTCTTGAAGCCCATTACCAAATCCCTACAGTTATTGGCGATGAATTACGAGCAATTTACTCATTGAGATAAACGTATCTTTCTGGTTGATATGACCAAGGAGCTTGATCATAATTTTTCCGAACTTATGAAAAGAGGACTTGCGAAATATCTACAAGGACCTTCATCAAAAGGGAAAAAAATCTGAATTATCGTGAATAAAAAAGGCTTTTCCAACGGGGTTATTTGCTACGATTGTGGGCATATTCCCCAATGCAAAAGGTGTTCTGTTCCTATTTCCTTTCACAAAACTCCCGCAGGAACATTAATGGGAATGTGTCATATCTGCAAAATGCAGTATTTGTATCCAGAGATTTGTGAAGAATGTGGGACATCTAAAATTGCTCCCTATGGGATGGGGACTCAGCAGGTAGCGGAATGGATTGAGCAAGAATATCATGTGAAACCTTTGATTATTGAGAGCGAAACGGTAAATTCTCCAGGTAAAGTGAAGAGGATGCTAGAACAGATTCAAGGAAATGATTCGCATATTCTCATTTGAACCGCGTTGCTTGCTCAGCCTATTCGTGATTATACGTTTGATCTCTTGATTTTTCTTAATGCGGATTTGTGACTCAATATCCCTGATTATAATGTCAATGAGAGGAATTTTCAACTGCTCTATGAAGCGTTCACGAAGCATTCCTGCAACAATTTTGTAGTACAATCGATGAAGGTGGATCAGTTTTCTTTACGTTTTGCTTGTAAACTGGATAAAGAGGGCTTTTATGAGCAAGAATATGCTTTTCGTAAGCAGTTTCTCTATCCTCCGTTTGGCGAGCTGTGCGTCATTTTGTACAAAGACGAAATTGAGTCAAAAATGTTTAAAAAAGTCGATAGTCTCTATCAAGAATTACTCTATCTTCAGCAGAAATATGATATGCAAGAGATGGAAATTTATGCGACTCCACCCATGATCTATAAAATGTTTGGAAAATATAGATACAATATCATTTTAAAAGGAAAAGAAGTCAGAAATTTTATGGATATTGTCTATACAAAGCTGAATTTCTACAAAAAAGGCTTTAAAATCGATCGAATGGCAGAAAGCATCGTTTAAACTGCATTATGTCCCTAGAAACATAGCGGTAAATGCTTTCATAATCGCGTAACTAAAGGTAATTACAATAATTCCTAACAAAGCGTATTTCACTGCATCACTTCCTTCTTGGGGTTTTCCTCAAAATATCTGTGTAGCATACTTATATCCTGCATAAATTAACATAATTGTCCCGATCAGCATTCCTATTTGCGAAAGAAATTTGATCAAATAGACCACGTAATTAAACAAGGTATCCCAATTCATAATCCCTGTCGCGAGCTGATCTTCCACTGAGAGTTCGTCTGCTATAATTGTGTAGGTATCATTTACGAGTCCTCAGGTCTTTGAGACTTTCAAGATGAGTTCTGAAAGCTCTTGCGTGGAGGTTTTTGATTCTGGCAAAATGGCAAATTGTGCATTTTGTGCGAAGAGTACCCCTGTTGGGAATACTGCCCCGATCAATACTAAACAGCGTCGTAGCGTTTTTTTCATCAATGAGCGAGTAAAAAAATAAAAGATTATTCTACGATATGAATCAGCTTTGGAACTGCTTTTACTACTCTTAGTAGCAGTACTCTCATGTAACTAATCATTTCTTGAAGATTATCGAGTCTAGAACCCAGATATGTATTGACATATTCATCTATGGAGTCGGTTAGCATCATTGAGCTTTTACTAATATTCACGTATGTCGTGTAATTTGCAATTGCATCAAGTTTATTTTGGATCAGTGCGGTACAACGATTAGTGCTTCCATCTAATAGATTTCCTTTGGTAGCTAAGATTGACGATTGATTATCTTGTACACTTGCAAATAAAGCGTAGATAAATCCCGCAATATTACAGGAATTTCGATATCTCTCCGCTAATGTTCGCTCGTCGTAACGTTTTAATATCTCTAGATTTTTTCCTTTGGTCATCTGAGCGACAATGTCTGGTAATGAAAAATCGATATTTTCCATCATTCCTTGTAGGATGTTTTCTGCTTTGATTGTCCAATATTCGTTATACGTGTCAGAGATGACCTTTGGAGTAGTATTTTCGTCGCCTTTGGTTTGATCCATCAATGAAGAAATTCGCGTGTGCCGTGCTTCTCCCTTAGGATCTAACAGATCTTGTTCATATCGATGGTCTTGGTCCCCATCCAGTCTTCTAATGATAACGTCAAACACATGATCAAACAGGTAGAAAGAGTCTGGAACATCTCCTTTATAAAAGAACGGTGCATCATGTTTACATACGTCAGATCTCAGTATTCTAAAGTCTTTATTTTGATAACAGCAGACTTTTTGTAGGTTAAGCAATGCTCTATTGAGGCTTGTAGTATCTAGCACTGGTTCTAGTGTATCTGCCAAAGATGATCTCGTTCGTAAAATCTCGACGCTGTTAAATGTTTTCTCAGTTGCGAACTCTCCTGCTACAAGATTACAATCTCCCGGATATTCCGCAGCAAAAACTCCGCCATACCGGCAGCATAATAGAGAAAAAAAACTGAGCAAAAGAAAGCGTAATTTCATATTCTAAGTATATCTTTTTTGAAAGTGTTTTGCAACTTTCTGCGATTGTAATTTAGAGACGTGACATATTTATTCTAGGGATATCAAGTTTATTTTCCTTCAGGCTTTTATCGTCAATACCTGCTAAAATGAAGCCCAATACTACAGTTGCATAACTTCCAGTAGGGAGCGAAAAGGTACAAACTGCATCATCTCCTTCAATATTCACTTCTATATCTGGGACATCCACCCAAAGCGGTCTACGATAGCCCATCAAATGCAGTTTTTTGCAGCTTTCTTTTTCTTTTTCTCCAAAAGATGCCAGTTCCAATAATTGATTTTCTCTTATTCTCGCTTTAGAGCCTTCAGGAGCAAGTAGTAAGTCGTATCCTAGCATTGGTCAGGTTGGGAATGCCGTTTCTGCTGTGGGAGCTTTTTCTCCTCACTGTACTCGTGGCTCGCAACAATAGGCCGCCTGGTATCTATCGACCATAATATCTCCTTCCAATACCAGTCGTCCCTTTTCTCGTCTCGTCATTACGTATTCATTAAATCGTCCGCTTGGATAGGCTTGAAGAGAGAAACGATGATGTAATGTATGGCTTGTGGAGTGCTCGCTGGTATGAGTATGGATGATTTCCCTTGCTTCTCGGAAGTTTTTCATTTTTTTTCAAAATCTCTGATGTCAAAAAGCGTTCGGGAAGCCTATTTTCTTGATTTTAGCGACATTGTTGAGTAGCTGTTGCTGGATTTCTCCTTGCGTCTTTGAGGTGAGTGCAGCATTTATATTACGCACTCTTATCTTGAATCTATTTCCAGCATTCCCTCCGATTCTTAGTACGTTTTTTCCTCGTTGTGTGTTCAGTATTTTGACTTTTTCAGATAAAAGAGAGAGAAAAGCTGATTCTCCTCCGCAGATTTCTAGTTTACTGCGATATATTGTTAGCCATTGGCGTGTGATTCCGATTTTGTCTTTTAGCCCAGCGATTCCGATGTCTTTACGTTCAAGGGGAGTTTTACCTAAAAGATGAGCTATCACGTCCATTGTCGTCAGATTTCTTTTTTCAAATTGTATCCAAAAAACCTCTCCTGTGCCTTCTGGCTGATGAAGGAGCACTTCTTCCACGATAAAGTCTTCTGGATGAGCTTTGATGAGATATGTCATATCTTGCTTGTAACGTTTTGAATATGGGAATTTATTCTTCTATCATTCTCCATTTGAAGCTTCCTACCTGTCCTCTCATATGATAATCAACGACTTGGATTTCTGCTCCTTTGCTTTGGTCTTCAAAAAGAATTTTTACGTCTCGTTTTCCAATTCTTGTCCTCCTTAACTCTACTAAAATTCCGCCTATTCCTAGTTCTTCTCCTAGTCGATGAGCAATGGAACGAATGTACGTCCCAGATCCCACGTCAAGACTAAGTTTTAGGAGAGGGAATTGATATTCAAGAATTTCAAACTTTTGTATGTTCATTATCTTAGTTTCCGTAACGGTTTTCCCTTTCCTAGCGAGTTGGTAAAGTCTTTTCCCCTCTTTTTTCTTGGCAGAAAAGGCGGGAAGTGGTAATTCGTGTGCTGGGATCAGTGAAGATAACTTAGTTTCAATCTCTGTAAGGGTTGGGGTTGGTTTTTTTTGTTCCTTTTCTCGAACCGGTAGCAAATCTTCGAAATATTCCCAATATCCTGCATCTCGGGTATCACTTTTTTTGGAAAAATCGATTACGGTTTGATAACTTTTATCTAGTCCGATCAGTTCATTCAGCTTTTTTGTCCCTTTTCCTATTCCGAGTATCATCAATCCTGTCGCTTTTGGGTCGAGCGTCCCGCTATGTCCGATTTTTTCTCCTGGGAAGACGTGTTTCAGGCGTTTTACGATATCAAAACTTGTAAGTTCTAGGGGTTTATCTACAGCAATTAACATCAGATTGCATTTTTGAAGTAAACGTATAATCTACGTGTTATCTATAGGTATTTTATTTGATAGTTCAAGAGTAAACGAAACGAAAAACAACAGATTACGACTTTCTTTTTGAGTATCTCTCTAGTTTATTTGACTCTTTTGATACGGAGTTAGAGCGAGAGACTCCTTTTCAGTTACTGATTGCGGTGATATTATCTGCTCAAAGTACGGATAAGCAGGTCAATAAGATTACTCGTCAGCTTTTTCTTTCTGTTTATGAGCCAGCAGATGTGATAGCGATGGGGCAAGAAAAGCTTGAAAAAGCTGTAAGTTCCGTGAATTATTACAAGATGAAGGCGAAGCATATTTTCCAGACGGCAGAACTCCTGATCGAGCAAGGAGGGGAAGTTCCAGAATCTACTGAGGATCTGCTCAAATTACCGTGAGTAGGCGAAAAGACGGCTAAAGTTATTCAATATGTCTTGTATCATCAGCCCGTCATTGCGGTAGATACTCATGTTCATAGAGTAGCGAATAGGTTAGGTATTGTACAGACTACTACTCCTCTGCAAACTTCAAAGCAGATAGAAAAAGCTATCCCAAAACAATGGAAGACTATTGCTCATCATGCGTTAATTTTATTTGGAAGGTATTATTGTAAAGCTCAGAAGCCGAAATGTGAGGAGTGCAAGTTGCAGTCCAGATGCGAGTTTTTTCTGAAATCTACAAAAGTAGAAATTTCATGTGGGTCTTAAACATCATTACTACATGAATAACAAAAAGGCTAGGAATAAATCCTAGCTTTTTTATTCATCATCATCTTGTATTCTCCTATAATTAGTCCAGCAATCTGATAAGAAGTTCACATGAGAATAACACCATGTTTCAACTAGCTTATCAGTTTTTTTTGTAGATTTTCAGTTGAAGAAGTCTCTAAGAGTCTGCTCTGTAACTCAGATTTCTTCAGCTAGAGTTATTTTATTATTACAGGAGGATTATACAATGACTCTCAGTAATTTTTGTAGTCTTTCTTCTTTTGTAATAGTCATTTTATTATATATTAATGATTAAAATCATTTTGCATATTGCTGAATGTTTGCTAGTCCATCTTTGATATAACCAGTTCCAGCTCATTAACAAGAGGAGGTTAGTCCTCATTTTTTTTCATTCATTCATCAGCTAAAATCTCATCAGATCATGTATAATACTCTGGATGCTCTTTAATAGCTTGCACTAATCCTGGCCACATCTCTTTTCTTGCTTGTTCCCTCTCTTCTTCTGGCCAGAGTCAGAGCAATACTTCGAACTTTTCTTTTACATTTTTAGCATCATGTAAAGATTCTTGGAATGCCTCATAGATAGGCATCTTTACCTCTTGTGTATTTGTCATTTTACGTTTGTGGTTATTATTTTAAAAAGTCTTTAATGTCATCCATCTACAAAAGTAGAAATTTCATGTGGGTCTTAAACTCGATACAGAACAAGAAGCAATAGCTTTTTTATCTACCAAAGTAGAAATTTCATGTGGGTCTTAAACTTATCCCTCACTTAATAAGTCAACGCTTACAGCTTCGTAATAGCGGTTTCCTGCTGCAGCATCGAGCAATTTCACCGTTCCGCTAAAAAAATACAAACCTCCCGTAGTAACGTCGTGAAGTATCAGTACTTCTGCTGGGATGAAGAGATGGATTGCAGGGTAACCATCAGGAGTCCTAAAGACTGCCGTGTCTTCTGAGATTTCTGGTTGTGCCTCTGGTCCTTTTCCTTCAAAGATAAGGTGTCGCGTAATATTTCCTATTCCATTCGGTTCTGTGATCTGAGGTTCGGGGTTCTCGAGGTCGATTTCTTCGGTTATTGTTCAGGTTTTTATGTCTGTTTGTGTTGTGTGAGCGACTATTTCTTCACCTTCAGACACCAAGGCAACAGATTCTCGTACGATAGAGCCAACTGTAACAATGACTACGGCTAAGAGAATTCGAGAGATTATTCTTTGCATACGAAGAGGAGATAAAAGAAATAAAAAGCTGACATCCCTAGGATAAAAAAAGAGGAGATTAGGCTCCTCTCTTTACGAAAATTACGCAGTTTTTACTTTTTTCTCTGCACTGTTAGTTGTTTTCTTCCTTTACTTCTGCGTCTAGCGAGCACTCTGCGTCCAGTCCAGTCAGCCATTCTAGCTCTGAAACCGTGCTTTCTCATTCTAGATTTTCGATTGTATTTTCTGATTCTGCGAAGTTTTGATGCCATGATAATTACAAGTTAAAAATTAAAGGTTAATGTTTGATGAATGGAAGGAATCCTAGAGTCCTAGCTCTAATGATTTGAGTCCTCAGCTTTTTTTGGATTTTTACTGAATTTCCTGTGTAGATTCTTGGTTTAATGTCTCCAAATCTCGTCTGGTAGAGCTTTAGAATAGGGATTGCCTTTCGATTTAAGTATTTTTCATTTTCTGGTTTCGTGAAGAAATTTAGCTTTTGACCGTATTTTTTACCTTGAAATTCTTCAATTGCTGCCTCGAGTTTCTTTTGGAGGGCGTCGAAATGGAAGAATTCTTGTTTGCTATCTCTAGCGAAGATTTCATATCTGATGATATTAGGGTTATACAGTAAGAATTGTTTGAGTTCTGTAAGGATAGTTTGATCTCCTTCGAATAAGAAAGAGACAAAAAAAGCCTGATCTACACCTTCTTTTACTTTGAATGAAAGTTTTTGGATTCAAATTTCGTCTTTATCCAGCATTTTAAACTTTTTTTCTAATTCATCAAGAAAGTTTTTCCTCTCAGTATCTGCGACAGAAACTTTGAGCATCAGGACGAGTTCGTACTTGGTCATAGAAAGAATAAATAGAGATAAAAGTAGATACTTTGTAGCATTTCGCCGAATGAATGGTTGTAGTGTATGGATTTTAAGGGCGTTTTCAAGGGATTCTTCTCCCAAAGATGAAAAATCTCTTGCAATTTGATTGCACATGTATATATTGTTGCTCGCATATCTTGTATGCCAAGGTAGCTCAGTGGTAGAGCAGAGGCCTGAAAAGCCTTGTGTCGGCAGTTCGATTCTGCCTCTTGGCACCACTT